>NZ_JADEYS010000021.1 GCF_015209595.1 Pontibacterium sinense | reverse complement strand
TCAGCTGGTCTGGGTGGATTTGAGCCAACCGGACGCTTTAAAACCGGCATCCTGGGTATGGCTAATGAAGAAGATGAATACCAATTGTCTATTCAGTATCGCTTTTAAGCAGCTCAGAATAAGAAAGAAAAGGATAATAAAATGTTTAAGAAAATGCTCAGCGCAGCTGTCGCAGTTGCACTCTCTGGCCCTGTAATGGCGGCCACTCTGGAGGATGTCGAAAACTCCTTCTACCCCTATAAAAATGGCGCACCTGAGGTGGCTGGCCTGACCGCTGGCATGACGATTAATAGCGCCAACGTTGATACAGTTAAAGACGCACTTGACCCAGCGATGTATCAGTTCATTAAAAACGGGGATTACGAGATACGTATCGGTGAAACCACCTCGTTTGATCTGCACGAAAACTATGTCGAAGCTTCACGCAAAAACCTGAACACCACCACACTGGGCGATGAACCCGGTCAGATCAACGGTTTTGTGGCGGGTCGTCCGTTCCCGGAAGATCCAAAAATGGATGACCCCCGTGCCGGTGAAAAGCTGGCGTGGAACTACAAGTACGGTTACAACTGGGGTGATACTGGGGCGGTGTATCCGTTCTACTGGAAATTCCGCGATATGAATTCCGGTAAAATCGAGCGAAACATCAAGTTCAACTTCCACTTCCTGAACTATAAGCACCGTGTGCGCCACGATCCGCAGCCGGATGTTGCCCAGAACCCATCGAACTTGTTCCGGGGCATCTACGTACGTGTATTAGAGCCGTTTGATGTGAAAAACACGCAGCTGCTGATCCACCGCTACGAGGATGATCTCAAACGCGACAATGCGTACCTGTATCTGGGCTTCCAGCGCCGTGTACGCCGTCTGTCCACGGGTCAGGTCACCGATGCATTCCTGGGTTCCGATCTGATGATCGAGGATTTCGAGGGCTACAACGGCCGTATCAGCGACATGAACTGGTCGTATAAAGGTACCCGCCACTTGCTGATGCCTTACTACAACCACAATGATCAGCCACTGGACGCTGAGACCCATAAGGATGACGAAGGTTATCAGGTGGTGAGTTTCACGGGTAAAGGCGGCTGTTTCCCGAATGTCAGCTGGCAGCTACGTAAAGTGTATGAGGTGGAATCTATCCCGGTCGATACTAACCATCCGCTGAGCAAGCGCGTTCACTTCATCGATGCACAAACTTACGCAGTACCGCGTACCAATGCTTATGACCGCAAAGGCGATTTGTGGAAAGTATTCACCATTGGACAGTCGCATCCAGATCACCACCTGCCAGCAAACAAAGGCAGCGGCGTATCGATTGATGATGCGTTCTCTATGGTTGATATGCAGGCAACACACTGTACGACCGGCCAGTTCAAGGGCCAACTTGATCCTAAGCTAAGCCCACAGCGTACCTTTACGGTACAGAACCTACGTGCTTCCGGTCGGTAAAGCCTAGGTTCACATCATCACGTTACCTTTTTGCCGGTGCACGCGCTGCGCGCACCGGTTTTTTTAGCAGTTATTCGCAAAACGAACAAATCCTGCCTATATTTCCTCGCACTAACTCTCTGGTCAGAGGGAACTTGCTATACAACAGCACAAGATTCAAACAACGGTTTCAAACGCAGTGATTACCATTTTTGATTTTTTTTGTTAATCTGGGCTTGGTTATGTTCCTTTAGCAAAGTTGTACCTAAATAGCTTGAATTCGAAGGCAAAAATCTTCACGTTTTTAGTGGTATGCTCATACACTACAGGGTGAAAACATGACTCTCGGTTGTCTGACCAAGACGGGTGTCTGTCTTTAGTTTTTTTAGGATGTCACAGGATGACTGGCTCACCATATCTGTTGCTGGTGAATGGCAACGAAGAGCAACGTTCACATCTAGCGCGCTTTATCGCCGCAAACACTCAATACAGTGTTATTGAGGCAGATAGCGGTGCAATGGCCGCTGGGCTGTTAAAGACACAGGATATCCGCTGTGTTGTCAGCGATATCTATATCGACGGACTGGATGGCTGGCGTCTTGCACGCATGGTCCGTTCCGGCGTGTTCAGTTGCAGCGAACTTACTCCTTTTATCATCGTCGCCTCCACTTGGTGTAAACGGATTGCCGAAACCACCGCGCGTGAATTCGACATCGATCACCTGATACCTTATACCCAGCACGAACAACTCAAAGAGCTGTTAAACGTATCGCTCACTGAATCTCATCAGTATCGTCATGCAAATATTCTGGCCATTGAGGATTCAGAAGACACGTCAACACTGATACAACGTATTTTGCGTGGCCGCTTTGAAGTCGATATAGCAGAAGACGGTCCTAGCGGATTAGAACTCTGGCGACAGAAAAGACATCCAATCATCCTGCTGGATGTGATGCTACCGGGCATGTCGGGTCCAGAGGTGATGGAAAAAATCCTCGATGAGAAACCCGATCAGACGATCGTAATCATGACGGCACATGGCACGATGGATCTTGCCGAAGAATTGATGCTCAAAGGCGCTTCGGACTTTATCAGCAAGCCCTTCCGCAATGCCCAGTTACGTAAAGTGTGCGAGATTGCATCCCGCCGCGAGGACTTTCTGGTCAGTAACGAGCAGTTCGCCCAAACCATCGAATCTCTGCGCCAAAACGAAAATGCACTCGATAATCAGGCTCGCGAACACAAACGCATTCTAAACAACCTGACTACCGCGGTGTTGGAACTCGATTCCAACGGTCAGATCGTATTCTTAAACCAAGCCTGGAAACAGATGACCGGCCTGACCGAACAAGAGACGCTGGGACAGAAGCTCTCTGGTTTTGCCTGCCGTGAAGGCCACACGTTTTCGAATGAGGTCGAGCATGCGACCAACGAGATTATCCAGCGCAAATGTATCCGTACGCGGTTGGAGTTTAAACTCAGCAGCCAGTTCAGCCAGGGAGCTTGGGTCGAAGCACGCCTGAATCGTATTATTCGTGATAACGATATGATCGCGATTTCCGTGTCGATCGATGACATCTCCGCCCGCAAACTTGCTGAACAACGGCTGGAACATCTGGCGATGCACGACTCGCTAACAGGCCTGTATAACAGACACTTCTTTGATACAGAGCTCGCCCGTACTGCTGCCATGGCCCGAAGTACCGGCTCGGTGCACACACTGCTCTATATCGATCTGGATCACTTTAAAGCGATCAACGACACTCAGGGCCACAACCAGGGTGACTACGTATTAGAAGACGTAGCCGGAAAGTTGCGACACCGTCTGCGTGATACTGATCGTCTCTGCCGTATTGGTGGCGATGAATTTACCGTCATTTTGATGGATACCGATCTGGATCAAGCCCGCTACATCGCTGAAAGCTTATGTGAACTGGTCGCCATGGATCAATACACCTTCGGCGACCAGATCTACAAAATCAGCTGCAGTATTGGTATGTGTCTGATCGACGGTTCAACAGACAACGCACAGCTCTACCTTCAACAAGCCGATATCGCGCTCTACGTCGCTAAACGCAACGGCCGCAATTATGTACACAGTTATACCGAGCAGGACAAAGAGAGTGACGATGTCAAATCCAGTATGCAGTGGTTGCATGCCGTACAGCAGGCGATCACTCAGGATAATCTGATCCTGCACTTCCAGCCGATTTACCATATTCCAACGAATCAGATCGCCTATTACGAAGCACTGGTGCGCCTGGTGGTCGACAATAAGGTCATCTATCCGGGTGACTTTATCCCTGCGTTGGAGCGCTTTGAAGATATCTCCTTACTCGATCAACACGTGATCAGCAAAGCGATCCGTTCGCTCTCTAGCTATCCTGAGTTGCAAAAAGTCGCGATCAACCTGTCAGCACAAGCATTTCGTAATGAACGTTTAGTGCCGCTGGTGCAAGAGAAGCTGACACAGTACGGAGTTGAGGCCCATAGAGTCATCTTTGAGCTAACCGAAAGTGCCAGCCTCTCCAATCTGAGTGCAACACAGCATATGGTGGAACAACTGTCAGAGATGGGCTGCGCCTTTTCCATTGATGACTTTGGTACCGGCTTCAGCACCTTCTCATACTTGAAAAACTTACCCGCAGAGACAGTCAAGATTGACGGTTCTTTTGTGAAAGAACTCACCAACAGCAGTATCGACCGAGCATTGGTAAAATCCATTCGGGAAGTTGCCTTTGCACTGGGCAAGAAAACGGTCGCCGAATTTGTGGAAGATAAGGATACCCTCGATCTGTTACGCGAAATACAAGTCGAGTATGCTCAGGGCTATTACCTCGGGAAACCGAAACCGCTTTCTGAGCTCTTTGGACAAAAAGTCGCACCCGACGTTTCTCATTCACTACAGGAAGTAGCCATGCAAACCCAGGACGGATCAGATGAATAGCAGCGCTTAATCCTCAGAACCCTGTTGCGATCAGCACTAATGACCTGGGATTGGTTCATTGGTTGTGCTGTTTGTGGCTGTTCTGTTTGGTTTTATTCTTAATAAATGGAATTCAACACAATGGACACCCAACCCACCCATACACATGGCAGTGAAACGGACACAGATGTTCCTAAAAACCTGACCGCGCCTTTTACCTATGGTGATCTTATTGTTGATTACCTGAAAGGCATGGGCGTCTCACATGTTTTTGGGGTTCCTGGTGGGTCTATCGAACCGTTTTTTGATGCCGTCGCCCGTGCAGAGCGCCGAGATATCCACCTAAAAATGGTTGTGTCACGCCATGAAACGGGTGCCGCCTTTATGGTTGACGGTCATATCCGCGAAACGGGTCGTTTTGGCGTTTGTTGTTCAACCACCGGGCCTGGGGCAACAAACCTAATCACCGGCGTTGCAAATGCGTGGGAAGAGAACTTACCCATGCTGGTCATTACCGCCCAAACACCAATGGCTAAGTTTGGGAAAAAAGCGTTGCAGGATAGCTCTTGTTCCGCGATCGATGTCGTAGGTATGTTCAAACACTGTACAAAATACAGCACGTTAGTTTCACATACAGATCAACTTGAAAATAAGTTGATTAACGCGTTTATGACCGCTAACACACCACCGAAAGGCCCTGTGCACTTGAGCCTTCCAGCGGACATCGTAAACACCCCGCTGCCCGTTATTCCCGATGTAAATAGCAGCCTCTTTGAACAAACAGTGGGGGTATCCACCCCCTCAGCACTTGAGCAACTCAAATCGGAAATCGGTACTGCGGAACGTATTCTTTTATTCGTCGGGGAAAACTGCAAGCTGGAAGAAAATCAGTTAATTCAGTTTGCCGAGCAAATCAATGCAGCAATCGTTTCAGATCCGACCGGAAAACGCTGGGTCGACGAAACCCATCCGCGTTACTGTGGCGTATTTGGCTTATCCGGCCACCAAAAAGCGCGCTCACTGGTCATGGATCAAAAGTATGACATGGTGTTGGCACTAGGAACCCAAATAGGCGAGCTCGGTACCAGCAGCTGGTGCCCTGACCTCCTCAGCCCGAAACTGATCCATATCGACGACTCCATAACTGCGTTTTCACGTACACCAAACGCTCACCTGCATATCTGCGGCGTATTGAGCGACATTATTGGTCAGCTCACGACATCAGCCGCCATCTTGCGAGCCCAAGGTAAACGTTGGCAGGATTTAACCGCTACCGTTGTAGATCAGCCCCTATTGAGTGCCCCGTTGCAGTCCGCCGCAAACAGCAACGCGGTGCCATTGAAACCGCAACGAGCGTTCCACTCTTTAGGGCGAAACCTTCCTGAAGATACACGTATATTTATAGATGCGGGAAACGCCTGGGCTTGGTCGATCCATTATATGCAGCGCGCAAACACCCAAGGATTGTTTCGCATCGCTATGGCTTATGGCTCTATGACTTGGGCAATCGGAGCATCAGTAGGCTCCTGTGTAAGCAACCCTGCATCCCCTCATCTGTGTATCACAGGAGATGGTAGTTACCTGATGGCAGGGCAAGAAATTACCGTCGCCATCCAGCAAAAAGTACCACTTGTGATGATGATCCTTAACGATACTGCCTTAGGAATGGTGAAACACGGACAACGTCTCGGAAGAGCGGAGGAGACAGGCTTTACACTGCCATCAATTAACTATGCAGCGCTCGCTAACGCTCTGGGTATTGAAGGCTTGGCAATTGAAACCCCGAGACAGCTCGATGAGCTCGATTTTGACAGGCTTTTTAGTAAAAACGCCCCCACTATCATCGATCTTCGAATTGATCCTGAAGAAATACCGCCTATGGGGGAAAGAATCAAAGGGCTATCCACCAGTAAATAGCTTATCACAACCGACTCTATGTCGGGCCACTACGGCAGGTCTCGATCCTCAACGCCGACATAGTTAATATCATCACACCTCATCGGTAAGTATGTTCCTGCAGGTTTGTCATATGTTTCAGCGTGACAAGCCTGAACACCTGCAACAACAATAAGCGTAGTCATCCGTTTGACCTCAGTTGCACTAAAACCATGATCACTTAGAAATGCCACCATATACCCACCGACATTGATACATTCATCATGGTTTTCACTAAGGTATTCATTGATCTTCATTGCTAACGCTTCATGCTCTCCAACTACAAACTCAAGATCAGAACTGACGCGCTGCATTGCAACCACACGTTCATCACCTTTTGCAATTGGTCTGGCATAACCTGGAACGCTGCTCTTACGGCCAAACTGTTCATCAACAATTTGCTGGACGGTTTTCCCATTCTTGTATTCTTTAAGGGCGTTACCAATGAATTCCATGCAATGATCCATTACTCCTGGACCATAGATAACCGAGTCAGAAGCGAGAACTCCTGCAACTGTTCCAGCAACAGCCGTCGACTTTGAACTACCCGCTAGTGCACCCATTTGGTTACACCAGATACGAGAGTCCGGCCAGCTGGCACAACTGAAAGTATTTTCTAGCCATTTCGCCAGCCTTATATCTGGTAGGCGGCCTGTAACGTTTAGCAACATTACCTGAAAATAAGACGTATGCCCCACCAAATCCTCTAACTGCGAGTATCCCTGATTGTAAACCGCTTCTCCTATTCTCCAACCACCTTTATTGCTGGATATACGATTACGATTCCTGTCCCACAAATTATCAACATCAAGTACATCATTCGATGACATAATTTTCCTCCGGGATAAAAGGCATATCTGTTATAGGGCGTCCAAATTTTTCAGCAGCCTGTGCCGCGATACCAGGAGCACTGCCTATCTGAAAGATCATTTCCCCTTCATAAGGCGTGAATCCTAAATCCTTCATACCCGCGGCAAAAAGGCCAGTCATCCTCCAGCCGCAATTCTCCTCGGATAGAGCATTAGCGAATAAACAGGCCCACGAAAAATATTTACCCGTTTCACAGGTACTGGAAATATTATCGGCAAGCTTCTGACTATAGGGGTCTTTGTCGCCATAAACAGTGCCAAACCCAGGTGCAGGATTTTTATCACCCTCAACGTCCAAAAGTCTTTTAAATGCATCCGCAGCAACGTCGGAAGGAATTAGCTTTATATTTCGTTCCAGATACTTCATACAATTGAAGACTTCATGGCTTCCTAGGAACTCTCCACTAAATACATTCAATGCTAGAGGGATAACATGGCTCACATTTGTTTTTGTAACCGCCGCGTTCATTGCAGCGCGACTAGCGTTATGCCTTGGTCCTGGGTGAATAATGCTAATTAGTAGTTTATCAAACAAAAGACTTTGCTCTGGATTTGGAAGCTCCCCCTTCATAAGCAGGAACAAAACATCAGAGAAACTACCATTGTTTACGAGAGCTAAGTGTTCATATCCGTGACAGCGCGCCTCAGCGATCTGAAACGGGTTATCTGAATCTGGAACCTCTTTCCAAACGGCAGTTGAGATTCGTTGGCAAAACGCATCTCCCCTTTTCTTTTCTTCTACTTTTTTCATAGGCTATTCAGCAAACTCTTTCATTCAAGGATCCTAGAGAACTGCATTGTAATCAGAACTTATACCGCAGCTCTCCTATTACACTCCTTCCTTCGAGTGGATAATCCCCAGGAATACTTGCGCTTGAAGGTTCTCTCGCATCTGTATCAAAAAGGTTTTTCACCATTATTGAGAACTTCAATCTCTTATTATCAAAGCTGCGTGTTAATTTTGCGTTAACCCAATGATAATCATCGACTTTATCGCGAGAATCTCCAGAATTTCGAGTACGATTTCCAATCCAATAATGCTGTAAAGAGCTACTCCAGTTTTGATTCAGGCGATATTGCAGATCAAGATAAGTGGAATGTTTTGGCGCATCAGGAACGGCCATACCAGTATCGGAATCTTCGGAGTGTTGATATGCATAATTAGCAAACAGCGTAAGCTGTTTAGTCGCTCTCCAATCGAATTCAAGCTCCGCGCCATACCCGTCTTGATTGCGTGCATTCTGATATTTAAGCGTGCTGCCTTCTGCCACAGTGGCAATTAGGTCTGTTGCTTTGTAACTATACAAACTCAGTTTCAAATCTGTTTCGAAGGTAGGTCTGTAGTCAAACGCCAATTCGAACGTTTCTATCTCTTCTGGATGAAGATCAGGATTACCTAAAGCGGAAGGATTATTTATCAGATGCTGTTCACTGAATGATGGTGCTCTGAATGCCTCACCATATAACAGCTTGGTCGTTAAATCATGGGACGTTTCCCACACGAGGGCTAAACGTGGATTGATGGTACTACCAAAATCAGAAAAGTGATCCCAACGTAATCCACCGGTAAAAGACCAATCATTATTTAACTGCCATTGATCTTGTATTGATACAAAGTAGGCTGTTCGCTCCTGATCCTGCAAGTAAATATCCTTAGTCCCAGCAACATTAGTCAATGTCCCATCAACAGATCCTTCTGTACCGTCAATTACACCTGGACCAAAATTCTTCAGCTCAGCTGTTTCAGCTTGATTATAAGTCCACCCTGATGCAATCCGTATCTGATGCTCAGAGAATCCGGTATATAACCCAGCTAACTCGTACTTCGTTGTCTCACTAATAGATCTAGGCTTTCCTATATACCCGTCAGGAAACCTTACTACACCTGCTGAAGGCGATGAGAATGCATTCCCATCAGAGCCAATCGGCAGAGCGGCACCAGCAGGAAATAATACAAAATGAGTATCAATATCGGTTCGTAAGAATGACAAATCAGTCTCTATCCGAAAAGTTTCACCCAAATCTGTTTTGTAACTTAACTTAGTAAGGAACTGATTTGCATCTTGATAACCAATATTATCAAGTGCCTGAGCCCCACCTTGGCCAAGCCCACCGTGATCTTGTTCCCAATACCAGTTTTCTAATCTCCAATTAGAAAACTCAAAGTCTAAGTGTAAATTGGTAATATCTTGCTGCGTGTTCAGCGAACCTGGGGCCTGAGATGCATTTGTCCCAAAGACAGTATCATTGATAGTTTGTAAATCACGCTCTACGATGCGCGAATCATCACCATCTGTCCGCAAATTTTCGAATGAGAATGAAACAGCGAAATCATCGTTTTGATAACCTTTTTGTGCCCAAACATCACTACTACCGAAGCGACCTGCGCGGATTCCGAATGAACCGTTTAGATTCTCATCAACAGATTTAGTAATAATGTTAATAACACCGCTATACGCGTCCGCGCCATATACTGCAGAACCAGGCCCGCGTATCACTTCAATACGACTGATGTTATTCACAGGCATGCGGAAAGTTGTCGCGAGACCTCCTGTCACCAACTGTTTTATCTCAGTACCATTCAGCAAGACAAGTATCTGAGGATTAAAGCCTGTTTGAATCCCGCGTACTGAATACACAGGGTCCAAACGACTTAAATCTGACCGCATCACGTGTAAACCAGGGATTCGTTCCAAGACTTCGTCGAGGTGGGTTGCTCCCATCGCTTCTATCTGTTTACTCGAGATTACACTGGCAACAGAAGGTGCTTTACTGATGGGCGTACTGGTGCCTGTTGCAATACTAACAAGCTCATCCTGACCGTAGAAATCTGCAAACTCATCGCCATCCGTGAACTGATTGTTACCGTCAGCCATCACTGCTGCGGTCCAGATAGTTGAGGTCAGAGCTAGAAAAGACAACTTTTTATGCATCATAATTTTTCCAGGTCTGTACTGCTTAGTTTCTTGGAGAGCAGATTCTCTGATGTCTGATCAACAGTGTCTGCGGGGGCTACCAGTGGTAGCCTAAAAATAAATGTGGTGCCCTGACCGGTTTCACTGAACACATCCAGCGTACCACCCATCATCTCCGTAAAATGCTTAGAAATTGCCAGCCCTAATCCCGTGCCACCATATTTCCGTTTTACACTACCGTCGATTTGTCGGAATTTGTCGAAGATCAGCCCTTGCTGCTCTTTCGGTATACCAATACCTGTATCTGATACCTGCCAGATAACAAATCCATCTTCCACAGAAGCCGACAGCAAAACGGTGCCCTGCTCTGTGAATTTACAGGCATTAGAAAGCAGGTTTAGAAGCACCTGCTGAGCCTTCTCTGTATCAACCTGCAGCAAATGATCTTCTGCTGGCAGATAGACTTTGAACGCATTCTGTCGCTTAGACGCCAACGGACGGATAACAGACTCTGTTTCCTGCGTCAGCGTGTGCAAGCTGATCTCTTGAGGCATCAGTTCCATCTTGCCCGACTCGCACTTAGCCAAATCAAGGATCATATTGATTAATGCCAACAACCGGGTAGACGCGCGCATAGCTTCGCGCAGATCTTCCACCGGCTCATCCATCGCCTCATCTTCCAGCTCTTCAATCACCAGCTCGATATATCCCATCGTAGCTTGCAGCGGTGTGCGCAGCTCATGACTGATATTGGCTAAAAATTCAGACTGGGTACGCACAGCAACTAACGCGGTGTCGCGGGCATGAGTCAGCTCTTTGGTACGGATCGCCACCTCGGTTTCCAGCCCACTGTTGAGCTTCACCAGCTTATCTTCCTGCTGCTCCAACACCTGCATCATGGCGTTATAACTTTCCGCCATCTGACGCACTTCCATGGGGCCTTCAACATTCGCGTAGTTATGCTCTCCCGATGTCCTTGCCTCATTCATACTCTGCGACAAATTCAGCAAAGGCCGGGTAATACGTTTTAAACCTACACTTTGCAGCCAGACCAACAGGGTCGCGAAGCCAAGACCAATCATCAGGTTATAGCTGAACAGATTGGTAGTCAGCGTCTGTAGCGAATCTTTGGATACGTTCAGCATCACATATCCCATCAACTCTTCCTGACTGCCACTGAGCTCAAACTCATCGTAATCATCTTGCTCTTCACGCAGAAAGACAGGAGACGTGATGATCCAATGATCACGATTGTCTGCAGCGAGCACCGGCACAGGATGTGCGAACCAATCCTTAAGTTGATCCGTGTCCCAATTGATCTCTCCACGTTGCTGCAGAAGCAACATCCGTTCGGTGAAGATTGCCACACCGGAGACATCGTTAAACGCCATCGCCTGATCAAGCGCCTGATCTGCATTCTCTTTACTCTCGGTAATCAACGAGAGCAAACTCTGATGAGCCAGATTCCCAGCGATCTGCAAAGAGTGATGTTCAAGCACCTGACGTGACTGATTCACAGCAATCCATGCGGCCACAATCGAGCTGGTGAGCGAGAGCAGAGCAATCGACACCATCAAGAACGTGAGCAACTGTTTTCGCAGACTATTTTGATTACCAACAAAAAGCACGGTCACTACCTAAACATCAAGGTTGAGGAAACGTTCGGTAAAAAGAGCGGGTCAACGTAGGGCTGTATTCCATTCCTAAGTGCACAGCGGTACGCAGATTCACCCCCAAATGCAGTGAGCGGGATGGTTCCACACCCGGCATCGTCTTCCCACTGAATAGCTCTTTTACCATCTCAGCCAGACGTTCACCTGACTGTTGATTATTCGGATAAATAGAAAACAACGCTCCACGCTTCACGTGGGACGGTTTACTCGAAAACATCACCAGACGACGATCCCAAGCTTCGCGCAGCAACATCGGCAAAATAACAGTCTCGTTCGCCGTTACTTTGTCGAGAGGTAACCAAATGGCGTCCGACCCATTGCGCGCATTGTCCAACACTTCTTCGTATTTCCTGACGGCGTCAGACAACGTATTAACCTCATACGCCCAAAGCTCCAGACCTTTCTTCTTCGCTGATACTTTCGCTAATTCCACCATCCAGCGAGACTTAGCCGTATATAAAACAAATACACGTTTGGTTACCGGGGAAAGAACGTTTAATTGACTGAAAAGGTTATCGGGATCGGTAATCAGACTGACACCAGAAAGTGTGCCATTGGGGGTGAGGGGTAAAGCGCCACTGACAAACGGGTAATGGCCATTAATATCATTGATCAGCGAATACCCCCGTCTTCCCAGCGTAATCACCATATCAACCTGATCACGATCAAGCTGGGCCAACACCTGTTCAGGGTTATAGCGGGTTTCTAATGGATATCGGATCAAACGGTCAGCATGACGTTCATCAATGCCATCGACAATCTGATCAAAGACTTGTTTATACGGTGGGGGGGCTTCTGGATACAGCACGGCAAGTGTAGCGGCCGATAACGGCGCAACAAGCATCGGCAAGCAGATGATTAAACCGAACAACCGCTTTAGATCAAGCCATCGCCCTGGTTGTAAAGTCCTTTTTAAATCAGCCATACAGCGGCAAGTTACCTAAATACAGAGATTATTAAATGATCGATAAATAGTTCCGCAGAATTATAACGCATACGGAATCTTTTGCTGAAAACCCGCTCAAGATCGATCAAATGCCTTTAAAAGAGTAAAGACCACACGTTGCTACCCTTTTATCACTAGTGAGTAACATATCATTTCGGCACATAGATTTCCCTTACTTATGCTGCCATCTCACCGCTACCGAGCAAGATAGCACCACCCTGAGAACGCTATATCAGAAGCCACAATCATATATTGTCACCATTGACAAAAAACAACACCCCACGATAAACTGTCAAAACTGACAATATAGTACTGAGTAGAGATATGGGACGCCCAAGTAAGAAAGAGGAACGGACAGAAGAGATTTTGCTGGCTTTCCAACGCTGCGTTTCGCGCTTTGGATTAGAAGGCAGCACACTGGAGCGCATTGCGGAAGAAGCGGGCCTCAAACGCAGCCTCGTCCGACATTTTGTGGGTAATCGGGATGAACTGGTTGCCATGTTGGCAGACCGGGTTATCGACCAGTCCAACGCTCAATGGGATGAGTTTCTTGCCTATATGCCGCCGCAACATGGATGCGACTATCTACTGAACGGCCTGTTTAATGAATATCACAGTGACTCCGCTTTCATACTGGTGATCGAATCGCTTATCTTCGCAGCGGGACGCGACCCCGTACTGCAAAAGAAAATGCAAAACTGGATGCAGCATTTCTCCGCGACAATCACCGCTATTCTCAAAAATGACTATCCGCAAGCCAGTGTGCAAGACGTGGCCGCAGTTTCATTTGGACTGGTATCCCTCTACTTTAATCTTGACTCCCTCTCTCCTCTAGCAATGACCGATATCTATCGTATGCCAGCGCGTCAGGCGGCAGAGCAGCTGGTTCGGTCTTTAAAATCAGCTAAAGAGGCGACTGAATGATGAGCTGGACAGCCATACTTGGAATCGTCTTACTGCTCTGGGTGACATACGACCTGTTCTCCGGAAAAAGCTGGTTACACCGAGAGTTCCACCGTAGCGAAGAGCCTGTTGCCTACTGGATCACGCTTCTGCTCTGGCTGGTTGTCGCACTGTCCTGCTTTTATTGGGAGATCTGAAAACATGGCATTACCAAAACGCAATATCGCCCTGCGTATCCTCTATGGCATGTCCATGCTGGGTATGTTTGGTTTCCTTTTCTGGCAATCACTACCCTTTGATGCAAACGGCAAAAACCTATTCGCCAACCAGCGTCCCAGTGTCCCAGATTCGTCGACAACACACACAGCGGTAAAACGTTACGAAACCGTCAAACTCTACACCCGAAAAGTCGGCGGGATCACACGCACACTGGATCTCAGTACACACCTGAACAGTCAGATCGATCAACACTGGCTGGACTTTGCCAACTCGGCTCTGGCCGCTGATCTGCCGCTACACAATCAACAGGTGTATGCGGTCTATCACAACTACGACAACCAACGCTCAACCGTACAACTCACCTTAGGGTTTATACATGCCGGAAATCGCCAATATCCTTCGGTTGTCACCTTAGCGGCCGGGCGTTATCTCAAGCTGCCACGTATCAGTGTACTCGACGGGTGGCAGCAGGCAGAAACGCTGCCCGGACCTCTGCGTTTACAGACAGATTACGAAATTTATCAACTTGATCCTGACTTTCAACCGGAAAGCCAGATCACATTTCTCGCCCTGAAATAAGCGGAGAACGCTGATGACTAACGCTAACTGGCTTGAATATATCGAATTCATGTCGTTCAACATATACGACTGGGTCTTAGTGTTCGCCGTGCTGTTCCTGACCTTAGAGTTGCTGAACGAACTGATCACCCGACGCTTTACCGGTGAACGATTTCTGGAAACACTCTCAAGCCTCTTTACGCAAGTGCCGTACTACTTGTTGGAATTTACGGTCTTTGGCGGGGCGGTGTACCTCTACTTCAACATCTACGAGTTGATCCCGTGGAAAATCCCCGTGAATGGTTACAGTGCTCTGCTGGTACTTTTACTTGCCGACCTGACGTACTACATCGAACACTACGCGATCCACCGGATCCGCCTATTCTGGCTGGCACATTCCGTCCATCACAGTTCGGGCGTTTATAATACCGCCACCGCGTTCCGTTTTAGCCTGTTTGACCCGATGGTATCCATACTCTTCCATCTGCCGCTGGTATTGATGGGCTTCAACCCAATCCTGATCTTCGCCGCTGAAATCTTGGTACAAGCCTACCAATTCTGGATTCACAACGAGATGATCGGCAAGCTCGGACCCCTGGAATGGTTCCTGAACACCCCATCGCACCATCGGGTTCATCACGGCAGTGATAAGCAATATATCGATAAGAACTTCGGCGGCATTCTGATTGTCTGGGACCGACTCTTCGGCACCTTCCAGAAAGAGGAATCTTTGCCCACGTACGGCCTGACCACCCCGATGACCAGCAAAAACCCCATCACCGTGCAGTTCTACGAATTTCCGCGGCTCTATAAAGACCTTGTAAAAGCCCGCACGGGCTCGGAATTTTTCAGCTATCTGCTTCGGCCGCCGGGCTGGCAACCCGACCCGACCCCGGAAAAAACACCGCCCACTGTGAGCCACTAACCCTTACAGGTATCTATCATGGACAACTTGAATCGTACCAGCCGTTTTCTAATGCAAGCGACGCTGGGGGTCAACCACGCCACCCTGAAACAGGTCGCGGACACTGGAATAGAACCCTGGCTGGAGCAACAACTTGATAGCCGGGTGAAAAGTAACAACACCTTCGAAGCCGCGACGCGCTCCATCTGGCAACACTTCCGCACACGTCTTAAATCGGCACATGGTGAAAGCGCCATTAACGGTGAGGGCAACAACCCCGCTCTGGCGTACAAATGGTATTTCCATATGGCATGGTGGGATCATACGCTGAGCAGCCATTCCGACCTGCTGCGCCAACGGGTCGCACAAGCCCTGAGTGAAATTCTGGTGATATCGGATAACTCCTCACTGGAACTGGACGCGGTAGGCATGGGCAGTTACTACGACCTGCTCTACAACCACGCCTTCGGAGACTATGCCGACCTGCTTCACGATGTCTCACTGCACCCGTGCATGGGCGTGTACCTGTCGCATATGAACAACCGCAAAGTAGACCCTGCGCAGCATATTCACCCGGATGAGAACTACGCCCGTGAAGTGATGCAGCTGTTTAGTATCGGGCTGTATGAGTTAAACCCGGACGGTCGTCGTAAAACAGACCGCCAGGGCAACGCGATTCCGACCTATGACAACACCGACATTAAAGAGTTAGCGCGGGTATTTACCGGACTTAAAGCACACAGCTACCAATACGAGTGGCCAACCAGTTTCTGGAGCAGCAGCTACAACGGCTACAAAGTCGGTTTTGAAGATGGCATCGATAAAACCTACAAGACCGTGCCGTTCGTAAACATGACCAAACCGATGGTAATTGACGAGGATTACCACGACCGTGGCCCCAAACGCCTGCTCAATGGCCATATCCAGCTGCCCGGCAAGCAGTCAGGTAAACAAGAGATCAGAGCAACAATCGAGGCGCTGGTCAGTCACCCCAATACGGCTCCGTTTATTGCCCGTCATCTGATAAACCAGCTCGTGACGTCCAATCCATCGGCAGCATACGTACGTGCAGTGGCCGCAAAATTCGGACGGCGCGGAAATCTCAAAGCGGTCGTGCGCGAAGTGCTGACCTATCCACTACGAAACCCCGTCTCTCACGTTGAGTTTTCAGCCGCACGGCATGAAGGAAGGCAAACAGTCCAATCCCAGAAGCTGAAATCCCCATTGTTAAGAGTCACACAGCTACTGCGTGGATTTAGCGCCAGTAATAAATCGGGACGTTTATGGCTAATCGGCGATGATATTCAGGAGATGCTGCAACAACACCCTCTCTCCTCTCCGACAGTGTTCAACTTCTACAAACCGGACTTTGTACCGCACGGTCCATTGGAACGTCGAGACCTGGTTGCGCCTGAGTTTGAACTACTCACCTCCGCCACCGCCATCGCTTACGTGAATTTTATGTATTACTGGTTTTTTGGCGACGGCTACCCGGCAGTCAGCACTCAGATCAACGCCACACCGGGCATCCTGAACGTACCCGAGCTGGATCCTGATCGCCTACAAAAAACCAGCCGTGACCGTATCCACCTGGACTTCAGCCACGAGCTGCAACTGGCTTCTGCCGGTAAACACGACGAATTGATCGATCATATGAGCCTGCGCCTCACCGGTCAGACCGATCTGGCGATCAAACCGCGCATTAAAGCTGCCTTTGAGCGTTACAAAGACACCCCGATCTGGGTAGTACAGACGGTTGCGTTTATGTTGGCAATCTCACCTGAATTCACCGTGCAGGAGGCCTGACCATGAAAACTCAAATCACCCGTCGCGAGCTAATCAAAGCTGGTGCGAGCGTTACCGCAGGGTTGGCGCTGTCCGGTGTGGCTCCTTCGTTCGCCGCCCCCTCACCCCGTCCTCAATCGATAGCACTCAATCTGCGCCCGCAAAAAAAAGCGCTGGTGTTCATTATGCTCGACGGTGGCAACGACAGCTTCAATATGCTGGTGCCCACCAGCGCCCCACACTACCGGGAGTACCAGCAGAGCCGCAGTAATCTGGCGCTGAGTCAGCAAAGTTTATTGCCACTTTCCGGCTTCACAGACAAGCAAGGCCGCACCTTTGGATTACACAACAGCATGCCGGAAGTGCAGGCGCTGTTTGCACAGAAGCAGCTGGCGTTTGTTGCCAACATCGCGCCTATGATCACACCGGTCAGCCAAGCCGCAATGCAAAACGGCAGCGCACAGATCCCGTTGGGCCTGCTGTCACACGCGGACCAGTTTCGACATTGGCAGACCAGCCGTCCGCATCAGCGCATCAACTCCGGTTGGTTCGGCTATTTTGCTGATGCCCTGCAGCCCAACCGACCGGTCAGCGAAATCCCCATGAACATCTCGCTGGCAGGTAGCAACATCATGCAAAACGGTGCGCAATCCTCCCATTACTCCATTACCGATAAAGGCAGTGTCGGACTGATCGTTAACGAACAGAAAACACCTCTCAATCGCGAACTTCTGGATAGCTTCGAAGACCTGCTCACCGCCGATTATCAAAACGATCCGTTCAAGCAGAGTTACCTGGCCCTGACCCGAGAAGCGCAGGCCCAACATGAGGTATTCCGCAGCGCTACCCACAATGTACGGGTGCCGGGATCATTCTCTGATAGCCCGCTCTCTCAGCAATTGCGGCAAGTCGCACAAAGTATCCAGGCGGCCGATGCACTGAACACGCCGCAGCAGACGTTCTTTCTGCGTTACATAGGCTGGGATCACCACGACGAACTGCTCAACAATCACGCCGAGATGCTGCGCGTACTGAGTAAAGCATTGGGTGAGTTCCAACATGCACTCAACTCCATGGGCCTGACCGATCAGGTGATTACCTTCACTGGCTCTGATTTCGGTCGCACACTGACCTCCAACGGGAATGGCACAGACCATGGTTGGGGCGGCAATACGCTGGTGATGGGCGGTGACATTCAAGGTGGCCAGATTTTCGGTGAGTATCCATCGCTATCGCTCGATAACAACCCTCTTAACGCAGGCGATGGCGTGTTGATTCCAACCACCAGCACTGACCAGCTCTATGCAGAACTGGCACACTGGTTTGGCGTGCAGAGAAAGCAGCTAAATGCCCTATTCCCCAATCTCGCACACTTTAACAATGGCACCTCACTGACCGGGTTGATCCGGGCTTAATAGCACCACAATCAAGGCAAATACGAGGCAAGTAGATCAGAACCCTTCGAAAACCTCGTCCCTTATTGCAACAGGAGAACCATAATGCCTGCCAGTCATGTGAGCACCGATCAAGTGATCCATCTACCCAAAGCAGCCTACACCTCAGAGGAATGGTTCAAGCAAGAACAGGCCACGCTGTTTGAGAAAAACTGGCAGTTTGCCGGATTGGTTGAAGATCTGCCTGAACCCGGTGATTTCATCACTGTTCAGGCCGGACGGTACAGCTTGATCGTATTAAAAGGTCCCGATGGCCAGCTGCGCGCTTTCCATAATATGTGCCGGCATCGCGGCACCCAGTTGCTGCGAACCTGCGGTAAAGCCGGAAAAGCGATCACCTGCCCCTACCATGACTGGAGCTACTCGCTCGAAGGGGATCTGATCGCCGTGCCTCAGCAAAAAACGGAATTTCCCGACCTGGATAAGAAGTCACTGGGACTACATAAAGCGCAGGTGGATATCTGGCTGGGGATGATTTGGGTGCACCCAATGCCCGACGCGGAACCACTCAAACAGTGGTTGCAGGGTGTGGATAACTATATCGGTCCACACCGACCGGAAGCATTGGTGGAATACCCGGAAGCGGCGACCGATCATGAGATCCACGCCAACTGGAAGCTGATCGCGGAAAACTACATCGACGGCTATCACTTGGCACACCTGCATTCAGCCACACTCAATATGTACGATCACCAGAAGCAGAAAACCGGTTTTATAGGCCCGCACTTCACCTTTTATGAGCCTCTACAGGATGATTATGCAAAAAATCTGAAGGATAAAAGCCCGCTTCCACCCATTGATCATTTTACTGACGATCAACCTGTGGGGGCATATGTACCGATGCTGTTTCCCAACCTGGGCATTGCTGCCACCGAAGACTCATGGTCTGTCTTCCATGTGATTCCGTTGGCACCCAATCGCACCCGAGTGATTACGCGTACGCGAATCAAAGCGGTGTCTGATTGGGCCTATCTCTGGCAGACCGGTAAAAGCTACAGCCAACAGTCTACATGGAGTGGAAAGTACAAAGAGGGTATCGGATCGGATGATCCCATGATGAGCGGTGACTTTATGGCAGAAGATATTTACGTCTGCGAACAACAGCAAAAATCACTGGAGTCCCCCCTGTTTTCAGTCGGTGCGACCGCAAGGCATCAGGAAAAATCGATCCGCGATTTTCAGAACATCATCCTGCAGCAGATGAACGCCAGCGGCTAAAGCCGCTGGGACGTTTCAGCAACAAGCTTCAATAATAACAGTGATCAGATGTAATTAGGGATGCTGACATGGGTATGACGCATATGTAACGACAACCCCAGGGAAGACAAGCCTCGCTCACCCAGCAATTTCGCAGAGAGTGGTAAAAACTCCTGTTCTTCAAAATTTGCATGGGCCAGATAGTCATCGGCCAGTTTACCCGCCGCTTCCTGATCCAGAGACGCTAGTTTGCCTTTAGAAAGCTGTTTGATATCACTTTCAATCGCTTTCCACTGCGCTTCCAGTGAACGGTGCTCACGCACCAGCTGATCGATCATACCCAACGCTTTTGCTGCATCGTCACCACCTTTGCGGGCGGAATCTTTTACTTCAGCAAACAGTTCCTGCTCCTCTTCACTGTGGTGTTCAAGTACCACATCGCGGAAGAACGCATAGAGTTTTTTCGCTGAAGCTTTGACATCGTCCTGAACAGGACTTTCGATTTCAGTTAACGACAGCGTCCGCAGACGTTCGAAGTTTTTGATAATGCCCACATGGCAATTGGAAAAGTCCGTCAATGGATCTTCGTTGCTTCCTGCACTGGCTGAGTTTGGCTCAGTAGTCATCAGTATGTACCCTCAGTTGCATATAGCGTGAGCTATTTCATATGCGGAATGCGAACTCTGATCCGGACCCGACCGGGATCTTTGAGTCTACCTTAATAATAGGTAACGACATCGAGGGTTGTTAATGACAAAAATCAATTACGATACAATTAATTCCAAAATACATAAATTAATGTATCACATAATGTTCTAAGCATAAATCAGTGCAGATCTCTTGAGCTTCACGCGTCCAGCGCTCTTATTCTGGAGGTTTCGTGATGACAGCCATCGTCAAAACACACCACGCGGTTACGGCCAGATTCCTTCGCAAAATAAAGAGCCTGATCCGCCTGCTCCAACATATCGCTAATGGAATTTGCATGTGTTTCATTCCATGCGGTGACACCAATACTCACAGTCAAAGTGCTCACTTTGTCCTGCCCCGATAACTCAACCACTAACCGGCTGATCGCCTCCCGGATATGGCTCGCCAGCTCAAATGCCTGCCGTATATCAGTTTCCGGCATCAATATGGCAAATTCCTCTCCGCCAAGACGGGAAATAATATCGGTACTACGCACCCGCCCAAAACACGTGGAATAGAAAGCACGCAGTACATCATCGCCAGCAGCATGACCGAACGTATCGTTCACACGCTTAAAGTAGTCCAGATCCAGCATCATGACGGACAGCGGGCGACCATAGCGCTGCGCGCGCTCGACTTCGTTGTCCGCCAATTCGTTGAATTTCCTGCGATTAAGTGCACCTGTCAACGGATCGGTGGAGGCTAGCATACGGAAACGTTCTTTCTCCCGAATACGCGCCTGGAGCTCGATATTCTGGCGGTGATTGCTCACCGCCGATGAGATATCAGCCCGCAACAAACTGCGGCGACACTGTTCATACGCTAACGCCATCCGGCCAAGCTCATCCTGGGCAAAATGTTCGGTAAAGCGCAGATCACGCCCACCTTTCGCCAGACCAGTCATCGCTCGGGTCATGCGTTGTACGGGTTCGATCACACTGCGATTCAGTAACCAGGACAGCAAAATCGTCAGGCCGAGAATCACGGCAAGTACGGCGGTCGTAATATAAAGCCCGCCCTTCAGGTCATTCACTTTCTGCGTCGCACGGCGATCAATCACCCGGCCCAACTCGTCAGCCAATTGTTTCAGTTCATCGATACGTGCAGAGGTCACAGCAAACCACAATTGTCCGTCCAGCTGGGGCAACCGATCATCCTGCATCGAGCGGTTGATCAAACTTTCAAATCCCTGTGCACGAATAGCGGCAGGCCCCTCGATCAATGAGGCCCATTCTTGTTGTTGTTCCTGATTTGTGAACTGCCGGAAGACCTTTAGAAAGCTGCGTTGCTCCCCAATCAGACTGGCATAGAGCTGGTACAAACCTGGCGAAAACTGCCCCTCTGCGATCGCCTGCGTCCCAATGGCTCGTTGCCGCCCAGCGGATTCCTTCATATGCAGTAACGCAGTATAAGCGGTCATGGAGTTGACCAGTTCCGACCCCATCTCCAACTGCAACGTCCCTTCAGGAATTTTCTGTAACGAATCAATCAGCGTGGTGTAATAACCCAACGCCTGAGTGGCATTCAAAGACTGTAGGTCAATCTGACTGCGCAGCGCCGCTAATTCATCCAGTTTCGCGGTAGTCATCTGAATCTGCGTCGACAGCAGTGGGTCAATTTCGGGCAATTGCTTAAGCCGCTGAACAAACGTATCCACCGCAAGATCCGTCAAGGCACGCTGATTGAGTAACTCTTGCTGAAACTGACGATATCCGGTGCTGATCACCCCGGTACTGAGGCCACGTTCGGCCTGAAGGTTGTGGCTCAGATCATTAATCTCATGCACCACCTGAGTCACACTGACCAATTGCTGCACATGGTAAACACGCTGAATACTGATCCATAAAACCAACACACTCAGCAGGCTGACACCAATAATGGGGATAAGAGCGGTCAGGAAAATTCGACGCCCGAGCGTCAGCTTGCTACCTAACCAAGCGGTCAGGCGGCGCAGGCAGGACGGCTTACGGTGATTGCGGGTACTTAGTCCCTGATCGTGAGCGAGCTGCGCAAAGCACATATCCTCTCCCACGATATGATTCATCAGCCAGTCAAACAGGAACAGGTTGATCTCGGCAGCCACCTCCGTGGTATCCGCATTCAGCAACTCCCGTTTCAGTTCCGGTACTTTATCGATGAACTTTCGGTGCTGTCGGATATGCGCCTTGAGGTCTTCATAACCACATTGCCGCATCAACGCTTCTTCACGGCTGAAATGCTCAACAACGTAGACTTCGAGCCGTTCAAAGACATCTTCAATCACGGATGTCGCTTTATTGTGCTCAATCGCATCCGAAATTTCGTTGATCAAGGAGAGAAGCATTTTGTGGTCATTGTCGATCGCATCGACACCCACACTCATCCCCGCGTCCCATTCTAATTTGTGCATCTGGCTATTCTTATTATCACACTGCGGTCTGCAACCTGAACGACAACAGAGTCACCCGGGAGGTTACATATACGCCCGAGATGACCGTTCAAAAGATGCAAAGTATATACTTAATTGTAGTGGGGTTAAAACGCTGAGGATGATTGATACGCTCCGTATCCGCTAAGGTTCCATCCCGCAGTCAAACGCTTTAACTGCCTTAACCCTCCGTTTACCCTGCCCAAGTTAGGCTCCTGTTATCACATACAACAGGACATTTTAAATCCCATGAGAATCAATACTCTGAGTGCCAGTACGCTGGCAACAAGTTTGTCTGTCGTAACGCTCCCTGCGTTAGCTGACAACAGCGAACTGGAAATAGGCCTCGGTTTAGGCGTCGGTTTTCACCAATCGATCTACAAAGGTATCGACAATCAGACAGACGCACTGCCCCTGATTGAACTAAGTTACGGAAACTTTTTCTTTGAAGGAATGGAAGCTGGTTACCTGATCGCTGACGAGGAAGATTACAGTCTGGTGATCTCCGTTACGGGAGATGAACTAGACGGCGAACGCACTGATAGCCGCGCCTTGAAAGATATGGGTGATGTCGACAGTGGTATCAATCTCAAACTGAGCGGAGAACTAGTTACCGATTTCGGTTTGCTGGGCGCCAGCATCGCACAGGACGTCAGCAACGAACACGAGGGCACCGAGCTTAGCCTGAATTGGTCCGTACCGCTGGAGTTTGATCAAACCCTACTTATGACCAGTGTCTATGCCAGCTGGATGAGTGATGATCTGGTGAACCACTACTATGGCGTATCTGCGAAACAGGCCAATGCGGGACGTGCACAATATAACGCTGATGCAGGATGGCGTTACGGTGTTGAAGTCATGGCGGAATATCCATTGAGCCAGCAATGGACATTGATGGGCGGCGTTGGTGCAGAGTGGTACGGCGATGAAGTGACCAACAGTCCGATTGTGGATGAGGATGGCGCGATTTCCGGCTTTATGGGTGTGACCTACCGGTTCTGAGCACTTAACCTGCTTTATCTGCGAGGGGCGCCCTATCTCAGGCTTCCCTCAAAGCACAGCACCCTCGCAGATTCTTTTCCCCGGCTCACAAGTGAGGCAACACACTTTATTTTGGCAGCTGCAGCTCAGCGCGCACGCCCTGCTCCTGAAACTGCAATTCCAGCGACCAGCCCAAGCGATCACAAATTCGTTTCACCAGCATCAGTCCCAAGCCAAAACTCTGATCTGAATCGATATTCAGTTCACCATGTTCACGGTTTTCGATCACCAGTCGATCCCCATTAAGATCCAACAGCACATCGCCTTCATCCGTATATTGAAAGGCATTGCGCAGCAGGTTACTTAGCACAATCCGCAACGGTATTTCAGGTAACCGCTGTACCGGTAAATCGGCTGCGTAGTGGCGCAGTATCTCAACAGATTTATCCTGAAGAAGATAACCCAATTCATCTGTCAGCTCGTCGAGCAGGCTATTGATCTGTACATCGCTTAAATTGGGTGCGGTTTCATTCTCCCGGCTCAACCAGAGCAAAGTTTCAGTCAGCTGCAACATCGCATGGTTAGCCCGGCGTACTCGCTCAACCGGACGATTCAGCGCCTCAGGAACACCCATTTTGTCGAGCAGTTCCATGTTGGCACGGATCACCGCGATCGGTGTACGCAGCTCATGACTGGCGTGACGTAAAAACTGATGTTCGCGCTCCAGCAGTGAGGCTATCCGTTCGAAAGCCGCCTGCAGCTGTTCCGCAATGCGATTGAGTTCAACATAACGAAAGTCCGGGCGAGCTTGGCTGATGGTTTCCAACGTCAGGGCTTCAGCCCAATCAGCAAGTTTCTGGGTGTGGCGGCTGACCCTGCGGTTATAGAACCAAACCACCAGTAACATCAGGAACAAGTAACCCCCGCTCAGATAAAATACCCGGGTGAACTGGGTATCAAATTCCTCCTTCTCCTCGTCGCTCATCAGATTCGAATCGTAGTCAGCCACCACATAAAGATCACGGCCATCGTGCAACTTGTGCCAATAGATGATCAGATATCGCGAATCTTCCCATTCTTCTTCACCATGTGGCGCCCATTCCACATCTTCAAGTTCGTTCAATTGCAACTCATCAAAAGGAATTACCTGCTTATAGAACTCCGGTGCAGTATCCCAGGAATCCAGATAGAAATGGGTGCTGTAACTGTTGGGTAACGCTGCATTTGGATTGCTGGCATACTCGGCGTCAAAAGCGCGTACCTCCATCATTAGACCTAGCCGCGATGCGTTATCCAGACCACTTTCGAAATACTCGATCAGTGCCATGATAAAACCCAATGCGGTTAACAAGGCCAGACCGAGAAAGTAATTGCTCAGCTCGCGGCGCATGGTACGCCCACTGGATTTAAACATTTTCAGCACGACTCACCCCTTCGCCTTGAGGACAAAACCTTGCCCCGGCAACGTATGGATCAGCGCCTGATCAAACGGTTTGTCCACCTGTTGACGAAGGTGGTAGAGGTGTACTTTCAACGCATTGCTATCCGGCGCATCATCAGGCCAGAGCGCTTGTTCCAGTTCCCGTTTACTGAGTACTGACGGGCTCGACCGCATCAAGGTCTCTAGCAGTGTCCAGCCACTGGGGGTCAGCTTCAGCGTTTGCCCCGCACGTTCAGCCTGACGCGCGCTCAGGTCAAGAATCAGATCGGCTACCTGCAGTTTTCGAACCTGCCCACTGCGCCGCTTTGCCAGTGCCTGAATACGTACAATCAACTCCTCCAACGCGAAGGGCTTAACTAAATAATCATCGGTACCTGCGCGAAAACCAGCCACTTTATCATCCAACGTATCGCGTGCCGTCAGCATCAGAACGGGGGTATCGATCCCCTGTTCACGCAGTTTTTCACACAATGTCAGTCCGTCCATACGTGGCAACATCAGATCCAGCAACAGTACATCGTAGTGACCGGAGCAGGCTAACGTCAGACCCGCCTGACCGTTATAGGCATGATCTACATCGATCTCCTCCAACGCCAGATAGTCAGCCACCGAGGCTGCCAGATCACGGTCATCTTCAACCAGCAATACATTCATGGCATTGAAACTCATAGGAAAAAGGCACTCATTCAACGGTTTCCATCGTCAGGGCATGGGTTTTGGTCGCCGCGCGTTGGCGCCACCAGCGGGCAATGTTCAGATCTTCACTGATCAGCAACAACACGGGAATCAACACCAGTGTGATCAACGTGGCAAACAGGATACCGTATCCCATAGCAATCGCCGCAGGAATCAGGAACTGGGCGTTCTCTGCCGTCTCCCAGATCAATGGCACCAGCCCCGCATAGGTGGTCACTGAGGTCAGAATAATGGCTCGCATCCGGTTACAGCCCGCATCCACCAGCGCCAACTTTACCGGACGGCCATCCGCTCTGCTCTCATTGTAGCGACTGATCAGCAACAAACTGTCATTCACCACCACGCCGGACAATGCCAGGATGCCAAACATCGACAGGATACTCAGTGGTACGCCGTGTAACCAATGACCGAGCAAGGCTCCGATGATGCCAAACGGAATAGCGGTCATGATCAGCAACGGTTGTACATAGGATTTCAGGGGGATCGCCAACAGTGTGTAAATCGCAATTAATGCAACGATGAACGCTCCTTTGAGCGAGTTAGTCGTCTCCGCTTCCTCTTGTGCCTCCCCACCCAAGTGTATGGTCAGATCACGGTAATCAAGTTCCAGCTGACCAAACAGCTCCGCATCCAGTGAAGCCAGAATCTCACCCGGAGACGCCACAGATTTATCCAGATCTGCGGTAATCACCGCCACCCGACCGCGATCAATACGTTCGATCTCCGTGGCGACATAACGGGAGCTGAGTTCAGCCACCGTGCTCAAAGGTACGACGCGACCATCCGCTGTACGGATACGGGCATTGTTCAGGTCATCGATACGCTGGCGCTGTTCATCCGGATAGCGCACTTTGACTTTCACTTCGTCGCGGCCACGTTGGATTCGCTGCACTTCGTAGCCCTGATACGCCTGCTGAATCTGCTGAGCAAGCATCGCAGTCGTCAAACCCATCGCCTGACCTTCCGGTCGCAGTTGCAGATCGATCTGCGCCTGTCCGGCTTTCATACTGTTCTGAATGCCAGAGACACCGCTGTACTGCGCCAAGGCTTCACGCACTTGCTTGCCCGCCGCTTTCAACGTTTCTGCATCCTGTGCCCGCAGCTCGATACTGATATCCGCTTCACCTTCCCAGGAGGTGATAAATTTCAGTTTCAGTACCCCTTCCAGTGGACCGATCTGTTCCTGCCAGCGATCCGCCACGGCCTGAGTCCCAAACGGACGGGCATCTCGTGGCGACAAACCTGCAATAATGGTCGCACCGGTTTCAGTGGTTAACGTCATCAACTGTGGAATCGGTGGCTGCTGTAACTGGTATTCGGCCTGTAACGCTTCATTCACCCGCGCAGCAATCGCTTCAACTTCGATCGCCTGCGCCTGTACCAATCCATACCCCGCCTGATCCTCCAGCGTCATCTCAACCATGATGAAGTTACTTGGAATATCCGGGAAAAAGACTGCTCTAATTTTTCCCGATGGCACCATCCCAATCACCACAATAAAGAGGGCAATGGCTATGATAACCGTGGCGTAACGCAGCTTAAGCATCCGGTGGATGAATGGTCGGTAGAGCTTGCGGGTGAAGTAACTCAGGCCACTGTGAACCTTACCCTGCAACCACCCCCACCCTGCCGAGATCGGATTACGGCTCAGACCAGAGTCCATTTTTAAATGCGCCAGATGCGCGGGTAAAATCAACTTGGATTCGATCAACGAGAAGATCAGACAAAACGCTGCGGCATAGGCGAAAAAACTGAAAATCTTGCCCATCTCACCTTCCACCAGTACCAGCGCCATAAACGCCACGACGGTGGTCAGCACACCAAACACGGTAGGCACGGTGACACGCTGCGCGCCGCGGATCGTCGAGTGCAAAGTCGCTCCGCGCTTCTCCCGCTCGCTGTAGATGCTTTCCCCCACGACAACAGCGTCATCCACCACAATACCGAGGGCAATGATAAAGCCGAAAGTGGTCAGCTCATTGAGGCTCAGGTTGGAAAAGTTCGGTCCCATCAACAGCATCGCACCGGCAAAGATTACCGGTAAACCCGCGCCGACCCAGAAGGCCACCCGCACATTCAGGAACAGCGCCAACAGAAACATGACCAGCAAAATCCCCATCAGGCTGTTGTCCAACAGCAAGGTCAGGCGGTTAGCGATGTAATGACTCTGATCGTTCCAGACTTCAACTTTGATGTTATCCGGCAAACGGCTGCGGAACGCGGCCACCTCCTTCTGCACTTGCTCCGAGATCTGCATGATGTCAGAGGTGTTGTACATTTTCACATCCAGCCAGATCGCCCGCTCGCCGTTAAAACGTGACATCACCGCCGATTGTTCGTACCCATCTCTAACCCGCGCCACATCGCCCAACGTCAGACGCTGACCATCCGTGGTCTCCTTGATCAGGATGGCTTCAAACTCGCGCAAGCGGTAGCGTTGCTGGTCCGCTTTAACCACCAGGCTGCCGTCTTTGCTGAATAGCTCACCGCCCGCTTCCGTCAACGATGACGCCCCGACACGCTGCGCGATATCACTTGAGGTCAGCCCCAACGCCTGCAACTGTTGTTCATCAACCTGAATCGTGATTTCCGGCGTCTGACGTCCGTTGGTGTTAATCCTTTCAATGGCTTTGTTCGCCAGTAGCTGGTCTCGCAAGTTCCGTGCGGTATCCTGCAATGCATCCTGATCAGCATCACCGTAGAGGTGAATGCTGACCGCATCTTCCAGATAGATCTCACGGCTGATTACCGGTTTTTCAGCCTTTTCCGGCAAGGTGGCGATGCCATCCACCCGGTTCTTCACATCTCGGTACAGCTTATTCAGATCGTAGCCACTAGTACGTTCAACCGTGACATAACTGCCACTGCCATCCGACGTGCTGGAGATCTTTTTAATACCCGGTACACCTTGCAGCGCTTCTTCGATCTTGATGGTTACACCCTCTTCCGAGGATTTAGCCGAACCACTGCTATAGATCACATTCACGCTGACACTGTTCGGCGGCAACGGAGGAAACGCCTCAACACGCAGATTCAGGGCAGTCATCACACCGGCGACCAGAATCAGTGCCATCAACAGATTGGCCGCCACGGGATTACCCGCAAACCAAGCCACCCAGCCTTTCTGCTCCGGTGCCGTTTGATAGGTGTCAGTCGAAGATTTCGTGCTCACCGCACACCTCCCATCACATGAGGCTGCACCCGCATATCCGGCAGATAACCGGACATCGGCTTACGCACTAGCTCGATGCTATCCGGCAATTCTCCCTGAGGCACAAAGATCTGCCCTTCGCTAGAGAACAGCGGTGCTCTTCGCACCCGTTGCAGCTGCTGATCGATGACATGCCATATATAGCCATCCGCGGTCAGCGCCGATGCTGGCAAAGCAAACAGATCAGACACGTTTTCGCCATGAATCTGTGCACGAACAAAACTCCCAAACAAGAGCGGCGTCGCCTGATCCAGCGGTTTATCCACCGTCACAATCAAACTGCGCTGTCGGGTATTTGCATCAATGGTTGCAGACAAGCGCTGCACGTTCCCCTGCCACTGCACGCCGTGCTGGTCCCGGCTCTGCAAAACCACCTCCAAGCCCACTGGATCATCAGGAAGCTGCTGCCACTGATTGGCGGCCAGCGACAACGCAACTTCAGCCTGATCGCTGGCCCTCAGGGTCGCCACCACCGTGCCAGACTCCACATAACTGCCCAATGCTGCACTGCGCTGGACAATGACCGCCGAAAAGGGCGCTTTTAGCTGAGTTAGCGCCAGATCACGCTTCGCTTGCACAACCGCCGCTTTAGCCGCCTGAAAACGTGACTTCGCCACCTTCAGTTGCGGTTCGCGCAGCACCAGTGCACCGGGTTTTTCCTTGATCCCCGAACGCTGCCAGTCACGTGCGGCCTGATCACGCTGGCGCTTCTCCTGCTGTAAGGCCAATGCGGCTTCTGCCTCTGCTTGCTTAGCATTCGCCAACGCGGTCTGGAAATCGGTATCATCGATGCGAATCAGCACCTCACCCTTATTAATCCGCCCACCCACTGCGAATTTGGCGTTACGCCACACCACCCGACCGGTCAGCTGACTGCTGAGACTGATCTCATCTACTGCGCGCACTTCGCCAAAGGCCTGCATCACACTGTTATAACTGCCGGTCGAGATCGGTAACACAGTGACACGTGGTGCGATGATTTTTTCTGGCAGCTTTTCCGGCTGAGCCTGATTGCTGATCGCATAGTCGGTATAGGTCAGAGCGGCCGGAATCATTGCCAGCGCCAAGGTGGTCAGCAGGATCGGTTGCCAGCGTTTATTCAGTTTCATCGAGCTTAGACTCCCATGCCCAGTGCCAGACCCAACGTAATACGATTGGTCAGACGGGCTTGTTGTGTTTGCAGTAACTGAATACGGGCGTCAAAGGCACTTTGCTTGGCATTCAGCAGATCAAGAATGGTGTTCAGGCCGTCGCGGTAACGGGCCTGATAATGAGCCAGACTGGCCTCTGAGTGTTGCAGGGCGGCCTTCAGGTGCAGTTGCTGCTGTGCCAGCGCAGCTTCTTGCCCCAATGATGCTTCCACTTCGTTCAGGGCATTCAATAAGGTTTGCTGGTATGCGAGGTAGCTACGCTCAGCCTGCAATCCGGCGATCTCAGCACCGGCTTTCAGTCGACCGGCGTTAAACAACGGCGCGGTTAAGCGTCCGAGCAGACTCCATGCATTGGACCCGGACAGCAAATCATTCAGATCCGGGCGGGTCTGGCTCAGGCTCGCACTGAGACTGAAACTGGGGAGCAGTTGCTTCTGTGCCACCGCCGCCTGCGCATCTGCCGCCAGAATCTGTTGATACGCAGACTGCAGATCCGGACGGTGAGCGATCATCTCCGCCGGTAAACGCAGGGGCGGATTCTCAATATCAGGGCGTAGCTGAGGGTTCGGAAGATCGATTTGACCAGCAATCCCCTGCAGAGCCGCTAACTGGCGATAGGCATTACGTTGAACCTGCTCCCGCGCAGCCAGACTGGCGCGAATACGGGCCGTTGCCGTCCGCGCTGCTTCCAAATCGGCCAACCCATTGCTGCCACTCAAACCACTGCGGTAACGCTCGGTAATGACCTCCTCGGTACTTTGCAAACTCTGAAGCCATTGTTGTTCGGCTCGAATAACCTGCTCACGCAGACTGATATCAATCCAGCGCTGAATCGTGCGCGCCGCCAGAGAGTTCCTCGCAGCTTGATAATCCAGCACCCGGGCCTGTGTCGTCGCCTCTGCCGCCCGACTCTGATCAGCCAGGCGGCCCCAGACATCTACCTCCCAGCTCAGATCCAGTGATAAGGTCTGTGTGTTCGTAATTATGGAATCTTTAACCCGTTGCGAGTTGAGATTCAGGTTCAGCTCCGGCTTGCGCGCTGCATCCGTCTGACGCGCCAACAACTGCTGTTCACGCAAACGTAACGCGGTTTGACGCAGATCGTAGTTCGCCGCCAACGTCTGCTGCACTAACCGGGTCAACTGTGGGTTGTCTATCAGATCCAGCAACTGATCACTGAGCAGCACCGGGTTCTGCGGCAAGGTTTCCTGCCAGCTTGTCGGTAATGCCACTGTTTGCGCATGACGGTTAACCCGGTCGGGGTGGGACGTCAGTCCGCTGCAGGCACTTAAAGCCAACACCATTAACGTCACCAGAGTGATACGGGATAAACGGGGGTTCACCATGCACCTGTTCCATACTTTCAGTTTGAGATGCTGATGTTGTACCTGAGTGCCGGTAAAGAGCGGGTTAAGACAGCCTTAAGGGAGCAACGGTGACAGGATGGAGGCCCACTCAATCGAGTCACTGCATGAAGGCGGGGGTATCTGAGCGAAGAGGATACAAACACGGCAGGATGAGTCCCGCCGTGTTTGGGCGTGGGTGTCAATCAGATCGAACTGAGCAACCCCAAGTTCTGCGCATGAAAACGCAGGTGGGATTCGATAAAGCTGGCGATGAAGTAGTAACTGTGGTCATACCCTTCATGACGACGCAGCTCCAACGGATACGTGCTGGCCTTAGCCGCCGCTTGCAGTGTTTCCGGACGCAACTGCGAGTTAAGGAAGTCATCCCCTTCACCCTGATCCACCAGGGTTGGCAGGTACTGCGCTTCAGTCGCTTGCTGCATCAACACACTGGCATCGTGCTGCTGCCAAGCGGCCTGATCCTCACCCAGATAGGCGCGGAACGCATCCTGTCCCCACTGGCAATTCACCGGATTACAGATTGGGCTGAACGCCGATACGGAGCGGTAACGGTTGGGGTTTTTCAGCGCAATCGTCAATGCGCCGTGTCCGCCCATCGAATGACCGGAGATGACGCGTTGATCGGTCACCGGAAACAGTTCTTCGACCAGTGCAGGCAGTTCGTTCACCACATAATCATACATGCGGTAGTGCTGCGACCAGGGTTCCTGCGTCGCATTGACGTAGAAGCCTGCGCCTTTGCCCAGATCGTAACGTTCCGCTTCGTCAGCCACCGCGTCGCCACGTGGACTGGTATCCGGTGCAACAATCGCAATACCCAGCTCTGCCGCCACGCGTTGGGCACCGGCTTTCTGCATAAAATTTTCGTCGCTGCAGGTCAGACCCGACAGCCAGTACATGACCGGCACTTTCTCACCGCGCGCCGTTTGCGGCGGCAGGAATATCGCGAAACGCATTTCGCAATTGAGGCTGGCCGACTGATGCTTGTACTGCTTGTGCCAGCCACCGAAGCTACGGTTCTGACTCAGATTTTCAACATGCATAAGGCACTCCATGCGGCCTCCGCAGAGGCCGCGCGCTCAATTATTTGTCGAAGTGGATCACACTGCGAATACTTTTGCCTTCATGCATCAGGTCAAAGGCTTCATTGATCGCATCCAGACCCATCGTGTGGGTGATGAAGTCGTTCAGCTTGAACTCACCCGCCATGTAACGTTCAACAATCTCAGGCAGCTCGGAGCGACCCTTCACGCCACCAAAAGCGGTACCGCGCCATACACGACCGGTCACCAGCTGGAACGGACGGGTAGAGATCTCCTGACCAGCACCAGCCACACCAATAATCACGGACTCGCCCCAACCTTTATGGCAGCACTCCAGTGCGGAACGCATCACATCGACATTACCGATACATTCGAAGCTGTAGTCCACACCACCGTCGGTCAGTTCAACGATCACTTCCTGAATCGGCTTGTCGTATTCTTTCGGGTTGATGCAATCGGTCGCACCCAGCTGACGTGCCAGATCAAACTTGCTGTCATTGATATCGATGGCAATGATACGGCTGGCTTTCGCCATCGTTGCACCAATGACCGCTGACAGACCAATACCGCCCATACCGAAGATCGCAACAGTGGCGCCTTCTTCTACTTTGGCGGTGTTCATCACGGCGCCCATACCGGTGGTCACACCGCAGCCCAGCAGGCAGATCTCTTCCAGCGGCGCTTCTTTGCTGACTTTCGCCAGTGAGATTTCCGGCAGTACAGTGTACTCAGAGAAAGTAGAGCAACCCATGTAGTGGTAGATCGGCTGGCCGTCTTTGTAGAAACGGGTGGTGCCGTCGGGCATCAGACCTTTGCCCTGCGTTTCACGGATCTGCTGGCAGAGGTTGGTTTTTCCGGATTTACAGAACTTACACTCACCACATTCAGGCGTGTACAGAGGAATAACGTGATCGCCAACCTGAACGCTGGTCACACCCTCGCCCACCGCTTCAACCACACCGCCACCTTCGTGGCCCAGAATCGCCGGAAAGATACCTTCCGGATCTTCACCTGACAGGGTAAACGCGTCCGTATGACAAACCCCACTGGCAATGATGCGCACCAGAACTTCGCCTTTCTGCGGCGGCATCACATCCACTTCTTCAATGGACAGTGGCTGGTTTGGTCCCCACGCAATCGCGGCTTTGGATTTGATCATCTTGTCACTCATGGCTGGCTGCTCCTGTTGTAATTGGGTGCCGGTTATCAACCCATCGGCTTTCAGTCCGACAGGGATGTTAGTACGTACTATCCAGTTTAGTTCTTTCTCATTTAGTTATAATCTACACTTTAAGCAAATCACTTTTACGAGATAGTAATAATGTACAGCTGGGAAGGCGTGACAGAATTTGTGGCGGTCAGCGAAACCGGCAGCTTCACTAACGCCGCCCAACGGCTCGGCATTTCCGTTGCACAGGTCAGCCGACAGGTCAGTGCACTGGAAAGCCGACTCGCCACTAAGCTGTTTTACCGCACCACACGGAAGGTCACCGTGACCGAAGCCGGGCAACTGTATTATCAGCACTGTCGCCAGGTATTAGACGGACTGGAAGAGGCCGAGCGCACCCTCACTAATATGCAGCGCACGCCACGCGGTCAACTCAAGATCACAGCCCCTACCACCTACGGTGAAAATCAGATTGCACCGCTGCTGAATAACTTTATGTGTGATTACCCCGACCTCCATCTGGAGTGTCATTTTACCAACCAGAAAGTGGATCTGATCGACAACGGCTACGATCTGGCAATCCGACTGGGTAAGCTGGAAGACTCCAGTCTGATGGCCAAACGCCTTGCCAGTCGACGCCAATACGTGTGTGCGTCTCCTGACTACCTCGCCGCGAATGGCGAACCCCATCTGCTGTCTGAGCTGGAACAACACAACTGCCTGCGTGGCACTCTGGAATACTGGCGCTTTCAGGAAAACGGACAGGAGCGCAACATCAAGGTCAGTGGCAATATCCACTGCAACAGCGGTCAGGCCCTGACCGATGCCGCGCTGAAAGGGTTGGGGCTGGTGCAACTGCCCGATTACTACATCCAGTCGTATCTGGAGGCAGGCACTCTGATCGCCGTCCTACAGAACTATCAGCAGTCCGATGAAGGGATCTGGGCACTCTATCCCCACAATCGCCACCTCTCACCTAAGGTACGGATGCTGGTTGATTATCTGTCCGAAAAGCTGTGACTGGAAAAACAACACAGTTCACCTGATCAGACTTAACCTGTTCTTAACCCGGCCTCTGGCACTGTTGACACAGTGCACTACCAGACTGGGTGAGAACATATGGAAATCAACAGCAATTCAGCCGCAAGGCCATCACTGAAAAGTACGCAGGGACATTCAGAAACATCCTCGCAACCGCCCAAAAGTGCGGCGGTTCTGCCTGCAAAAAACAACACTGCCGATAAAAAAAGCAATGCAGAGTTAAACAAGCTCTCGTCAGCACAGCTGAATAAACTCAACAAATCCCAGCTTGGAAAACTCAGCTCTGCTCAATTGAATAAGCTTAATAAAGCCCAACTCAATAAACTTGGCAGCGCCCAGCTGAACAAGCTAGATAAGGCGCAGTTGGGCAAGCTGAATAACGCCCAACTTGCAAAACTGAACGGTGCACAGTTAAAGAAATTGGGCAACGATCAGCTCAACAAACTCGATAAGCCTCAACTCAACAAACTGGGATCAGCGCAGCTCAATAAGTTGGACAAAGCTCAACTGAGCAAGCTCGGCAACACCCAGCTCAACAAATTAAACAAATCCCAATTGGGTAAGCTAACTCCTAACCAATTGGAAAAAGTCAGCGTCTCAAAGTTGAAGACACTGGGTGACAATGTCATCAAAAAGCTCAGTCCAGCGATGCAAGACAAGATTGGAAAATCTTCACCGCCTGCCCAAATCGATAAAGTATCGATCAGTGATGCTGCGCGTGACAAACTTGCCGCCGAACAAGCTGAAAAAAACAAAGCCGCGAAGACAGAAACCGCGACTAAAAACGGCCCGACCCAACCCAATTAACCTCTGAGGTCCATTTGGGATCTCCATCCATGTTGGGGCCAGTCGACCCGTTCACTGGCCTCCTTTTTCATCACTCACCACCCGCTCTCTGCGTTCTTTCGACACCCTATAACGCGCGTTCCGCTCAATCAGTCTATGCTTAATGCTGTAAATCCTTTCATCACAATCGTCTGGAGTTCCGTTATGACAGATGTATTTGCGAAAGAGGAATGGTGCTCAACGGTATCAGATGCGTGTCACTTTTTGACCGAACGACAAGACGCACTGATGCGAGATTACAAACTGGGGGAACACCAGCGTTTTGAATGGGATCAGTCATCCGGTGTTCTGACATTTTCCAATAACGGCATCCCTGCAGTCAGGGCTAAGATTCAATTTGTAGGTTCGGTCTCCATACTCTCCAAAACCTGGCTTTGGTCATGGGCTAACCCCTCGGTTGACCAGACCGTAAAAGACCAGATGGAGTGGGTAAAAGGATACGGAGAAGAACGAAACTTTATCGCACTGACCAACGAACAATGGGAAGGTGACGATGACGACGGGTGGGAAATGACCTGTGTGGCAGCATTAGTGCTGAATGCGCAGGGCGCTTATCGGACTGAGTCGGAAACTGGCTACACCTATATGATTATCACCGACATTCAGTGGGTTTTGAACTGAACAAGCTATACACAATAATCGTCCTTAAAGACGAGATATGGGGAGCCATCCGCTCCCCTTTTTCATGCCCGCGTTCAGGCGCTGGACTCCTGCAAAAAATCGATCACCAGCCGGTTAAAACGGGGAGCTTGTTCGATCTGCGTCCAGTGACCGCAACAGCCAAAGATATGCAGCTGCGCCTGTTTGATCTTACGTGACAGGTCTTCAGACACATGCACCGGCACCACAGCATCATCCCGACCATGGATCAGCAACGTCTGATGATCGAGTTCAGCCAGATCCGCATCATCGATCACCAGTGCATCGGCCCAGCGTTGATAGGGCGGCGGAAAGACCCGTTCGAACAATTCCTGCGCCCCAGGCCTTAAGGTGGCCCGGTAACGCAGCTCGGCCAGTTCATCGGTGGCTATCGACTGATCCCACGCCATGATCTGAAGAATCTGCTTCATCTTCTCCAGCGAGGGCTTATAGCCCCAGAGTGTCATCAGATTTTCGTTCACCACAAACGGCTGCCCGCCACTGCCCATCAACACCATCCGCCCCACCCGTTCAGGATGGCGAACCACCAGGGCCAGCGTCAGCGAAGCACCAAAGGAGTTGCCGATAAAATCGGCCTGCGCAATATCCAGCGCATCCATAAAACCGATGATCTGCTCAACCCAGCTGTCCATATGATGGAACTGATAATCCTCCGGCACATCGGTGTAACCAAACCCGATCAGATCCGGGGCCAGCACTCGCCGAAATTCAGCCAAGACGGGAATCGTATTGCGCCAGTTGGCCCATGCGGAAACACCCGCGCCAGAACCGTGTAACAGCAACACCGGACGGCCCGCCCCCTGATCGTGATAGTTCACCGCAAACTGGCCAACCTGAACGGTCTGGCCAATTTCGGGTGTTATTTCGGATGATGTGGTCACAATCAACTCCTAAGGTTTGAGCTTATACACCCACTTCATCACGGGTACGGGTCATACTGTCGATGATGGAATAGATGATGTTCTCCACGGGCGCGACCATATCGCCAATATTGCTCACACCCATCCCACCCAGACCAGCAGCAAACTCTTCCGGCACATCCGCATCACCTATCCACGGATAACCGACGCGCACCAGCGGCACTCCCAACTTGTTAATAATGGCCGCATCAGTCTGACCACTGAGCATCGGTGCGCCCGGATATTCTTTACCTTCCTGATTTTCCCAGGCAGAACGTGCGGACTGCACAATCCAGTGATCTTCCGGTGTCATAGACCCCGGACACGAGGCATACATCTCCCAATCGGCTTCCACCTCAGGGTGACGGGCAACGATGTCTTTCATCGCCTGATCAAACTGATGGCGCACATCGGAGGTGGTCTGATGGGGATTACAACGCATATCGATAAACAACTCTGTGGTCGCCGCCGGGAATGCCGGACGATGCGGCCAACCGGAACGCACCGCTGCGATCCATCCCTCGGGGGCGATCTGATCGGAGGTGTTTGCTTTGGTGTATTCAGGCAACCACTGCTCCAGCTCCTGAATCACAGTGGCAGCCGGCACGATGGAACTGCGGAAACCCGGTGTACCACGCGGGATACCGGAGTACCCCATATCCCCTTTCACGCGGACCTTAAACCAACACATACCCGGATGTTCGTGATACACCTCGTACCACGGCTTAAAAATAATCCCGAAGTCAGCGGTCACGCCGTGGGTTAGCATGTAGCTCACGCCGGTAGAAACACCGTAGTTATTGCGCTCCGGCACCATGGACGGCATCCCGCCACCGGCAAACGCCAGTACGATATTACCCTTCAGTGGCACACCCGCATCGACCACGGCATTCACCGCTTCCGCCAGACCCGACACCATCCCTTTTGGATTGGATGACCCCAGCCCAATGACCAGATCATCACGTAGATAACCTTGTGGGCGCATGTCGTCGCGCAGCTCATCACCCACCATCGGCAGATCCTCTTCGCTGCCCTCCAGATGGGTATCAATCGGTGCGTAGAGCAACATGGTTGCCCCTTCACCTGAACCATTTAGTTCACCCACCGCATTACCGCTGAGCTCATTTACCGGTTGGTATTTCGCATTAAGACCCATATCAGCCATGTACCGGCTCATAAATTCACTGGCTTCCTTCTCTGCGCCGGTGGGGCTGTGAATATTGACCAGATCCAGATTCAGCTGGCGTAAGCGTTCTTTGTCGACGCAGGCACAGGCTTTGTCGTACCACGCCTGCTGTTCAGGGGTCAGTTGATGCTTAGGATTCATGATGGCTCCTTATTGTTATTCTGCCGTCGCGGGCCAGGCCCGCGGAAAAAGGGTGTGTGAAATCGTTGTTGGGATCAGGCCCGCGTCAGCGTCTGCAACTTGTCTGCAAAATCGATCAATGCATGGTCCTCACCCAAGGGGGCGATCAGTTGAATGCCCAGTGGCAGGCCGTTCTCACCTTCGGCAATCGGAAACGTGATCGCGGGTAATCCCAGTAAGGTCCAGATACGGTTGAACAGCGGGTCACCTGTGCCATCAACCCGTTTGGGTGCGGTTCCGGCAGTGGCCGGGGTAATAATGAAATCGGCATCCCGAAACAGCTGCTGCAGTTTGTGTGCGCATCGTGCTTTAAGGTTATGCGCCGCAGCTTCGTCAGCGTTGTTGACCTGCATACCCTGCTCAATCAACGCCACCAACGGTGCACTGAGCTGATCGCACTGCTGATCGTAATGGGTGCTTAATGCACGGCTGGCTTCAACCCCCATAATCTGTTGCTGGGCGGTTAACAGCGCCGCGAAATCCGGCCCCATCTCGTAGTGCTCCAGGTCCGCACCTGCTTGCTGGCAGTCGGCCACAAACTGGTCAAACTCGGTGAGCATTTCGTCGTCGCCCTGCGACCAGAACGGTGTTTTGCATACCAGAATTTTCGGATTCTTCACGGCGTTGGCGATAGGAAGGTGCGGCGCTAATGCGGTCAAAATCAGACGCTGATCGCCCACCGTGCGGGAAAATGTTCCTAACGTGTCCAGCGTAGGGCAGAGAGGAAAGGTGCCGGCCGTGGGTAACACCCCATAACTCGGCTTGAGCCCCACTACACCGTTAAATGCGGCCGGACGAATCACCGAACCGGCGGTTTGAGTGCCAATCGCAAACGGCACCTGACCGTCCGCCACCGCGGCAGCGGAGCCGCTGGAGGAACCGCCCGGGCTGTATTCAGGATTGTGGGGATTCATCGTAGGACCGGCGGTAAAACAGGCAAACTCAGTGCTGACCGTTTTACCCATCACATAGGCACCCGCCTTCTTAAGTGCAGTGACTATCGCCGCATCGCTGGTGGGATGATGGTCTTTATAGATCGGGGAGCCGTAGGTCGTCAGCATGCCTTCGGTATCGATCAGATCCTTCACGGCGACCGGGATTCCTTGCAGCGGTGAATGCCGCACGCCCTGCCGAATCTCTTCAGCGGCCTGCCGGGCACGTGCTTGTGCCTGCGCCGGGTCCAGCCAGCTCCAGGCCAGAACCTGTTCATCGCGCGCTGCCACTCGTGTCAGCAACTGCTCCATTATCTCGTCCGCTGACAACCGACCAGAGGCTAGGGCCACTGATGTTTGCGCTACGGACATAAAGCATGACCCATCTTTCATTAATTTAATCTCTATTGAATTTTTATAGTTATTAGATAGTGATTAATTAATAATTACAGCCAAGTCAAGTGCTTTATATATTTGTATAAATAACATACACCCGCTTTTCATAGCTAAAACCGGCTTCAAATATGATCTAAGTCATTGTCCAAACTGGACAAAGGCTCACTTTCTGCTCTCCAAAAGCAAGAAGCAACCTTTCTTAAAAGCCCAGACAGGCACTATCTCATTGCCATAATTATTAATTAAGCAGTTGACATCAATTTTGTTCGTAATGATACTAAATGGACTTTCCATAGACTTTCAATCTATGAGAGAGAAAAATTGCCAAGGTGATCTATTGGCTCTTATAGACCAAAGAACACCGCCTTAGAACAAAAACAAAAAAGGTGAAAAATGGTAGCCGCTCTCAACAAGCTGACACGCCTGGGTGTTGGCGTCAGCCCATGGCTGGTCATTGCCGGACTGCTTTACGTTGGACTCTTTGTAAAACCGGAGCCCGTGGGCAGCACGGTTATTCCTACCGCTATCGAAGCACGCGACCGTTTCTACGGTCTGGTTAACCCTGAGCCTCAGGTTCTTTGGGCCGTGGCTGCTGACGGCAAGATCGTCCGCAGCGATGACGCGGGTCAGAGCTGGCAGGTGCAGGACAGTGGCACGAACGTTCACCTGCAGGACATTGCAGCATGGGACAGCCAGAAGGCGATCATCGTCGGTAATACCGGCGTGGCGATGTACACCGAAAACGGTGGCCAGAGCTGGTGGCAGGCCGATGCACCCCGTAATGATGTCGTTAACAAACTATTGGACGTGAAGGTCTTTGCCAACGGTGAAGCCTGGGCGGTGGGATCGTTTGGCACCATCATCGTGTCCCACGACTACGGCAAAAGCTGGAAATACGCGCTGGAGCCTGACGACTACATCCTCAATGAGATCACCGAACGCAAAGATGGCGCACTGGTTGCCGTGGGCGAGTTCGGCACCATTCTGCTCTCCGAAGATCGCGGCCAGAGCTGGAAAAACATCCCATCCACCGTGGAAAGCAGTCTTATGACTGTGGACTTTGTAGATGCCCAAACCGGTATCGCCGCAGGGTTAGACGGCATTCTGCTGAAAACCTCCGACGGCGGCCACAGCTGGCAGCGCATCGGCAATCAGTTTGCCAATCTGCCGGAAGCTAAAGCCGCTCCGGGCGTACCAAATGCAAGCAGCTGGCAGGACGTCACCACCGAGCACATCTTTACTTTGCGCTGGCACCCACTGCAGGAACGCTGGTACGGCGCAGGCAGCAAAGGATTGTGGCTGAAAGCTGATGCCGATGGCAGCAACTGGCGCGCGGGTCGTCTGGCCCCGAAAGACCTTTCCTGGCACACCTCGATCGCCCTGACCGATAACGGTGTGATCTATACCGGCCGCAATATTGGCCGCTGGGACGGGACGCGCTGGCAGGTTTATCAGAGCCGCTAACGCCGTAATCACGACCGAATAAGAACAATAAAACCGGGGATTATTCCATGAGCGAAAATCTAGCCAGTTGGCTGATCCGTTTCCGTGTCTGGGTGGTAGGCGTTGTCTTCCTCGCCACCTTCGCGATGAGCTTTTCAGCCGTCAAGATTGACGTAAAAACTGTATTTCAGGATCTGCTGCCCAGCGATCACGAATATGTAAAAACCCATAATGAGTTTAAAGACACCTTTGGTGGCTCCAATCTGGTGACCATCATGGTGGAGGTGGAAGATGGCGACATCTTCCAGCCTGAAGTGCTGGGGGTGGTGAACAACCTGACCCGTGAGTTGCAGAAAGTCAGTGCGGTTAACCCGTTTCAGATCATCTCGCTGGCATCCAAAAAGCTGAAGGAAGTTAAAGCTTCCACCGAAGGCATCGAAACCAAGCCGTTGATGTGGCCGGAGATTCCGGAAACGGATGCCGAGCTACAGGAACTGCGCGAAAAAGTTCTGCGTAACTCATTGGTTTACGGGCCTTATGTCTCAGAAGACCTGACGTCTACGCTGATCACGGTCGACTTTATCGATCGCCTGCTGGATTACGAAACGGCCTTTGAAGAGATCAACGGGCTGGTTAATAACGTCAGCGTTCCGGGCGTAAAAGTCCGCGTTGTGGGTGACCCGATTCTCTACGGCTGGGTGAACCACTACCTGCCGGAAACGTTGAATCTGGTTTTGCTCGCAGGTCTGATACTCGTCCTGATGCTGTTTGTCCTCAACCGTACTTGGCGTGGCACGATTCTGCCGATCATCTCTGGTGCGGTGAGTGCTATCTGGGCGCTGGGCATCTCCAATCTGATGGGCATCCATTTTGACCCTCTGGTCATCGTCATCGCGATGTTGATCACGGCCCGTGCGGTCTCGCATTCGGTGCAGATCATCACCCGCTTTAACGAAGAAGTGGAGCAGATCGAAGACGGTTCTGAAGAAGCAGGGGCCGCTGCGCATTCGACCTTATCTGAGCTGCTACGCCCCGGCATGCTGGGTATCGCGACTGACGCCTGCTGTGTGGCGGTTGTTGCACTAAGCCCCATCCCCCTGCTTCAGAAACTGGCCCTGCTCGCTGTTGTGTGGGTCGGAACGGTCGCTATCAGCTCCGTCTTACTGACGCCGGTTCTGCTGTCATGGGTTAAGCACCCGCGCGGTTACGCGCATCCGATCAATGTCAGCTGGTTGATGCACCGCGTACTGGACCTGTGCCATTGGGTTGTGGTCAGCCGCATGCGTTATGTCATGTTGATCTGGACCGCCATTGTCTTCCTGGGCTGCGGTTACTACGCGCTTAACCTGAAAGTCGGCGATGCCAATCCAGGCTCACCGATCCTCTGGCAAGACTCCGCCTACAACCTGGATTCCGCTGCTATCAATGAGAAATTCCAGGGTGCAGACCGCATGTTCATTGTGGTCGGCGGTGATGAGGAAAACCTCGCGAAGAAACCGGAAGTGCTGAAGAGCCTGCAGGAATTCCAGCGCTTTATCGAAGTTCAGCCTGAAGTAGGCGGCACGCTATCGGTGAGCGATATCTTACCGGCGGTCAACCGCACCTTGCGTGAAGGCAACCCACGTTTTGAAGAGCTGGGATCGACGCAGGATATCAACGGTGAGCTGCTCTACATGTTTGAAGCCGGCGCAGAGCCGGGGGATATGGACCGTTACGTGGATACGGCACGCGCAAACGCCTCTGTCACATTGTTCTTCCGTGACCGTCAGGGCGAAACCATCCGCACCACTATTGCCCGCATCAAGGAGTTTGTCGCTGAGCAGAATCTGGACGGCGCTGAGTACAAGTTGGCTGGCGGCCTGATCGGCGTTATTGCAGCCGTGAACGAAGTGATTCTCTCCGGTCAGCTGCAATCCATCGCACTGGCACTGTTGGTACTGGTGGTCCTCTGCACGCTGGTCTACCGCTCCTCCATGGCCGGAATGTTCTTCATGGTACCGGTGGTGCTCTCTAACACCGTGACCTTCAGCTTTATGGCGTACATGGGTATCGGCATGAACATCAACACCGTTCCGGTCGCCGCATTGGGCATCGGTTTGGGAGTGGATTACGCGCTGTATATCTGTGACCGCATCAAACAGGAACTGCGGACAGGGGCCGACGACCTGACTGCAATTGAACGTGCTCTGCACAGCTCAGGTAAGGGTGTGATGATTACGGCCTTCGTGCTCATCGTATCTGTGCTGCTGGTGTATCAAAGCTCGCTCAAGTTCCAGGCAGAGATGGGTCTACTGGTAGCCCTGTGGCTGACAGTTTCCGCCTTCACTGCACTCTTTGTAATGCCAGCAATGGCTTACATCTTTAAACCCGCCTTTATCTACGGTGATCGACAGGATGCCGTGTAAAAGAAAACGTGATGAGGTGATCATGAATAATAAGAATAAATGCAAGTCTCTCGGCCTGGCAGTCGCAGTCGCAATGGGGATCTCCTCCATGCCTGCGCAGGCTTCATACGAACTGGGCCCGGTCCAGCTGGACGGGTTTATCCGCCAGCACATGTCCTGGAATCTGGACGAACCGATTGGTCCCGGTGGTCCGATGGACGCCAAAGGCGACATGTCGATGAACCGTACCACTCTGCAGTTGGAGTGGAATGCGGAGCTGACCGATGACGTGGCGTTCATTGGTGTCGCACGAGCAGTCCGTGAGCAGACCACCTCCTACGGTGGCGATCTCAACAGCGGTGGTGCGTTTGGTAATCAGGGTCCACGTGATTACTACGACGAAGAGGAACTGCGCGAAGCCTATCTGGACATTTTCCTGACCGACCGTGTTCAGCTGAAACTGGGTAAGCAGCAAGTCGCATGGGGGGAGAGTGACTTCTTTCAGGCACTGGATATGATCCACGGTTTTGATTACCGCTGGCGTTCCTTTCTGGAACCGGCCAACGAAGATCTGCGTAAACCGTTGATCATGGCCAATGCGATCATCGACATCCCTGAAGCCGATGGTCAGCTACAGCTGCTTTACCGTCCGGGTTGGGATAACGATGACCAGATCGGCAACAGCTACGATATCGAAGGCGGTCGCTGGTCCAACGCACCGTATAAAACCGTTAATTTCCCAGGGGCGACGCCGTACTCCTATGATCACCCGGATGCTGATACCGACGATGCCACGTACGGCATTCGCTGGAACGGTACCTATAACGATCTGGGCTACTCCCTCGCCTACCTGCGTACCTTCAACCCGGACCCGGTGATGAATGCCAACCCGGCCTTCGCCAACGCTTCGGCATTTAACGGAGCCTACACCAGCAATCAGGCCTCCACATTCGGCGAAGTTATCTTCCCAACGATTGATGTGTTGGGTTTCACCCTGAACGGTTATTCCGAAGCGGGTGATTTCGTCTGGAGTACGGAGTTTGCGTACATCAAAGACGCGCCATTTAACGTGGGCGACTCTAACGGAAAATTCACCCCGGGTAACTGTAAAACCGTACTCGACGGTTTCTGTGGTATCGAACAGAGCGACGTGCTGCGCACCATGTTCCGTATCGATAAAAACCTGGCCTTTACCCAAGACCTGCTAGGCACCGAGAAACCTGCTTTCTTCTCGACTCAGCTGTTTAACACCTGGGTACTGGATCATCAGGACGGCATGAAACTGCTGGTTGGTCAGCCTGAAAATCGCAAAGAGCACAGCTCCCTGCTGACGTTCATTTTGGGTACGAGCTATATGAACGGTCGTGTCACACCTGAGCTGGTGACCGGTTTTGACCTGACATACGGTGGCGGCTTCGTGGTGCCAAGCGTGACTTACACCATGGGTGATCACTGGCGCGTGAAGGGTGAGCTGGATCTGTTCTTCGACGATGGTTCACAGCGCAACTTCGGCGATATGCAGGCGCAGGACAGCAGCTTGTTCGGTTGGTTTAAAGGCAACGATCAGGCTGCCGTGACCGTAACCTATCAGTTCTAAACACCAAGGTTTGAGGGTGAAGATTATGAAATTTAAAAAGACACTGCTCAGCAGCATCGCCGCTTCCCTGCTGGCAATGAGTGCTTCTGCGGCTATGGCGGCAGAAGTAAAAGAAGGTACGGTGATCAACGCAGCTAATATCGACCAGCTGTCAGAGGACACCTTTGAAGGTCACAAGATCAAAGATCTGCTGACTGAAAAAATCGAGTGGCGTATCCGTACCAGTGGCTTAGAACTGCCGCTGGTACACTCCCAGAAAGTGGAGATGGACGCCAAATGGATTGCCCGTTCACAGGCCAATGTAGGCAAAGCCAAAATCAACCCGGATACCCGTCAGGTAGAAGGTTGGACTGGCGGAGCGCCGTTCCCGAATGTCGATGATAAAGATCCGGCCGCTGCCGAAAAGATCATCTGGAACTGGTACTACGGTAACCCACGCGGCGACGTGATGAATGTACCTAACGTGGCTTACGTGATGATCGATGGCGACTCCGGCATCGAACGTATCCAGAACTGGAAGTTTATCCGTTACACCATGAACGGCCGCCTGACCGGCGATAGCGCATCTGACGGTGATGGTACGGAACTGAGCCGCACTCTGTTCTTCGCGACCGCACCGCGCGATATCAAAGGTCTAGGTACGTTCTCTATCCGTCACGACTCCGACAAAATGGAAGATATCTGGGCCTATATCCGCGCGGTACGCCGGACCCGTCGTTTGTCCGGTGGTGCCTGGATGGACCCAATCGGTGGTACGGATCAGTTGTCCGATGACATCGAGATCTTCAACGCTAACCCATCCTGGTACAAAGGCTACAAGCTGATCGGCAAACGTCACATTCTGGCGTCAGCCCACGGCAAGCACAGTGCCTGGAAAAAGGGTGCGGATGATCAGAAAGCCGAGTTCCCAACGCTTGATCTGGATAACGCGCCTTACTGGAACTTCTCCAAAGATAACTACGAGCCGCGTGAAGTTTACGTGATCGAAGCAACCACACCGGATGAGCACCCGTACTCGAAGAAGATTTTGTACGTTGATACCCAGTATCCACGTATTCATATCGGCGAAGCGTACGACAAAAAAGGTGAATTCTGGAAGATGTTCCAGTTCCACTCCTACCCGGGCACGGGTGAAGACGGCTTCCGTGATGTACGTACTACATCCGGTGTGACCATCGACTTCAAGCGTAACCACGCCACTGTGTTCTTCCCGGATACAGATACGTGGAGCACCAACACTGCAGGCATGGATGCAGACGACGTCAGTCTGTCTTCCCTGCGTAAAGGTGCACGCTAAGACGACGGCTAACGTCACTTAGTACGAGGCAAAAGAAACCTCCCCCGATCCCCCTTCACTGCGGCTTGCGAGAGCCGTAGCGGGGGCGGTTTTGCCTGAAATCGGGCTTGAAGCGGCTATGACACGCCTCCGGCTCTATTTCAGACAGAACCCCTACCCTGAATTTAACCCGCGCAGCCCTCTGAATCGGCTGCCAGACAGGAGCGAACACCATGAGCGATTCACCAGAGATTGCCAACACGCTCGACCTCGGCGATATGCAGGTCAACTATCACGATCAGGGCGAAGGCCGTCCGGTGATTTTGCTGCACGGTTCCGGCGCAGGTGTCACCGCGTGGGCCAACTGGCGTAATGCAATTCCAATGCTGTCCGAGTTCCGCCGTGTGCTGGCACCGGATCTGGTGGGCTTTGGTTACACCGAATGTGCTGATGATTATGAATACGAGCACATGGAATCCTGGATCAGCCAGATCATCCGCTTCATGGATGCGCTGGATATCGAGCAGGCCGACTTTATCGGTAACTCCTTTGGCGGCTCCCTGTCGCTGGCACTGGCAGTCAAATACCCGGAACGGGTCGGCCGTATGGTGCTGATGGGCAGTGGTGGACAGCCATTCACGGTCAGCGAAAACCTGATGAAACTGTGGGGCTACAAACCCTCCATGGCGGCAATGAAAGAGATCCTCGGCATCATGGCCTTTGATCAGTCTATCGCCACCGATGAGCTGGCAGAGCTGCGTTACAACGCCACCATGCGTCCTGGTTTTCAGGAACGCTTCGAGCGCGTATTCCCGCAGCCTTACCAGCGCTGGGCCGACAAGCAGGTGGTATCCGATGCCGATCTGGCAGGCATCGAGCAGCAGGTACTGATTGTGCATGGCCGTGATGATCGCGTCGTACCGGTATCTGTATCCGAAAGCCTGTTCAAAAAGATCCCGAACGCCCAGATGCACCTGTTCGGTAATTGCGGCCATTGGACTCAGATCGAGCAAGGCCCACGTTTTAACCATTTAGTCCTGCAGTTCCTGCAGGAAGAAGCGTGACAGCATTTGATTAAGCAGACTTAACACCTGCCGGAACTGTATCGAACGACAGCGTTACATTCAGCTCCGGCAGCCTGCTTAATCTGCGCTTGTCATGCTTCCCCGTGCCATTTCAGACCGGAGACATTCGTATGCGTGCAGATATTCAGCTGACCGATACTGCTCAGGATTACCTGAGCCAAGTAGCCACCAACGAGGGCAATCCCGATCTTCGCATCGGTGTCAGCCATCCCGGCACCTCGCTGTCACAGGCATTTATCACCTTCAACAAAGAAACCACCGACGATGACGAAGTTCATCAATACGGCGATTTTAATCTCAGATACAGCCGCAGCCTCGCCCTTTTTATCGACGGATTGGCGATCAATTACCGCACCAATCGCATGGGCGGCAACCTGCATCTGAAAGCCCCCAATATCAAAACCATGCCTGATTTACCGGCCGATGCGGACCTGTCTTTAAAAGTCTCCGCCATCCTTGAAGGCCACGTAAACCCTGCGCTGGCGGAACATCAGGGCGGCGTCGCTGTGGATCGTATTGAAGGAGAATCCGTCTACCTGAAGTTTGGCGGGAACTGTCTGGGTTGTGGCAACGCTGAACGCACACTGGTCGATTTTGTTGAGAAGACGCTGAAAGAGCATCTGCCCGAAATCGAAACCGTCTCTGACGTCACCCGGCACTAAATTTTCCATAATTATTAATTTTTATTTCTTTTTTCGATTGAATTTCTATCGACTTTCAATCTAATATTTAGACAAACGCATCTGGCGTTGCCGAAAATCTCAAAATAAAAACAATTTGTGAGGAAACTTCGATGGCTTTTGATAAGAAAAAAGCACGCGTGGCCAACGATAAGGGCACCAAGAAGCAGTACCAGCCATACATGGAAGCCGAGTGGGGCTTCATCAACCATTGGTATCCAGCCGCGTTCAGTGATGAACTGCCTGAAGGCGAAGTGAAAGGCATTCAGATTGCGGGCGTTCCTATCGTTCTGCGTCGTGCCAAAGGCACCGTGCATGCCCTGCTGGATCAGTGTCTGCACCGCGGGGTACGTTTCTCTGCCAAGCCGATGTGCCTGAACGACGAAACCATCACCTGCTGGTACCACGGTTTCACCTTTAATCTGGACGACGGCGAACTGAGCACCATCGTCGCCGCACCGGACGACAAACTGATCGGTACCACCGGTATTCAGAAATTTGCCGTGGAAGAAGTGAACGGCATGATCTTCGTATTTGTTTGCGAAGAGGACTGGGACGAAGAGATCCCACCGCTGAAAAACGATCTGCCGATCCGTTTCCCGGAAAACAACGACAAATTCCCGCATCCGCTGTGGCCTGACACCCCATCCATTCTGGACGACGGTGTCATCATCCGCGGTATGCACCGCACGGGTAACGCTAACTGGCGTCTGGCCTGTGAAAACGGTTTTGATGCCGGTCACCTGCTGATCCACCGCGATAACGCGATTGTGCAGGCCAAAGAGTGGGCAGTACCGCTGGGTATCAAACCGCTGGATGATCAGGCAATTGCGATCATCGAAGACGAAGACGGTCCTCAGGGTTTCCTCAACCGTTACTTCACTGACTCCTATGAGCCGATTCTGGAAAACCCGATTCTGGATATCAAAGCCTACGGTCAAAATCCGAAATACTTCCGTACTTCCATGTTTATGCCAGGCGTATTGATGGTAGAGAACTGGCCGGAAGAGCACGTCGTACAGTACGAGTGGTACATCCCAATCACGGATGACACCTACGAATACTGGGAAGTTCTGGTGAAGAAGTGCAACACCGAAGAGGAGAAGAAGGAGTTCGATTACCGCTTCGAAAACCTCTACAAGCCAATGTGTCTGGAAGGTTTCAACGACTGTGACCTGATGGCGCGTGATGCGATGCAGAATTTCTACGCAGATGGCACCGGTTGGGATGATGAGCAGCTGGCCGACATGGATGCCTCCGTGATCGTATGGCGTAAATGTGCCTCCAACTTCAACCGCGGTATCGCTCAGCCACCACGTGGCGTGAACGGCGCGAAGAAAGGTCAGAGTAAAGATCTGGCAGCGGCCGCACTGGGTGACTGGCCGGGCATGGATGCCTACGCCACAGGCCGCAAGTACGACAAGAGCTGATCCAAGCTCTACCTGAGGCGCTGCTAGTCGGCGCTTCCCGGAGGGCTTTCCCTAAAAAGCCTGACGACAGAGGTTGTGTGATCACGCATGTGCATCACACAACCTCGCTTCCAATAATAAGAAAATCGGAGGACATATTATGTCTTCAGCCGAAGCAGTTGCTGTGCAGGAAGTGACGTCTAAAGTCACCTATCGTTTTAACGACGGCGTTGAATTCGAAGCGATCTCTGGCGAGGGGGATACCCTGCTGGATGTGGCACGAAACAACGAAGTCCCGATCGTCCACCAGTGTCTCACAGGCAGCTGTGCCAGCTGCATCTGTCGTGTAGATACCGGTGATGTATCCATGGACAGTGACCGAGTTATGTCACTGTTACCGAGTGAAGCACGGGAAGGTTTCCGCCTGACCTGCACCGCATATGCCGATACCGATTGTGTCGTCGATCTCGATTACCCAAGCACGTTTTCCGAAGACCATGCGGCCAGCCAGAGTGTCATCACCATTGAAGAGCTGGAATGGGTCAACCACAACACCGTACGCATCACCGCCGAGCTGGACGAAGATGCCGAGATGGAAAACTTCGAAGCCGGTCAGTATGTACAGTTGAAAGTACCGGGCACCGAAGAGTGGCGCTCCTATTCCATGTCCAGCACCGTGCGAGATCTACCGGAACTGACCTTCTATATCCGTGTGCTAGATGACGGGGTGATGTCCAACTACCTGCGCGACCGCGCCGCAGTGGGCGACACGCTTGAGATCGACGGACCGTACGGCGTGTTCTATCTGCGTGAAGAGAAAGTCCCGCAGATTATGATTGCAGGCGGTACCGGCCTTGCACCGATGATGTCGATGATCGACACCCTGCGCCTGTCCAACTTCCGTCGCAAACCGGTCATTCTGGCTTTTGGCTGCTCCTTTGAAAAAGACCTGTTTGCACAGGACGAGCTGGAGCTGCGCGGCAACTGGATGCGCAACCTTGACGTGCGCACCTGTGTCTCCCGTCCAGAAGGTGACTGGGACGGCCTAACCATGCGTGCCCAATATTCGATCACCAAAGACGATATCACCGAAGACACCATCGCTTACCTGTGTGGACCGCCGGCTATGAACGAAGCCGCGCGTGAACATCTGGAAGAGCTGGGTGTGAAAGGTGAAAACATTCACGTCGAGCTGTTTGATACCGCTCACGCGTAAGTTATCCACAGCGCAATCGGAGGGCTGATCTCTGCCGGTGTTCCAGATTTCGCTGTACCTAAACCGATCTCTCGAAAAACAACAATAAGAGCAATAAGAGGGCTTTATCATGGCCGGAGTAACCAAACTCGCCTATCTGGGCTTTAACGTGGCCGATGTATCCCAGTGGCGTACCATCCTTTTTGACATTCTGGGTCTGGAACAGCGCAGCGATAGCGCTGACGGACAGATCAACCTGCGAATGGACGGTCATCATCACCGTCTGAGTTTTGTCGACAGTGATCAGGACTCTCTGGCCTACATCGGCTGGGAAGTGGATACCATTGACCAGTTTCAGGCGCTCTACAACCACCTGCAAGGCATGGGTATTGGCGTGGAGATGGCCTCCGAAGCCGATAAACAGGACCGCATGGTACTGGAGTTGATGAAGTTCCGCGGCCCGGACAATGTACCGTTCGAAGTTTGCCTCTCCCCGTTCCATGACAACCAGCCATATACCCCGAGCTGCCCGCGTTTTGGCGCATTCAACACCGGCGATCTGGGCATGGGACACATTCTGATGTGTCACGAAGATACGCAGGCCGCCGTGAAGTTCTACCGCGAAGCGCTGGGCATGAAGATCTCCGACTACATCCATTGGGACGTGGCAAAAGCGACCTTCCTGCACTGCAACCCCCGCCATCACTCTGTAGCCGTCTGTAACCCGTGCTTCGGAACCGAAGCCGGAGAGCTGAACCACTTTATGCTGCAGGCTGAAGATATTGATGATGTGGGTCGCGCTTACGACCGTGTATCCGAGCTGGACGTACCGCTGGTACTCACACTGGGCAAACACACCAACGACAAGATGACCTCTTTCTATATGGTGACTCCGGCCGGATTTGCGATCGAGTATGGCTACGGCGGTGCTGAGATTCACGACAGCGATGCCTGGGATGTGGAGCTGTATAACGCACCCAAAATCTGGGGCCATAATCTGGTCGAATAAGACGGCTATCCCTCTCCCCCAGATAACCTGAGAACACACTAAGAATCGATCCTGAACCAAGATACTGCACTTGTTATCTTGCACTTTTGGGCACCGCTACGGTGCCCCTTTTTTCCCATTTGGGAGACCTTTGAGCGTTAGGGTGAACTATGAATACAGAACAGATTCAGGGATACGCCGAGCGTATTCTGGGGGCTTTGCGTGAGCGCGCACCCATTGCGCCGCTGACCAGCGAAGCGCCCGATATGACCGTCGAAGACGCCTACCATATTTCCACCGCCCTGCTGGAGATGCGCAAAAAACAGGGCGAAGTGGTGATCGGCAAAAAGATCGGCATCACTTCCAAAGCGGTGCAGAACATGCTGAATGTGCACCAACCCGATTTCGGATATCTCACAGACAAAATGGCGTTTAGCCAGGGTCAGGAGATGCCGATTAGCGAACAGCTGATCCAACCCAAAGCCGAAGGTGAGATCGCCTTCATCCTAAAGAAAGACCTGATGGGCCCCGGCGTAACCAACGCTCAGGTACTGGCAGCGACCGACTTCGTTGTGCCGTGCTTTGAGGTGGTCGATTCCCGTGTTGAAAACTGGCAGATCAAAATTCAGGACACCGTGGCAGATAACGCTTCGTGCGGTCTGTTTATCCTCGGTGATCAAGCTGCCGATCCACGCAAAATTGATCTGCGCACCTGCGGCATGGTGGTGGAGAAAAACGGCGAAGTGATCTCCACCGGTGCAGGTGCGGCCGCACTGGGCAGCCCTCTCAATTGTGTGGCATGGCTGGCGAATACGCTGGGCCAGTTTGGTATCCCGCTGAAAGCCGGTGAAGTGATTCTGTCCGGTTCACTGGTACCACTGGAGCCGGTTCAGGCCGGTGACTACATGTCTGTCTCTATCGGCGGTATTGGTTCCGCGTCTGTGAAGTTTGTTTGAGGGAAATACGATGAGTAAAAAACTCAAAGCCGCAATCATCGGGCCGGGTAACATCGGTACCGATCTGCTGATCAAAATGTTCCGCTCCGAGTGGATTGAACCGGTTTGGATGGTGGGTATCGACCCGGAATCCGATGGCCTGAAACGCGCTCAGGAGATGGGTATTAAAACCACTGCTGAAGGTGTGGATGGGCTGCTGCCCCACGTGATCGAAGACGATATCCGTGTCGCCTTTGATGCGACTTCAGCGTACGTGCATGCAGAGAACAGCCGCAAGCTGAACGAGTTGGGTGTGATCATGATCGATCTGACCCCCGCTGCGATTGGTCCGTTCTGTGTACCACCGGTGAATCTGGCTGAACACGCACAAAACCTGGAGATGAACGTCAATATGGTGACCTGTGGTGGTCAGGCGACCATCCCAATGGTGGCCGCCGTATCTCAGGTTCAGGACGTGGAATACGGCGAGATTATCGCCACCGTATCCTCCCGTTCCGCCGGTCCCGGTACGCGTAAAAACATCGACGAATTCACCCGCACCACGGCCGGTGCGGTAGAGAAAGTCGGCGGTGCCGACAAAGGCAAAGCGATCATCATTATCAACCCCGCTGAGCCACCGCTGATCATGCGTGACACCGTGCACTGCCTGACCAAAGAGACGCCAAACGAAGCGGCGATCACGGAATCGGTGCATGCGATGGTGAAAGAGGTGCAGAAATACGTACCGGGTTACCGTCTGGTGAACGGGCCGGTGTTCGATGGCAACCGTGTCTCCATGTTTATGGAAGTGGAAGGTCTGGGTGACTACCTGCCGAAATATGCGGGCAATCTGGACATCATGACAGCGGCCGGTTTGCGCACCGCTGAGATGTTTGCCGAAGAAGCGGCGAACGGTTCCATCACCCTGCCCAATCGCGGTTAAGCGGAGGATAACGTTATGAATTTGAAAGATAAAAAAGTCATCCTTCACGACATGAGCCTGCGTGACGGCATGCATGCGAAACGTCACCAGATCTCTCTGGATCAGATGGTAGACGTAGCCACTGGCTTGGATGAAGCCGGTATGCCACTGATCGAAGTCACCCACGGTGACGGTCTCGGTGGCACCTCCGTGAACTACGGTTTTCCGGCGCACAGCGACGAAGAGTATCTGGGTGCGGTTATTCCGAAAATGAAAAACGCCAAGGTCTCCGCGCTGCTGTTGCCGGGGATCGGAACCGTTGATCATCTGCGCATGGCAAAAGATCTGGGCGTCAACACCATCCGTGTCGCCACCCATTGCACTGAAGCCGATGTCTCCGAGCAGCACATTGGCTTAGCCGCCAAGCTGGAAATGGATACCGTCGGTTTCCTGATGATGGCGCACATGGCCACCCCGGAGAAGATTCTGGAGCAGGCCCGCCTGATGGAATCCTACGGTGCAAACTGCATCTACTGCACCGATTCCGCCGGTTACATGCTGCCGGATGAAGTGACCGAAAAGATCGGTCTGCTGCGTGCTGAGCTGAATCCTAATACCCAGATCGGTTTCCACGGTCACCACAACATGGGCATGGCGATTGCGAACTCACTGGCTGCGGTGGATGCCGGTGCGATTCGTATCGACGGTTCCGTCGCAGGCTTGGGTGCTGGTGCCGGCAACACGCCGCTGGAAGTCTTTGTAGCGGTGCTGGAGCGCATGCAGGCGGATCACGGCATTGATCTGTACAAGATCATGGATGTGGCCGAAGACCGGGTGGTGCCATTTATGGATCAGCCGATCCGGGTGGACCGCGATGCGCTGACACTGGGTTACGCCGGGGTGTACTCCTCCTTCCTGCTCTTCACACAACGTGCTGAAGCTAAATACGGCGTTACCGCACGTGATCTGCTGGTTGAACTGGGCCGTCGCGGCACAGTCGGTGGACAGGAAGACATGATCGAAGACCTCGCGCTGACGATGGCAAAAGAGAAAGGGCTCATCTGATGCGCGCTCTGGTGATCGATGCCAGCAGCCGACAGAACAGTTCGGTCACCCGCAATATGACCCGGCAGTTCCGTCAGGAGTTTGCCCGTGCTTATCCCAAGGGTCAGCTACAGGAACGGGACCTGATTAAAACCCAGGTTCCACACCTCTCGGCGGATACCATTGAGGGATTTTTTGCGCCCAGCCCATCGCTGCAGGCCAAACGGGCCACCGTACTCAGCGACCAGTTGATCGCGGAGTTTATGGCCGCAGATCTGCTCTGCTTTGGTGTGCCGATGTACAACTTCAATGTGCCTTCGGCACTGAAGGCGTATATAGATCAGATTGTACGGGTGGGCCGCACCTTCACCAAAGTGGCAGACGGCGAGTTGCAGGGACTGTGCGCCGGGAAACGGGCCTTGGTCTGTGTATCAATGGGCGGCATGTTTGCAGGTTCAGAGATGGATTTGGTACAGCCATGGTTTAAGGCCATCGCTGATTTTCTGAATCTGGATGAGATCGAATTTATCTGTGTGGAAGGGACGTCACGCGGTAACTTCTCGCGCCAGCAGGCAATGGACCTGACTTCAGATCAGATCCATCACTTTCTGACCGCGGCAACGGCTGAACGCTTAAGCGTTTAGTCGTCCGCCAGATCGCTGGAGTAGGTCGCAGAGATGCGGCCTGCTTCATCATAGATGCCGGTTAGCATGCTGATCAGACGGGCCGTCTGTTGCAGTTTCTCGTCCACTTTATCGATACTGCTGGTCTGATCGGTCAGCAAACGTCCGCGCAACTCCGCATAGAGATTTAACTTCTGGCGACCCACATCTGTCATCGCGTAGTTGAAGTTTTTACCCTGCGGCTCTTTCTCTTTGATGATCAGTTCCAGACCGGCCAGCTTACGCAGGCTGTATTGGATATTTGGGATATCATCACGGTTCAGCAAGCGGGCGATAATCGTGACGGGTTTAGGACGATCCTGCATGCGGATCACATTCAGGATAATCAGTTCCTGGTAGGACAAGCTGCCTAAACCAACGGTGCTCCCCAGCTGCAAACAGAAGCGCTCAAAGGCTTCATTAAAGCGCAGCATCACCCACTCAAATTCGGTTGTAATCGCGTCGTGTTCTGTGCGCGCCAAGTGCCATGAGCGGTATAAGCTCATGTCATCAATCAGTTTCTTTGCCACGTTGCATACCAGTATTTTGTTCTTATTATGGGTGCGTTCCCGCGACGACAAACCGGGATACGCTGTCTCTGTGCTATCAACTCACTGTCTCTCTACAGCGATCAACAGACTCTTATACAAGCAGTTAGATTACTTGAATAATTCGTTATTGAACAGAAGGTCTTTTTACGGCGGGAGGGTCGGTGACAAAGAGCTGAACAGCCCTATCAGCCGGGCCTGAAAGACAAACCCGGCAGCATTCATGCAGCGCGTGGGATCAGTCTTCCGGGCAAGAATACGTAGCCGAGATACGGCCCGCTTCATCATAAATTCCGGTCAGCAAACTGATCAGCTTGGCAGACTCCAGCAGCTTTTGATCCACACGATCAATACTGTTGGTCTGCGTCGTCAGCAACGTTTCGCGCAGTTCTGCGTAACGATCAACCTTCTTCTTCCCTTCCGCTGTCATGGCATAGGTGTGCGTTTTGCCATGAGGTTCCTTCATTTTCTCAATCAGTTCCAGGTTCACCAGCTTACGCAGGCTGTACTGAATGTTCGGGATATCGTCCCGGTTCAGCAGTCGCGCAATAATAGTCACCGGTTTCGGCCGGTCCTGCATGCGGATAACATGCAGAATAATCAGCTCGTGATAGGTCAGGTTACTTAATCCCGAAGTGCTGCCAACCTGCAGGCAAAAACGCTGAAATGCTTCGTGAAAACGCAGTAGCGCCCATTCAAACTCGGTTGTGTATGCATCATGCTCGGTACGCGCAAGATGCCAGCTTTTATAGAGATTAATATCTGCCATTCGTAAGTTCTTTATATATCAGAGCCGCACTGGAACACATGGAGCGCAGGATGAAGATAGGATTTAAATTGGGGGTATAAGTATACGGGCGCCATTATAAGCCGCCCTTGCTTTAGATCAATATGAAGAATTCAATTGATAAGCAATCGCAATTATATACAACAACATCCTTCTTAGGCAGCCCCTAAACCCTATCCTACACTCTCATTTCCGTCTTCCAATCCACGCCCTGACGCGTCTCCAGTTCGGGCCTGCCAGTAAACTGCTCAATCACCGCCGGGGGCAGGGAGTAAATTCTGGCGTGCTTTTCGAGCACTAATTCATCGGCCATCAGGGACAGCGCGATAAAAGTTGCACCACTACCAACCTGCTCAACCTTCACGGTTAACGGGGGCTGACGCTCCGCCGCATAACGTAAAATCGCTGAGGTCAGACTCAAATAAGTAGAAAATCCCTGCTGCTCGTTGCTCAGACTAAACTGTTGAACCGCATCACCTGACAGCACCGGCAACGACTCACTGGCTTCCAGCCGGGACAATAACTGATCACAAAACGCCAGCAGCTCATCACAGCCCAGCGCTTGGGTTCCCGAGAAACCCAATGCATCAGTTTGCTCCGCATCCGCCTGTGGTACCCCCGCAGAAAAATGTCCCGAATTGATTAGAGCAGCATGATCTTCTGCACTTTTTTGCAGTAGACCATCCAAACGCTGACGCAGACCTAACAGAGTCATTGGATTCACAGGCAGTGCCAGCAGCAAGTTCATAACCTGCACCGGATTATCCGGCAGCAATGCCGACAGTTCCGTATTCAACAAACGGTATATGGCGCTGTAATAAAACGGTTCCTGATGGAGTGTTTCTCCGGTTAACTGTGTAATAACCCGTGTGCCGGAAACGCCATACTGACCATTGACTGAACCTAGCTGATACTGACAGGCCCCGGCAATGAGCAAAGCACCGCCAAAACACCCCACCTCTTCACCCAGTACAGCGACGGTCACGATCTGGCTGCGGATATTCAGCCGGTGCAGGGCTTTGATCACCGCGGCGCAGCGTTGCATTCCCTGCCAGTCATCCGTCAACGACACACCGGCAGAGTCGAGGCACAGGATAATGCGATCAACCTTCGCGGCTTCCGCATCAGCCAGAAAGGCCAGCAACTCGTCTCCCAACGTCCCGTCGATACTGCCCGCTTTATGTTCTGGTCGGTTGGCCCAAATAGCAACACGCTGGGGCTGATCACCACTTACCCCCTGCCAACTCGCCGAACGCGGTTTCAGTTGCTTCGCCTCCAGGCTTAACAACCGATCCGCCAGCTGAGTGGCGCGTGTCAGGTTCGACGCTGCCAGTTTCATCCCGTTAGCCCAGTTTTTTACGCATAGCACGGTGGACATCAATCGTACCGTTACGCTTAAACTGCTCGTGATTTTGCTCCACCCGGCTCAGATCGTAGAGGTAATTCACCATCAGTCCGTAGCTGCTTTTCAACCCATACGGGCGGCAGTTGGCAAACGCATTGATGCGGAAAATCGATGCCCCGTTACTCAGATGGAAACGTGCGACCGGATCGTAGGGTTCACTCTCCCGCTTAACTTCCGTCAGATAGGCCAGCCCCAACTTTTCAATGAACAATACGGTGGGTGCATGATCAACACTCAGCTTGTCCGCCTTATGCTGTAGCAGATCCCGTAAACTGGAGACCTGATAGCGCTCTTTCAGCTCGCCCAACTGGTTGCCCGCCAACTGCTCCAGCCGGGTTTCATCCAGCTTTTCGCTATTCAGCGCTCTGCTCAGCCCCGGAATCGGCGACAGGGTAGAGAACTGGGTGATATGCGGATGGTTCTGCTGAATATGCTGCACGACCTGCTTAATCAGGAAGTTGCCAAAGGAGATTCCCCGCAAGCCTTTCTGACAGTTGGAGATCGAGTAGAAGATCGCCGTGTTAGCCTGATCGGCATCTACTTCCGGCTGATCCTGATCGAGAAACGGATCGATGGCCGTACTTACTGCATCGGTGTAGCCCACCTGAACAAAAATCAGGGGTTCATCCGGCAGTGCCGGGTGGAAGAAAGCAAAACAGGCACGATCAGACGCCAGACGCCGTTTCAGGTCCTGCCAGTTCTGGATTTCGTGCACCGCTTCATAGCGAATCAGTTTTTCCAGTACATCGGCCGGGGTGTGCCAGTTGATCTCGCGAAACTCCAGAAACCCCCGGTTAAACCAGGCTTCCAGAATGGTCTGAAGATCCAGATCGACCGCTTTCAGCTCAGGATTCTCCTGCAGATGATCGAGCAGATCTTCCCGCATCCGAACCAGTGCCTGCGTGCCAACGCCAGGAATATTCAGCAGCTCGAACAATGTCCAGCGCCCCTGACGCAGCGACGCCAACAAACGACGATAGGTGCGTGCATCGGGTTCCGCATCCATCGCCTGCGCGTGTTTGCCTAACGCTTCATAATCCGGTGACAGATCACGTGCCAGATACTGAAAGAAGCTCAGCTTTTCTTCGGTGCTCAGGCGCACATAGCGGTCCAGGATCTGCTGCGCAATCGCCAGCGCAACGGCATCTCCTCGCTGATTCAGCAACGCGGTGCAATCTTCCTGCAGCGAGTAGGCCATATCAAAGCGGGACGGGTCTTCAGCGTGCAACAGTTCGCGGCCTCGGGTGGCCACAGAATCGATCAGACGGTTAATCCACTTCATCTTCACTGTCCTCCAGTATTGCGGCTTTCAGCGCTTCATACTGATTTATCAAATGAACCTGCATCGCCTGATTAGCACCCGCTGCATCACCCGCTTCAATCGCTGTGATGATGTTACGGTGCTCTTCCAGGGAGTGGAGTAAGCGCCCCTGCAGCTTGAGTTGCTGCTGGCGTGCCAGACGGATAACACGGGATAGATCGAGCGTAATCCGCTGCAACCATTCGTTCCCGGAGACCGCTTTCAACTCATCATGGAAAACGATGTTTTCCTCGTAATAGCTGGCCAGATCACCGTTGGCGGCGCTCTCTTCCAGACAATCGTGCAGGTGGCGCAAGCGGCGTAACTCACTGCCGGTGGCGCGTTCCGCCACCAGTTGTGTGCAGTAGCCTTCGAGCAACGCCATGATCGGGAACAGTTCGTCCAGCTCTTCCGGACTGATGCTTTTAACGTAACTGCCCTTGCGTGGCACTAACTCCACCAAACCGTCGGATGCCAGCACCTTCAATGCTTCGCGCAACGGCGTACGACTGATTCCCAGTTCATCGCAGAGTTTCATCTCATCGATCCACTGACCGGGTTCTAACCGGCTCTCGTAGATCATCCTCGCAAGGATCTCTGCCACTTCCTCATACAACACTCTTCTTTTTATTATGCTCATGATTGATTGGCTTTATATTTAGTTTCAATTGAAATTGCATTGTAGTGTAATTAGTAATTACAATCAAAATGCATTGAAAACAAATACAAGAGGAAAGATGCATGAATTTATACCAGGCATTTTATGAGCGCTTTGCGCCTTATCCGGATCGCACGGCCTTGCGTATGCCCGAAACCGACAGCTCTATGACTTACGGTGAGTTACATGCACGTTCGGGACAGTACGCTACATTATTAGCTTCGTCTGGCCTTCAGGCGGGTGACCGCGTTGCGGTTCAGGTCGACAAATCCGGTGAAGCTCTGGCGTTATATCTGGGTGTTTTACGCGCCGGTGGTACGTACCTGCCGATGAACACGGCGTATACGCCGGACGAGCTGGCCTACTTCGTCGAGAATGCCGAACCCGCCGTGGTGGTCTGTGCCGACAAGCAAAAAGCAGTGTTTGAAGCGATCCGTGAACGCACCGGTATTCGCCAGCGTATCTTTACGCTCAATACCGACGGTCAAGGCACGCTCAACACCCAGGCCAACGATCACAGCAGTGATTTTGTCACCGTTGAACGGGACGACGATGATCTGGCCGCTATCCTCTACACCTCGGGTACAACCGGGCGTCCAAAAGGCGCGATGATCAGCCACAACAACTTGCTGAACAACGGCCTGACACTGCTTGATTACTGGGGCTGGAAAGAGGGGGATGTGCTCCTGCACATGCTGCCTATTTTCCACGTTCACGGGCTGTTTGTAGCGTGTAGTTGTGCCCTGCTGAATGCCAGCGAGATGATCTTCTATAGCAAATTTGATGCGACAGAAGCGCTGAAATCACTGCCCGAAGCCACCGTGATGATGGGTGTTCCAACCTTTTATACGCGGTTGCTGGCTGAACCTGAATTCACGCAGGAAAAAGCTGAAAACGTACGCCTGTTTATCTCCGGTTCTGCCCCCCTGCTGGAAGAGACATTCGCCGAATTTGAACAACGCACGGGCAAAGCCATTCTCGAACGTTACGGCATGACCGAAACCGGCATGAACACCTCTAACCCATTGAACGGTCAGCGTATCGCGGGCACCGTGGGCTTCCCGCTGCCGGGCACTGAGGTGCGAATCATGGATGAAAACGATCAGCCTTGTGACACAGATGGCGTCGGCAGTTTGCAGGTCAAAGGTCCGAATGTCTTTCAGGGTTATTGGCGTATGCCAGAGAAAACTGCGGAAGAGTTCACCGACGATGGTTTCTTTGTCACTGGAGATCTGGGCACCATCAATGCCGCCGGTTACGTCAGTATTGTCGGGCGCTCCAAAGATCTGATTATCAGCGGTGGATACAACATTTATCCGAAAGAGATTGAGATGGTGCTCAATGAGCTGCCGGGGGTATTGGAGTCCGCGGTCTTTGCCTTTGTGCATCCCGACTTTGGTGAAGGTGTGGCTGCCGCCATAGTTGCGGATGGCAGCGCCAACACGATCACTGCTGAATCACTGGCATCAGTGTGTCGCGAACATTTGGCGGGCTTTAAAGTGCCGCGCCGCATTCTGTTCCTCGACGAACTGCCACGCAATACGATGGGGAAAGTGCAGAAAAATGTCCTGCGAGACCAGTACGGTCAGAAAGAACTCTGACCACACGGTCCCCTGAACGCCGACCTCCGGAACTGTCCCCCTTCGTTGTCTCCACAATGATTGTTCCGGAGGGAATCCCTTTTCACGATCTTTAGTGTGTAACCGGAATCGGTTTAACCACCTTTTCCGCGACAAGAATGCGCTGCAAGTTCTGTATTTGCTGTTGCAACGAGTGGCTCAGCTCAATCAGCTGCTGTCGCCCCCGCAGGCGCTCACCTTCATTTAAGTGATCCAGCCCCCGCACCAGATGATCCGCCAGCTGATGCAGCTGTTTATGCACGGGTTCTATCTCACGAAACTCTGCCCGATGCCCCAGTTGCACACCGCCCAGCCCATAATACCAGCGTCCAAAACGGCAGCTATGGTAGTCATCTGGCCGTGACGCGCTCTCTGGCGGCGTGCCATTCAGCCGCAACAGCAGTTCATCAAGCCAGTATTGATGCTCCCGGGACGCCAACAACAGCGCCCGCTGTTCTGGCGAGTGGTAGCCTGTCTCCATCACCCAATCCTGTGACGGCCTCCAGCTATCTGCCCAATCCAGAGCCTGCTCAACCGGCATCGGCCGGGCGATGCCATAACCCTGCACAACGGTACAGCCCATTTGAACCAACAGCTGACCATGTTCAGCCGACTCGACCCCCTCGGCCACCAGCTGGCGGTTAAAGGCCTGCGCCAGACCAATCACACTTTCCACAATCGCCAGATCTTCTTTATCGGTCAACATATCGAAGATAAACGACTGATCAATCTTCAGGGTCTCAGCGGGCAAGCGGCGAAAATAGGTCAGCGAGGAGTAGCCCGTCCCAAAGTCATCCAGTGCAATACGGAATCCCAGATCCTGACAGGCTTCAAAGATCTCACCTGCATGCGTGATATCTTCCAGTGCAGAGGTTTCCAGCACTTCGATCTCCAGCAATCCAGGCGACATCCGCGGATACGCATGAATATAGGACTGCAGACGTGGCATAAAGTCGTCTGCCAACAAGGTGGCCCCGGAAAGATTCACGCTCAAACGTAAAGCGTACCCTTGCTGCTGCCACGCCTGCAGCCGGGCAAACGCCTGTTGCAGCACCCAGTGGTCCAGCTCGATTTCGACCGGGTGACCATTGATCAAAGGCAGGAAGTGCGCGGGCACCAACAATCCTTTTTGTGGATGTTGCCAGCGGATCAGCATCTCAAAACCCTGTACCTTCTGCTGAATCAGATCCACCTGCGGCTGGAAATAGAGAACGAACTCCTCCTGATGCAATGCGCGGCGAATATCCGCGATCGCTTCACGACGATAAACGGCTCGCTGATCGTGGTCCAGATCATATAATTGATAGCGGTTTCGGCCGGTCATTTTGGCCTGATACATCGCTTGATCGGCATGACGAAGCAACAGGTCCGCATCAGCACCATCGTCCGGGTAGAGCGTAATCCCCATGCTCGCAGAGACCTGCAGCTCCACCCCGCCCACATGGATCGGTCGGGTAATCAGCGACAGTACTCGCTCAGCCGTCAGCTCGCAGGTATGAACACTTTCCAGTTCGCTCAACAACAGCACAAACTCATCGCCGCCCAGACGCGCAACAGTGTCATGGCCTCGCAGACTGCTTTGCAGCCTCTGCGCAACCTCCACCAGCAGCTGATCACCCACATCGTGACCATATTGATCATTGATCTGTTTAAACCCGTCCAGATCGATATAACACACCGCGATATACCCCTGCATACCCTGCGCAGAGCTCAGCATTTGCTTCATACGATCCGCCAGCAATACCCGGTTGGGCAAACGCGTCAGGGAATCGTAATGCGCCAGCATCTCCAAACGTTCCTGATGGGTTTTCATCTGAGTAATATCGGAAAACACACTGACATAGTGCGTCAGTACGCCCTGGGTATCGTGAATCGCCGAGATTGTCGTCAGAGCCGTGAACAGGGTTCCATTTTTGCGCCGGTTGAAAAGCTCTCCCCGCCAGTACCCCTGGGTATCCAATACTCGCCACATAGCACTGTAGAAATCATCGGACTGACGTTCGGATTTCAAAACTGAAGGACGCTCACCCAGTACATCATCACGGCTATAGCCAGTGATCTCAGTAAAGGTAGGATTTACATCTAATATTCGCTGCGCGGCATCCGTCACCATGATGCCTTCATGGGCGTTATCAAACACTGTCGCAGACAATCGCAACCGCGCTTCAGATTCGACCCGATTCGTCTCATCCAGCACGTAGCCCCGCAGCACTTCTACTTTGCCCTTATCGTTCCACTCCGCCACGGTGTAGTCATACAACCAGGCCACCGAGCCGTTTTTTCGCACTATACGGTAACGCTGCTCCCAGCTGGTACGCCCTTCTTCAAAGAAACGGCTGACCTCTTCTCCCACCCTTTCAGCATCGTCCGGATGAACACAGTCACTGTAGCGAAAATCGCCAGCCATCATTTCCTCGGGACCGAAACCAAATACGGTACTGATGTTGGCCGACGCGTAACTCACCCGCCAGCCCTCTTCCGGGCGCCATATCAGTACTGCCACCGGACCGTCTGTAAACAGATCACGCTCGGCCTGCAGTTCTTTCTCAGCGAATCGGCGGTGACTGATATCCCGCGCGATACCTAAAATCCCGATCAGGTTCTGTGCATCATCCTTCATCGGCGTTTTGATCACTTCATAGTGACCTTCATAACTGCCATCGGCGTGACGCAGAACCTCTTCATTCTTACACGCAGCATCCTTCTGTACGGTGAGCGCATCGTTATGCCGAAAGTAATCTGCGTCTTCCCGGGGAAACAGGTCATAATCATTTTTGCCGATCAGCTCCTGCTCCGAACAACCTGCAATATGTTCAAACTGACGGTTGCAGCTGAGATAGCGGCCCTGGACATCTTTCAACCAGACCTGATCCGGCAAACTATCCAGTAAACTGCGGAACACATCCGGACGCGGCTCTCCCTGCGTATTTCCAAACGGGGTGAGCGGCACGATTGACGCTTGAGACTCGAGCAAGGTTTTCGGATCAATAAGATAGGTCTGCCGTTGCGCATTCATCACCACCACATGACTATCATCATGGGTTGAAAAGCGGGCTTCAGCCTCCGCAAGAAAACGCTCCTGAGTACTGGTCAGTACAGCAGGTATCGAAAGAGTGTCCAGCAGTGTGTGGGTGCTGACACCCGACGCCAGAAGCTGCATGACGCGCTTCATCGTCAGGTAACCTGCCGGAACGTCCGCAGCAGATGGATGACCGATCATGCACACAGCGTCATCACAACCGCCCAGTTGCTTAATAACCACAGATAGGGGCTGATCATTGCTGGCCCAAGGCAGCGTTTTCCGCCACGGGGGGAGAAAAGGGAATATCGGATCTGAGCTCATACTACATACCACTGGATCATGACCCCGATCAGTTGCAACAGGCATCATATCCTTCGATTTTTCAGACGACCGATACACCCGCAGATCCATCTGCCAGCCATGTCATCTGATCCTTTTTAATTACAGTTTGATATAAGGTTAATCATACCCCTTCTGTACCGGCATTATCACTTCCTTTCAAACAAGATTTATATCAAGAATGTTTACATAAAACCGGATAACACCATATAAACATGTCAATTACGCTCGATTTACAATGTTGATCTGAGCCAGCATTCAAACAAATAAAACAAGATTTATACTGTTTCAGCGATGTGGTATCCGTATAATCGATCAATCTTTCGACACATTGCACGGCGCGGAGACACAGCCCCCGGCATCAGGATATCCTGCAAATTGCAGAATGGAGCTTGCATGGACGACCCAAACGATCAGAGTCTGACCGGATCAATCAAACGTGACGTACGATCTATCGTGCAGCACAACGTGGTCACCTGTCCTCCGGACTTCAGTTTGCAGCAAGCCACCCGCGAAATGTTCGATAATCACTGCAGTTCAGTGGTTATTGTTGAGGACGGTCGCCCCATCGGAATCTGGACCGAAGCGGATGCCTTAAAGATCAATTATGATCATCTCAACCAAGCAACAACACTGATTCACGAGCTGATGAGCACCCCGGTCAGTACCATCGCACTGGACGCGTCATTGGATGAAGCGACCTGTCTGTTCCGTCGTAACGGCCTGCGTCATCTGGTTGTGATCGATGAAGCGGAAAAACTCTCCGGTATCATTACCCAGAGCGATGTAGTGATTCATCAGGATGTTGCCTACTTCCTGCGCATGAGCGAAGTCAGCACAATCCTGCCGCAACAACAGCCCACTCAAGTTGATCAGCTAAGCAGTCTGCCAGATGCGATCTCTGCGATGCGTGCCAGCCAGACCGACTGTATTCTGGTGACGGTTAATGAGCAGCCAGTGGGCATGTTAACCGAGCGGGACGTGGTACGACTGATCGCCCTTGATCAGCTACATCGACCACTCTATGAAGTGATGAGTACACCACTGATCAGTGTCTCGGAGAATATGAGCTTGCTTTCGGCCCGGGCCTTAATGGAACGACGCCATATTCGTCACCTCTGTGTGACCTGTGCCGACGACTGTGTTTGTGGCGTGGTCTCATTCGCCGATGTTCTGGCCAATATCGAGCAAGCGTATGTTAACCGTTTACGCGATGCGCTGAACAACCGCACGGCCGATCTCGCACAAAGCGAAAACAGTCTCAACATGGCGAAAGCACTCATTGATGCCTCCATGGATGGCATCATGGTGACCGACGAAAACGGTATCATTCTGTCGGTCAATCCCGCGTTTACGATTCTGACTGGCTATTCCGAGAGAGAGGCACTGGGCCAACGCCCCAGTCTTCTGAGTTCAGGTAAACAAGGTCCGGACTTCTATCAAAATCTATGGGCCGCACTGAAGAAAAATGGCAGTTGGCAGGGCGAGATCTGGAACCGACGTAAAAACGGCGAGGTATATCCGGAATGGCTCACGATTACCGTGGTGCACGATGCGCGGAACAAACGCCGCCTGTATGCGGCCATTTTCAGCGATATTACCGAGCGTAAGAAGTCAGAAGCGATCATCGAAAATCTGGCGTACTACGATCCACTGACCAAACTGCCCAACCGCCAGTTGTTATTTGATCGTCTGGATGTCGCGATGGCTACCGCCCACCGCATGAAACAGGGTCTGGCCTTGTTATTTATCGATCTGGACCTGTTTAAACGGATCAACGATACCCTTGGGCATTCGGTGGGGGATGAGGTGCTGTGCGAAGTGGCGGATCGACTGCGCCGCTGCATTCGCGAAGGTGATACGGTCTCCCGTATCGGGGGCGACGAAATGATCATCCTGATGACGGAGATGGAGCATACCGACAGCATCCATCGTGTGGTACAGCGGATCTTTCGTGCGCTGGAAGAAAGCATCAATGTCGCCGGGCACGAGCTACACCTGACCGCCAGTCTGGGGTGTAGTATCTATCCGGAAGATGGTACTGACCGCGATACACTGCTCAAACATGCCGATACCGCCATGTACCGTGCGAAAAGTAATGGCCGCAACAGCTTCCAGCTCTATTCCGCCGATATGAATCGCACCTCGATGCAACGCCTGAGTCTGGAAAGCCGGCTGCACACCGCCCTGAGCAACAACGAACTCTTCCTGCAATACCAGCCGAAGCTGGAGCTGGGCAGCAACCGGATTGTCGGGATGGAAGCGCTGTTGCGCTGGAATGACCGGGAACAAGGCGTCATTCCCCCTGACCAGTTTATCCCCGTGGCAGAAGAGCTAGGTCTGATCGGTAAAATCGGAGCCTGGGCGCTGGAAGAAGCCTGTCGTCAATGTAAGGAATGGCATGATGCCGGTTATGCAGACCTGCATATGTCGGTCAACGTCTCGCCTCAGCAATTCACCCGTCGCGACCTGGCCGACGATGTCGAGCAAGCACTGGGCAACTCGGGCTTACCTCCGGCGAAACTGGATCTTGAAATCACCGAAAGTTGTGCCATCCAAAATATCGATGATGTGTTGGAACCTCTGAACCGCTTGCGCCAGCAAGGGATTACCGTCTCTATGGATGATTTCGGCACCGGTTACTCCAGTCTGAGTATGCTCAGTCAATTGCCGCTGGATCAGCTCAAAGTAGACCGCAGCTTTATATCCGGCATCCCAGAGCGTAGCCAGGATCAGGAACTGGTCTCCACCATGGTGCTGATGGCTCACAATCTGGGCCTTAATGTGGTGGCTGAGGGTATCGAGACCGACAAACAACACCAATACCTGCAACAGATCGGTTGCGATCAGGGACAAGGCTTCCTGTTTAACCGACCGCTACCGCCGGAAGACATCTCCAAGCTGCTGATACATTGAGTTCAGCGTTTCTCGTACCAGAAAGACCGGGCGGAAGAATTCGCCGTCACATTTGGTTATTACTTCTGATCAGATTAAAAACGTCACTGCCAGCAGACCACTGACGCTCAACGATAAGGTATACGGCAGCGCCATATACACCATGCGCATGTAAGACAAGCGCACCAGCGGCGCGATCACAGAGGTCAGTAGGAAAAGGAATGCTGCCTGTCCGTTTGGCGTGGCAACGCTGGGTAAATTGGTGCCGGTATTGATCGCAACGGCCAGCGTATCAAAGTGTTCGCGGCTGATTCTCCCGGCCTGAAACGCCTCGTGTACCTCGGTGATATACACCGTAGCGACGAAGACATTGTCGCTGATAGCCGATAGCAGGCCGTTAGCGATAAAAAACATCGCGGGCTGATCATTAAAATCTTTGCTGAGCACCCACTCGATGATCGGGGTAAACAAGTGCTGGTCATGGATCACCGATACAATCGTGAAGAACACCACCAGCAAAGCGGTAAAGGGCAGACCTTCCTGAAACGCATTACCGATCCGCTTTTCTTCAATCACACCGTTGAAACTGGTCAATAGGATAATCACTGCCAACCCGATAATACCGACTTCGGCCAAATGACACGCCAAGGCGACAATCAGGAAAACAGCTCCAAAAAACTGCACGGCCAGACGGAATATATCGTTTTTGCTGCGACTGGCCCGCTCCTTTTGATCAAAGCGGTACAGAATATCAAACACCTGATCGGGGATCGTTGCACCGTATCCAAACCAGCGAAACCGTTCCACGACAATCACCGTTAGCATACCGACCAGCAGTGTCGTCATCGATACAGGGGCAACCATCATAAAAAACTCAGCGAAGTCCCATCCCAACTTCTGACCGATCAACAGATTCTGTGGCTCTCCGACCAAGGTACTGACACCTCCCATCGCGGTGCCTACGGCCCCGTGCATCAGCAAACTGCGCAGGAATGCACGAAATTGATGTAACTGATGACGATGCTCTGCCTGTAGGAACTCGTCATTGTTATGATCATGCTCCTCCGCCGCACGCTTCCCGGACGCAACGCGGTGATAGACCGAATAAAAACCTACCCCGGCACTGATCAGTACCGCCGTCACTGTCAACGCATCCAAAAATGCCGATAACAATGCGCCCAAGAAACTAAACAGCAACGATAACAGCAACTTATTGCGTACTTTGATCAGTAATTTGGTAAACACATACAGCAGCATATCTTTCATAAAGAAGATGGCAGCCACCATGAACATCAGCAATAAAATTACCGACAGGTTGTCACTGACCTCGACATAAATCTGTTCGGGACGGGTGAGTCCCGCAGCAACAGCCTCAATGGCCAACAAACCACCCGGCTGCAGCGGATAGCATTTTAGCGCCATCGCCAACGTGAAAATGAATTCGAAAATTAGCGCCCATCCGGTCACAACGGGGCCAAACTGGAGCAATAGCAAAGGGTTAAGTATTAAGAAAAGAACAATTGTGAGCTTGTACCAACCGGGAGAGTTGCCCAGAAAGCTGGTCAACGCCGCGTTGGCGTAGGTGTTCGCACGTCCCATACGTTATTCCTTGAAAACAGCATATCCACTCAAGTCTGTACCAGCACTCTAATCTGTAGCCTAGTCTGGTATGGGAATCCTTGCCCGATGATTGACTCAGTTGGTTTTCACATTCCTTGAAAACAGCATATCCACTCAAGTCTGTGCCAGCACTCTAATCTGTAGCCTAGTCCGGTATGGGAATCCTTGCCCGATGATTGACTCAGTTGGTTTTCACGTTAGTCTGTAGGGCACATCGTATTATATCGGCCACGCACTGCCCTGCTCCAACCTCTTGTGCGTTTGCCGGAGCAAAAGGAATCTGAAATGAAAACCGACGCCGTCATCGAACATATCACCCAATGGTTAAAATCCTACATCGAGAACTCCCCCTGCAAAGGTTTTGTTATTGGCGTGTCTGGCGGTATTGATTCAGCGGTCTCTTCCACTCTGGCCGCCCGCACAGGTTTTCCACTGCTGTGTGTTGAGATGCCGATCCACCAGCACGAATCGCAAGTCTCCCGCGCCCGTGAACACATCGACTTTCTGGAAGCCAACTACCCGAACGTCAGCAGTGTGGAAGTCGAACTGACACAGACCTATGAAACCATGCGCTCCGCCTTGCCTGATCTGCAGGAAGGTCAGGATGAGCAGATGGCTCTGGTGAATACCCGAGCCCGTATCCGTATGAGCACACTGTATTACTTCGCTGCACTGAACAGTGCGCTCGTTGTAGGAACTGGCAACAAAGTCGAAGATTTCGGAATAGGCTTTTTTACTAAATACGGTGATGGCGGTGTCGACCTGAGCCCAATTGCTGATCTGGTCAAAACCGAAGTCTATGCGCTGGGTGCTGGACTGGGCGTTAATGATGCAATTTTGCAGGCCGCACCTACCGATGGTCTTTGGGGTGATGATCGCACCGACGAAGATCAGATCGGCGCATCCTATCCCGAGCTGGAATGGGCGATGGATTTTTCTGGCGATGAAAGCGCACTGAGCGAACGCCAGTGCGAAGTGCTGGCGATCTACCGTCGCCTTAACCGGGCGAACCAGCACAAAGTGGAACCTATTCCAGTGTGTTTGATCCCCGCTGAGGTCCGTCTCGCCTAATATTGACACCCACTTGGTTTACTCAGGTGGGGTAAGATCTCTTACTCCACCTCATATTGCCGCGCCACCTGACGCAGCTCAGCCAACGCTTTGCGAGCCTCTATCTGTCGGTGTTCCACTGACTTGATCCAAGCTTCATCCATGCCTTCCACAATCAATGCAAACAACCTGACAACCGCCGTCGACGAATCGTATCGAGACATTCAACATCAATTTGCAGAAACCGATCAGGTCGCAGCCGCTGTTAATGAAATGACTGCCAGCATTCAAGAGGTTGCAGGTAATGCACTGAGTGCCTCAGACGCGGCCTCCAAAGGCTTACAGGAAACCGAAAGTGGTCAGCAGATTATGGACCACAGCCTGCATGCCATTCAGGAACTGAAGATCGATATCGAACGCGCCTGTACTGTTATCCGAAATGTAGAGGACAGCAGCAATAATATTTCCTCAGTGCTGGATGTGATCAGAGGCGTTTCTGAGCAGACCAATCTCCTGGCGCTCAATGCCGCGATTGAAGCTGCACGCGCCGGTGATGCCGGGCGAGGGTTTTCAGTCGTCGCCGATGAGGTTCGTACTCTGGCAACACGTACACAAGCATCAACGGAAGAAATTCAACAGATGATCAACCGCTTGCAAGCCTCCTCTCACGAAGCGGTTGCGGTAATGAAACGCAGCGTAGATCAAGCTGACGGATGCGTACAGCAAAGCAATCATTCGATGGAATCACTCAATGTCATTCATGGTGCGATCAATGTTATCAACGATATGAGTACCCAGATCGCAACGGCCGTAGAGCAGCAGAGTGCTGTCGCAGATGAGATCAACCGCAGTGTCGTATCGATCCGGGATCTGTCCGAACAAAGTCTGGAAAGCGCCCAGAGTAACTCCCGCACCAGTGACAGTATGAATACCGCATCACTGGACTTGGAAGAGCTGGCCATTCAGTTCTGGGATAAACGGGGTTAACTCTATGATTCGCGGCGATACATCACATCGCGCAGATGCCTAACGTCAGGCATCCGTGAACTTTTTACTCACATGTGACTCCTGATCGCTCGTCGATGGTACCGGCTTACTCAACATAGCCAGTACCATCCCCACCGTCACAACAGTGATACCTAACCACTGCATCGCACTGACCGGCTGACTCAAAACCCACCCGCCCACCAGCGAGGCACCACACGGCGCTAACGCACTGAATAACGCCGACTTTTGTGCACCCAGCGCTGCACCCGCGCGACTGATCGCATAAATCGCCACACCCGCGACCAGTACCCCCTGATAAAACGCCTGAAATACCCAGTCAGATAAAGCAATCGCAGAGAAATTAGGCGGCCAGAACCCCAGCCAGAAACCCACAAACGGCATCGAACCCACACTGGTGATCGCCACTGCGAGCAAAGACGGCACCTGCCAACGGGCAGCACAGATACCAAACAACGCCCACAAGCAGGCACAGATCAAAAACAGCAGGTCGCCGAACCAGCTGTTAACCGTGCCTGTAGCTATACCGGAAATACCTGTAGCAAAGATCGTCAGACCACCCAGCATCACCGCCATACTCAACAACGCCCGCAGTGTCAGCGCTTGTCCAAACAACCAGCGTGCCAATACCATCGAAGCCAGTGGCACCAGCCCCAGACAGATCACACCTGCATGAGACACCGGCGCAAACTGCAATCCTGCACTGTTGAGAAAACCATAGGGAACACCTACACAGCAGATCATCAGTAAACAGCGCCAGAAGCCTAAGCGTCGCACCAGCTTACGGCGTTTTAACAGATAGGGCCAAAGCAAACCACCGGCAACCAGCACCCGTAACCCGGTGATGTCCGTAGGGGACAGACCCGCCTCAAGCCCTAAGGTGGTGGCCGTACTGTGACCGCTCCAGATCAGGGCTGCCAACAGGCCATAGAACAACCCTCGCAACAGATCGTGCGAATGAAAAAAGGTATGCAACGTGCGTCTCCCAATATCAATTCAGGAGAAGCCACAGAAATAGAACAGTGTCGGAAGGAGAGTCTGCGATACTAACTGAGCGCGCAGATTCAGACTACCCCCACTTCATCCGGCTCAATGGGGGTGAGCGGCACATGATAAGCTGCATAAGATTCAAAACTGTCGATAAACTCCTGCGCCAGACCGGAAATTGGGCGGTTAACCGGCGTGATAAACCCGAAGTACATCGGCACGCTCGGATCAAACGGACGCGCAATCACCCCTTGCTCAGCAAACTGCAACGCTGTAAACGGGTCCACGATTGACACCCCCAACCCTTCCTTTACAAACGAGGCCGCGGTCGAGAGTAACGGTGTTTCGATACGTTCATCCGGCCGTGCCAGACTGTCACGGATCGCCACATCGATACGGAAGCGGGTCACGGTATTTTGCGCACCAATCGCCACAAACGGCTCGCGATCCAGATCCGCTGCGCTGACACGCTTCTGATCAGCAAAGCGATGCCCAGCCGGGGCAATACACTGGCAATCCACCTTGTAGCAGGGTCCAAAGGCAATCTCGTTGCTCTCCACGGGCAACATCGCCACGCCCAGGTCAAACTGCTGCGCACCGACGCGGTTTACCAGCTCCACCGACAAGTGAGGCGCGAACGTAGCCGAGACATCACCGTGGCTGCGTAGAAATCGACTCACGACATACGGCATCGCACTGAACGCCAGCGCAGGCATCACCGCAATACGTAACCGCCCGCTACGCATCATACGGATCTGATCGGCGGCCTGTGACAGGTTATCCAAACCGATAAAGTGCCTTTCCACCTCGCGATAGAAGGCGTGCGCGGCCTGTGTGGGGTACAAACGGCTGTTACGCCGATCAAACAGCGTAAAGCCTAGCGACTCTTCCAAATCTTTGATCAAACGCGACACAGCGGGTTGAGAAACATAGAGCATGCGTGACGCATCGCTCATTGATCCGGCTAACATCACCGCCCTGAAGGCCGCTAACTGTTTGGAATTCATAGTTTTTTACCCAACCCATAACATTTACACATAGACTATTGAAATAATTGTATTGGAACTTATACCCCAGCACCAATAATAATAAATCCCGTCGAGAAGCACAGAAATTGATACGCAGGAACGTGCTTTCAGGTTCCTGGCAAACAGTTTGGAGAGAACGCTTAATGTCTATTGAACGTCATGACAGTGGCCAGCGTATGAGCCGCGCCGTGATCCATAATAATGTGGCTTACCTGTGTGGTCAGGTTCCCGCTGACGAAACCGTAGGAATTCGTGAACAAACAGCGTCTACGCTGAAGAAGATCGAAAACCTGCTGGCTGAAGTTGGCAGCGACAAGAGCAAACTGCTCTCCGTCACTATCTATGTCCGCGACATGAAAGACTTCGCAGCGATGAACGATATCTGGGATGCCTGGGTTGAAGAGGGTCAGGCCCCTGCCCGTGCGTGTGTTGAAGCGCGTATGGCACGTCCATCACTGTTGGTAGAGATGTCCTGCATCGCTGCCATCTGAAGTGCTTGCTGAAGAGCACTTGAATAACCCTACACCCGATAGAACAATAAGTAGATCAAACAGGTGAAGATAAACATGAAATTAAAGAAACTGATTAAGCACGTAGTCGTAGCCACACTGGCCGTTTCCAGCACATTCGCAATGGCGGGTGAGAAGTGGGATATGCCGATGGCGTATACCGACAGCAACTTCCACACCCAAAACGCTAAAGCCTTTGCTGAAGCGGTGAAGGTCGCGACCGGCGGTGAGCTGGAGATCAAGGTCCACGGTGGTGGTTCTCTGTTCAAGGGTAACGAGATCAAGCGTGCGGTTCAGACCGGACAGGCTCAGATCGGTGAACGAATCCTTTCTGCACACGCCAACGAAGATCCGCTGTTTGCGATCGACTCCGTTCCGTTTCTGGCCACCTCTTTCGAAGAGTCCGATGCACTGATGGCTGCGGCCCGTCCGGCATTCGAAAAACTGCTGGATAAACACAACCTGGTCCTGCTGTACTCCGTGCCTTGGCCTCCAGGCGGTTTCTACGCGAAGAAAGAACTGAACGGTACGGCTGACCTCGAAGGCGTGAAGTTCCGCTCTTACAACAACGCTACCGCACGTATGGCCGAACTGGCCGGTGCTGTGCCGGTACAGGTTGAGGCCTCTGAACTGAGTCAGGCGCTGGCAACCGGTGTTGCAGAGTCGTTTATCTCCTCCGGTGCGACCGGTTACGACCGTAAAGTATGGGAAACCCTGACCCACTGGTACGACGTGAAAGTGTGGCTGCCACGCAACTACGTGTTTGTGAACAAACAGGCGTGGAACGACCTGGATGAGAGCACTCAGAACATCGTCAAAGGTCTGGCACTGATGGCTGAGAAAGCCGGCGCTGCCCGCTCCGAACAGCTGGCTGGCTGGTATATCGAACAGCTGCAGAAAAACGGCATGACCGTTCAGCCTGCAGGCGAGAAACTGGCAGCAGACTTTAAGAAGATCGGCGACACCATGACAGCGGAGTGGCTGGAACAGGCCGGTGACCGTGGTCAGGCTGTACTGGACGCCTACCGTAAGTAAGTAGCATCTCCCCCCTCACATATTAGCCCGATACCGGCGGTAGATGGCGGATACAGAGGGGGACCTCCCTTGCACGGTGTATTGCTCCTCACCTGAGCCACCGTGCCTTTTCTGGTGCTGACACGGATGCAGCGCACAAAGCACGACTAATATAAAAAGAACGATATCAATCATGACTACCGAAACTATGACCCGGGAAAAACCCCGTACAGCATCGAAATCGCTGCTACGCAAAGGTCTGGATACGCTGTATCTGGCCTCCGGTGCGGTAGCTGCGCTGTTCCTGCTGGCAATCCTTGGCATTATTGTCGCGCAGATGGCCAGTCGTTGGATGGGACTTCAGTTCCCTGGTTCCGCCGACTATGCCGGATACTGCATGGCAGCCTCCTCATTCTTCGCACTGGCGTACACCCTCAACCGAAATGCGCACATCCGCGTCAGCCTGATTCTCAACATCGTCAAAGGCAAAGCCCGACGGGCAATGGATATCTGGTGTCTGAGTGTCGCAACGCTGCTGGCCGGTTATCTGGCATGGTTCGCCATCCGCAACGTCCAGCTCTCTCACATGATCCACGACATCTCACAGGGGCAGGATGCCACGCCACTGTGGATTCCACAGTCAGCTATTGCCATCGGCTCGGTGATTTTTACCATCGCCTTGCTGGATCACCTGATTCGTACCCTCATGGGTCACGACGATACTTTTGCTGAAGAGCACCACGTTGAAGGGGAGGAGTTCTGATGGATGAACTGACACTCACCGGGATATTCCTGTTTACTCTGTTTTTCCTGCTCGGCAGTGGCGTCTGGATCGGACTCGCACTGCTGGGTGTAGCATTCGTAGGTATGGAGCTGTTTACCAGCCGCCCAACCGGCGATGCAATGTTTACCGCAATCTGGTCGGGTTCCTCCAGCTGGTCGCTGACCGCCCTGCCGTTGTTTATCTGGATGGGCGAGATCCTGTTCCGTACCCGTCTCTCGGAAGATATGTTTAAGGGGCTCGCGCCCTGGATGTCCGGCCTGCCGGGGCAGTTGCTGCACACCAATGTGGTGGGCTGTACTGTGTTTGCAGCGGTTTCCGGCTCTTCTGCCGCCACGCTAACCACTGTCGGTAAGATGTCGATTCCGGAGCTGCGCCGTCGTGGTTACCCGGACTACATGATTCTCGGTACCTTAGTCGGTGCATCAACACTGGGCCTGATGATTCCTCCGTCGCTCACACTGATCGTGTATGGCGTCACCATCAACGAGTCGATCTCCAAACTGTTTATGGCGGGTGTCCTGCCGGGTCTGGTATTGGCGAGTTTGTTCATGGGTTACATTGCGGTGTGGTCGTTTATCCGCCGTCACGAAGTACCGCCTAAAGACGCGGTGATGAGCTTTGGCGAGAAGCTCTATAATTCGCGTTTCCTGATCCCGGTGATTTTGTTGATTGGTCTGGTCATTGGCACCATCTACACCGGTGTGGCTACTGCAACTGAATCCGCAGCCTTCGGCGTGATCGGTGCGCTCACTCTGGCCACCCTGCAAGGCTCACTCAGCAAAGATACCTTTGTGGAAAGCCTGATGGGCGCGACCCGCACCTCCTGCATGATCGCCTTGATTCTGGCAGGGGCTGCGTTCCTTGCTCTCGCGATGGGCTTTACCGGCCTGCCATTTACGGTGGCTGAATACATTGGCTCTCTGGAGTTGTCGCCGCTGACGCTGATCTTTGCTCTGATGTGTTTTTATATCATCATCGGCATGTTCCTCGACGGCATCTCCTCTGTCGTACTCACTATGGCGGTGGTTGAGCCGATGGTTCGACAGGCCGGTATTGATCTGCTGTGGTTCGGTATCTTCATTGTGGTGGTGGTTGAGATGGCACAGATTACGCCACCGATCGGCTTCAACCTCTTTGTGATGCAAGGCATGACCAAGAAACCGATCGGATATATCGCCAAAACAGCCTTCCCGATGTTCCTCCTGATGGTGGTCATGGTCGGCATTCTGGTGATATTCCCGGAAGTGGCCACTTACCTGCCAGAAAATATGAAGCAAACACCCAGTTAGCTCATGACCTAAACCCGCTCGGGGCTTTGCCCCGAGCGGTTCCCGTTTTTCCAGAACACCTCTGTATTAATCAATATGTCGTCTGCGGATGGCAGGGCCTAACGCTGCCTAAATTCACCGCAAACGACCGGAGAACGCGCCAAAATGGCTACACAAGACCCATCTGAGACAGCATCAGTGAACGGCTCAAATACACGCCAAGCGCCCGATGTGACCGTGATCGGCGCCGGTATTATTGGTATCTCCTGTGCGGTTCAGTTGCAGGCCAAAGGCTTAAGCGTTGCCGTGATCGACAAACTGCCGCCAGCAGACGCGACATCCCATGGTAATGCGGGTATCTTCGCTGAATGTGGTTGTATTCCGGTCGCCACCCCCGGCTTTATCTGGCAACTGCCGCAGATGCTGTTCGACCCACAAGGCCCACTGTCATTGCCTCTGGGTTATCTGCCCAAACTCACCTGCTGGGGCACATCGTTTGCACTCAACACCCGGATGCAGCGCTTCCGTCATATCAGTCAGTCACTGGCTGCCCTGTTGAAAGACGCCACCCGATTGCATCTGGAACAGGCAGCGATGACCGAGGCAGATGCTTACGCTAAAGCCGCACCGTATTACTACCTCTACAAAGATAAAGCCGCCTTTGAAGACGATAAACTGGCGTGGGATACCCGCAGCCAGCATGGCAACACTTACGACCTGCTGAGCAGCGAAGAGATTCACCAACGCGAAAGTGCGGTCTCATCGGAGTTCAACTTCGCGGTCTCCCTGCACAACCACGGGTTCTCACCAAATCCAGGCATGCTGGTGAAAACCATGGCCAGGCATTTTGTCGAGCACGGTGGAGAGCTGATCACCGGTGAAGTTTCACAGATCAGACAAAAAGAGGGTCAAGCTGAAGCGGTTGTCACGGATCGTGGAATCTATCCGGTCAATAAACTGGTCATCGCAGGTGGCGCCTGGTCAGCCAAACTGGCGGAACAGCTGGGTCACAAAGTCCCACTGGAATCCGAGCGCGGATATCACGTTCAGATTCAGAATCCGGGCATTGAGCTGCATGCACCGATCATGTTCTCCGCCGGGAAGTTGGTGGCAACGCCAATGGAAGGCGGTATTCGCTTTGCCGGTCTGGTGGAGTTTGGCGGTTTGAAGGCCGATCCGAATTACGACTTCTGCGACCGTCTGCTGCATCACGCCAAAACCCTGTTCCCAGAGATCGATACCACCGATCACGTGAAGTGGATGGGCCACCGACCGTCTATCAGCGACAGTTTGCCGGTGATTGGTCGCAGCCCCGACCACGACAATGTGTTGTATGCGTTTGGCCACCAGCACATGGGCTTAGTGCTGGGACCACGCACCGGCCGCATCATTACGGAACTGGTGACAACGGGACAGAGTGAGATCGATCTGAAGCCGTACCGGATTGACCGTTTCTAGCTATAGTCTCAAGATTATAGAGATCAAAAAGAAGGGCCGCCAAATTCAGATCTAGCTGCCCTTCTCGCGTAGTTCCTGCGCCTAAAATATCGCTCCGACTAGCCCAAGCATGCGCCGAAGCCTCTCATAACTCTCATAAAAATGTCGGGATTTTTGGCGAGTGACTGGGCTTTTCAGACCCTCAACAGTCATAAACATGTGCCGCCTACAACAAAACTCTCCGGGTAGGGTTGCTTAAAGGGTTAGGTGTTTTGTTTCCTCTTTTACACAAAAAAGACAGCATCACTGTATGCTGATTGACAAGCAATTTATAGAAACAAGGATGTATGAAGATGAATAAGAAAGAACAGCTATCAGCAGCCTTTTCTGGATTTGGCGATATCACATTGCAACAGATCGCCCATTGCCACAATGACATTTTGGGGATGATTGGACATTTTTATCATCGGGAAACAGACGAGCTCAAACGCCTAGAGTTAGAGCAGTATGAAAAGTGGATGCTCACTAGCTCATTTCTTCAAACATATGCTTATCTAGAAGAACAACTAATTGATCTGCATAGAATTATTATGAAGACTCCACTGCCGCAAGGCAGCGGACTAAAGCGTTACACAGGTCTACTACAAACGATTAACCTGGATACGGGACGTTGCGGCGCATGGAGTAAATTGCATGACGCATCTGAAGTTAGACATTGCCTACTTCACGCTAACGGCAGAGTGGATCTGATGAATTCCCCAGACAAACTAAATAAAATAATCAGTAGATACAAAGAACTAGAACTACATAATTCAAGAGTGAATATAACCGCTGAATATCTAAAAAAATTTATTGGCCAAATTCACGCATTCAGATCCCAGATCTTAGAGCACTATAAACGCGGAGATACACTCGAAATAGAGCACTAATTAGTATTCTCCCAACACCACGGCCATCTGAATCAGTTCAGCCAGTGATCCGGCATCCATCTTGGCCATCATATTGGCACGATGACCTTCAATGGTTTTGCGGTTAATGTTCAGATCGTCGGCCATCTCCTGATTGGACATGCCCTGCACCACCCGCTCAAAGACCTGTTTCTCGCGTTTGGTCAGACTGTCATAGCACGCTTGCAACTGCTGTTTTCGGCTGAGGCTTTCACGCAATGCATGATCCTCCAACAGCGCCCGCTGAACATGATCCAGTAGGGTCTGGTCATTGAAGGGTTTTTCGATGAAGGTCTGTGCACCCTGCGTCATCGCGGTCACCGCCATATCCACGTTGCCATGTGCGGAGATCATAATCAGAGGGATATCGATCTGGTATTCGGGCAGTTTTTTCTGCGCGCTAATGCCACTCAAACCGGGCATACGCACATCCATGACGATACACCCGCCCTGCCCGGCCGGATAACCGTCCAGAAACGCCTGTGCGGTAGCAAAACTGACGACCTGCAATCCCACGGATTCCAGCAGCCATTGCAGGGAATCACGTACATCCTCATCGTCATCCACGACATACACGATCTGATCCGGGAAGCTGTCCATCAAGGTTCTCTATCTGACTGAGTTATTAAGCTGTCTTGATCAGGACAAACAGGCTATTGGACGTAGCGCTATCACGCGCGCGTCAGGCTGAAGCTGAATACTGCACCGCCCATGCGGGCGTTTTCTGCCCACAACTGACCACCGTGCGCTTCCACCAGCGAGCGACTGATCGCCAGCCCCATACCCAAGCCACTGTCTTTAGTGGTAAAGAACTGTTCAAACAGCTGCTCGGTATCGGTCTGAGGTAATCCCCTGCCCTGATCATGCACCTGGATTATAACCTGATCGGCCGCACTCTCTGAAGCGTCGACCCACACCCGCAGAGGCTCGGCCTCTTCGTCACTGGCACAGGCTTCGATGGCATTGAGCAGCAGGTTCAGCAGAATCTGTTCGAGCTGAATACGATCAGCCGTCACCGCACTCAGATTATCCGGTATCCGGTTCTCCAACTGCACGTTGCTGCGACCGGCACTGCTAGCGCAAAAATCCATCACCTCAGACACGAGTGCTTTAACCTGTACGGTTTCCCGTTGCGTTTGCCCCTTGCGGGCAAAGTCCATCATCCGGCGGATGATCTCACCGGCACGCAATGCGGTGGCACTGATCCGTTTAAGTGGTTTTTCCAGCGTTGAAACGGCAATCTCATTCTGCTGTCCAACACGACGCTCAATACCGCTGACATAGTTCACAATCGCGGTCAGCGGCTGGTTCAATTCATGCGCCAACCCCGACGCCATTTCACCCATGGTCACCAGACGGCTGGTATGGCTAACCTCCGCCTGATACTGCTGACGCTCGGCTTCCATCGCTTTTTGTGCACTCATATCCCGTGCCACAACAGAGAAGTACTCGATCTGATCAGTAAAGGTACGATGCGCCAACACTTCCAGCATCACCGGAATCGCTTTGCCATCCCGGTCACACATCTCAGCATCGCCACGCCATTGTCCCTCGGTCTCCGCAGTGGGTAACGCCTCATCAAGCAGCTGTTGATAACTTTGCGAATGAAACAGGTCACGCAGGATAAGTGCTCGATCACTGTTATCCACAACCGGAGCAACCACGCCTAAACGCTCCCGTGCTGCCTCATTCAGGTTGCTCACCCGGTTATCCAGATCAATAAACGCAACCAGATCACTGCTACTCTCAAGCACCCGTGCCAGTCGGCGGTTGGTCTGTTCGGCTTCGATACGGCGACTCGCATCACGCGACACCACTAAGATCTCTTTCAGTTCACCGGTCGCAGGATCACGTAACGAGCGGCTGGTGCTTTCTAACCAGGTATAATGGCCATCTTTACAGCGGAAACGGTAGGTGTGGGTGTACAGACCCCGTTCGTAACTGACACTGGGCGAGCGACGTTTAAAGTCTTCCACGTCGTCAGGGTGATAAAGCTCATAGGCCGACATGCCGATAATCTCATCCACACTGTAGCCCAGCAGGTTTTCCACAGCCGGAGACGCATAGATAAAATGCCAGTCGCCGGGGGTGTGACGGGAGATCATATCGGTCGATTGTTCCGCCATCTCCGCCAACAGCCGGTTGCGTTCGGCATCATCGGTGAGCGCAGAAAGCCCTTCATGTGGGCCGGGTGTGTCCATCGGTTGGATCTCGGTCTGGTAGCTTAATAACATCTGATCGGACCTCCGATGGTACCAGAAAAGGAAACAGCGGACCGGATCTCTCCGGCCCGCTGATGGATCGTGCCTAGGCCAGGTCTTTCAGCATGGCGCGCAGCGCAAACTTCTGCACCTTGCCGGTCGAGGTCTTCGGCAACGGCGCAAATACCACCTGCTTCGGACATTTGAAGTGCGCCATGTTGTCACGGGTGAAGTTGATGATCTCCTCCTCCGTGGCACTGCTACCCTCTTTCAGCGTCACAAACGCACAAGGTACTTCGCCCCAATGCTCGTGATGTTTCGCCACCACCGCCGCTTCCATAATGGCCGGATGACGATACAGCGTGTCTTCCACCTCAATGGTCGAGATGTTCTCGCCGCCAGAGATGATCACGTCTTTGGAACGGTCTTTCACCTCGACATAACCATCGGCGTGCCATACCGCCAGATCGCCGGTATGGAACCAGCCACCGGCAAACGCCGCATCGGACGCGCTTGGGTTCTTCAGATAGCCCTGCATGATGTTGTTGCCACGCATAAAGACTTCACCCAGCGTCTGGCCATCACGCGGCACGGGCTCCAGCGTCTCAGTATCCGCCACCATCAGTTGCTCCAAGGCAGGAGCACGCACACCCTGTCGCGCCATCTTGGCCGCTTTCTGCTCCAGCTCGAGCGCATCCCACTCGTCCTGATGTGCACAGAACACACTGGGACCGTATGATTCGGTCAGACCATAGGCATGCACCACCTGAATACCGATCTTTTCCATTCCTTCAATAATGGCAGCGGGTGGCGCTGCACCGCCGGTTGTGACCGTCACCGGATGATCCACTTGCGCTTTGGCTTGATCCGGCGCGTTAAGTAGCATATTCAAAACCACCGGCGCACCACAGAAATGCGTCACGCCGCAGGCCTGAATCAGCTCAAACACTTTCTCCGGCTGCAGATGACGCAGACAAACGTGAGTCCCCGCCACTGCGGTGACTGACCAGGGATAGCACCAGCCGTTGCAATGGAACATCGGCAGCGTCCAGAGATAGACCGCATGGGGCGGCAGGTTCTGACCAATGATGTTACTGATAGCATTCAGATGGGCGCCACGGTGGTGATACACCACCCCTTTCGGGTTGCCTGTGGTACCCGAGGTGTAGTTCAACGTAATCGCCTGCCATTCATCTTCAGGCGGCTGCCAGTGATCGCTGAGATCCCCCTCTGCCAGCAACTGTTCGTAGTTCATCGAACCAATCAGATCGCCACCGGTAAACTGCGGGTCGTCCACATCGATGACCAACGGGTCCACACTCGCCATACGCACAGCTTTGTGCACCACATCGGAGAACTCTCGGTCGGTGATCATGACCTTGGCTTCACCATGATCCAGCATGAAGGCCACGGTTTCAGAATCGAGGCGGGTATTTTGGGTATTCAGCACGGCACCGGTCATCGGTACGGCAAAGTGCAGTTCCAGCATCTCAGGGATGTTGGGCAACATCACCGCAACGGTATCGCCCTGCCCGATACCACGTTTGCGCAACGCGGATGCCAGACGGATACAGCGTTGATAGGTTTCAGACCAGCTACGGCGGACATCGCCATAGATCACGGCGGTGCGATCGGGATAAACGGACGCAGCCCGTTCGATAAATGACAGTGGGGTCAGTGCCGCATAGTTCGCAGCATTTTTTTCCAAGCCCAGGCTGTACGGATTGTTATTGTTATTCTCCATACTACTACCTAATTGTTGTTTGGTTTCGCGATGTTCCCAGGTACCGGGAGCGATAGAATGATCCCGGCCAAAGTCACCAAACAGCAATACAACAGGCGACCCAGGCCCGGACAGATCAGACTCTGCGGGGTTTAACGCAGGAACTTCTTACTGAAGTCTTTGAACTGTGGTGCATCTGAACGACCGATCCACTCGAAACCGACCATTTCACGTGTCACCATCTTCACGCCTTCTTCACGCATACGTTCAATCGCGGCTGCAGTGTCATTCGGGTTACGTGCAGAGATCGCATCGCTGACCACATAGACCTGTTTACCTTGGGCCTGCAGGCGCAATGCGGTCTGCATCACACACACATGGGCTTCCATACCACAGATCACGATCTGCTCACGGTCCAGCGCTTCAATGCGGGCGTTCACTTCCGGTGCATCAGCACAGGAAAAGTGGGTTTTACCAACAAAATCTTCCGCCGGTAGCATGTCACGCAACGTACCGATGGTTGGCCCCACACCCTGGGGGTACTGCTCAGAGCCCAGTACAGGTACATCCATCAACTGCGCCACGCCCATCAGCCATTCACAGCTGTTGACCAGCATTTCATTGTCGAACACGCCCGGCAGTAGCTTTTCCTGTACGTCGATGACCAGCAGTGCAGATTTATTTGCTTCGATTAACATCTTGATTCTCCAGCAATAACTTACTCAGTTGGGCGACGATCAACCATGTTGGTTGCTACACCTTCAGCGACCACTTTATCGCCCACCTTACAGATTGTTTCCAGCTTCACACGACGACGCTTTTCGTCGATTTCCAGTACCTTCGCGCTGGCCGTCACGGTGTCACCGATATGCACCGGCGCTTTAAATTTGAGCTGCTGGTCGATGTAGATCGCACCCGGTCCCGGCATGCGTGTACCCAGAACGGCAGAGATCAGACCGGCACTGAACATACCGTGCACAATACGCTGCTCAAACATCGTCTGCTCTGCGTATTCCGCATTGATATGCACCGGGTTGTCGTCACCGGTAATACCCGCAAACAGCACTACGTCTGCTTCGGTGATGGTTTTCGCGTAGCTCGCAGTCTGACCTACTTCCAGATCTTCCAGATAAAAACCGTGCAAATCCTGCATCTATCGTTCCTCTCAATATGTCCAGATATCTCAATGATTTCATCTACCCCTGTGATCGGGGCTTTTTGTCTCGTTCTCGTCCACACCAAACAACTCAATTGGTGCCGAATTAACCAAACAATAATCTTTCCAAATACAAAAACCAAGTATTAACCCTTGGTTTTTTAAAATTTCTTTGATAGCTTTCCCTCAACCCGACGCTGTTCAATCCATAATCAAAGACAGGGTTATGAACAGCACACACAGGAGAAGCACCATGCCCAGCCAGATCAGTACGAGTATTCTTGATCGCACTCTGAATCACCTGAAAAAAGCCTGGCATGACCTTTCAGTGGATCGTTTGAAAGACACGCTGGAGTTATCACCGGAGCTCACCGAGAAGGATCACGCATTGCTGCGCCAGTGGATGGACAGCTGCCTGACCAACACCGGCGGTGAAGTGGCCGCACGTCGACGCGCGGCCCAACTGGGTGAAAACTATCTGGCACTGAACGCCGAGGGACGAAAGAAGTTCCTGCTGTTGCTGAACCAGCATTACGACGTGGACAACAATGCGGTTGAGCAAGCGATCGAGGCCTGGCGTCATGCCGATGACGACACCCGCGCCGCAGCCCGCGTCCAGTTGCGTGACACGCTCGATCCTCCCCGTGTGAAACTGCTGGCTCAGTTCACGGAGTTGCCTGAAGGGGTTAAATTTCTGGTCGATATGCGCGCTGAACTGCTGGCACTGAAACGGGACGAACCCGAGCTGGCACCGCTGGAAGCAGATATGAAACGCCTGCTGGCAAACTGGTTTGATATCGGCCTGTTGCAGCTGGAACGGATCAGTTGGCAATCCAGCGCTCAATTGCTGGAAAAACTCATTGCCTACGAGGCCGTACATGCGATTCAGAGTTGGGATGACCTGAAGAACCGTCTTGATTCAGATCGCCGTTGTTTTGCGTTTTTTCACCCCAATATGCCGCAAGAACCTCTTATTTTCGTCGAAGTTGCGCTGGTCAAAGGGCTGGCAGATAACGTACAGAAACTGCTGGACGAAGACGCCCCCATTCTGGATTTGAACGAGACCGACACCGCCATCTTCTATTCCATCTCCAATGCTCAGAAAGGCTTGGCGGGGATCAGTTTCGGTAACTTCCTGATCAAACGGGTTGTTGCAGAACTTCAGCATGATTTCCCGGCGCTGAAACGGTTCTCCACCCTCTCCCCAATCCCCGGTTTCCGGCGCTGGCTCAACAAACAGACCGACGCAGACCTGGAAACACTGCCGGGTGGAAAAAACTGGCTACAGATCGCCGAACCGCGTTTGCCCGAAGGCTGGCATCTGGACGAAGAGGCGGCCGAAAAACGCCGCGAACCTCTGTTGCAGCTGGCCGCACACTATCTCACCGTTGAGAAACGCCGCGGCATAACCGCACTGGACCCGGTCGCGCATTTCCATCTCAGCAATGGCGCTGAAGTGGCCCAGCTCAACTGGCTGGCCGATAACTCCGAAAACGGACTGAAACAAGCCGCAGGTCTGATGGTGAATTACCTCTACGACCTGCCTCATATCGAATCTCGCAGTCAGGATTACAGCGCACAGGCCTCCATAGCCCAGTCCGCCAAAATCAAAGCACTGTGTAAAACCTAACAAAAATAAAAACTTGAAGGAGAAAACTATGACTCAACGTGTTGCCGTTGTAACCGGTGCTCAGGGTGGTCTGGGTGAAAGTATGTGTAAAGCGATGTGTGATCAAGACCGTCGCGTGGTTGGCAGTTTCCTGCCAGGCGCTGAAGCCGAAGCGCAAAGCTGGCAGGCGGATATGAAAGCCGCCGGTTATGACGTTGCGATCTACCCACTGGATGTCACCGATTATGATCACTGCAGCAGCTTCATCGCAAAAGTTGAAGAGGAAGTGGGGCCGATCGAGATTCTGGTCAACAACGCCGGTATTACCCGTGATGGTCCGCTGAAACGCCTGAAACCAGAACAGTGGCAGGCGGTACTGCGCACCAACCTCGATTCCATGTACAACATGTGTCAGCCATTGTTTGATGCCATGTGTGGTCGAGGTTTTGGCCGTATCGTCAATATCTCCTCGCTGAACGGTGAAAAAGGTCAGTTCGGACAGGCGAACTATTCCGCCGCTAAGGCCGGTATTTATGGCTTCACCAAAGCGATCGCTCAGGAAGGCGCGCGTAAAGGCGTCACCGTCAACGCGGTGTCTCCAGGTTACATCGATACGCCGATGGTGCGTCAGGTACCGGAAAATGTGCTGAACGCGATTGTGGATGGCATCCCGGTCGGCCGTCTGGGCCAGCCAGAAGAGATCGCCCGTGCCGTGGCGTTTCTGACGGCTGAAGATGCGGGATTCATCACCGGCACCAATCTGTCCGTAAATGGCGGCCAGTACATGAGCTAATGGCTCATGAATTAGTCGCTTATCTTTACACCTTTGGCGCTAAACCCTAGGTATAAAGATATTCACAAACACCCGGAACGCCCCACTTTGAGGCCATCTGGGTGTTTTATTTACCCGACGTATGATCAAGTACAATTTGCAAACCATACACTATACTCGCCCCCAAACTCACCGGGCGACCGTCTCTTATCAAGCCTCGTGTTTAGTCTGTTTCATGACTTCGGAGCACAGTACACATGCACACCCTGCTGTTATCCCTGATCGCCCTAGCCTTCGTAATGATCGTGATCGAAGACCTCGTTCATATCAATAAGGCCAAATCCACCCTGTTTATTGGCACGCTTGTCTGGATATTGGCATTTGTCTTTCCAGAAGACGGTGTACATGCACAGGAGATACAACACCGATTGAATGAGAACCTTCTGGAGATTGCCACGCTGTGGCTGTTCCTGATGGCCGCAATGACCTATGTGGCCTATCTCAACCAGAAAGGACTGATCACCCAACTGGTCTATCGGATGTTGCCCGAGCAACTGACACAACGGCAGCTGATGGGCATGATGGCGTTGCTGGCCCTGCTGTTCTCCTCTCTGGCCGATAACATCACTGCCTCGCTGATTATGCTGTCGTTACTGGCATCCCTCGATCTGGAGAAAAAAGATATTCTGAAGTTTGCCACACTGCTGGTGTTTGCAGTGAACTCCGGCGGTGTCGCGTTGATTACGGGTGATGTCACCACCCTGATGATCTTCCTCGCTGGTAAGGTCTCAATTACCGACCTCTTTCTGTTGGTCCCGCCAGCGCTGGTTGGTATTGCGGTACTGGTCCTCTGCCTTATCCCCGGTGGTAATCAAACCCTGACGTTGCCGCGTTTTCGTCGTCCGATCGATGGCAGTGACAAAATTATCGGCCTGCTGTTTCTGGTCACCATCCTCTCAACACTGAGTCTGAGTGTACTGTTTCAGGTGCCACCGCTGCTGACGTTCCTGTTTGGCCTGTCAGTAATGTTTCTGGTGCACCAGTTCCTCAACCGAAAAACTGAAGAGCAACACAATATCCTCGAATATATCCGCGAAATTGAGTTTGATACTCTGCTGTTCTTCCTCGGTGTGCTGCTATTGGTCGGTATGCTCAAAGAGCTGTCAGTACTGGACCAGTTGCCCTATTTGTACGAAGTCTTGCCGACGGTCTTTGCCAATTACCTGGTCGGACTGCTGTCTGCTCTGGTTGATAATGTGCCGCTCACCGCTGCAATCCTGAAATCCGGTGTCGTGATGGACAAATCTGAATGGCTCGGACTGACATACGCAACCGGTGTCGGCGGTTCTATTCTGGTGATTGGCTCAGCCGCAGGCGTGATCGCCATGAGTAAACTGAGTGAGCTGACGTTCATCAGCTATCTGCGCTTCTTTCACTGGTTACTGGTGGCGTATACCGCCGGTTATCTCGCGGTGCTCTTCATCGGCAATATGCTGAATTAGCTCTGTGCGGGTTTAGAGACTGTCAGCCGGCCTCTAAACCCGCATATCCCCACGCTATCGTCCCTCTCCATGCGCGTTTCAGCGCTGAAAAGTCGCACCTCCTGACGCATTCCGGTAAGCTTCCCTCTGTTTTTTCCTCTCTTTGTAAATCAGGTTTTTATGTCTACTTTTACCTCCCTTGGCTTATCAGACGCGCTGGTACAAGCGCTGGATACGTTGAACTACCGTAAGGCGACACCCATTCAGTCGCAGGCGATCCCGGAAGTACTGGCCGGTAAGGACCTGATGGCAGAAGCACAGACCGGCACCGGTAAAACCGCGGCCTTTGCACTGCCGATTCTGCAGATGTTAGATGCACAAGAGATGGATGCAGACGTACGTCCGCCCCGCGCGTTGATACTGGTGCCCACACGCGAACTGGCGGTACAAGTCACCGACAGTTTCTACAACTACGGCGAACATCTGGGGCAGCGTATTATTCCGGTGTATGGTGGCGTACGGGTCGACAACCAGATCAAACGTCTGAAACGCGGCGCAGACATCATCGTCGCAACCCCCGGGCGTTTGCTGGATCTGCTGGAACGTGAGATTTTCAGTCTCGATCATGTACAGACGCTGGTATTAGATGAAGCCGACCGCATGCTGGATCTGGGTTTTAGCCGAGAGATCGACAAACTGATGCGGCAGATGCCGAAGCAACGCCAGACACTGCTTTTTTCAGCCACCATTGCCGACAATATCGACGAGCTATCCCATAAAATCCTCACCAAGCCGGTGCAGATCAGCGTAACTAAACGCAATTCGACGGCGGCCACGGTTCAGCAGATGGCGTATCGGGTCGATGGTCATGATAAAGCCGATACCCTGAGCTACATGATTCAGGGTGGGCAGTGGAAACAGGTGCTGGTGTTTACCCGCACCAAACGCCGTGCAGATATCCTCACCGCACATTTGCTGGAGGAGGGGATCAGTGCCGCAGCCATTCACGGTGATAAGGGCCAGCGAGCCCGCACACAGGCACTGGCCGACTTCAAACAAAATAAAGTCCGTATTCTGGTGGCGACGGATGTCGCGGCACGCGGATTGGATATCGATGCCTTACCGCGCGTGGTTAACTTTGATCTGCCCAACGTACCGGAAGCTTATGTGCACCGTATCGGGCGCACCGGACGGGCGGGCAGCAGCGGCCAGGCCATTTCACTGGTTGCACCGGATGAGAAGGGGTATTTGGCAGCCATTGAAGCACTGATCAAACGGCCGTTGAAGCTCAAGCCCGTGCCGTTTTATGAAGACGGCAGCACCGACCCGATTGAGACTGAAGACACGCCAACCCGCTCGCGCCGTCAGAAACCGCAAAAAGCCACAGCTAAACCGGCGAAAAAATTAACCGCCGCCCAACTTGCACGTAAAAAAGCAGAAGAAGAGGCGGACCGGGAAAGCGATGCAAGACCCAGCCTGCGACCGTCATTCATGTCGTCGCCGCCGAAGAAAAAGCGCAAATAATTCACCATAGGCACAGGCCACCCATCAGCGCATTGGGCTACAGGCAGATAGAGAAAGCGAGGAAAGGGTAGGGCAGGGATTGCACGCTGTAGATCTATTTTTCTGGGTATAAAACTGTCGCCGTATCGCCTGTGCATAACATCTGCAACACAGACATCAACAGCATACCGCGTGGGATAATATGTTATGCACAAGCGCTCATAAAAAAGGCTATCCCAGTGGATAGCCTTAGTGAAAACCCGGTATGTGGATAACTTAATCCAGAGTCAAACCGGGTTAGAAGTTATCCGGTAAGATATTGGAATAGTTAGATAAAACATCCAGCTCCTCTTCAACGATCACAATCCCCGCACCGTTGCTGAAGCTCACGGCATCAACACCGTTCACCGCTGTATCCGCACCTTGCACCCAGCCATCCCCCAGCAACAACACTTTGTCAGTGTCATCCCCGGTCACCACCAACGTATTGTCGCCATCCGTTAGATCCAGCAGTGCATCAAGAGTCACCGCAACCTGCGTGGCATAAGATCCATCCAGTGCCAGCATGTCGAGATCGCTGACTTCGCCATCAAGGCTGGAAAGATGGAAAGACTGATCCGTCGCCACCGTGGTATTGCCCAAACCATCGACCGTGATCGTTGCGGGCTGCGGAGCCGCCGTTGCCACACTGGATGTTTCTGCGTTAAGGCCCGTGACAGAGGAGAACATCTGCATATGATGACCGGTACTGTTTACCTGAAACTCATCCCCCACCGTATTGCCGTCAGCATCGTAACGCTGACCAAAAATACCTTCCTCAGAGCCGTCTTGACGATCAGACGTCCAGGTCACCACAAAACCGCCATCAGACAAAGCACTGATGTCAGCCTGCTCCTGATCCCGGGCGGTATGCGTGTTCACCAGAAACTGTCCACCCTGAGCATCACCATTCTCGTCAAACATCTGGGCATACACCCCTGAACGGTCGCCATCTTCACCGTAGAAAGAGTTCCAGACGATGACAAAACCACCGCCTTCCAAGCCGGTCACAACAGGCTCCGACTGGTACCCCCGGGTGGTTGTGTTGACGATAAACTCAGCATCCACCTTGTCGCCATTGGCATCAAAGCGTTGCGCGTACACACCGGTCTGAGAGCCATCCTGACGATCAGACGACCAGGAAATGACAAAACCACCGTCACTCAACGCCGCAATATCGGAGTGGTTCTGGTTGTTCCAGATGTGGGTATTCGCCTGAAACTCGTCACCCACCTGATTGCCATCCGCATCAAATCGCTGACCGTAGATGCCATCACCGCGACCGTCCTGACCGTAGGAGGTCCAAGTCACCACATAACCGCCATCAGTCAACGCGGTCACGGTCGATTCATCCTGTTGCAGGAACGTATGGGTATTGATCTGGTACTCGTTCCCCACCTGATTACCCGCTGCATCAAAATTCTGTCCGAAGACACCGTATCCACGGCCATCCTGCGCATAAGAGGACCAGGTCACAACAAAGCCGCCGTTCTCCAGTCCGGTGACCGCAGGCTCGTACTGAATACCCTTAGTAAAGCTGTTGATCTGGAACTCGCCGCCCATCGCTTCGCCCTGAGCGTTATAGCGCTGACCAAAAATTCCTTCGTCGCCACCATCTTGCTCATTCGACACCCAGGTAATGACAAAACCGCCGTCATTCAGGGCACTGATCTGCGGTGCACTCTGGTTCCCATAGTCAAAGGTACTCACCTGGAATTCACCGCCTTGCGCATTACCGTCTTTATCAAAGCGTTGCGCGTAAACCGCCCAGTCTTCATTGCCATCCTGACGGAACGACAACCAGGTCACTACAAAACCCGCATCAACGGTACCACTACCGCCGCTGCCCGGCCGTATCAAGTTAAAAGCACCGACACTAGAGTCTTCCTGCACGTGGGTGAACGTCGCATTCACCTGGAACTCATTGCCAATTGGCTGAGCATTCTGATCCAGTAACTGCCCGAAGATACCGTTGGCATGACCGTCCTGTTCATCGGACGTCCAAGTCACAACCACACCACCATTTTCAGTGGCGCTGATGGCAGGTTCATATTGCTCTGCGTGAGTTTCAGTGTTGACCCTAAACTCACCGCCTACCGGATCGTTGTTGTCATCAAACTTCTGCGCGTAGATGCCCCAGCGGTCTCCGTCCTGATCTGCCGATGCCCACGCCACGATATAACCGCCATCACCCGTTGCAGCCACAACAGGCGAGCGCTGGATATCGGCATCGTGACTGTTGATCTTGAACTCAGCGCCGACAGGATCGGAATTGGCGTCATAGCGCTGACCGTAAATATCATCACGCAGAATCGCATCCAGACCGCCCTGACCATAAGAGGACCAAACGACTACGTAGCCACCATCATCCAGACGGGTAACGGAAGACTTAGCCTGATTGTTGGTTTCATAGGTATTCACGCGAACTTCTGCACCGTCGGGCAGATTGTTTTCGTCGTAACGCTGCGAGAATACGCCCCAGCCTTTGCCATCCTGACCGTAGGAGGTCCACGTCACCAGATAGCCACCATCGTTCATGGCGGTGACTTGAGAGTCGAACTGCTGGTTGTAGTTCTCGGAGTTTACTTTGTATTCAGTGGCTTCAGCCGCAACACCATCTTTATCATAGCGCTGAGCATAGAGGTTATAGTTGGAGGTACTGCCGTCATACGCCGTCCAACTGACCACATAGCCGCCGTCATCAAGTCCTGTGACATGGGGTTTGTACTGGATACCGGTATTCTGATCGTTAACCTGAAACTCGCCACCAACGGTATTACCGTCCGCATCGTAGCGCTGAGCAAACACGCCTTCGTCCGAGCCATCAGCATCGCTGTCCACCCAGGTGACGATGAAACCGCCATCCAGCAACATGGCAACGGTAGGATCTGACTGGTTATTCGCCGTGGTGCTATTGACCTGAAATTCAGCGCCCAGAGCCTGTCCGCTTTCATTAAAACGCTGGGCAAATACGCCCCAGTTATCTCCATCCTGCTTGTAGGATACCCAAGTGCTTACAAATGCGGTCTCGGTACTCATGAACCCTTCCCTGGAAATTGGCGGAAAATGCGAGTGGTAACGCTGACTGACGCTTTACGAATCGTTCGGAGAGGAACTCATCACCGCGGCCAACAGCAATACAATGGATTGGATGATAATCCACCAACTGACAGGCGGATACTACGAGTAGTAGGGGACAATTATTGAACAACCAGTTTTTCTTTGATCCGAGACAAACAAGCGTTTTAACTGGCTAACAGGGCGACTACAGCTTTCAGTAGGGCGTTATTAGTGTCCTCAGATCATCAAACATCCCAAAAATTGAGCTTTCATTAAATAACTTACCTCATCCAGCCTATAACCCGGTTCAGAGCCTGTAATTTCGGTCTACGCTAAATACGAACAACATAACTCACACGGTTTCAGATGAGAGTGAAGTATTTGCATAACATGCTAATTCCCGTGATCTGCTTGTCCATAAAAACGGACGTTCTCTGCGCAAAAGAAGATTTCGTTACATGAGATGGATACTGCTTATACTCTGCACATTGTGCAGTTTTGGCCTGTATGCTGATCAGAGTCGCGGAGGTCAAAAGTCGACGCCGATCTCTCTACAACTATTGTGGAAAAACCAGTTCCAGTTCGCCGGCTATTACATGGCAAAGGAGAAGGGATTCTACAAAGAGGTGGGGTTGGATGTAGATATTCGCGAATTTGATCATTCAACCGATCTGGTCGGCGATGTTCTGTCAGGCAAATCAGACTTTGCCGTAGGCCGTTCCTCACTGATGATCGAGAAAGCCGCAGGCCACGACATTGTGGCGCTGTTTGCTGCGTTTCAGCAATCCCCCCTGATGTTGCTCAGCAAAGCTGACCGTAATATCAACACCCCCAAAGACCTGAAAGGTCACCGCATTATGCTGACGCAGGATGCCGAGCAAGTTGCGGAAGTTCTAGCAATGTTATTGCAAGCAGGCTTACGTGACAGTGACTACGAACATCAGTCACACAGCTTCAATCTGCAAGATCTGATCGATGACAAAACCGATGCCATGGGGTCCTATGTTTCGAACGAACCCTATCAGCTACAACAGCTGGGGATTCCCTATACCACCATCCACCCGGCCGATTATGGCTTTGATATGTATGCGGATATCCTGTTTACCTCACGTCGGATGGTCAATGAACGTCCGGGCATCACCCACCGGTTTTATGAGGCATCCATCAGGGGCTGGCGCTATGCATTTGATCATATTCAGGAAACTGCGGCGCTTATTCACGCCCGATACAACAGTCAGCAACGTAGCGTAGAAGCGCTGGAATTTGAGGGTAGGGCGTTAAAAGCCCTCGCGTTTGATGATCAAGGCCAGTTCGGTACGCTATCGCAAAAGAAGTTTGATGGGATGGCAAAGCTGTACCTAATCACTGGCGCACTGGAACCCAACTACGATATTCGCGATTTCATTTATCAGCCTGAGGGGCTGAAGCTATCACTACGGGAACGTCAATATCTTTCCCGGCTCAACAATATTACGCTCTGTGCATATAGTAATTGGATGCCGTATGAAGGCATTACAGACAATCTCTATCAGGGGTTGGTCGCCGATTACATGACGCTGCTGGCACAAAAGCTCAATGTCACGCTCACGGTCATGCCAACCGATTCCGCTGCGCAAACACTGAATATGATGCGCTCCGGTTTGTGTGATCTCGTACCTGCGGCCATGGCAACACCAAAAGGCGGTCGGTATCTGGCATTTTCAACACCCTACCTGAGTATGCCCGCCGTCGTTGCGGTACACGACCGCTCCACGTACGGAGAAACCTCGGAAGAGCTGGGAGATAAGCGCTTGGCGGTGCGAGTCGACTCGGTATTTCTGGAGATTCTGCGTAACCGTTACCCCAATGCAACGATCCTGCCCGTCAACACCGTCAGCGAAGGGCTGAAGCGGGTAGAAACGCAAGATGTCTTCGGCTTTATCGATGCACCTGCCAGTATTAGTCACACCCTGCAAAAAGAGCATATGCTGGGCATCACCCTGTACGATACGCTGAACGATCAGTGGGATATCAGTGTAGCGGTACGACGAGATAATCAAGTCCTGCTGGACGTATTCAATAACGCCATCGCAAACCTGTCGCCGCGGGAGCACAACAGCATCGCCAATCAGTGGTTGAACATCAACTACGCCTATAAAGTGGACTACACCCATATCTGGTTGATTGGCGCCGCATTCTGTTTGCTGATACTACTGATCGCTTATCGCTACAAGGTCATCTCTGACTACAACACCCGGTTGAAGTTCATGGCGCAACACGACCCGCTCACGGGGATCTATAACCGCAATAAACTCTACGAATATCTGAACAACGAACAGCGGCTGTATCAACGTTATCAACGTCACTTTGCGGTTATCTTTTTTGACGTTGACGACTTTAAACAGGTCAACGATTCCTATGGTCACAACGAGGGCGACCGTGCACTGAGTCAGCTGGCCAGCATTGTGAATCAGGAGCTCCGCGAAACCGACCACTTTGGTCGCTGGGGTGGAGAAGAGTTTCTGATCGTGCTGCCTGAAGCCCGATTATCAACGGCGTTGCTGATTGCTGAAAAGCTACGTCAGGCAATAGCGTCATACGATTTTCACTTTGATAATCATCCAATCACCTGTAGCTTTGGTATCGCCGAGGTACAGGAGGACGATACAATCGAAGCCTTGATACATCGCGCAGACGAGGCATTGTATTTGGCGAAAAGTGAAGGGAAAAACTGCACCCGATGTGCACAGCCATCCGCCGAGTCAGCATAAACCGACAGACCCGTTTTCAAATAAGGACATATCCATGCCGTTCCAGCTCAGGCTGCGTCAGCTTCCCTTTTATTGCCTGCTTTTTATCGTAACCTATCTCAGCACCATGCCCTCCGTAGAAACGCCCGGCGTGGATCTATCTGACAAAGTCCTGCACTTTCTAGCCTATTTTGGCGTCACAGGGGCTGCCTACTTTGGCTTTCCCAAAGCCAGCTGGCGACTGGCTGTGTTTGTTATTCTCTGGGGTATAGGGATCGAACTGGTGCAATGGCAACTGCCCACCCGGATGTTTGAGCTTCTGGATATTCTGGCCAACAGTTTAGGTTGTCTGGCAGGCTGGCAGCTTATGAAGGGATTACGTCACCTGTACCAACGCATCATCGCTTAAATCTTCCTTTCTCCTGCATTAATGTCGATGTGTGCCGGGGTGCGGATTTTGTCCACATCCCTGATCTCCCTACTGTCGCCATGATAAAACCGCCAAATACGACACAGCCAACAATCCATTTATGACATATATGTCATACCACCGAAATAAAACGCTCTTCTGCCCACCCTAAAAAACAATAATTCCCTTTATTTTCAGATAGTTAAAAAATATAACCATAAGTTGGCACCTGCATTGCTATATACCTGACAAAGCGAAAGATTTTCAGATTATGCGAGGAACCAAGCTATGTCACATGATGCACAAGGTGTAGAAGTAATCGGTGTTGTCCCTACAGTTCTGATGGTTCTGGGCGGACTGGCTGTCGCCATTTTCCCATTGTTGGTTCAAATCGGTCTTCTGCTCTAAAAATCTGCGAACAAGTCCGAAACGATCTCTGAAAACCAGAGCAGTACCGGACTTGTGCGTAAATACCCCGAAGGTTCCAACCCTCGATTCCTTCCCGTTCTATCACCCTGCCCAATCAGGGTTTTCGCCGGAGCATTGCTCCGGCTTTTTATTGCACGCGATAAATCTCAGTGTCTGGATGAAACGCATACCAGGCAAACCAGAAAACATTCACTGCAGGCAATTCAGCCCCAGCTTCATTAAAAACCCGCCCGGTACGCTTTCGCGTATCAAAACGAATTTCTAACGTACGACCGGCAAAGTTATCCCACACCAGTTGCACCTTCTGCTTCGCCAGTTCAGTAAACGGGTATGCTTTGAACTGACCGTTGATCTCTACACCCAGTACCCGCTCTTTGGGATGGTATTTCTGGCTACTAAATGCCACCGGGAAAAAGACACCTTCATCGCGGGCGTACTGTTGATAAGGGTTATAGCGGTAATCGCGCCGATACCCTGTTTCCCGGCTCAACACCGAGCCTTGGGGATAACGCGTACGCCAGTCAGACCAGACCTCAAGATTTAGCGGCAACATCTCAAGATGCTCACCTTTCAGCGGTCCGGAAATCGCTTGTGATTTCAGCTGTGACCAGAGAGATTGGGTTTCATGATCATAGAGCAAGACATCGCTGTTATAGAGCAATCCGGAAACACCAAACGTCAGGTTTCTGCCTGCAACGTTAGGGGAGAAGGCCATGCCACTACCACACAATGGACAGTAGGTAATCAGTACCGGTTTTCCGGCAATCGTATCATTGACCACTTCATGCCAGTTAAGAATGGCGAGCGGGTAGGCACGTTGCTGCCCTTGCCAGTCGAGTGTCAGCACCAACGCATCAGGCTTGAGCCAGTTGGATTGTGCAACTGATTGAAAACGGGGATCAGAAATTGCGGGGATGCCATCCTTTTCAGGACCACCTGCATGAATTTCATCTACAGGAATGAGGGAATCAGATATATCAAAGCCGTTGTACGCCTGCACATGGGATCGAATAACCCAGACAACAAGCAATGCAAACGTGACGATCAGCCAGAATCGGGAAGTTCGGAATATTGCCACAGCAAACACCCAGAGCTGTAATGTCTGATGTTTTTGATCAATTACTATGGAAAAAATTCAATTTCGGCTGAATGCCTAAGAGAGGATTACCGATTGGTGCAGATGGGGAGACTCGAACTCCCACGCCCTTGCGAGCACTAGCACCTGAAGCTAGCGTGTCTACCAATTCCACCACATCTGCGTCGGTTTCGTATTTTTTATCCGGTTACGGTCCGGCTGATCGGTCACTTTCGGAGTAGTTCACCTACTTCATTTTAGCCTCGTGAGCTTTGTGAAGTTGGTGCAGATGGGGAGACTCGAACTCCCACGCCCTTGCGAGCACTAGCACCTGAAGCTAGCGTGTCTACCAATTCCACCACATCTGCTTCGAAAGTGGGGCGTATTGTATAGAGCTGTTTTCCGTTTGTGAACACCTTTTTTGATTTTTTTTATTTTTCATCAACCTGTTAGACCAGGAACAGAAATACAGGCTGCTCACCCGCTTCTCATCCTTGGACATGAGAAGCGGGGAAATCGTTCACGCCCGAAATTCTACCGTACTGATAAGCAGGCCATCATGGTCTCAGCAACACTGCTCAAATAAGACGCGTAACCGTTTTCACGCACGTCTGTCGTCGTCGCCAAAGGATCGATAGCCCCTTGATTGACCGGCAAACCAGACGTAACCGCTTGTACAATGGATGATTTAAATTGAGGTTCACTGAACACACATACGGCCTTCTGTTCTTCAAGTTGCTGGCGGATCTCTGTCAGATGACGCGCGCCGGGTTTACGGTTCGTGTCCACCGTGAAATACCCCAGCTGCTTCAGACCATAGTGCTCCACAAAATGCCCCCAGGCATCGTGAAATACATAAAATCCCTGAGACTTCACAGGTATAAACTGCTGGCGCAACTCTGCATCCAGTCCGCGCAGGTTTTGCTCAAAGCGAGCATAGTTTGCAGCAAATGTCTCTGCATGTTGCGGATACACCAGGCTCAATCGGTCTTTCAGTGCGTCCGCAAACGCCAGACCTTCAATCGGGTCCAGCCAGAGGTGCAGATCTTCGCCATGATGATCGTGAGCGTGCTCATCTACGGTTTCGTCTGCATGGTCTGCATGGTCTGCATGGTCTGCATGGTCTGCATGGTCTGCATGGTCTGCATGGTCTGCATGGTCTG
>NZ_JADEYS010000020.1 GCF_015209595.1 Pontibacterium sinense | reverse complement strand
TGGGTACAGCCTCACCTGACCGGGGAGCTCTATCTAATCAAACAGAGCAGATGGAGAGATACAAGGTTGGGTCGAGCCAACGGCGATACCCAACATCTCTATTAAGATGACTCTGAGCCGTTGGCATATATAGCTGACGTTGCTTTCGCTGCGATGCTTCAGATAATCTGATGGTATCCAATTTCAATATCCACGCTTTCATGACTGAGCCTTTCCACGTGGGTTTAAGGTCACACATGCTTTGACTAAGCGGTGCAGGAAACAGTCATGATAATAGGTATCCTCGCGACCGGTATTACACCGGATGAGTTAATCGATCAGCACGGCTCTTACGCTGAGATGTTAATGCGGCTGTTTGATCATGCGCAGCATCAGTTCGACTATGAACTGTTTGATGTCCGGGACGGTATCTTTCCACAGGACGCGGTGCAGTGTGACGGATGGATCATCACCGGTTCTAAGTTCAATGTGGATGACAATTATGATTGGATCATTAAGCTCAAACAGCTGATTGTGGAGATCGATGCGGTGGGCAATCCAATCGTCGGTATCTGCTTTGGTCATCAGATTATTGCTGAAGCCTTCGGTGGGCGAGCTAAAGCATTTGAGGGTGGCTGGGGTGTGGGATTGCACCGTTACAATATTGTCGGAGCTCCCCGCTTTATTGCTGATGCCTCAGAGTCCTTTACGATCAGTGCCATGCATCGCTATCAGGTGACGGAAAAGCCTGAGAACGCATCGGTTTTTGCAACCTCGGACTTTTGTGAGTATGCGGGGCTAATATACGGCAACAATATCCTCACCTTGCAGGCGCATCCGGAATTTAACCTGCAATACGAAGAGGCGCTGGTGAATATGCGTAAAGGTATCACCATCCCTGAAGATACTGCGGATGCAGCGTTGGCAACCTTGTATCAGGATGGCGCGGCGACTGACTCTGTCGCAGTGGCACACTGGCTGGCGGACTTCTTAACTCGTAAACCGGTGTGATCTATATACGCTGAAGCTCTTCAAAGTGCGCCAACGCGTGAGGCTACTTGTCCACAAAACGTATCGGCGGTTTAGAGCTCCGATCAACATCCAGATGGAAAACATCGGGGCGACCGTAATGCCCCGCAACATCCAGCGCCTTACGTGAGCTTCGGGCGTCTTCCACGTTTATGTCCGCATACAAGATTCCTTTGTCCTGATGCAGCGGGCCGCTGTGAACGCCGCCAAAAGGTTTCACAATCACCGCGTCGCCGGGGTTCACCCATTCATCGTCACTAAACAGTGCGTCTCGCTCTGGAAAATCCTCGGGCACATCTGAACCGTGTATTGCGGTGGCTGTACTCAATACCCAGCAGCCACCTTCCCGCGCAATATGATTCATCGACGCAAGCCACATCTCACCACTGTCCCAGGTGGGCGCAATATAGATATCAATATCCTGGGCAAAGAGGGCGAATCGAGCGAGAGGCATGTAACTTTCCCAGCAGATGAGGCAACCGATACGTCCAACGGGGGTATCAACGACGCGCAGACCAGAGGCATCTCCCATTCCCCACACCATGCGCTCGGGATTGGTGGGCATAAGTTTACGATGACGGTTCAGGATTTTGCCATCTGCACCGATCACAACCACTGTGTTAAACAGCGTCGTGCCACTGTAATCCGAGTCCACTTCATTTAGACCCATGACCACCACAACGTTATGTTTGGCCGCCGCTTCGCAGATACGATCCAACCCGCCCTGACCGATATCGACCGCATTTTGTCTTAGCTTCGTGTGCAGCAGGTTACCCAGAGACATATCCCCGCCGGGGCGCAGTCGCCAGATCCATGTGGGATATCCGGGCAGGTAGGCTTCGGGGAAAACAACCAATTGAGCCCCGTTGGATGCCGCCTCTTCTAAGGTTTCCAAAGCGCGCTGTGTGGTTGCTTCGAGATTGAGTAATACCGGTGGTTTTTGTGCAATAGCTACCTTGGTGGTCATTGTGCTTCCCCTTTAAGCGACGTACTACCAAGCATAGCCAAGAGTTTGCATGTTAGATCAAAAAATGATCAGTGGTTTTTTGGGTGTCGCTAGGGCGTAAGGTGCTATTCACAAGGTGCTAGCAACAAGGTGATTCATAAGGTGACCCAAGAGGCGTTACATTATTTGATCAGGGTGGGAGCGGTCGACAGTTGTAAAGGGACGTTACATACAGCCCTAATCAGATCTGCTAAGTTCTGCCGCTGCCACACAGGTCCCTGACACCTGCTTATAAGCGGGTAGCTGCTATTCTTAAATCGATTACGTAAAACAGATCTCTCAAATGTTTAAAGCTGCGGAGATAACCACTCATGTCAGACGCAAAACTCCCCAAAACCTACACCCGTATACGGGCGCAGTATCCCAAACTGGCCGAAGCGATTGATGAGCTGGGGCAGGTGGTTAGGCAGGAAGGCCCAATCGATCTGAAATCAGCAGAACTGATCAAACTGGCCGCCGCCGTCAGTATCCGTTCCGAAGGTGCAGTGCATAGTCATGCTAAACAAGCACGAGCAGCTGGCGCCAGCACCGATGAGATCCACCATACGATCATTCTGCTGACCAGCACCATCGGCTTTCCGGCAGTCATGGCCGCGTTAAGCTGGGTGGATGATGTTATCGATCATGGGGATGTTGGGCATTACCCGTGAGTAGACGCAGTGACATTCGGTTCCCTTGCGTGTTGAACCGAATGTCTGATAAATCAGTGCTTGCTGTGGTGGGTGGGTAGTCGGTTAAACATCGCTCCGTAGACGCGGTAAGGCCTTGCGTAACCCTTCCAATATCTTGCTCCAGCCAATACGTCGTTTCCAGAGATTGCCATTGATAACAACGTTATAGCAATCAATCCGGTTGCTGCGGTATAGTTCTACACGATGGGTAATTGGAGTACCCGTATCGAAATCTGTTATTTCGATTAACCTGCGTAGCTCGGGCAGCTCAGGTGGAAAATCAGGATGATTATCTTCTTTCCTTGTTGTTCCTTCTGTTTGACCCTTCTCTCGCAAGGCTTTCGATGACCTGTTGGTATTTACGCGACCTTCGATACATTTTATTCCTCCTATCCTTGGAAGATATTTGAACCTTGCAAGCTACGAAAGCTTGCAAGGGCTATATATTAAAATATTAGCATCTAACAGATAAGTCGAGGTATAGCATGGCTTGGATGAAACCAAGGTTTTCGAAAAAGAAAGTATCTAAAGCCGGTAGCATCCTTAAAGCTGAGGATAATACACACCCGGAATATGAGTGGGCGATAGATGTCCTTACTAACTGGCGCTCGATTCATGGCTACCCAATTAATACATTTCAATCAACATTGAGAGATAAGCTATATAAAATTGATAGGGATGCTCTTGTTGCTCAGCGCCTAAAGCGATCTCCTTCAGTAATATCAAAACTGCAGCGTTTCGATTCTATGCAGTTACACAGAATGAATGATATTGCTGGCATTCGTGCGGTTGTAAAAAACTTAACGAAAGTCAGGGAGCTTGAGAAAAGCTACAAAAATGGAAGGCTGAAGCACGAACTGGTTAGCGAGAAAGATTATATCGAAAACCCAAAAGATACGGGCTATCGAGGTATTCACCTTGTTTACCGATACAAAAATGATAAGGCACCGGATTATGATGGACTTCATGTAGAACTTCAAATAAGAACACGGTTACAGCATGCTTGGGCTACCGCTGTCGAAACCATGGGAACTTTTCTTAATCAAGCTTTAAAATCTAGCGAAGGCCCTGACGAGTGGCTTAGTTTCTTTGCGCTGGCAGGCTCGGCAATAGCGCACTTAGAGGAGAGTTCACCTGTTCCAGGATATGAGTCTCTTGATAAAATAGCTACGTTCAAACAAGTCCTTCAAGCCTGTGACACTCTGGATGTAGAAAATAGGCTCGATGCTTTCAGTGTGGCAGCAGAATCTATACATAAGGATCATCAAGCGGGCAACTACCACCTAATAACTCTGGATCTCGAAGAGAAGCTTGTTTATATAAATAGTTATGGTCGTCGTAAGCTCGGCGAGGCAAACGAGGAATACGCTAAAATCGAAAGAGATATAGCCAACGGAAAACCATTTCAAGTGGTTTTAGTTGCTGCCGGCCCTATTGAATCGTTAAGGAAAGCGTATCCAAACTACTTTCTCGACACTCACGAGTTTCTAAAGCAAATTAAAAGAATGCGGCGTTCTGTGGAAAAAGATGCTAGCAAGAAAAAGCAGGCGGACGTATAAATTCGCCGTTGTTTTGGGTGTTAGCTGAAAATTCCGTTTTCACCTTTGTTTGGCAAACATAACTGATCATTGCTTTTTAGATTTCAGATAACCCTATGAAAAAGAACGAGTTCCCAGGTTGGGCTCCCAAATCAGTTATTTCTGAGTGGGAGGAAAAGCTAAAAGAAATAGATTATTGGAATCGAAAGTTTCCTATGCTGGAGCATGAAACGGATGAGGCTGATCTGCTGTATAGGATTTTAACTTACAGTGAAATGAAAAAGGTTTGGGAAAGGTTACCTAAATACGATATTAAGCCTGCTTTGTTTAGTTCAATGATACGGTGCTCTGATAGTTTTCTAGATATGAAACCATATAACCTCACGCCAAAGGACTACCGAGAGTGGATTAAAGAAGTTAGGTCGACTGCGTTAAAGCTAAGAGAGTTGATAAAACATAGTGAGTACGACCGGATTTTTCAAGAGCGCTATATAACTAAGAGGCAGAAGTGCATGATAGGCAGTGCTATCGAGCATTCAATGAAAGTACTTAGTCCGGATGTCGATATAGAGGAGCACAAAAAGGTTAAGCCACCCTATGAGTTGTGGCCTGATTTGATGCCGACTCTACTAACTGACGCGCTACTAGAAATCGCAAATCTTGATTCAGATACTAATATCGGCTTTGCTGGGATGAAGGCTAGGAACACTGTGAAACTAGACAAGCCAAACCACCCAAATGCTAAACGTAGCTTTTTCATCAAGAGCTTGACTCAAATGATGAGGGAGCACACGGGAAAGCCGCTGAGAGAAATTGTAACCATAACAACGGCAACTGTTTTCGACAATCCGTCTATCACGGAGAGACAAATCATTAGAACTGCCCCCTGACACAATGATCAAGGTTAAGAGGATTTAGTGTCATGTATGCGAGCCGGCAAGGATGTTTATCCTATCTCTCATAACATTGAGATAGGAGAAAGTGATGAGCGTGACGTTTGTTATAAATGTTAGTGTGAGCACCCAGTTTGTGAGACAAGCAATTGAGTTAGGCAGGATTGTTGTAATTTTATCTACCTTACTGATCTAGCAGAAAAAATTGTAAATTGTGGTTGTTGGTTGTAAGTGGTAGCTAACAATCCGCTAAGCGACAATCATCCGCCGTGCCATTTGTGCCATTTGTGCCAGTGGCGCGAGCGACAACATTGACACAAATCTCGCTCTGGCTGGTTGCGCCTGAGCGGAGCGTTAGCTTACGTAATAATATGCTTTGTGCCATTCAGAACGATACAAATCAGAAGGTAAGGGCTCGCCTTGTCGAAAGAAAGGATGGGCCGTTTGGCTGCCCAATATGTGGAAAGGAAGTTCTCGTACGCAAGGGGCAGATTAGAGTTCACCATTTTGCGCATAGGTCGGTAGTAACCTGTAAATACGGTAAGGGGGAGTCTGAGGCCCATCGAAAAGCAAAAGAGTCCATCTATGAGGCTCTTGCTAATCGGGAAGATGTGGCTGAGTTAGAGCTTGAAAAAAGCTGGGGAGAGGTAGTGTCAGATGTATACGCTGAGATTCAAGGTAGAGGTGTAGCTTTCGAAGTTCAAATCAGTAATTTAACGATGAGAGAAATCCTTTATCGTACCAAAGCCTACGCTTCGAAAGGTATAGCTGTACTTTGGTTGCCTCTGTTCAACTCGAAATTGAATCAGCCTCGGTACTCCCCATCTTCATGGGAAAAGTGGCTTCATGCGACTTACTTTGGTCGTGTTTATTATTGGCTTGATGGCCTTACGGTAATTCCGGTTAGGTATGCTGATTATGAGATAGAAGTCGAGTCATCCTCTTGGTACAACGAGTATGGGGAGGAGCAATATGCAGGCGGCTACTCTCGGCGTTCGAGGAGGTGGCGAAAACCGATCGTCTACCCAGCGGTTCAGATTCCGTCTGATTTCGTCCTAAGACGTAGAGCGTCTTGGGAAGGTGGAAAACTATTAATTCCAGCATGTCGTATTTTGCTAGACAAGAAGACCGCGAAGAAAAGAAAACGAAGATAAGCTAACAAGGCACAGCACGATCGCCCGCAAGCGGGCTGGACGCACTGCGTGTGCTCGTGCGCTAAGCTTTACATTTCAAGGATGATGGATGAGACAACCATTAGATAGCGCAATTTTTTTGGCTGCTTTCACAGGAGTTCTCTATTGTTTGAGTACAGCGCACTATCACGGTTTTTTAACAACAGCCAAGTTAGATGCCGATATGATGGAGCGAAGCTTTCACCAAGTAATTTATAGTGGGCTCATTGTTTCATTCGGGCCTATTCTAATATTTTTAATTACTGTTTCTTGTGTACTATTTTCCTATTCTCACGCTCTGTTGCCTGGCTATATAGATTGGGTCAGGGGTAGTATTAAAGCGAAGCGTAAGGTTGTAAGTTTTAGACGGCGCTGGATTGGAAAGAGGATTTCAGCTCTCGTCGAGATTAGAGCGAAGAAAACGTTTAACCACTTCCTTGTGCTTTCCTTAGCAGGTGTTTGTTTTATTGTTTCATTGGTCTATGTTGAGAAGAAAGGGCAGAGTCAAGCCCTTACTGCCCTTGGGAATCATGTGGAAGGTGAGACTAGGTCTAGTAGTAATATTAGTGTGGTGATTTCAAGTAATATAAAAGTTTTATCTTATTTGGGGTGTGGCGCTAAGAATTGTGCAGGTATTGAGAAGGGAAGTAATCGAGTATATTACTTTCCTCAGTCAACTGGATTTTCATTTGTTCATGACGTTGAAGGTGTAACAAAGCCATGACAATTCGCCCACAAAAAGTGTGGGCTGGACTCGCTAAAGCTCGCCTTTTATGGAAGCGTTACAAGGATAGTAGATGAGCCTCTGGTATGCTGTAGCAATCATAGGAGCATTGGTAGTGAGCTGGGTTATTTCCGTAGTTTACTGTTACCAGTGCAAACAGACTTCAAGATATTTTAGTCAGCATGGAGCACTAGAGTTTAATGTTTCTTTTTTCGGTTTAATATTCTCAATAATGTCGCTGTCATCTAATAAGGATGGGACATGGGAGATTGGAGCGTTAGGCGTAATCCTACTTCTCTTTGTCGCATGGCGTTTTTGGAAAAACTGGGAAATTACCAATGAAACCTAACAAATACGGGCACGGTCAGCCACTTCGTAGTTTGGACTCGCTACGCTCGCCCGTGCCGTAGGCGTTGAGGCTGTCGGATAAGTCCCGTAGCTCTTGGTTCACGGGCTAGATTCCCGCTACAATCGATCAACAGAATTTTACCGCTGATGGTGCAACGGATAGCACGCTACAAACACTACGATTACAACCAGACCAAGATGATTCCGTTGCGTTTTGCGGATCAGATCCAGCCTGGCACCTTCGAATATACCCTCAATCATGTGGTCGATAATGACCTCAATATGAGCCTATTTGAGTCCCGTTATCGCAATGATTACAACGGCGCCCCAGCTTATGATCCAGCCATCCTGTTAAAGATCGTTTTGTTTGCGTATTCCCGAGGGATTACCTCCAGCCGAAAAATTGCTCAAGCCTGTCGCGAGAATGTCCTGTTTATGGCGTTGTCAGCGGACAGCCAACCCCACCACAGCACCATCGCCGAGTTCATCACGCGAATGGATGATGTTATCGCACCGCTGTTTACTCAGATCCTGATGGTGTGTGACGGTATGAACCTGATCGGCCGGGAGATGTTCGCTATCGATGGTTGTAAGATGCCTTCCAATGCCTCGAAGGAATGGAGTGGCACACGGGCAGAGTTGAATCGTAAGCAAATCAAAATAGACCGAGCCGTTGAACGGATGCTGAAGTCGCACCAACATACAGATGCCATCGACCAGCAGCCGGAGATCACCGAACGGGAAGTGGCTCAGATTAAAAAGCTGGAAGAGGTCTCCGCCAAGATAAAAAAGCACTTAGCGACCGAACCTGAACGGCTCGGTCAGCGTGGTCGCCCTGTTAAGGGCAATATCACCGACAATGACAGTGCCAAGATGAAGACCGCTAAAGGTGTGATCCAAGGCTATAACGGTGTGGCGGCGGTGGACAGCAAGCATCAGATTATCGTTCACGCCGAAGCCTATGGTGCAGGTCAAGAACAGCACACTTTAAGACCAAGGCTCTTTGGTATCCGGCGGCAGTTCCGAGCGTTCAATAAGCCCGATACGCAGATCCTCAAAACCGCTCAGATTACCGCTGATAGTGGCTTCCATAGCGAAGCCAATATGAAAATGATTTATCGCCTGGGTATCGATGGTTATATAGCTGATAACCAGTTCCGAAAACGCGATCCACGCTTTATCGACTCGACAACGTATAAGGAACAACAGGCAAAGCGTCGGAAGGAGCGGGGCTATCGCATAAGCCGTTTTATCCCCGCCGACTTCGATTACGATCCGGTGACTGAAACGTGCCGCTGCCCGGCGGGGAATGCGATGTGGATGAATCTAAAAGGGAAGATTGAGGGGCGTGATGTGATCCGCTTTCAGGGTTACCGCAAGCAATGTCGAGTCTGTCCGCTGAATGGACAATGCCTGAGGAAACCGAATCAGCAGGAAGGGCGGCAGGTGAGCTTTTATCCTAAGAATGGCAAACCTGAAAGCAACTTCATGGATCGGATGAAAGAGAAGATCGATAGTCCGATGGGGCGACATGTTTACAGCAAGCGGTTAGGCACAGTCGAACCGGTGTTCGGTAATTTAGAAACGAATAAAGGTCTGAAACGCTTCTCGCTCAGGGGCAAAGATAAGGTTAACGCGCAGTGGTTGATGTACTGCATGGTACACAATATCGAGAAGATCTCGACCCAAGGGAAAATAAGGCATTAGGTGGCCTTATATAGCTGGGATAGTGACTGTTATCGGGCTGAGAAGATAAATACAGCGTGTTTGAACTGAGGAGTAAATAATCAATCGCTCCGGACAAACCGCCAAAATAAACAGGATCGAGCTGCGGTAGATAGATATTTTGCGCTCAAATGTCTAATCCGACAGTCTCGTTAGGCCTTCGAGTTATCCACTATTAGTAGACACCTTCTATAGTTAGGTTTGCCCTTGGTGTGGGGGTGTACCATGGCTAAACGGAAGCCCCACATATCTGCGCATGCGTATCGGCATGAAGGGCGTGGACCACTCAAACCGATAACTATGTTCGTTAGACAGCCCTACTTAATCTCCACCTCAATCAGCGTGATATCCGTATCTGACGGGTTAATCACGTTGTGCTCAACTCCCGCATCACGGTAGTAACACTCTCCTGCCTTTAGTGCGACAGGTTTAGGGCCTTCGCCTGTGTCGATCAGTAACTCGCAGGCCTGCATGGGCACAATCACGTAGTCTCTCTCATGGCGATGCCAGCGGGTTTCGCAGTGTGCGGGAAAGAGCAAGTGGTTCACGCAGGTGCGTGGATTGTCGATCTGTTCTGTCAGTACGAAAAGTGGGCGTTCAGTCATTGTTATCTCACGGTGTTATTGGTGTTATCTGGAGGATGGTCTTGGCGCTGTTCTATGCAATTGGAGTGAGCACAGCTCGCGATATTGTATGTGTGGTGTTTAAGTTATCGCGGAATCGCGCGGTCGCCGTTGTTGTTCAGAGTGGTGTTTAGATCGGTCTGGAAGGGCGCTGTTTTGCAGAGAAAGCAGTTGCGCCTCCGCTCATGTGAAGGAAGGCGCTAGGTGGTACGGTACAACATTATCCGATCACTTTTTCACTACGTAGTCTGTCGATCTCTCCGTCATCCATGCCGAGAACTTCATTAAGCACTTTCTGGGTGTGCTGCCCTAATTGAGGGGATGCCTGCCCGTATTGGATCGGTGTTTCAGAGAACTTAACCGGATTCGCCACGCTAGGGACTTTGCCTGCAGCTGGATGATCCAGTTGTACCTGCATCTCCCGGTGGAGTATCTGCTCGTTCTCAAATACCTGATCCAGCGTATTGATCGGACCACTCGGTACGCCTTGCTCTGCAAGGTTTTCCAACCACCACTGGGTGTCGTGTTGCTGCATCAGCTTACGCACAATCGGGATAAGCGTGTGGCGATTGTTCACCCGTTGTGAGTTGGTGAGGAAGTCAGGATCTGTCGCGAGTCCCGGTGCACCGGCAAGCGTGCAGAACTTGGCAAACTGGCTGTCGTTTCCGATCGCCAGAATGACGTGGCTATCAGCCGTTGCGAAGGCTTCATAGGGCACGATATTGGGATGTGCGTTACCCAGTCGCTGAGGCGGTTCGCCGCCGACGAGGTAGTTCATCGCCTGATTAGCCAGGGTCGCGACCTGAACATCCAGCAGTGCCAGATCGATATGCTGGCCCACACCAGTTTCTGTGCGGTGGAGGAGGGCGGCTTGTATGGCGTTTGAGGCGTATAGGCCTGTCATGACATCAGCGAGCGCCACGCCGACTTTCATCGGTTGTCCGTCTGGTTCGCCGGTCACACTCATCAAACCACCCATGGCCTGAATCATGAAATCGTAACCTGCACGTTTGCTGTAAGGGCCGTCTTGCCCAAAGCCAGTAATGGAGCAGTAGATCAGCTTGGGGTTGATCGCCTTAAGGCTGTCGTAGTCGAGGTTGTATTTCTTTAAGCCGCCGACCTTATAGTTCTCCAGCACAACATCAACGTTGGCGGCGAGTCGGTGGATCAGGGCTTGGCCTTCAGGGGAGGTGATATCGACGGCAATGGATTGTTTGCCGCGGTTTGCGGAGTGGAAGTAGGCCGCATCGGTTGGGTTTCCGGCGGCGTCTTTGACGAACGGAGGTCCCCAGCCACGGGTATCATCTCCCGATCCGGGCCGCTCCACTTTAATAACGTTGGCTCCAAAGTCTGCCAGCATCTGGCCGGCCCAAGGGCCCGCCAGAATCCGACTCAAATCCAGAACCTGAATATGAGACAGTGCTGTTTTCATTAGAAGAATGCCTGAATGCCTGTTTGTGCGCGTCCCAGAATCAGCGCATGAACGTCATGCGTACCTTCATAGGTGTTGACCGCTTCAAGGTTCATCACGTGACGGATAACGTCAAACTCATCAGAGATACCGTTGCCACCGTGCATATCACGGGATACACGTGCGATATCCAGTGCTTTACCGCAGTTGTTGCGCTTCAGCAGAGAGATCAGCTCGACCGGGCAGCGACCTTCATCCATCAAGCGACCCATCTGCAGGCAGCCCTGCAGACCCAGAGAGATCTCAGTTTGCATGTCAGCCAGTTTTTTCTGGATCAACTGGTTGGCGGCCAGTGGGCGCTGGAACTGAATGCGGTCCAGGGTGTACTGACGGGATGCGTGCCAGCAGAATTCCGCTGCACCCAAAGAACCCCATGCGATGCCGTAGCGTGCTTTGTTCAGGCAGCCAAACGGTCCGGCCAGACCTTCTACACCTGGCAGAATGTTTTCGTCAGGAACAAACACATCTTCCATGACGATTTCGCCGGTGATGGACGCACGCAGGGAGAATTTACCCTCAATCTTAGGTGCGCTAAGGCCTTCCATGCCTTTTTCCAGAATGAAGCCGCGTACGACACCATCCAGTTTCGCCCAGACAACAAAGACATCGGATACCGGAGAGTTGGTGATCCACATCTTTGCGCCTTTCAGTACGTAGCCGCCGTCTGTTTTAGTGGCGCGGGTTTTCATGTTGTTTGGATCAGAACCTACATCCGGTTCAGTCAGACCAAAGCAACCGATCCATTCGCCGGAAGCCAGCTTCGGCAGGTACTTCATACGCTGCTCTTCGGTGCCGTACGCGTAGATCGGGTGCATGACCAGAGAGGACTGAACACTCATCGCAGAACGGTAACCGCTGTCGACACGCTCTACTTCACGGGCAACCAGACCGTAGCATACGTAGTTGACGGCTGAGCCGCCGTACTGCTCAGGCAGAGTGGAACCCAGCAAACCCAGTTCGCCCAGTTCCTGCATGATTTCTGTATGGAAGATTTCTTTACGGTTAGCTTCAAGAACGCGAGGTTTTAACTGGCCCTGACAATAGTCATGTGCTGCATCGCGTATCATTCGCTCTTCTTCGGTCAGCTGTGTTTCCAGAGAGAATGGGTCTTCCCAGTTAAACGCTGGCTTCGTTGAAGATTGACTCATGGTTCATGCCTCTTGTTTGTTATTCTGATGTGCTTTCGGGCAGTACGATTCAAGTGATGTGGTTTGTCGTCACCGCAGCAATAACAGTGTGAGGAGTGCGAACTCCTGACTTTCTGTCATGCGTAGCGCGCTGAATGTACCTATGCCTGCATGCATTGATATGTTGTCGGGTCTGACCGCGTTGTGCGCAGGATGGTGGTGGATCTGACACTCTCCCTGTCGACCTCGATTTTGATTAATCCATATTAGGTGCAACTGAATATTTGCATAAATAGTGATCGGTCAATGCTTAGGTTAAGGGGGATAAAACTAAGATAACCGTTGCCTTAGAAGTCTATGGAGTAGTGTAGATGCAGGGCGGTGTTTAAGGGGTGGTGTTTATTTGCAATCAGCTCAAAACTGTTGTCTTCGAGCACGTTGAAGCGAGGGAACGTTTGCTTGCTAGGTGAGGAGTTAAAACAGGGAGCGAGAACGCCCCCTGTTGTGTCGCAATGCTTAAGATCCGGTGCTTACCAGGTATGGTTATCCCGGATAACGAATACCGATCCCTGTGCGTGACGCAGCACTTTCTCTGCATTGGAGCCGAGCAGATAACTGGATACGCCCGGTTTACCCGCTGCGATGAGGATCACTTCTGGATTGACCCGCTTTTCCTCTTCCAGAATCTCGTCATACACCACACCCCTGCGGATATGGCAGGAGCCACGCAATGCTTCAGGCACGTGCTGCTTGAAGAGCGAGTGAACAACCGCCTTAGTTTCCTGTTGCGCTTGTGCGGTGATCTCCTTCGGGAGCTGGGCAAACGTGATACCATGCGCTTTTGCCTGATCTACATAAAGGCTGTGGATCTTCCCGCCATCGGTATCGAGCAGTTGCAAGGCAACTTCGACAGCGCGGGGAAACATCTCGACATGCTCTAAGTCGATTGGAATCAAAATACTCTTATACACGTGGTTATCCCATGATCTTATTTGGTAGCCACATCACGGCATCAGGGAACAGCAAACAGAAGATAAGAACGGCCAGTTTTATCAATATGAATGGTGTCACTGATTTATAGATGTCTAGCATGGTTACATCAGGTGGAGCGATGCCTTTCAGGTAGAAAAGCGCGAACCCATACGGTGGTGTTTGTACCGCGATCTCGATATTCAGAATCATCAGGATGCCAAACCAGATCGGATCAAAGCCCAGATCAACCACAATAGGTGTGAACAATGGGGCACACATCAGGACGATAATGAATTCGTCGATGATAAAGCCCAGCAGTAACATGATCAGCTGCATCATGATGACGACACCGAGCGGTGGCAGGCCCAGATCTTCGGTAAACCCGGCGATCATATCCTGAATACCCATCATCAGATGGAAGTTACTGAAGAGGGTGGCCCCCAGAATAATCCACATGGCAACGCTGACGAGCATGGCTGTTTCCAGCCCTGCGGACTTGAAGAGTCCCCATCGGAAGCGTTTGAAGAAGAAGGCGAGAAGCACAGCACCCACAATGCCAATCGCACCGGACTCGGTAGGCGTTGCTATACCACTGATGATACTGCCCAGTACCAACACGATCAGCAGCACAGACATCAGGCCATCACGCAGGGTTCTGAACTTCTCCTGCGGTGACATGGTCGTTTCTATGCCCGTGCCCATCGGGGCTTTTTTCGGGTTTATTTTGCAGCTGATGACAATATAGGTCACGAGCATGAAAATCGTGATGGTTGCCGGTACCAGTGCGGCAATAAACATCTTGCCCACGGAGTTTTGGGTGGATGCGGCAAACATGATCATTGGAACACTTGGCGGGATCAGAATACCCAATCCGCCACCGGCCATGATAACGCCGAGTGCTAAGCGTCGATCGTAACCACGCTCAAGCATCGGTTTGAGTGCGATGCTGCCGGAGGTCATGATGCCTGCACCGATAATGCCGACCATGGCGCCGATCATTGAGCACACACCCACCACACTGATCGCGAGTGAGCCAGGAACACGACCAATGATGATCTGGCTGGCATTAAACATGGCATCGCCAATGCCGGAGCGTGTCAGCAGCTGGCCCATGTATATGTAAAGGGGGATCGCCAGCAATATAAAGCTGAACAGGATGGACTCAAATGAGCTGGGCAGGATGCTGAAAATGCCTTCCCCCCACGTTGCATAGCCAACTGCCATTGCGATACCGCCGAGTGCAAAACCGACGGGGGTACCTAATGCAAATGAGATTAATATACAGAGTAAAAGAACACCTGTGAGCAGTTCAATTTCCATGTGCGTCCTCCAGATCTTCTTCTTCCGTTGGAAGCAGGTCTTGTCCGGTGATTAAGTGGTAGATGTCTTTGAACATATCGCTGGTGATTTGCAGGACGATCAGTGAAGCGGCCACGATAAGCATGATCCAGAAGTGGTGCATCGGAGGTGCCCACTCACTCATGCGGCGGTAGTTAAACTGCATGGCTTCGCCGAATTTCTGGTAGGAAACCAAAATAATAATCGCCATGAAAAAGATCGCTAAGCTGCCAGAAAGCAGGTGAAAAATACGTTTCACGTTGGCCGATACAGAGATGTATAAAATATCGACGTTAATATGCGCCTGCCTCTGTTGTGCATATGCACCGCCAAGAGCAGCCAGATATGACGAGAAAAAAAGTGAAAGATCGTAAGCCCAGATAGTGGGTGCATTCAGGAAGTAACGTGAAAACACTTCGAATGCGACAACAAACGCAATCAGTGGCATCAGAATAGAGATGCTGCGTCCGATCAGTGAAACCAGAAACTCAACACTGGAGCAGTATGCCCGAAGAAGGGTTGCGAACATGGGAGTACCGTCTTGAGGGAAGCGGGATGAAAAGAGTACATCCTTTAACGATGCATTGGGCCCCAGCTGATGGGTCTTTAGCTGAGACGAAGAAGCTTCTGACCCGGGCCAGAAGCTTCTTCTTTACTCTCTGGGAGAGATTACTTCGCGCTTAACAGGTCAATCAGCTCTTTACTGAATTTGTCCTCTTTAGCGTACTCAGCCCACAGGGATTCACCGGCTTTGCTCCACTGTGCTTTGTCAGCATCGCTTGGCGCAGGGCTCCACTTCATGCCTTTCGCTTCCATATCTGCAACAGCCTGAGCTTCCCACAGACGGGATTTAGTCATCTGTTCGCGAGCGTGTACAGACGTCGCTGCTTTAACAATCGCTTTCAGATCAGCTGGCAGTTTGTTCCATGCTTTCTGGTTAACGAATACAGGCAGTACCTGTGCACCTGCCAGTGGCAAGCGGTACATGTATTTCGCAACTTCAACGTGGTTACCGTCGCGGTGGTCGATCAGGTTAGAACCGATAGAACCGTCGATAACGCCTGTTGCCAGACCTGTGTAGATTTCGCTCCACGTCAGGGATACAGGAGATGCACCCAGTTCGCGTACGAATTTACCGTATGCACCTGGCGCACGCAGTTTCAGACCTTCAAAGTCTGCGATGGTGTTGATTGGCTTTTTGGTCAGCAGGTAAACCGGTGGCTGAATGTAAGGGTCCAACCAAACCAGACCTTGTTCGCCATACGCTTTGGTCAGTACGTCACCCCAGCCTTTTTCATGGAACAGAGTGCTAAGCTCTGCTACATCGGATGTGCCACCTGGCAGACCTACTTCAACAATACCTGCTGGCAGTTCACCGGCATTCATTGGCTGAAAGGTTGCACCCATGGTGATCAGTCCGGTTTTGACGGCACCCAGAATACCTTTGGTATCCACGCCTTCGCCCGCATACATCATTTTTACTTTGATGCGGCCGCCAGACATCTCTTCGATGTTCTTCGCCAGATTGCCATACACTTCACCAAACGCAGTACCACGGGTGTACAGGTTGGCAAAGCGCCAGTTATGTTCAGCAGCCTGTGCTGTTGAGGTAGCGACTGAACCAATGGTCAATGCAGCAGCAAGAGAGCCAGTTACGATCTGTTTTTTAAACTTTCCGAGAAAATTCAACATGTCTGTTAACTCTTTGTAATTTTTGTTTTTTCACTGGTGTTCTGTGTTTCCAGCGAGACACCAATTCAAATTAACAGAGAGGGATTCTCTGTTACATCAAGCTGTGCATACTTAAAGTTTGGTAAACCTCAAACATTATATAACTCATTGAATAATAATAGATATATGGGGTGGCTAGGTGCGTTTTACGTATAAAGTCTTATGGGCTGAAGTGGCGCTTTACGTATGCCTTTGCACCAATTTCTATCGCTTTTCTGGTGATTCTCTCTATATATCCGATGGGTGTGAAAGTTCCAGTGGCATAACCGAGTTGGGTGATGGCAGGAATTTCAAATGACGGGCTTTACGGTGTGTAGGAATTATTTTTGATGACGGCTTTTTCAGGCATAAAAAAACCCGTTGGGCGAGGCCCAGCGGGTCAAGGTCTATCCGGATCTGTGAGTGCATTTCCTGGAAGACAAAGGGTGGAGAGAGTGCTCTAGAAAAGTTCGTTTGCTGTTTTACGGATAGCCGCAATCAGTTGGTCAATTTCTTCAGGGTTGATCGTCAGCGGTGGAGAGAAGGCAATGATGTTGCCCATCGCGCGGATCATGACATCGTTGTCATAACAGGCCACCTGGAACTTACCGCCAATCGGGGCGGTTGTGCCTGCAGGCTGTTTAAACTGCACAGCGCCGATCAAACCGTAGTTCCTGATATCAACAACCTGTTCGATATCTTTTAGGGAGTGCAGGGCATTTTCCCAATACTCGCCAATGTCGCCAGCGGCACGGGTTAGAAGGCCTTCCTGCTCATAAATATCCAGTGTTGCCAGACCTGCTGCACAAGAGACAGGGTTCGCGGAGTAGGTGTAGCCGTGATAGAACTCGATAGCGCCTTCGGCTGCATTGTCCATGATCGTGTCATGGATGTGATCAGCGACGAATACCGCACCCAGCGGAACAATACCGTTGGTGATGCCTTTTGCGGATACAATCATATCCGGCACAACATCAAACTCGACAGCGGCAAAGGCTGAACCGAGTCGGCCCCAGCCAGTGATTACTTCATCAAAGATCAACAGGATGTCATTGGCGGTACAGATTTCGCGCAGACGCTTCAGGTAGCCTTTTGGCGGCAGAATCACACCACCGGCACCACTGATCGGTTCTACGATAACCGCAGCAATGCTGCTGGCATCATGGAACTTGATCAGTTCTTCCAGTGCGTCAGCCTTTTCAAGGCCGGCTTCCGGCAAGCCTTTACTGAATGCATTGTTCTCCAGATCCAGTGTATGTGGCAGGTGATCAACCGGTAGCAGGGGACCGAAGCCTTTACGGTTTGGTGTCAGACCGCCGACGGAGATGCCGCCGAAGTTAACGCCGTGGTAAGCCATCTCACGTCCAATCAGCTTGAACTTGCCTGATTTGCCGCGGGAGTTCTGGTAGGCCAGTGCAATTTTTAGCGCACTTTCGACCGCTTCTGAACCTGAATTGGCAAAGAACACTTTATTCAGCGGGTCAGGGGTGTGCTGGATTAAACGCTCAGCAAATTCGAAACCGATGTCATGGCCGAAGTTAAAAGGGGAGGTGAAATCCAGCTCGTGTGCTTGCTTGGCAATCGCGTCTGCAATTTGCGGACGGGCGTGCCCTGCGTTTACGCACCACAGGCCCGCTGTAGCATCTAAAATTTTACGACCATCATCCGTATGGCAGAAAACTCCTTCAGTACGGGTAACGATACGAGGGTTTTCTTTGAATGCTCTGTTAGGCGTAAAGGGCATCCAAAAGGCATCTAAGTTTTTGTAATTTTTCATTGTGTGAGTAGCCATATATACAAGTAGAGGTGTGCAATTACTACCTAAGATAGGGTGATGGGCTGAACCGAAAAATAGCTGGGTTTCGATTTAAACTTTAAGATTTCCCAAACATTCATCCGACGCATTAACGCTTAGGAGACTCGGAAACACACATCGGGATGCGGCCTCACTCAGCCCCGGTCTTTTCCGTGGGAAAGGGGCGGGGCTGAATGTAAAAAGCGCAGGTTTACCGGGCAGAGATGTCGTCTACCCGATATGCAAGCGGTGTGTCAGCGAGATCAATCTATAGGGTGCAGCCCATCTGAAACTGTTAAATACCACCCATGCAGATGTATTTCAGTTCCATATAGTCGTCCATACCGTGGCGGGATCCTTCACGGCCGATACCCGATTCTTTAACACCGCCAAAAGGTGCTAACTCATTCGAGATCATGCCTTCGTTCACACCGACCATGCCGTATTCCAGCTCTTCGGATACGCGCCAAACCCGGCCAATGTCACGTGTGTATACATAAGCAGCCAATCCGTAAGGCGTGTTATTGGCACGTTCGATGACTTCATCTTCATCTTCGAACTTAAACACAGTTGAGATCGGGCCAAACAGCTCAGCCTGTGCGATCTCCATGTCATCAGTGACGTTGGTCAGCAGTGTTGGTTGGTAGAAGCGATCCCCGGCAGCGTCTTGCTTACCGCCACTGTGTAGCTCGGCACCTTGCTCCAGCGCGCGACGGACCAGACCGTCGGTTTTCGCAACGGCCGCTTCATTGATCAGAGGGCCAATGTCGGTGCTTGCGTCAAGGCCAGACCCGATGGTGAACTTCTCCACTTCTTCCTGGAAACGAGCGACAAACTTGTCGTAGATACCTGCCTGAACGAAGATACGGTTGGTGCAGATGCAGGTTTGACCCGCATTGCGGTATTTCGATGCGATCGCACCCGCCACTGCTGGTTCGAGATCCGCATCATCAAATACGATGAACGGGGCATTGCCGCCCAGCTCCATGGAGGCTTTCTTCACGGTTTTCGCCGCCAGACCCAGAATGGTCTTGCCAACCGGTGTTGAACCGGTGAAAGAGACTTTCTTCACAATTGGGTTGGTGCACAGCTCGTGACCGATTTCGATTGGGTTTGCTGTTGTTACAACATTGATGACCCCGCATGGGATTCCGGCTTCTTCTGCCAGCGCCGCCAACGCCAATGCGCACAGTGGGGTGTCTTCAGCAGGTTTGATCACAATGGTGCAGCCTGCTGCGATTGCCGGTGCTGCTTTACGGGCAATCATGGAAATAGGGAAGTTCCATGGCGTAATGGCGGAAACCACACCGATCGGTTGCTTAACGGTGAGCAAACGGGTGCTGTTGGTGTTGGACGGGATGTTTTCACCATAGGTTCGCTTGGCTTCCTCGCCAAACCACTCAAAGAAAGAGGCGCATGACAGGACTTCGCCTTTCGCTTCGCGCAGCGGTTTGCCTTGTTCAATGGTTAACAGCTCCGCCAGCGCATCGGCGTTGTCGGTAATCAGCTGGAACCAACGGTTGAGCATCGTTGCACGTTGTTTAGCTGTGGTTTTCTTCCAGCTTTTGAAGGCTGCATTCGCGGCTTCAATGGCTTGCTTGGCTTCATTTACATCCAGATCAGGAACAGTAGCAATCTGAACGCCAGTGGCAGGATTGATGACCGGCATTGTTTTACCAGACTTCGCTAACGTCCACTGTCCATCAATAAAAGCAGCTTCACGCAAAACGTTTTTGAATTTCATTGTTGTTGGCCCTTAACTTTCTTACACTGGAAAGCATTGAATTCGCGATGCTTTCTGTGAATATTTAGGAACCTGCGAACAAGTCCGAGACTTTCTCTGCGGGCGATAAAACCGCTTTATGAGCGAAAGGCAGCGCAGTGGAATGGCGGGTCCTTTCCAAGCTGCCTGACAAAGCAGAAAGCTGTTTTATCGCCCGCCCTTCGGGGCATTCAGAGCAACTCGATATCTACGTTAGCGATTTTCGCCAGGCAACCAGCATGGCTGTAATCGCTGCCTTGATCTCAAATTGCTCTGAAAGCCAGAGTCGTTTCGGACATCTTCGCAGGTTCCTTTATTTTTAGGAGACAGAAATTAGCTCGCAATATATCAATCAAGTTATGGGTGTCGGGTTATGATTTATAAACGTTCAGTTTTAGAAGATAACGCATGAGTTCAAACAATTATGCTCTCGGGCAGGTCAGTGATTTCGAAATTAAGCAGCTGCGAATATTCAAAGCTGTGGTCGATAATGGTGGATTTTCCGCTGCCGAAACCGAGCTGAATATTAGCCGCTCAACCATCAGCATCCATATATCTAACTTAGAATCACGCCTGAACCTGACCTTGTGTCGTCGCGGGCGAGGTGGCTTTTCCCTGACCGATGAAGGGCGTGTTATCTATGAGATGACCAATAAGTTACTCAGCTCATTGGATGAGTTTCGCGATACCGTCAACGAGATGAGCCAAAACCCTGCGGGCAATTTGCGCATCGTTGTGAGTGATGGCATGAGTCTGGATCCCAGAGCTAAGTTTCCTGAGATGATCAGCCAGTTTTTCACCCAGGCGCCGGATATCTCATTGCGAAGTGAAGTGTGTTCCATGGCTGAAATCGAGCGGATGTTGCTTAATGATGAGGCTGATGTAGGTTTGGCGCCTTATCATCGTCAGCTGGACGGGCTCGAATACCTGCCGCTCTATAGCGATGTCTGCCGCTTATATTGTGGGCCAACCAGTCCTTTATTTGACCTTGATGAAGCTGAGATTACCGATGAGGTGATTAACCAGTTCACGGCGATTCAACCGGGCCTGAAACCCCATGAAGAGGCTAACGAGCAGCTGTCATGTATGAGTCTGAAAGGCACAGCGTATTTCTACGAGACGCGGTTAGCTATGATCCTGTCGGGTAAATATATCGCGTTCTTGCCTGAGGACTACGCCAGACCCTACGTGGACAATGCTCAGTTGAGGATGATCGCGGGAGAAAACCGTTTCTATACGCTGGGTATCGCTTCTATTGTTAAGAAGCGTGCGCAGCAACCGAAAGCGGTCGAGATGTTTTCGAACATTGTTTCGTCGCTCCATCCGTCGGTGGCGGGTGATTAACACCTATCGCCGTGTCGCAGGTCGTTGCGCGCGATAACGTTCTTTTCATTGTGACGTCACTGTAGAAGTGCAGATTGATTAATCGTACCCAGTTACCGCCCTGTCGCTAGCCCGTTGTCATCATGGCACGGGCGTAACCCTGCACCTCCTGTTTCAGCCACTGTATTGCCGGATCTTCGGCGTATAGCGGATGTTGAACAATCGTCATCTCAATCTCTGGTATACCCTCTGGTGGTGTGACTATCCGCAACGGCAACATCTCGCAGAACAACTGTGCCATATGAAATGGCAGCGTCATGATCGCATTGGTACGAGCAGTAATGCGCGCGCCTGCAGTGTAATTCGTGATGCGGGAGATGTGGTCACGTTGTGTATTCTGTGTACTGAGCCAGCTGTCGATCGGGTTGGCTGTTTCACTTTCCAGATCAAAAAAGACCACATGGGGCTGATTTAAATAGTCCGCCAAACTCAGGTTGTCCGCTATATCTTTATTGTTGATGCCAGCGATACAGACCTGCTGTTGTGTAATCCAAGGCTCTACGATCAGGCGAGGTGGTAGAGGCTGGCTGGCATCCAGTCCAACAATCAGATCCACGGTGCCCTTTTCCAAGCGTGAATAGGCAGTCTCCATCGCAATCAGGTCGATCTCAACTTTTATCTGTGGGGCACGTTGTTGTAACTGGCTGAACCAGCCGGGAAACACCACTGTTTCGAAGTAGTCAGTAGCGGCTATCCGGAATCTACGATTGCTGTGACTTTCAGAAAACGGCGGCGGTGGGTTGAGTGTTTGCTCAATCAGTTGCAGGGCTTTTCGTACCTCTGGCAGCATCGCCAGTGCACGCGGTGTGGGGTGAAGTCCCCCTTCAGTCCGCACCAATAGAGGATCGTTCATCTGTTCCCGCAGTCTGTTTAATGCGTGACTCATGGCGGATTGGCTGAGACACACTTTCTCAGCAGCACGGCTGACATGGGATTCGGTAATCAGCGCTTCAAAAATAATCAGCAGATTCAGGTCAAATTGACGCAACGGTTTCATGAGTCATCTCTGTGGTATGTATATCGTACATATATGAATCATAACTATGCATTTCAATAATTAAAATGCTCTGGGTACTCTAAAGGAAATATAAAAACCGTTTGTTTGGAGAGCCTGATGTCCGAGAACCATACGACCGTTGCTGATGCGGAAATGCCACTATATGGCGCACTGGGAATGACGTTCATGCAATTTCCGCTGTTGCGCCACCTGTCGCAAAGCGATGCGGAAGTGATTGTGAGCGGTGTACCCTATGATATGTCTACATCCGGACGCTCAGGTGCCCGTTTCGGGCCTGAGGGTATTCGCTCTGCGTCAGTCAATATGGTGTGGGAAGGTGCGCGCTGGCCATGGAACTTCGCACTCGATGACCACCTGAAAGTGGAAGATGCGGGCAACGTTTTGTTTAAACACGGTGAGCCACAAACACTGGTCGATAACCTGGAAGCGCATATCAGCCAGATTATGGATGCCGGTAAAACCGCACTGACCTTTGGTGGCGATCATTTTATTACGCTGCCGGTATTGCGTGCCTATGCCAAAAAACACGGCCCGGTGGCGATTATTCACTTTGATGCCCACACGGATACCTATTCCGGCGGCACTAAATACGATCATGGTACGTTGTTTCATCATGCGGTGAATGAAGGTCTGGTGGATACAGAGCACTCTCTTCAAATCGGCATTCGTACCGCTTACGAAACCGATGGTCATCCATTTGAAGTCTTGGATGCTGCGTGGGTGAATGGACACGGGCCAGAGGCCACGCTTCAGCGGATTAAGGATCGTGTAGGCGACAAGCAGGTCTATGTTAGCTTTGATATTGACGGTCTTGACCCATCTTTCGCGCCTGGAACCGGTACCCCGGTGTCTGCGGGATTAAGCATTGATACCGCCTTGAAGATTATCCGTGGGCTGCGTGGTCTGAATCTGATCGGTATGGACGTTGTCGAAGTGGCTCCTGCCTACGATCATGCAGATATCACCTCACTGGCGGGTGCCACGTTGGCACTGGAGTATCTCTATGTCGTAGCCGCCAACAAGGGGGCGGGTGGGGATTACTTGAGTAAGTAAACGGACTGGATCTCCGTTTCTATTTAAGAACCATCTTCTGAAAAGAAGGTGGTTTTTTTATGTGTGGGGCGTGTAAGGGCGGGGCACGCTGCCGGTATACCCTGCAGGGGCAAGTAGGTGATTGGTCTAGGGTTGGGGTGTTGTAGGGCAGGCTTCAGCCTGCCGGTAGCCTGAAGGTTACCCTACAGGAGTACGCAGGTGATTGGTCTAGGGTTGGGGTGTTGTAGGGCAGGCTTCAGCCTGCCGGTAGCCTGAAGGCTACCCTACAGGAGTACGCAGGTGATTGATCTAGGGTTGGGGTGTTGTAGGGCAGGCTTCAGCCTGCCGGTAGCCTGAAGGCTACCCTACAGGAGTACGCAGGTGATTGGTCTAGGGTTGGGGTGTTGTAGGGCAGGCTTCAGCCTGCCGGTAGCCTGAAGGCTACCCTACAGGAGTACGCAGGTGATTGATCTCGGGTTGGGGTGTTGTCGGGCAGGCTTCAGCCTGCTGATAGCCTGAGGTCTACCCTATAGGAGTAAGCAGGTGATTGGTCTAGGCTTGGGATGTTGTAAGGTAGGCTTCAGCCTGAAGGTTACCCTACAGGGATAGCGGGCTTGTGAATCGGGCGGCTGGTAGGCGGTGTCGTGGCATAGTGAATTTGGTCACCGGATTCGAGGCGATATGATTGCTCGGATAAGCAGAAAAAAGCCGCCCGGTACGGCAGGCGGCAAAAGCATTATACGAGCAGGGGATAGGAGACCCCATGACTGAAGAAACCGGGGTAGCGCTGTATGAAGAAGGGGATACCTACAGCGCTGAAAGCCTGTATGTCAGTCAACAAACAGGCCTTTAGAATGTTGATCAGAATGAACGAGAAACTGTCAGCAGCAGTGTATCGTCGTTGCGGAAAGCATCGGAATTTGTTTCGTCAGCGTCTTCTACATCGTTAAACAGGTATGCAGCAGACAGGTCTAGGCCAGCAACAGAGCCGGAGATGCCGATGGAGTAATCTTCGTAATCTTCGATGTCTGAAGAACCCCAGTAGTCACCGAAAGAGTGACCCGCATGCAGGTCCAGGCTGATTTCATCGGTCAGGCCATAGCTGTAATCCACTGCTACGTAGCTTGCGGATTCACCGGTCTGGAAGAAGTCATTGGAGTAGGCGAGGGTCAGAGCCAGATCGCCGTAGTAAAGGCCAGCCATCACTTCCGTGTAATCAGCATCGGAGCTGTAACCCGGATAGGTGTAGTAGTTCAGGGATAGATCGTAGCTGAAATCATCGTTGATATCGGCGCCGTAACCCACATAGTAATCCACTTCCAGATGAGCATCTTCGCCAGCGCCGAAGTCCACATTGCTACCCCAGACACCCGCATAGATACCGTTGTCGAAGGCGGCGTCCAGGCTGCCCTGAATGGCTGCATCACCTGATGACTGGGAGATCCCGCGGAAGCGGTAGTCGTTAGTGAAGCCAACGGTGCCAGAAATCTCTGCAGCTTGTGCGCTACCCATAGCAACCGCCAGAGTGAGACCTGTTAGAACCTTTTTCATCTCTATTCCTCGTTCTTATTTTTTACGTGAGGATTACATTCTCGTGAACTTGAGAGGGTGCTTTATATACCGTTGAGTAGGTATGTCCTAGTAGGTAGACAGAAGGGTTTATAGACGATTGTGAATTGAGCAGAGTTGCATTTTTGCTCCTACCTACTCGGGTGTATATCTCTGCAAAGTGCCGATTGCGTAGACTCCGGCTAATAAGGAACCCTCGGACGCATTCGTCGGTTCCCGGTAACTAGCAGGAGAATATTAATAATGAAAAGCTATAGCGAGTGGCAGGCACAGAGTGAAACGCTGACATTTCACGGCCAAGCCTATATTAATGGACAGTTTCAACCTGCGGTGAGCGGTGAAACCTTTCCATCGATCAACCCCGCTACCGAAAAACTGCTGACGAATGTTGCCAGTTGTGATGCCGCCGATGTGGATCTTGCCGTCGACTGCGCACGTGAAGTTTTCAAATCGGGTGCGTGGTCTGAGATGCATCCGCGTCAGCGTAAACAGATCATGCAGAAATGGGCTGATCTGATTGAACTCCACAAAGATGAGTTCGCGTTGCTGGATACGCTGGATATGGGTAAATCCATCAGCGAGATGGTCAATATCGACGTGCCGGATGCGATCGACTGTTTCCGCTGGACCGCTGAGTGTATCGATAAAGTCTACGGTGAAATTGCTCCAACGGGTGAAGATACACTGGCGATGATTAGCCATGAGCCTGTGGGTGTTGTGGGTGCGATCACGCCTTGGAACTATCCATTGTTGATGGTGAGCTGGAAGATTGCTCCTGCACTGGCTGCCGGTAACTCGGTTATTCTGAAGCCCTCTGAGAAGTCCCCTCTGAGTGCGCTGCGCCTCGCAGAACTGGCCTCTGAAGCGGGTATGCCGGATGGCGTGCTGAATGTCGTGCCGGGCTTTGGTCATACCGCGGGTAAAGCATTGGCGTTGCATATGGATGTTAATGTATTGGCCTTTACAGGGTCGACTCGTGTTGCGGGTATGCTGATGGAATATGCCGGTCAGTCCAACATGAAGCGTGTATGGCTGGAAGCAGGCGGAAAGTCTCCGAATCTTGTGTTTGCAGATGCAGATATTAAGAAAGCTGCTGCGGGCGCAGCCAGTGCAATTTTCGCCAATCAGGGTGAAGTTTGTATCGCTTGCTCTCGTCTGTACGTAGAGAAGAGCATTAAAGAAGAGTTTATGGCCGCGCTGGTGGAAGAGGCGTCACGTTTTCAGGCGGGTGATCCGCTTGATCCAAAGACCACCATGGGACCTATGGTAGATGGCTCGCAACTCGCCACTGTTGAGCGCTATATCCGCTCTGCACAGGATGAGGGCGGTCATGTCGTGGTGGGTGGTGTGCCCGAGTATAAGGAAGGTAAAGGCTACTTCGCTAAGCCAACCATTGTCGATAACGCGCATAACGGCATGACCTTTGTAAAAGAGGAGATCTTTGGGCCGGTGCTGGCGGTATGCGAGTTCGAAACCGAAGAGGAAGCTATCGCACTGGCGAATGACTCCATTTATGGTTTGGGTGCTGCGCTTTGGACACAGAATCTGTCGCGTGCGCATCGGGTCAGCCGTAAGCTGGAAAGCGGCATGGTGTGGGTGAATACGTGGGGTGAAGGTGACACGACCGTGCCGTTCGGTGGCGTTAAAGCCTCCGGTAACGGGCGTGATAAATCCCTGCATGCACTTGAAAAGTATATTGATATTAAGAATGTCCTGATCCGTCTGTAAGGCGGGTCGGGGGCTGCATTGTTGTGATTTGCCCGGTATACGGCCACCGGGTTTCTTTTGAAACCGCTCATTTGAGCGGTTTTTTTTGTATGGAGTTTAGGTGTTGGGAATCGCTACGCTCGTGCGTAACTTGCGGTGAATCAGGCGCTCATGCAGGCTGAGGGCGGTGGTTCTACCCTACATGCCTCAATAGAAGGGGCTCATCAATGGCTGATGATGGCTGTTGCGTCTGCTGCGGCGCTTTCCAGCTCATTCAAATGTGCTAAAAACAGGGTGAATATCTCTGATTGAGTCGAGGTGTTCAGGCGAGTATGAATGTTTTTGCGATGGACCTTCACTGTCCCCAGGCTGATGCTCAGCATGTTGGCGATTGCTTTGGAGGAGTGTCCCTGCAAGATCAAACCTGATATCTCCTGTTCGCGTCGCGTCAGTACGCCGCTGCCAAAGGTATTAAGTGCCTGTTTCATGGCGCCATCAGATTTTTCGTACTGCACATATTCCTGTGACTGAGACAGCCAGAACTGACGCACCAGTGAGTTAATAATCGGATAGATATCCTGCAAGCGATGAAGCTCTGCACGTGTAATCGTGCCCAGACTGGATTTTCGGCCCAGCGAGATGGTGCAGGTGACGTGCTTATCCAGCTCGATAACAAAGTTGATCTCATCGACCAGGTCGAAGTTTTTATAACAACTCTGATAATACTCGGTGGTTTCAAACGAGTCGGGGGCTATTTCGGCCAGACGACTCACACCCGGTGACATGCCGTGCTGAATCGCATTAAACAACGGGTCCAGAATGTAGGACTTATTGATGTAGTTATGCAGGGTTGGGCTTTGATCCGCCGGATCGGTTGGGTGCAGGATGATGGGTTTGAATGACTTTTTATAGGTCACCATCAGAACTGTATCAAAATGGCACTGGGTGGCGAGAAAGTCAGCCAGTACTTTGGGAAAACTGCGCAGGCGGATGTGGTCGATCAGTGATGCGAGATCTTTCTGCCAGCTTACGGATTGTGCGTCCGGATGATATCTGTTGTGCATAAGAACCTCTCTGAATCGGAGTCCTGTCCGCGTTGGTTATACCGCACTGTATGTGCTTGAAAAAAGCTGGCTACATTGCTGTAGCCAGCGAAAAAGGAGTTGTAAAACAACTCCCTGTCTCGGATTTAGCTAACAGACTCAAGTGTCAGGTCAAAGCAGATGCGTGCTTTTTCAATCAGCTCATCCACTTCAGCGTGGCTGATCACCAGCGGTGGTGAAAGCACCATGCGGCTGCCAACAGCGCGCATGATCAGGCCGTTGTTAAAGCAGTGGTCGCGGCAGATCATGCCGATGTCCAGATCACTAGGGAAGAACTCTTTTGTCTCTTTATCCTTAACCAGTGCAATACCGGCAACCAGGCCAACGCCTTCTATATGGCCGACGAGCGGATGCTCTGACAATGTCTCACGCAGTCTCTGCTGAAAGTATGGGCCAATATCTTTGCCTACGTATTCGACGATGTTTTCTTCTTTCATCAGGCGAATGTTTTCAATCGCAACAGCCGCCGCGACCGGATGACCGGAGTAGGTAAAGCCGTGGTTGAAATCATCGTCGTGTTCAATCAGTGCGTTGGCGATACGATCACCCACGGCAACAGCTGCGATCGGCAGGTAACCGGAGGACAGGCCCTTTGCCATCGAGATGATATCCGGTTTGATCGCCAGCGTATCGCTGCCAAACCAGCTACCGGTACGGCCAAAACCACAGATCACTTCATCAGCGGCCAGCAGAATATCGTACTTCTGGCAGATCTTCTGGATTTCGCTCCAGTAGTTCGCTGGAGGGACGATCACACCGCCGGCACCCTGAATTGGTTCGCCGACGAAAGCGGCGACATTATCCGGGCCCACTTCCAGAATCTTCTCTTCCAGCGCGTTGGCACAGGCGATACCAAACTCTTCTTCGCTCATGTCGCCCGCTTCACCATACCAGTATGGCTGGCGGATGCGCTCGATGTTTGGCACCAATGGCGCGCCCTGTTTATGCATACCGCTCATGCCGCCCAAGCTGGTACCGCCCACGGTGCTGCCATGGTAAGCATTTTCCCGGCTGATCAGAATGTTGCGGTATGGCTTGCCTTTAATGGCCCAGTACTGGCGCACCATGCGAATGATCGTATCGATCGCTTCAGAACCTGAGTTTGCAAAGAAGATGTGGTTCAGGTCACCCGGGGTCACGCTGGCGATCTCTTTTGCCAGCTCTGCTGCCGGTGTATGCGTGGTCTGGAAAAAGGTGTTGTAGTACGCCAGCTCGTTCATCTGTTTGGTGGCGACATCGACCAGCTCTTTGCGGCCGTAACCCATGTTGACGCACCACAGGCCTGCCATGCCATCAAGAATCTTCTGACCTTCGCTATCCCACAGATAAACGCCTTCACCTTTACAGATGACGCGTGCGCCTTTTTTATTCAGTGCGCCGGTATTGGTAAACGGATGCAGGTGATGTTCGGCGTCGGTGGCCTGAACCACGGCGGTGATTGAGGAATTGTTGTTTTTATCTTCTAGCATCTCTCTCTCCCAACGGTGCTTTCACTGAATCGTAAATGGCGTGAAAGCTGAAGAACGTGACATTGTTAATTGAAAAAATGTGATCATAAAAACAAAGGAGGCGTGCTCCTTGAGATGATCATTTGATTTCATTTTGTGATCACAAAATTACAAAGTCAACAAAAAAACGGATATGACTGTACGCCGGGTTGTAGAGAAAACAGTCTGATTTTGTCTGGAAGTGGGATGGATTCTGGGAATGTTAGGCTGCAATAAAAAGGTGCGAAAAGGAGGGGGAGCCGCTAAATCTAGTTAACGGCGTGAGTCGATTGTTCGATGAAGCTGTGTAGCAGCTCGGGGGTGCCAGCGAAGGCGATACCCTCACGAATATCGGCAGTGATTGCCAGTTGAAGGGCAAATGCATCCTGCTTTTCTATCGCACTCATGGCTTCATTATGCCGGTCGATCAGATAGTGTTCTTCCAGTTTGCTGGTGGCCAAACGCATAAAAGGGCCAAGCTGTAACCACAAACTTTCGATCAGTGGCAGCGTGACCTGGTGGGGGTTCGCTGTATACAGGGCACGGTGAAAATTCTGATTAAGAATGCTGACCTGTTCCAGGTCACCTTGCTCCTGGGCCACGTCAATCAGGTGATCCAGCTCCCTGAGTTGATTCAGTCGTGTCGCGTCTATATAAGGTAGTGCCCGTGCTGCGGCATGGGATTCGATGGCGATACGTGCTTCGCAGAGCTCATTAAATTTCATCGCGGTCATGCGCGGCACCATGACACGGCGATTGCCCTGGATCTCCAATGCATTTTCTGCTGCAAGCTGTCGCAATGCTTCGCGTACTGGCATGGGGCTGACGTCCAGAATGCGGGCCAACTCACGAATCGTGAGGGCGCGACCGGGTAAAATCTGGCCATTCATCACGGCGTAGCGCAGGGTCTGATATACCCACTGGGTTATAGTTACAGCGTCGTCACGCTCAGTTAAGGTGATTTCTATCGGAGATTTTTTATCCATTTCGATTACGACTTGGCTCTTTTTTATCTCCTATTCTAATGCGATCACGAATCTGGGTGAATGGTTTTTTGTCTTTCAGGCAAATCTTGACCATAAGGATGATTTGTGATCACATTGGGTTAAGGTTTGTGATCACATTTTTGGTTTTGCTCTATGCTCAAAAGAGAGCGTGCAAAACACGGTGGCACATGTAGCACTGCACCGAATAAGTGCGACAAGATTTCGAGAGAGAATCTTATATATGTCTTCTAATAACGATAAAGAATTTGACCTGTTTATTACCGACCTCAACGGTAATCTGCGCGGCAAGCGTATGCCTGCAAACGCAATCAGCAAGGTAATGGAAGAAGGCGTTAAACTGCCGCGCTCCGTTATCGGTTTCGACTTCTGGGGTGATGATGTACTGGATAACGGTCTGGTATTTGAAACCGGCGACAGCGATGGTGTGTGCATGCCAGTGCATGACAAACCGGTACCCGTGCCTTGGGCTGAGTCTCCGCGTGACCAGATTCTGGCGACGATGTTTAATCCGGACGGCACGCCGTTCAGTGCAGACCCTCGTCAGGCGCTGAATTCAGTGGTTGATCGCTTTAAAGCACTGGGTCTGACCCCGGTCGTGGCGACTGAACTTGAGTTCTACCTGATGGATGGCAAGTCTGAAGAGACGCAGCGTCCGCAGCCGCCGATTCTGGTGGAAGGTCATGGCCGTCGTTTGGCTGAGACTGATTGTTACTCTATTGATGAGATGGATGGACTCTCTTCTTTCTTCGCCGAAGTGCGTTCAGTCTGCGAAGAGCAGGGTGTGCCAGCGGATACAATTATCTCCGAGCTGGGTCCGGGACAGTTTGAGATCAATCTCAACCACGTGCCGAATCCGATGCAGGCCGGTGATCAGGCGATTATGTTTAAGCGTCTGGTGCGAGGTATTGCACGCAAACACGGTTATGCCGCGACCTTTATGGCAAAACCGTATGCGAACAAGAGTGGTAACGGTTTCCACGTGCACTTCAGTTTGCTCAACGAATCCGGTGAAAACGTCTTCGACAACGGTGGAGATGAAGGTACCGATGTACTGAAGCACGCAGTGGCCGGTCTGATGCACACCATGGCTGATAGCATGCTGGCCTTTGCGCCACATATGAACTCCTATCGCCGCTTTATGGTCGGTGCACATGCGCCAACCTGTGCCAGTTGGGGGTATGAGAACCGTACCGTAGCGATCCGTATTCCAGAAAGCCCACCGATTGCCCGCCGTATCGAGCATCGTGTTGCAGGTGCGGATGCGAACCCATATCTGGTGTTGGCGACGATTCTGGCCGGTGCGTTATACGGCATTGAGAACAAACTGATGCCACCATCCCCGATTCAGGGTGATGCCTACACTGAGGCGAATCAGGATCTGATCTTGCCGAACAAGTGGGATGAAGCGACCGATATCTTCAATCGCAGTGAAGTGTTGAGAGAGTATCTCGGTGATGAGTTTGTGCGGGTGTTTACCGCCGCTAAACGTCAGGAGCTGCGAAAACTGCATGCGCAGATCTCCGATATAGAATACGAATCCTATCTCGGATTCTTGTAAGACCAGACCCCTGTGGATCGCCGTAAGGATGATTCACAGGGGTTTTTTTATGCCTTGCTGAAAGGTTTTCATGGATGGTGAAAATCAAAGATATACCGCTCTGTAAAGGGTGAGAAGGTGTTGCTGAAAGGGTTGATTTTGTCGTGGCTTATACCTTTGGTTAATGGTTAACATCATGATTTGTAAGGGGATTTTAAAATACCTACTGGGGGGTATATAGATCATCCAAGTGGGTAGCGTACATTCAAATTAGCGTGTTACGCGTGATGAGATAAGCGCCTTAAAGCGACTGTCTCTGGCTAGGCTTGAACGCGGTTGATAGAGCAAGCCCCTATCGCCTCTGATGACCGTGATAATAAAAACAAAAGATAAACGTCTGATGACGCCAAACGAAACCTACGGGTTGTGAGGGTGACCAGACGAAGCAGCGAAATGCTGTGCCTAAAATGGAGAATCTTTATGCACCTCAAGAAAATTGGTTTGACCGCCGCACTTCTTACCGCCGCTCTGTCTACCACTGCTGTTGCTGAACAGCAGGTTCTGAACGTCTACAACTGGTCTGATTACATTGATCCTGCTGCGGTTAAGCAGTTTGAAGCTGAAACCGGCATCAAGGTGAATTACGACGTTTACGATTCAAATGAAGTTCTGGAAGCAAAACTCATGTCCGGCGGCAGCGGCTATGACGTGGTGGTGCCAACCGGTTCATTTTTGGAACGTCAGGTTAAGGCGGGTATCTATGCTGAGATCGACCGTTCTAAGCTGAGTAACTACAGCAATCTGGACAGCGTGCTGATTGAAAAAATCTCGCGTCATGATGCTGGTAACAAGCATAACGTTCCGTACGCATGGGGCACGATTGGTCTGGGCTACAACGAAGCGATGGTGAAAGCCCGTTTGGGTGATATGCCAGTTGATACGCTGGACCTGCTGTTCAAGCCGGAAGTTGCGGCCAAACTGGCGGATTGTGGTATCGGCTTACTGGATTCACCGGCAGAGGTGATGTCCATCGCGCTGAACTATCTGGGCTTAGATCCAAATTCTGAAAAGAAAGCCGATCTGAAAAAAGCCTCTGCACTGATCAGTGCGGCCCGTCAGAACTATAAGTACTTCCACTCCGGCAAATACATCTCTGATCTGGCGAATGGCGAAATCTGTGTTGCGCTGGGCTACAACGGTGATGTTCTGCAGGCGCAGAGCCGTGCTGAAGAAGCCGGTCAGGGTCACAAGATTGGTTATGCCATTCCTAAAGAGGGCACGCTGGTCTGGTTTGATCTGATGGCGATCCCGTCAGACGCTCCGCATCCGGACGCGGCGCATCAGTTCATCAACTACGTGCTGAAAGCTGAAACAGGCGCAGGCATTGCGAACTACGTGTACTACGCAGTGGCGAACAAAGCGGCCGAGCCGTTGCTGAATAAAGATGTCATTGGTAACCCGGGTATCTACCCATCAGACGAAGTGAAAGCGAATCTGTTTACCCAGAATGCGCACACGGCGAAGTTTGATCGCAAACTGACGCGTGCCTGGACAAACATCAAAACTGGGCGTTAAGGCCCATACTAGAAGGGGAGCGTTGTTCCCCTTCTGTTTCTCGACCGCTGCATTTGGCAAGTCTCTAAATAAGCGTGTTCTGTTCATAGCGTGCTTATTTAGAAACTTCCCCCTTTGGAATTTCTGGTTTGGTCTGATCTAAAAACCGTAGGAACAGTGATCCACCGGATTTTTTCAGAATTACTAATAAGAATAAATAAACGAGGGTTTGTTATGACTTCCTCTCAGGTAATCGATATGCAGAGCTCCACCGCGGCCGCAACAAAAGAGGTACCGCTGTGGAAGCAGGATGGCGCTGAGCCCTTCCTGAAAATAGAGAACGTCACCAAGATGTTTGGTGAGTTTACTGCTGTCGATAATGTCTCTCTGAATATCTATAAAAACGAACTGTTTTGTCTGTTGGGTGGATCAGGTTCCGGTAAAAGTACGCTGCTGCGTATGCTGGCCGGTTTCGAATCGCCAACCAGTGGTCGTATCCTGATCGATGGTGTTGATATGGCAGGCATTCAGCCGTGGAAACGTCCGGTTAATATGATGTTTCAGTCCTATGCGTTGTTCCCTCATTTGAGCGTGGCTGACAACGTAGCCTTTGGCCTGAAGCGCGAAGGAGTGGGCCGCAGCGAAGTTAAAAAACGCGTCGCTGAGATGCTGGATATGGTGCAGCTGGGTCATTTGGGTAAGCGTAAGCCGAACCAGCTGTCCGGCGGTCAGCGTCAGCGTGTTGCACTGGCCCGTTCCCTGATCAAACGTCCGAAGCTGTTGTTGCTGGATGAGCCCTTGGGCGCGCTGGATAAGAAGCTGCGCGAAGAGACCCAGTTTGAGCTGATCAATATACAGGAAGAGCTGGGTGTGACCTTTGTGGTCGTGACCCACGATCAGGAAGAAGCGATGACGCTGGCGAGTCGCATCGGGGTGATGAATAACGGTGTTATCGTCCAGACGGATGAGCCGCATGATGTCTATGAGTATCCTAACAGCCGCTTTGTGGCGGAGTTTGTGGGTTCCGTGAACCTGTTTGAAGGGCAGGTGATACAGGATGAGCCGGACAGTGTGCGGATCAGCTCAGTGGAAGCCGGTGCGACCTTGTACGTCAATCACGGTATCAGCTGTTCGCCGGATCAAGTGGTGCATGTGGCAATTCGTCCCGAGAAGATCACCATCAGTCACAATCGCCCGAATCAATCTGAGAACTGCTTACAGGGTGAGATTGAAGAGATCGCTTACATGGGCAGTTTGTCCGTCTTTAAAGTACGTCTCCCAAGCGGAAAGGAAGTACGGGTCACGCAACCTAACTTTACCCGTGATATGGGCGAACGCTTTACCTGGAATGACAAAGTGTTCCTGTTCTGGGATGAAGACAGCAGCGTGGTACTGACCGTATGAGTATCTCAACCGGATCCGCTTGGGTCGACGGCTCTTCGGCGTTGATGAAGCGATACAACATATTTCGAAGCATTAATTGGGGTAAGGCCGCAGTTGTTGCGGTGCCAGGGCTGTGGCTGGCGATATTCTTCTTTATCCCGTTTCTCGTCGTGTTCAAAATCTCTCTGTCTGAAACAGCGATAGCGGTACCACCCTATACCTCGCTGCTGGAATGGGATCTGGAGGAGGCCTATGTCACCTTCAAGATGAACCTCGGCAACTACCTGTATCTGATTGAAGATGCGTTTTATCTGGACGCCTATCTCAGCTCGATCAAGATTGCCGGTGTATCGACCTTCTTTGCACTGATTGTGGCGTTCCCAATCGCTTACCTGATCGCCCGTTCCGAAGGCTCTACGCGTGGTTTGTTGCTCGCGCTGGTGATCCTGCCGTTCTGGACCTCCTTCCTGCTGCGTGTTTACGCCTGGATGGGGTTTCTGAAGAAGAACGGAATCGTGAACGAGTTTCTGCTCTCCACCGGTCTGATTGACCAGCCGTTGACCATGCTGCAAACCGACTTTGCGGTGTATATCGGTATTGTTTATACCTACCTGCCATTTATGGTGCTGCCGCTTTACAGCGCGCTGGAAAAAATGGATGTCACTTTGCTGGAAGCTGCTGAAGATCTGGGCTGTCCGCCCGTGAAAGGCTTCTTCCTGATCACGTTGCCACAGGTGATTCCGGGGATTATTGCGGGTTGTATGCTGGTGTTTATCCCGGCCGTGGGTGAGTTTGTGATACCGGCGTTGTTAGGTGGTTCTGATACCTTAATGATTGGTCGTGTTTTGTGGGATGAATTCTTCCTCAATCGTGATTGGCCGATGGCCTCGGCAGTGGCAATTGTCATGCTGGTGGTGCTGGTATTGCCCATCATGTTGATACGTAACGGTCAGGGTAAAAGCGAGGAGGCCATCTGATGAAACGCAGATCATTGTTCCTGAATTTTGCAGCGGCAGGTGGTTTCCTGTTCCTATACGCGCCCATTATTGCGCTGATTATCTACAGCTTTAACAAATCTAAACTGGTGACGGTTTGGGGTGGTTGGTCATTAAAATGGTACGGTGAGCTGTTCCAGAATGAGCAGATTATCAACGCCGCACTGCTCAGCTTTAAGATCGCCTTTATCAGTGCATCGCTGGCCGTGGTGCTGGGTACGATGGCTGGTTTTGTCCTGAGTCGTTACGGGCCATTTCGCGGCAAAATGATCCTGTCGGGCTGGATTACCGCACCGCTGGTGATGCCTGAAGTGATTACCGGTCTGTCGCTGTTACTGCTATTTGTGGCGATGGAGGGTCTCTTCGGATGGCCATCGGGTCGCGGCACCAGCACCATCATCATCGCCCACACCACGTTCTGTATGGCATATGTGGCGGTCGTTGTGCAGGCCCGTTTGGCATCGATGGATGAAACGCTGGAAGAGGCGGCGATGGATCTGGGCGCCAAGCCAAGCTCACTGTTCTTTCTGGTGACGCTGCCGCTGATCGCGCCGGCGATTATCTCCGGTTGGCTACTGTCCTTTACCCTGTCGCTGGATGATCTGGTTATCGCCAGCTTCGTTTCCGGTCCGGGTAACAGTACCTTGCCGATGGTGATCTTCTCCAAAGTCCGTCTGGGTGTCACTCCAGAAGTGAACGCTCTGGCCACCATTATGATCGCGATTGTGGCGATTGGTGTTATAGCCGCGATGTATCAGATGCGCCGTCAGGCCCGATTGCTGGCCAAACCGGAATAATCACTCTGTTTGTGGCCGTATGCTTCTGCACGGGTGTATGGCCACAAATGCTCTAAGGAACCTGCGAACAAGTCCGAAACGACTCTGGCTTTCAGAGCAGTTCGAGCTTGAGACAACGATTTAAGACATGCTGATTGCTTGTCGAAAAGCAGTTAACACTGAAATCGGATTGCTCTGAAAGCCCCGTAGGGCGGACGTTAAAATAGCCTTCTGCTTTGTCAGGCAGCTTGGAAAGGACTGGTCATTCCACTGCGCTATCTTTCGCACATAAGGATATTTTATCGTCCGCAGAGAAAGTCTCGGACTTATTAGCAGGTTCCCAAATTAAGTTTTGCAGGAAATAGTCATGAAGATAGGTATCCTCGCCACCGGTATTACACCGGATGAGTTAATCAACCAGTACGGTTCTTACGCCGATATGTTTGTGCAGCTGTTTGATAAAGCGCAGCATCAGTTTGAGTACGAGCTGTTTGATGTGCGCGACGGTGTATTCCCACAAAGTGTGGCGCAGTGTGACGGCTGGATCATCACGGGTTCTAAGTTCAACGTGGACGAAAACCGTGACTGGATGATCAAGCTGAAGCAGCTGATTGTGGATGTCGACGCGGCGGGTAGTCCGATGGTGGGTATCTGCTTTGGTCACCAGATCATTGCGGAAGCCTTTGGTGGTAAAGTCGAGGCGTTCGAAGGTGGCTGGGGTGTAGGGCTGCACCGTTACGAGATGGTGGGTGACAGCAGTTTTATCGCTGACGCGCCAGAATCGTTTACGATCAGTGCCATGCATCGCTACCAGGTGACGGCAAAACCGGATAATGCATCTGTCTTTGCTGAGTCTGATTTCTGTCAGTATGCCGGTCTGGTGTACGGTGACAATATCCTCACCTTTCAGGCGCATCCGGAATTTAATCTGCATTACGAAGATGCGCTGGTCGATCTGCGCAAAGGCACAGCGATCCCTGATGACACGGCGGAAGCTGGTCTGGCGACCTTGCGTCAGGACGGAGCGGCGACTGACTCCATCGAAGTGGCACACTGGATGGCTGACTTCTTAACCCGCAAAACGGTCTGATCTACATAACGTCGTAGCCACGGATTAACGGCTGGCTGCGACGTCTTATCTGTTTTCTAACGTTACCCCTCTATCTCTTCAGCTTGGCAGCATGATCAGGCTTTGGGTTTCTGTGCCTGCTTGTCTGCAATGTTGATGGAAAGGCAGGAGCTCCAGATATGAATCTTTCAGTCGGTCAGCGCATTATGCTGACGATGGTTGTGACACTTGCTCTGTTTCTGGCCACTTCACTGGTGGCGTATCAGCGCTTCAACTCGGTCAGCCTGCAAGTCTCGTCGGTCATTCACGATGCCACACCTCGCGTAACGATCAGCGCAAACCTGCGCGCGAATCTGGCGGATACCCAATACATTCTGCTGGAATATATCAGCGGTGCTTCGGAAGCAGACGGTAATAAGATCAACACCCAGTTGCGGGCGTTGGATAAGGAGTTCAAAGACGATTTTGCATCGTTAAGCCGCATCGAAGGTGAATCTGTCACGCTGGTTGAGATGCGAAAGGTGACGGCTGAAATCTTCAAACAGTCAGAGAAGATTGTCGCTCAGAAAGCACGTGTTCGTGCTGAACAAGCGCATATTCTGAAGCAGGCGGACGAGTTTAAATACCTGACCGACGAAATGGCCTATACCCTTGAAGACCTCTTGCATGGGGAGTTTCGGTTTGAGTTTCTCAAAGTGGTGAAGCCGCTGCGTGATGATATCGCTTATCTGAACGGCCAAGTTGCTCAACTGCTGAAATCGACTGAGCCTGCGAAGGTCGCGCAAATAGAAGTGGAGATCAGCAAATACGTACAACGTCTGGATCAGGCCGTACCTACCGTTGAAGCGCTGGACAAGGAAGCCTATGAATCGATTATGGAGATCTGGCTGCCTTATCGTGAGCAGCTCACCGCTGAAGATCTAACGCTCACCTCCTATCTGCAATCACTGGCGGCTTTACGTGAATCGGAGCGTCTGTTGCGTCATACCGAAAAATTGGTGGCCCGCAACAATCACCAGATTAGCCAATTTATCGACGCCGCCACCCGGTATGCAGCGTCAGTCCAGCAGGCTACCAGTGACACTATTAATAACGGCAAACTGCTGATCGCCGCAGGTACACTGTTAGCTGCACTGTTCTCCGCATTCTTCGGTTATCGTCTGATCACGTATCTGCAACGCTCACTCAACCGCGTGGTATCGGGTATGGGGCGGATTGCGTCTGGTGATCTGGCCACTGAACTGGAGGTTGTGGGGAATGACGAGCTGAGTCATCTGGCGCAAAGTACCAATACGCTGTCCAGCGAGTTACGCCATCTGGTGGAGGAGATTGTCACCACGGTGGATGAAGTTCACAAAACCGCCTCAACTGGCAGCGAGATCAGCCGCAATACGTTAAGTGGGGTGGCACAACAAGGTCTGCAAAGTGCACGACTGGCGGCCACGGCGACTGAGATGGAAGCCAGTGCTACCGAGGTGGCGACCCATGCTGATCAGACATTATCCGATGCGGTTGAAGCGGACGCGATTCTGGAAACCAATAATCGCTCCCTTATGGAAAATAGCGAAGCGATCAGCGCTCTGGCAGGGCAGGTCACCCGCTCCATGGAGGAGGTGAAATCGCTGCAACAACACAGTGACTCCATCAGTGAGGTGATCAACGTGATCAAAGCCATTGCCGAACAAACCAATCTGCTCGCGCTGAATGCCGCGATAGAAGCGGCGCGTGCCGGAGAAACCGGGCGGGGTTTTGCAGTTGTTGCGGATGAAGTGCGCTCACTGGCTACCCGCACACAAGGCTCGATCAGCGCGATTGAAGAGACCGTCAACAACCTGCAGCAGGGCGCAGGTAAAACGGTGAGTGCGATGTCCAATTGTTCTGCTGATGCGGTCAGTTGCAGCGAACATCTGGATCAAAGTACGCGTGAACTTAACAAAGTGGTTGAAGCGGTACAGCGGATGCGCGAGATGAATTCACTCGTCGCCAACGCCACCGATGAGCAGAGTGCCACCGTGCGTGATATCAGCCAGAGCCTGAACGAGATCAACAGTATTATGGAAACCACAACAACGGGTGCAGAGCGTGCAGCCGGGGAGAGTGCCTCGCTGTTACAGTTGTCAGATAACCTGATGGGGTTGGTGAAGCGGTTTAAAGTATAAGGGTATGTGTCCTTCCTGGAGAGGTATGTCGATCCGTTGTCCCTTTTGTCACCTGTCGGCCCAGCAACAAAAAAATCCCCGACATACATCTGGCTGAGCGACAACCAAACTTAAGTCGGGGAGAAGAACGGATCTAATGCACCTTCAGATCCGGGAGATTTGCCGCCCGAATGAGGGTGGCAGTTCGCTCGAAACAGTCAGTTAGCGTCCGGCTTTGAGATCAGACCAGACGCGGTTGCGGATCTTGGCAATCTTTGGTGTGACCTGTTCGCTGATAAACAGGTTCTTTTTGGTCTCTTCTGTTGGGTAGATCGCGGGGTTGCGGGCAATCTCCTGATCGATCAGCCTGGTCGCATCTTTGTTAGGATTGGCGTACCACACGTAGTCGGTGATTTCGGCGATCACATCCGGGCGCATCAGGTAGTTAATGAACTTATGTGCATTCTCGGAATTCTTTGCATCGGCCGGAATCAGCAGCATATCAAACCAGATCTCGGTGCCTTCCTTCGGAATGCTATAGGCCACTTCGATACCGTTATTGGCTTCCTCTGCGCGGGCTGAGGCCTGAAAAATGTCACCGGAGAACCCCACCGCGACACAGCTATCACCGTTTGCCAGGTCGTTAATGTACTGGGATGAAGTGAACTGCTTAATATGGGGGCGAACGGCTTTTAGTGCCTTGACCGCTGGGCTGCTCGGCTTGAAGTCGGCGCGTTTGTTGGAGTTTGGGTCCATTCCTGCGTAGATCATCGCAAATGAGAACATCTCGTCGGGCGAGTCAAGAAACGTCACGCCGCACTTGGCCAGTTTTTCCATGTATTTGGGATTGAATACCAGCTCCCAGCTATCCACCGGTGCATCTTCGCCTAACACCTCAGCCACCTGTTTCGGGTTGTAGCCGATGCCGGTGGTGCCCCATAGATAGGGTACGCCGTATTGGTTGCTTGGATCTTTGGCTTGCAGCGTTTTCATCAAAGAGGCATCGAGATGGGGCAGGTTGGACAGTTTGCCTTTATCCAGTGGCTGGAAAATACCGGCTTTGATCTGCAGTGCCATAAAGTGAGAGCTGGGTACGACCAGATCGTAACCGGAGTTGCCCGCCAGCAATTTGGCTTCCAGCGTTTCGTTACTGTCGTATACGTCGTACACCACTTTGATGCCCGTTTCTTTTTCAAAACGGGCGATGGTCTCTTCAGCAATATAGTCGGACCAGTTGTAGAAGTTCAGAACTTCGTCGGCCTGTACGTGGGTCATTGGTGTTAGTGCGGCCAAGCTGATTGCTGCAGTGGCCAGTGTTTTCTTCAAACGAGAGGGTGACGCTGTTTTCATTATTTTTTGCCTCGCATCGGATTCAGGTATTCGAAATTCAGTCAGTCACCGTATTCATCTGACTGGATTGAATACGGTGACGGCTTAAAACGGTTAAACGGTCATCAGCAGGAATTCACGCTCCCAGGAGCTGATGACCTGATGGAAGGTTTCAAACTCGGCACGTTTAACACCCACGTATGCTTCTACAAATTTTTCACCCAAGATCTCTTGCAGCTCGGGGCAGTCTTCAAGCAGGCGCAGGGCTTCTTCCAGCGAACGGGCGACCTCTACAGGATCACCTTCATCCGCTGCCAGCCCCTGATTGGGTTGGCCCGGCTGCAATTGGGCTTTCAGGCCGAGATAACCGCAGGCAAGGCTGGCCGCAATCGCCAGATAGGGGTTGCAATCGGCCCCTGCAAAGCGGTTCTCGATGCGGCTGGCGGCGAGCGGTACATCGGGTGCGCGTAAACCGGCGGTGCGGTTGTCGATACCCCATTCAAAGTTCACCGGAGCAGACATCTCGGGTGTAAAGCGACGATACGAGTTCACGTTGGGGGCATAGAAAGAGATCGCGTGCTGGGTGAATTTCTGTAATCCGCCCATGTAGTGATAAAACGCATCTGAGAACTCGCCTTCTTTCTCGCCGGCAAAGATATTCTTGCCGGTCTTGATGTCGATCAGGCTCTGGTGGATATGCATGGAGCTGCCGGGTTCGTGCTGCATCGGCTTGGCCATAAAGGTTGCGTACATATCGTGTTTCAGGGCGGTTTCACGCAAGGTGCGTTTGAAGACAAAGACCTGATCCGCCAGCTTGAGCGCATCGCCGTGCAGGAAGTTGATCTCCATCTGCGCGGCACCGGATTCGTGGATCAGCGTGTCGACATCCAGACCTTGAGCGTCACAGTAGTTGTAGAGCGTATCGATCACCGGATTGAACTCGTTTACCGCATCAATACTGTATGACTGGCGTGCGGTTTCACGGCGACCGGAACGACCGGTGGCGGGTTTGAGCTCGTAGTCCGGGTCGAGATTTTTTTGGACCAGATAGAACTCAACTTCCGGCGCGATGACGGGAGCCAGTCCCTCTTTTTCATACAGCGCTAATACGCGCCGTAAAACGGAGCGACTGGCGAGCGGGTGTAAGTTGCCGTCACGAGTGTAGCAGTCGTTGATCACCTGCGCGGTGGGTTCATCCGCCCAAGGGACATTGCGCAGGGTATCGGGATCAGGTACCAGCACCATATCTTTGTCGGTGGGATCAACGATGTCGTAGTGGTTGTTGGCCCATTCCCCGTTCACGGTCTGCACCAGCAGGGTTTCGGGGATTTTACCGCCTTGTTCGTCGATGAACTTGTTGGTTGGGTAAAACTTACCTCGTGCATTGCCTGTCATGTCAGGGAATGTCGACTCAACTTCTGTGATGGCGTTCTCTTTGAGAAACCTGGTAAAGGCTTCCATAAATCACCTTTTTATATTTCTAGTGTCTTTTGTTTAGGGAACCTGCGAACCAGTCCGAGACTTTCTCTGCGGGCGATGTCGTAGGTTCCTTAGTCCGGCTCACTGCGGCCTACCCATCTACCGTTAACTCTAGCTGATCTGTTCAGCGGCAGAGTGTTGGCTGGGTATCGCGGCACGGTAATAATATTAATTCGAATAATGATTCGGTTTGTTTTGTTGTGTGGCGCAGGTTAATTCGAATCATCATTCGGTTTTTAGGTTATTTAAAAGAATTCTCATAATCAACACAAAAATTAAAAAAATGCATCATGGTACGCTGCTTGCGAGCTATATTTATTAGAAGTATTATTCGGTTTGTTGTGTGGCTGTGTTTGGGTTTTTGTAGCTCGGATTTGAAAAAAGTCCTGTATTTGCGAGGCCTTTAACTTGGCTGGAGATGAAGTTATGAGCTTAAAGGGGTATGAGTCTTCCTACTATGTAGACTCAGCAAACAATAAAAATGATTACCCGGAGCTGAAAGGTGAGATCAGTGCCGATGTTTGTGTGATAGGTGCGGGTTTTACCGGTCTGTCCGCAGCACTGCATCTGACCGAAAAGGGCTATTCCGTCGCGCTGCTTGAAGCAGAGCGGGTCGGCTGGGGGGCATCGGGTCGCAATGGTGGCCAGGTATGTCAGGGCCACAATATGGGGCACGAGGATCTGATCGCCAAAGTGGGCCGTCAGGCGGCGGATGCACTGTGGGATATGTCGCTGGAATCGGTCGATCTGGTGAAAGATCTGATCCACAAACACAACATCCAGTGTGATCTTAAGCAGGGTGTGCTGCATGTGGCGGCCAAACCCGGTCACTGTGAAGAGATGAAAAAGACCGTGGCCTACAAGCAAGAGGTGCTGGACTATGGCGCGATCCGTTACGTTGAGCGTGACGAAGTGGCCAATATGCTGGGCACTGAGCGCTATCACGCCGGTGAGTACTGGACCCAAGCCGTGCATCTGCATCCCCTGAACTACGCATTAGGTCTGGCGGCGGCGGCTGAAAAAGCGGGTGTTCAGATCTTTGAAAGCAGTCGTGTGACTAACTACCGGGCGGGATCCGATGCTCAGGTGGAAACCACTCATGGTGTGGTTAACGCCAAGTACATTATGCTGGCGTGTAATGGCTATCTGGGCAAGCTGGAGCCACGTATCGCCGGTAAGATTATGCCGATCAATAACTTCATTCTGGCGACCGAACCCTTGAGTGAATCGCTCTGTCGCCGAATCAATCGTGACGATGTGGCGGTGGCGGATTCTAAATTCGTGATCAATTACTTCAAGCTGTCCGGTGATAACCGCCTTCTGTGGGGGGGCGGTGAAAACTACAGCACCAAATTCCCCAGTGATATTGGCACCTTTGTACGCCAGTACATGCTGGAGTTTTATCCCGAGCTGAAAGACCTGCGTATCGATTACGGTTGGGGTGGCACGTTGGCGATCACACTCAATCGCATGCCCTATTTTGATCGGGTGGAGGACAATCTGTTTGTAGCGCAGGGCTACTCCGGCCATGGTGTGGCACTGGCAACCTTGGGCGGAAAGCTGATGGCTGATGCGATCTCCGGTTCGGCTGAGAAGTTTGATACGTTCGCGAAGGTACCTGCGCCCAGTTTCCCCGGTGGCACCCTGCTGCGCTGGCCCGGACTGGTGGCAGGCATGCTCTATTACTCCATGCGAGACCGATTTTTCTGACGGTTTAAACAGTCAGATTTAAGGTGGCTTTTACTCTATAATGCGGATCTTTAGATTTCTGGATACGTGTTAGTGAGCGACAAGATGGACACAAAGCCTTTGCCAAACGGTGACAAACCCCTGCCAACCCAGGCTAAATCGCAGGATTTGAAGCCGCGCAATGCGCCTGTCCAAGGTCGTTCGAAGAAGCGTTCGAAAGAGATAATAGACGTCACCAGCGAATTGCTGGAGCGTGTTGGTTTTGATGATCTGAATACCATTCTGATCGCCAAAGAGGTTGGGATTTCAGTGGGTTCGTTGTACCACTATTTCCCCAACAAACATGCGATTCTATATGCCATGGGGCTGCGCTGGCTGGAAGAGATCGACAAGGTTCTGACCGAGATTGCGGCATGGCCTGTCGAGGATATGCCGCTGGATGAGCTGGTGGAGCAGATGCTGGCGAAGAACCTCAAGGTGTACAAGAAACAGAAGGCTGTACTGACACTGGTGCAGGCGATGTTCTCTGTACCGGCGTTGCGTGAACTGGATGCACAGCATGATGATCTGGTGATCTCCCGAATGGCTGCGATCTTCAAGCGCATGGGTATTAACCGGCACTTGAAAGAGCGTGAGCGTCTGGGACGACTCTATCTGGAAACCAGCCACAGTGTGTTTCTGGTGGTGGTCCACCAGAGTGGCGAGCGGGCCAAGCGTACGCTGGCTGATCTGAAATTCATGCTCTGTACCTTGCTGCAACAGCACCTGGATCAGTCTCAGAGCCAGCCCGGCAGCTGATCGTCTCTTTATCTCTCCGCACAAAAAGCTACCTCAAATTCTGATGCGCCGATCTCCCGGTGCATCGCTCTATCGTTTAACATTTTGAGGTTTGCACAGATGACGCAACAACTATTACGTATCACCCCTTCTTGCAACGCTAGCCAGGCGATGCCTATCAGCGCTGACCGTGTTCTCGCGGGTGCTCCCCAAGAGGTGATTCATAATCTGTTTACCAACAGCAAGGAAAACTTCTTCTGTGGAGTTTGGTCATCCACCGAAGGTCGGTGGACTCTGAATTACACCGAGGATGAGTTTTGTTACCTGATCAAAGGTAAGGCAATTCTTACCGATGCCGCGGGAGTATCAGAGGAGATCAACTCAGGCGATGCCTTCGTAATCCCCGCGGGTTATGAGGGGACGTGGGAAACAATCGGGGAAGCACAGAAGTTCTACGCCATTTACGAAGAGAGTTGAATCCTGCTGTATAGCAGCGATCTCAAATCATATTCATCGGTTGTTCTATACCCTCGGGGGTATGTGAATAATGATTGAACAGGCGTTAAATGAGGGTAATTGTTGAGGTGAAATGCCATGTTACAACTATCCGATTCGCAAGTGATTAACCGCTATCCCCATGAAAACTGTCAGGAACTGTCGATGTTTGGAGCGTTAAGTCGCGACAGCGTCGACTTTCTGTTCTCTCAGGGGAGGGTGTTGGATTGTAGTCCCGGTACGGTTTTATTTGGGCGCGGCGAACGATCTGATCAGTTTTACATTCTGCTCAGTGGGCGTGTGGCGTATTACCGTTGTGAGGGTGATGAGCAGGTCTATATTCGAAGTTTTAAAAGCGGCGAACAGATCGGTTTCTCTGGCATGATCGGATTACAAAGCCGCGTTGGGATGGGGGTTGTTGAGCAACATACCACGGTGCTGGAGATCTCCTGTGAGTTATTTCATCAGGTGTGTGACCGCTTTCCCGCCGACTTTGTGATCTTCCTGATCAATATGACCCGCGAAATGAGCCGTGAGATTACCGATCTCGATGCGATCTGCAGTCGACTGAATACTCAGGCTCAACATGCGGTGACTCTCTAATTTCCCGTTTCAGAATTACCTGCCAAGGGCTTGGGAGGAGGTTGCTACGCCTGTCCCAGCCCTCGTTTAAACAACAGCGCTATTCCGCCACTGCGGTATGATCCAGCGGCTCCATTTTCGGTGGATGTTTTCGATCCCCGAGTTCGGATATCAGCATTGCGGCGATAATTAAGCCCGCCCCCATCATGCCTTGTGTCCCCAGATGTTCTCCCAGAAATAGCCATGCGGCGACATGTGCAAATACCGGTTCGGTGGCAAAGACTAGCGCAACCTTATGCGGTTCGATGATCATCTGACAGGCGGATTGAGCCCAGAACGCATAAGCCGTGCCGAATATTGCAGCGACCAGAATCGATACAATGATGATCGGTGATGACAGCTGTTCCTGCCAGCTAACCGGAGTCGCTTCCGGATAGTAGAACGCCGGATCAGGACTTAGCCAGGCGGCAATCGTGCTGTATACCATCACGGCAGTCAGCTGAATAATGCTGAGCAGTGTGACGGGAAGGGTGCTGACAAAACGCCCCGTCAGGATAATGTGGGCCGCAAAACAGAAGGCACAGATCAGCACCAGAATATCCCCCTCATTCAGCGCCAGTGTATCGCTCATGGTGAGCAAGTAGAGTCCGGCGGTCGCCGTGATAACGCCAATCCACACATTCATGCGCGCATGCTGTCGGAACAGCAGGAAGGCCAGTACCGGTACCAGCGGGACGTTTAGGCCGGTAATAAATCCGGCGTTGGATACGCTGGTGTAACGTAAGCCTTCGGTCTGCGTATAGAACGCGATAAACAGCAAAAAACCTAAGAGCAGTCCGGCGCCCAGTAGCTTGGGCATCATCCCTTTTTCGATCGTTTCACGGGCAAAGTAGAGCAGGGGCAACAGAGATAACGCGGCGATGGCAAAGCGTAATGCATTAAAGGTATGCGTGGGTAAAACCTCGACCGACAGATCGATCAGGACAAACTCTGCACCCCAGAAAAAGCTGACAAGTAACAGCAGAATGAGCGCAATGCGAGGTGATTTTATTGTCATTGTGGGTCTCGATGGGCGGGTTAAAAATGAAAACGCCCCCGATGTTGTTGGTGCTTGGGGGACACCAGAAACATTGGAGGCGTTTGAGCGCGCGTTGCCGCGCTGATCGGACGAAGCGTTACGCCATGGCGAAGCCCATAACGATCAGCGTGACAAACGTGAATGCCGCACCGATCAGTGCGTACGGGATCTGTGTCAGTGCGTGCTGCATTGGGGTACAGCCGGAGCCTTGTGCAGACAGCACGGTGGAGTCACTGAAGAAGCAGGCATGGCTACCAAAGGCAGACGCGGACAGCAGCGCGCCGACGGTCAGCGGCATAGACATATCCAGCGCCAGTGCCATCGGGATAACAATCGGCAGGGAGACCACGAATACACCCCAGCTGGAACCGGTGGCAAACACCACCGCCGCCATGGCTGCGAATACCAATGCCGGTAACAGCTCTTTCGACAGGTATGGTGTCAGGGAGTCGATGATGTAAGGGGTCATGCCCAACTGATCGTTGACGTCTTTTAGCATGAAGCCGGCACACACCACTGCAATCGGATGCAACATCACTTTGAAACCGTCCAGCATGGAATCAACCAGCTGACCAAAGTTCAGCAGGCTCTGCCAGAAGTACAGCACCATGGTGAACATAGAAGCGACCAGTGCGCCCAGCAGCAGATCGATCTCGTAGTACACGCTTGCCGCAACCAATACCGCCATTGGCAGCAAGAAGTTCATCAGGCCGACGAGTGGAGAGGTCTTTTTCATACCGGAAACGTCGAAACCGTCCTGTACCGTGCCCGGCGGAATTGGCTGGCCTGCCTGTGCGCGTTTTTCGGCATGTTTCATCGCGCCGAAGTCGCCCAGAATACCCGCAGCAACAAGGAACACGACCATCAGAGCGATCCAGCCGTAGGCCATGTAAGGGATCGCTTCGATATACAGGGACATACCCTGACCTTCACCAGTTGCGCCGTTCTCTTCCAGCAGGGCTGCAAAGTAAACCGCCCACGTGGATACCGGCACCAGAATGCAGACAGGTGCTGCGGTGGAGTCGACCAGAAAGGACAGCTTCTCACGGGAGATCTTGTAGCGGTCCGTCAGGTTCTTCATGGACGCGGAGACGGCTAGCGAGTTCAGGTAATCATCGATGAAAACCATCAGGCCCAGAAAGCAGGTGGTTAGCATGGTGCCGCGTTTGGTTTTGATGCGACGGGCCAGCAGTTCGCCAAAGCTCAGGACACTGCCGCCACGTTCCAGCATGTTGATCAGGCCACCCATCATGCCGCACACCAGAACGATCCAGGCGATGGTTTCGTCCATCACCACGCTCATGGAGATGTCGCCCAGACCCGTCACAAGATTGGTGGGGTCAAGCAACAGCAGACCGGCAATGATACCGGCGAAGATGGATTCCAGAGGTTTCTTGGTGATCACTGCAACGACGAGGATCAGCAGTGCAGGCAGCAGGCTGTAAAAGCCGTAGGATTCGCCGTCTACGTGTTGGGTAGACAGGTAGGCGAAACCGGCCATGATCGCGGCGAAAAACAACAACCACCGGGTTGGTTGATTAACACCCCGCTGAGCGTTAGCCAGCTGTGCAGTGCTTGGTTCTGCAACATTCGTACTCATGAATAGACCTTAACTTATAGTTCTTATGTCGATTTATTTTTAAGTCCGGCCCGGCGTGCGATGGGCCTCACGCCGGGCGGTGAAACAGGGGCTGGGTCAGAACATCCCGGTTCAGATGCCCAGCTTGTCACGCAGGGTGTAGTACCATGCACCCATTGCAGTGTACGGGATACGGAAGGTTCGACCACCCGGGAAAGGATATTGCGGCAGACCCGCAAATACGTCGTAACGTTCCGCTTGTCCCTGAATCGCATCGGACAACACTTTACCTGCCAGATGGGAGCAGGTCACACCGTGACCGCTGTATCCCTGTGCGTAGTAGATGTTGTTGCTCACACGTCCGAACTGCGGCAAACGCATCAGCGTCAGCAGGAAGTTACCGGTCCATGCGTAGTCGATCTTCACGCCTTTTAGCTCCGGGAACGTTTTCAGCATCTTCGGTACGATCAGGGATTCGATCTTATCCGGCTCGCGCGCACCGTAAGTCACGCCGCCACCGTAGATCAGACGGCCGTCGCCAGACAGGCGGAAGTAATCCAGCAGGTAGTTGCAATCTTCAACACACTGGCCATTAGGCAGCAGTGCTTTTTGCTGTGCTTCGCTTAGCGGTTCAGTGGTGATCACCTGCGTACCACAGGGCATCGTTTTCGCCTGCAGTTTAGGGATCAAACCACCCAGATAGGCATTACCGGCAACAACCACAAAGTTTGCGCTGACAGAGCCGTTTTCGGTGTGTACCTTTGCTTTTGCACCTTCTTCAACACGCGTCACCGGGGAGTCTTCATAGATGACGCCACCCAGGGATTCCAATGCAGCGGCTTCACCCAGTACTAGATTCAATGGATGAAAGTGGCCGCCTGACTTGTCTAGCAGGGCACCTTTGTAGCGCGTAGTACCCACGTATTTCTGGATATCAGTGTCAGAGAGCAGCTCCAGATTGTTATGGCCGTGGGTCTCCCACAGTGCTTTTTTACTTTCCAGTTCGCGCATCTGCTTGCCGTTGCAGGCTGCAAAGATGCCACCGTCTTTCAGATCACATTGGATGTTGTACTGGTCTACGAAGCGGCGGATGATCTTGCCGCCTTCGAAGGCCATTTTGCCCATTTCAGCGCCGGCTTTGTCACCGTAGTGTTTTTCGATGAAATCAATATCACGGCTGTAGCTGTGTACGATCTGACCACCGTTGCGGCCGGATGCGCCAAAGCCGATGCGGGTCGCTTCCAGCACGACGACTTTAAAACCACTTTCTGCCAGATGAAGTGCGGTGGACAGGCCGGTATAACCCGCGCCGATAACGCAGATATCAGCTTCTACCTGGCCCTGCAGCGCTGGGCGCAGGTTTTTGTCGTTCGCAGACGCTGCGTAATAAGAGGTTGTGTGTGAAGGTGCAGACATAATCGTTCTCATTATTATACGAACCGACATGTGGGGTCGGTTGTCTTGTTCGTAGCGACAGCGCTGGTGGGAACCGCCAGACTATCTCCTGTCCTATCAAAGATACGTCTCACCGTTGTGAACGCGATATACCCAGTAGGGTATATTTTTGAACGTTGTCTGCTTTTCCTTCTATACCTGATTTCTACATCTTCCTGCTTAGATTCACCAGCAGGCTTTCCTGCAAGCACTGGGTAAAGGCATTAATAATCACTTCATTGGCGTGTTTCTTCCGCCAGACGGCGGCAAAGGTGTTGCTGTAGCCATAGTCATCGGGCATGAGCGGGCGAACGTCTTTGTCCAGCCCCCAGTTCTGGACCACATGGGTGGGCAAAAAGCCCAGATAGTGTCCGCTGAGGATCAGTGTCGCACGTGCTTCCTGATGATGGGCTTTGGCTTGTTTATTCCAGTGACGCATATCCGGATGGATCTCGCGGCCAGGCATCAGGCGGGGGGATTCAACAAACTTGTGTTCCAGCAGTTCTTCTTTGGTGACCAACCGGGTGCGGTCGAACAGCGGGTGTCCGGCTCCACAGTAAAGCTGCATCTGCTCCTCAAATAGCGCCAATGTATCCAGCTCAGGGAACGCATGCGGCAACACGGTAATGCCGGTGTCTACCTGTTTCTCCAGTACGGCGGTGGTGACATCATCCGATGACATGGTGGTGATCTGTACGCGGACATCGGGGGCTTTGTCGGCAAACCGGTTCAGTGCGGTGACAATCGAGGAGTTGTGCGCGCCAAGCATATGTTCGGCAAAACCGATATGCAGCTGTCCGAAAATGCGGTTATGGGATTGGTTAACCCGATTGCGAAACTGATCCACCGCGCTGAGCAGTTCCAGCGTGGCGTCGTACACCGCCTGTCCCTGATGGGTCACACTGAACCCCGCCCGCCCACGTTCACACAAACGCATGTCCAACCGTTTTTCCAGATCGGCGATGTAGTTGGAGATGGTGGAGTTGGCCAGATTGAGCTGAATCTCGGCCGCTGAAAAACCGCCGGCTTCTACAACAGAACGAAATACGCGCAGCAGGCGCAGGTCCACATCGGCGAGTTGTCCGGAGATAGCTGCTTTTTTACGCCCCATTGTTTTCTCCCCCTTAAGGTCGATTAAAGATTGAATAAATCGCTGTTACATTTGTATATGCAAATGTAATTCCATTCAAATAATTATATTACCAAAAGGTAGTCAGGTTTATAAATTAGTCAACGCTGACCTTTACCCGATTGGGTGCCACTGGGCGTGGTGGCACCTCATACGACAAAAGAGATAACTAAAAATGAGCATTCAGTTGAAAGACAGCGGCCTGTTGAAAACTCAGGCATATATCGATGGACAATGGGTTGCCGGTGACAACGGTGCAACCTTTGACGTACATAACCCGGCAACCGGTGAGTTGCTGGCAACCGTTGCAAGCGTTGGCGCAGCAGAGACCAAACGCGCAATTGAAGCGGCAGAAAAAGCGATGGTTGCGTGGCAGGCACTGCCAGCGAAATCCCGCTCCGATATTCTGGAACGCTGGTACAACCTGATGCTGGAAAGCCAGGAAGATCTGGCGGTACTGATGACCGCTGAGCAGGGTAAGCCTCTGTTCGAATCCCGCGGTGAAGTGGGCTACGGCGCTTCTTTCCTGAAGTGGTTTGCTGAAGAAGGCAAGCGTGTATACGGCGATGTACTGCCTTCAACCGCTGATCGTCGCAGCATTGTGATTAAACAGCCGGTGGGTGTTGTGGCGGCTATCACGCCGTGGAACTTCCCGAACGCGATGATCACCCGCAAAGTCGCGCCAGCATTGGCGGTGGGTTGTGCAATTGTATTGAAGCCTGCAGCAGAAACGCCATTGTCTGCGCTGGCACTGGCTGAGCTGGGCGAACGCGCCGGTCTGCCAGCAGGTTTGTTCAGTGTCCTGACCAGTGCCGATGCACCGGCGGTCGGCGGTGAGATGACCTCTAACACCACCGTGAAGAAAGTGACATTCACCGGATCAACCGGTGTTGGCAAGCTGCTGATGAAGCAGTGTGCGGATACCGTCAAACGTACCTCTATGGAGCTGGGCGGTAACGCACCGGTGATCGTATTTGATGATGCGGATCTGGATAAAGCGGTTGCCGGTGCGCTGGTTTCTAAGTACCGCAACTCGGGTCAGACCTGTATCTGTGCCAACCGTATTCTGGTGCAGGACGGTATTTATGATGCATTCGTGGAGAAATTCACGGCAGCTGTGAACGAGTTCCGTATCGGTAACGGTCTGGATGACAGCACGACTCACGGTCCGGTGATCACTGAAAAAGCGGTTGCTGATATCCACGCAAAAGTTGAATCCGCCGTGGCGGAAGGTGCAACGGTTGTGACCGGTGGTCGTGTGAGCGACAAGGGCTCCCACTTCTACGAGCCAACTGTACTGACCAACGTGACCGACGAGATGCGTCTGTTTAAAGAAGAGATTTTTGGTCCGGTTGCACCCATCTTCAAGTTCAGCAGTGAAGCTGAAGCGATCTCAATGGCGAACGACACTGAATTTGGTCTGGCGTCATACATCTACACCAACGATCTGGGTCGCGTATGGCGTGTCTCTGAAGGTGTCGACTACGGCATGGTGGGTGTGAACGAAACGGCGATCAGTTCTGAAGTGATCCCGTTTGGTGGGGTAAAAGAATCCGGGCAGGGCCGAGAAGGTTCTAAGTACGGTCTGGATGATTACCTGGAAACAAAATATATCTGCATGGGCGGCCTGTAAGGCGAAGCGGTGAACAAAATGAGCGGAATTATCTATCCAACAACCAACCTGAAAGCGACGGAGTCTCTGACTTTGGAACGCGGTGACGGTGTATACGTTTACGACAATAACGGTAAAGAATACATCGAAGCACTGGCAGGATTGTGGTGCACCTCACTGGGTTACAACAACCGTGAGCTGATCGACACCGTTAACGAACAGATGGGACAGCTGTCTTACTCCCATATGTTTGGTGGCAAAACCCATCAGGTGGGTATGGATCTGGCGGACAAGCTGAATGCGATGGTGCCGGTTGAGAATGCAAAAGTATTCTTCGGTAATTCCGGCAGCGATGCGAACGACAGCCACGTAAAAATGCTGCGTTACTACTTCAATGCCATCGGCAAACCAGAGAAGTTTAAGATCATTGCGCGTGAGCGTGCCTACCACGGGGTGACTGTGGCGGCGGCATCGCTGACCGGACTGGTGCCGAATCACACTCATTTTGATCTGCCATTTGATGCGCTGGGTATCCTGCGTACCGATGCGCCGCATTACTACCGCGGTGCATTGCCAGGTGAAACTGAAGAACAGTTTGTTGACCGTATTACCAACAACCTAGAACAGCTGATCCTGAAAGAGGGTGCTGACACCATCGCCGCCTTCATTGCTGAACCGATTACCGGTGCCAGCGGTGTGATCGTGCCGCCTAAGGGGTACTACGAAAAAGTTCAGGCGATCCTGAATAAGTACGACATCCTGTTCTGGGCGGACGAAGTAATCACCGGCTTTGGCCGTACCGGTAACGATTTCGGTTCGACCACCATGAACATCCAGAAGCCCGACATGATGACGCTGGCGAAACAGCTGTCGTCAGCGTACATGCCGATCAGTGCGTCTGTGGTTCGTGGTGATATGTACGAAGCGATGATCGAGCCGAGTGCTCAGGTGGGCGTATTTGGTCACGGTTACACTTACTCGGGTCACCCGGTGTCCTGTGCAGTTGCACTGAAAACGCTGGAGATCTACGAGCGTGACAATATCTTTGGTCACGCCGCTGAAATGGGGCGCTACATGCAGCGTCGTCTGCACGAGTTTGCTGATCACCCGCTGGTGGGAGAGATCCGCGGGGAAGGTCTGATTGCCGCAGTCGAATTTGTTGCGAACAAGCAGACCGGTGAAGCATTTGCAGGCGGAGCGATTGGCGGCTTCGCACAGCAGGCGTGCCAGAACCACGGCATGATTACCCGTGCCGTTGCGGGTTCATCGCTGGCGTTCTGTCCGCCACTGATTGTGACCACTGAGCAGATCGATGAAATTATCGAGAAGTTCAGCTTGGCACTGCAAGACACACTTGACTACGTTACCCGCGAAAATTTGCAGGTCGCATAAGTCACGCTTGAACCCGCCAGCGTGTTATCAGGGGCGCGCTGGTGGTTTGCCTCCCAATCGTTCAGAAGTGATGATCTGGCCGATTGACCCTGGTGCTTTCTTGTACTGAAGAAATTCTCACGAATTTCTTGCTCCGTTGTTTGGTTGTCACCGACCAACTCTTTTGGGGGAACGTTGTTCCCCCGTTTTTATTCCGTTGTCCATGTCTTACGCTTGGAGTGCGCTATGTACAACTACCATCAGCGACAGGAGCTCTTAACGGAGGTCCACTCCCGCCCCTTTCAGCCATTTACTGCACCTTTACGCTTATTGCACTTTGCAGTGCTTTTCGATGGTGTCTCTGCTGCGGTAATCGAGCAGGAGGTGTTGGACGCAATCCGTGTGCTGGGCTTTGTGTTTGATAAAGAGCACCGTGGTTTTCTCTTTGTGACCAACCAGCAGTATGCGATTCGTTACGAGCCACACAACGAGTTTTATACCTTAACGCTTTACCATCTAAACGATGGCCCGCCGTTTACCCACATGGATGAGTTAACCCGCTCGTTACCGGGTGCGCTGTTGGTCGAGCTGGAAATTCAATGTGAACGGGCCGATGCTGCCGAGCATATTGATCATGCCTGTGATGCTCAGTGTACGTGTAGTCAGGACATTAACAGTGCGATCAAAACACGCTTTGCCAGTGCCCAGTACTGTGTGTCGCAGGTGATGAACGGTTCTGCCATTGTCGCGACCGACTTTCGTACCGAAAACGACCGTCAGCGGGTGACTATTCTGGTGAAGGATATCCAACTGCAACCGGCGGAAACCGGACGCCTGCTACAGCGTCTGTGTGAACTGGAAACCTACCGTCATATGGCATTGTTATCGCTCCCCACCGCGCGCGAACTGATGCCTGAAATTACGGTATTGGATCAGACGTTGGCGAAGGTCTCTCTGCGATCAGGCGATGATCTGTCTGAAGTACTCAGCCAAATGACCGAGCTGGCGGCTAAGGTTGAATCGATCTCTGCGGCAACCGCCAACCGTTTCTCTGCCAGTGATGCATATTTTGCGTTAGTCGAACGCTGCATCCAGGAGCTGCGTGAACAGCGCATTGAAGGTGGGCAGATGATCGCTGAGTTTATGGATCGTCATCTACGTCCGGCCCAGCGTACCTGTGACAGTGCCGCCGCGCGTACTGAGCTGCTATCACGCCGTATTGCCCGGGCGACAGAACTGGTGCAATCACAAGTGAATCTGCACATTGAAGAGCAGAACAAAGCGTTACTTGAAGCCCTTAACGCGCGTTCTAAGCGCAAGATGGGGTTGGAAACCAAGCTGGAAAGCCTGTCTGTGGTGGTGGTCGTCTATTACCTGTATGACTTGATGGATTTGGCGCTCAAAAACTTGCTGCACGAAGGTGAAACGCTGGAACTGATGTTAACCGGGCTCACGATGTTGCTACCGGTTTTGCTCCTGCTGGTGATGTTTATGGTTCGCAGGCTAGTACGCGGTTATCGGGATGAGTAGGGGAGTCCGGCCTGAGCGTTACCGTTCTCTACAGCAGGTTGCTGAACAGCTACGTTGTCCCGTAGATTGCACAACAGATAATGAACCCGCGAGCAGTGGTCCGGATATTTACCTGCTATTCCGTCATTCCGACCCGGATGTACTGCCCGCTGTGATCATACAGCTAGAGGGTCTAGGATTCTCATTGTACGTCGATCAGATGCCGCACCGTGAATCCACTGAGGTGCGGGTATCGTCTGAGCAGACAATTACCATGCGTAGTAACCTGGCGACTATGCGCTATATGTTGGTCGTGACAGATCATTGTTCGCTTATAAAGCCTAACGATTACTGGTTGGTGGGGCTTTTTGATGGCATACATTCAGGGAGCGTTGCTGTCTGGTGGATCCCGAGTGATTGTGACTCTACACCTCGTCAGCTGTTAGATCCTCTTTTAGGTAACTACCTGCAGATTCAGGCGTGATCAGATTGTGCAGTCAGTGTTTTGTATTTGCTTCAACGCAGCCTGCCGCTAACTCTTCGGATACAGCGCGGTACAGACAATTTAATGCCCGATTAAGTTGTGTGATACGTCGGATTTTTTGCCTGGAACCCTGCACGAATACAATAAGCTCGCGTTACGCAGTTTATTTCTTGTTCTTTCTTCTAATATTTCTCTAAGGATCGATCAAATCGATGTGTTGTACACGTTGGTTTGGTCCTCACTTCTCTGTTCGGTAGTTCAAGCATTACTTCCAAACTAATTTAGATAAAGCAGGGAGCGCTTCAGAGCGAACAGCAACGAAACTGAGGAATAGATGATGAGCGATATTCTTGAACAAGCTAAGTTGTTTTTTGAAGCATGTGAAGACGGAAAGGGGTGGGACGTATGCAAAGCTTACTGTCACCCTGATGCCGGATTTTCGGCTCAGACAGCCGTGCTTGCTGATATAGATACCCTGGAAGGGTATACAGAATGGATGAAAGGTCTGTTCACTCCTATACCTGATGGACACTATGATTTGCGCTTCTTTGCTGTGGATGAAGAGCGGCAATGTGTAGCGGCTTATGCCGTGTTTCACGGTACCCAAACAGGACCGGGCGGTCCGGGTGAGCCAACCGGTAATACCATCGAGGCCGATTATGTTTACGTCATGCAATTTGACGGTAAACTCATTCGACAGATGACGAAGATCTGGAACGATACAATCAGCCTTCAGCAGTTGGGGTGGGCATAAGTTATGCGGTGGGAGCCTAACGGCGGTTTCCCTTCGTTTTTAACCTTCTGAATACGATGTTAATCCCTTGGAGAGTGATGTGGTCATTACGGGTGAATGCTTTTGCGGAGACGTCCGGTACCAAATTAATGGCAAGTTATTTGATGCCCGCTCGTGCCACTGCTCGCGTTGTCGCAAGGCATTTAGCTCACAGGCTTCGAGCTATGCGCTAGTGACGCCCAGTCAGTTTAAATGGATATCAGGCGAGCACCTGCTGACGTCCTATGTCGGTGAGCACGGTTTTGGATTTCGCTTCTGTCGTCAATGTGGTTCGACGCTGTGTGGGGTTTATAACGGTGAAGTACAGGGTGTCACACTGGGTTGTGTCAACGGTGATCCGCAGATTGAGATTGGCAGGCATATCTATGTGGGTTCGAAAGCCAGTTGGGAAGTGATCCCAGAGGGCGTCGTGCAATATGAGGCAGGTGTGCCGGATACAAAAAAGGCCTGACGCTGTAGGGAAGTGAATAGCGCAGGCCTTTGGGTTGGGTAACAGTTTGACTAGCTCTGAATGCTAGGAGCGAAACTCGGCATTGTCACCCGGGGCAGGTGTCGCGCCAAAGCCGCCTTTAGATACGATTGCTTCACGGCCGCCGTTTTCATCGACCAGCTTTTTCTGATCCTGTTTTGCTCGCGCATCCACTTCTTCCGGATCACAGATGGCACTCAGCTCTGTTTCGAACTGGGCGATACGTTCCGCATGTTCGGGCAGACCTGCGATATCGTTCATCTCTTCCGGGTCGGCATTCAAATCAAACAACTGAGGTTCGAAACCAACATAGTGGATGTACTTATACTGACCTTTGCGCAGCATAAAGGCACCACTGATGGCTCCCGCCGCATGGTATTCGGCAAAAACTGTGCGTTCCTCGTCATAGGGTTCAGCAGCTAGCTTATTCAGCGAGAAGCCAGGCCAGTTTGCTGGCGTCTCTAAGGCGATCTCTTCACAAATTGTGGAAGCAACATCGACCAGTGTGACAGGTGTCTCACATACGGTTCCCGCTTCAATATCGGGGCCTTTTACGATCATCGGGATACCGGCGGCTTCTTCGAAGAAAGTGGATTTACCCCAAAGTCCACGTGCGCCCATGTTGTCGCCATGATCTGAGGTGTAGATCACTTCGGTTTCACCCGCGACGCCGGATGCTTCAAGCGATGCCAGGATTTTACCGATGTTGTCATCAAGGAAAGATACCAGACCGTAGTAACTCTTCAGTGCGACCAGTACTTTCTCGTCGTCGAAAAATTCATCATGAATCCAGCATTTACGCCACTGATTTAACCAACCGTGATCGGGACGTTCGGAGATCTCATATGCTTTTGGCATTGGGATATCCATATCTTTGTACAGGTTGTAGAAGGCTTCTGGTGCGATCAACGGAAAGTGAGGTGCAACCAGCCCAACGTAAAGTACGAACGGACCGTCATTGGCATTCTCTTCCAGCCACTTACAAGACAGGTCCGTGATGTTGCGGTCGTAGCGGGTGTAGGAGCTTTCGCCGGGACCGATTTGATCCGACATGGATTTGCACTTCATCCGGCGGGGCAGATCGTCACGCACAGAGCCCAGAATATCGCCTTTCTGACCGACCACATGCATGGGTAGGATCTGTTCGTCGAAGCCAACATCATCGGTTTCATTGCGGTAGTGCAGCTTACCAATGGAAACAGATTTCACCCCTTTGCGCTGAATGACGTGGCCCCAGCTATCGATGGCTCCTTCGTACGGATGCGCGTTGTCCCAATAGCCTGTTTCGTTCACATAACGGCCTGTTGCAAATGCGGCCCGGCCCGGCAGGCAAATGGGGGAGTTGGTGTAAGCGGAGGTGAAACGGCAACCTTCAGCGGCCAGCTTATCCATATTGGGTGTTTTAATGAATGGGTGGCCGTGGCTTCCAATGATTTTGTTCGCGTGCTCGTCAGACATAATGACGATCATATTTTTCGTAGTCATCGGTTGTTACCTAGTAGTTAAACAGGCGCAGCAACTGACAGGAGCAGATTGCAGGCAAAGCGCTCCCCTCAGGGGACATTTGTTGCTTCCTGATAGGTTGGATTTATCGTTTTTATAAGTCGGGTGAGGGTGGCAGCAGATTTTAATGATTGGGCGTAATCGTAAAATCTGCTGCCGGGGTGGTACCGGTTAATACTGTATTACGCGGTATCCAGCATTTCCGCCGGAGTTTTTTCACTGCGCATTCTGGAGTAGATACGCAGGGAGATGGCAAATACCGGAATAGCAAAGAACGCGAGGGCAACAGGGCGGTCCATAAAGATGGCAAAACCGTTGTCGCTCAGCAGTAATGATTGACGTAGGGCCTGTTCTGCGCCCGGAGCTAATACAAACGCAATCACTGCCGCTGCGGTGCTTAGGTTAGTGACACGCATCAGATATCCGATGACACCGAATAAACATGCAAGACCCACATCAAACAGACTGGAGCGTGCGGTGTAAGCCGAGACACACGCGACCGCCAGAATAGATGGGTAGATCATAATAGGTGGTACTTTATCGATCTGGCGACCAATGAACGCACTACCAAACCAGCCAATCAGGAAGTAGAGCACAATGCCGATCAAGCCCGCTGCAAACAGACCGTATACGATATCGCCGGAGGTTTCGAAAATCTGCGGACCAACCTGAATACCGTGGATCATAAACACACCCAACAGCATGGCTGCGATGGTGCTACCTGGCACACCCAGTGCGAGCAATGGGATCATGCTTGGTCCTGATACCGCATTGTTGGCAGATTCAGGCGCGGCAATACCTTCGATGACACCGGTGCCCCACTTGTCGCCATTCTTCGCTTTACGACGACCTTCGCCATAAGCCACAAAGCACGCAACCGCAGACCCCACACCGGGTAACAGTCCGACAACTGAGCCGATTGCTGAACCTTTACCAATAAATGGTAAGCAGCGTTTAACTTCTGCCATGGACAGATGGTCGTCATCTGGGTTTTTGGCCTTTATCGTATCGTGACGTCCATCCTTGGAGTGATCGTGTGAAGCCTGTGTAAATACTTCAGAGATCACGAACAAACCGATCAGCAGGGGAACCAAAGACAGGCCGTTATAAAGCTCAATTGTGCCGAAAGTAAAACGGGGTTCTGACGTGATTGGATCGAGGCCGATCATCGCCAGCGATGCACCAAACAGCGTAGAGACAATGCCTTTCAGTACGGAACTGGAGATAACGCTGCCGATAATCAGGAATGCACATACATAGATTGCGAAATACTCGGGTGGCCCCAGTTGCTTGGTAAAAGTAGCGATGGTCAGAGCACCACAAATCAGCAGGATTTCACCGGTAAAGTCGCCAATTGCGGAGGAAATGGAGGCCGTTTTCAGTGCTTTACCCGCCTGACCTTTTTGGGTCATCGGGTGGCCATCCAGAATGGTAGCGGCCGCTGCTGTCGTCCCTGGCGTATTAAACAGAATGGCTGAAATTGAGCCGCCAAAGCGACCTGCTTTACCAATGACATAGAGGAATGCCAGTGCAGAAAGCGGATCAATGTAATAGGTGATCGGAACCAGCATGGCGATCGCTGCGGATGCAGTCAGACCTGGTACTGCACCTACCACGACACCCAGCACCGAACCCATGACTATAAATAACATGGTGATCGGCGAGGAAAAAATTGTAATAAAGCCGTTAATTAAATCCATAATCGATACCGTTACAAATTTTTCAGATAAACCATGACATCAAAGATCTCTGCGGGTGGCTCGAACACGCCCATGAGACCAAAGAACAGGTAATAGAACAGCAGAGACATGATCGGCGACAGCAGTAGAAATGCCTTACCACGCACGCCAAACAAATAACTGCCGATGTACACCGTGATCAGTGTTGCTGTGGTGTAACCGAAGAGTTGAAACAGCCATACGTATGCAAAACTCAATACAGATAAAGGCAGAACCTTCGATATAAAAATTTTACCGTCAAATGTAGTTTTATCGTCCGGTGCTGATTGACCACGGGCGCCGTTAAACGCAAGGATCGCTCCGAGTACCGCCATCAGGCCGCAAATGGCTTGTGGGAAGAAACGCGCACTTAAGCCCGCATCCTCGAGGTCAACTGGAATATCGAGAGATTCGATAAACAGAAATCCTGCCAGTGCCAAAATCGCAAGGCCTGTCGCCAGATCATGGCGCGCAGTTTTGCGCGCCTGGCGATCTGAAGAGCTCAGGTCGCTTGTATTCATTGCTTATTTTCCTACCAGAGATTTCCAGTCGACTTTCGCATTTTCTACCAGAGTGGTTGTTTCAGCTGCATTCAGCTTTGCAACGGGCAGGCCTGCTTTGGTCATGACGGCGGAGTATTCTTTATCGTTAACCATTTTCGAAACGGCGTCAGATAGCTGCTGAACTGTCTTGTCGTTCACTCGCTTCGGTGCCATCACTATGATCGGAGAAGATACTTTGGTGAATGCGACTCCCAGCTCCTTTGCGGTCTCAGTGTCAGGTACCGCGGGGTGACGTTCGTCAGACAGTACTGCCAACAGGCGGATATCGTCTTCAAAGCCACGGCCGAGGTGAGCACCGATAATGCCAAAATCAATCTGGCTACTGATTAGCGCGGAGCGTACAGCTGAGCCGCCCTTAAACGGGATATCTTTGGATTTCAGCTCGTTCTTATTCAGCATGCCAACGCCTGCAACGTGCCATACATTACCGCGACCCGTGTGTCCCCAGCGCATTTTACTGCCGGATTCTTTAATCTTAGCAACCAATTCAGGCAAGGTTTTGATTGGAGAAGAGGCAGGGACGAAGACACCGGCAGTCAGTTCACCGATGGTGGCGACCATCTTGAAATCATTAGTAGAGACAACCTGAGGCTTCACCAGATTACGCAATACCATGGAGCCGGCAGAGGATAGGTACAGGGAGTAGCCAGTCGGTGGCTGGTCAGCGACAAAACGACCGCCAATCAGGCCGCCACCACCGGGTTTGTTTACAACCACAATTGGTTGACCGTCGAGATGAGGTTGAGCGACTTTAGCTAAAGCACGCGCATAGGTATCAACACCGCCACCCGCTTTATAGCCAACGATCAAGTTTACAGGACGTTCTGGGAAATCTGCGGCGAGTGCGGTTGAGCTGGCGAGTGCCAATGCCAGACAGGACACACTTGTTCTAATTGTTTTGCGCAGGTTCATGGAGTTATCCCCTTTAATTTTATTATTTGGTCAGAGAGGTTTTTCAATTAGGGCCAGGGTCACGCTAGTGGGTCTCCCCCAGCTACAGCTCTAAATTATCAAATGTGTTGTATGTGCAAGAAATACTATATTGATATCCTGCGTATAAGATTTTTATATGACATGCTTGTTTAGCTCTATCTCATAGGACAAAAGGGCTGTGCTGCTCCTAACCCGTTATAGAACACTTGGTGTTAGAGGAAAAATATAGAACTAGTATTCACTCAGCTATAACCAATTTTACACGCCGACAACCCACTAAAGTGTAACTCTATACCGTCATTGTGCCCGTCTGATTTCATACTTACATATACAAAAAAACGATAGTAGCTATAGCTATTTCCTATTTTTTCGATAGACGTGCATTGGTTAGTCTGCAAATAACCGTCCACTGTCGGACGAGCCTGATCACCGGGGCTGAATATGCGTGACTGATATCACGCACTTGCCGCTCCCGACCTGCCACATGTCTGTTGTATCTTCTTTTGGATGGAATTAAATGAGCGCTGCGCTGTATGGATTGGAAGGAGAATATATTCTCTTTCCGTTGATTAGTTTCTTCGCGGGTGTCATCTCTGCACTGGTGGGGTTTGGCGGCGGCATCCTAATGGTAATTTTGCTGTCAGTGTTTGTGCCGATTAAAGAACTGATCGCTGTTATCGGTTTAGTACAGATGGGTTCGTTGCTATCACGAATGTATATCTACCGGCAGCATGCTGACTACGCGATCAGTACAAAATACCTTGTGGGGGCAATTCCTGGAACGGTTATTGCGATGTTACTGTTTGATCAGATTAACGCCGCTACGTTATCCATGGTGTTAGGCGGTTTCTTGCTTTACTCAGCATGGAAGCCGAAGGGCGTTCCTGTAGGGCGCTCAACGTTAAGCTTATCGTTTGCCGGATCAACAACCGCTTTTATTGCCTTTTTTGTTGGCGCCCCCGGCCCGGCAATAGCTAGTATTTTGGGGCGATTTGAGCTCCAGAAGCTTCAGTTTATCGGTTCTATGACAGTGTGTATGCTGGGTTTGAACGTGATGAAACTCTCGGCGTTTTACAGCATCGGCTTCCCTATGGAGCGCTGGTTTATGATCTGTATGCTGATGATGCTGACTGGAATACTCGGTACTGTCGTTGGTAGCAAACTGATGGGGAAGGTGAGTGATGACCTGATTTATAAAGTTGTGCGTGTGGCCATGATGTTCGCGGCGATCCATCTCTTTTATAAGTCCTTCGGATTGCTTTGGCCCTGAAGTCAGGCGGTACGTTTTTGGCGCTGCTATATTTTTTACATCAAGTACTTAAATACGCAGAAGGTGGTTTATGCACCCGATTGATCCCGACGTACTCTTAAGTGAATTGCCACTAGATTATTTCACGGGATTGGCTACGTTTGGTGCATTATCGGAAGAAGCCGTCGACTGGCTGCTGCGTAACGGCAGCATAGTGCGATTGGACGAGGGAGAAATTCTCTTCGAAGCGGGAGATCGTGTCGATGAATTCTATATTGTGTTGACCGGTTGCCTTTCAAGCTTTCGCCCGCTTCAAACCCAGCTTGTGTTAACCCGGCTATGTGGAGCAGGGGAGCATGTTGGCTTTTCAGCGATGATCGCGTTGCATGATCGCTATAGTACAGCGATTGCCAAGCAGGACAGTATCTTGTTGGAAATCTCTTCTAGTCAGTTTTATCAAATGCATGAGGTGCGATCTCAGGCCTTCGGTATCTTACTGCTAAATCTGACACGTGAACTTGCCCGGAATGTTGGCGCCTTAGGTGACAAAATCACGAAGCTGTCTGAGACCCTTTTAAGCTAATAGTTTCTATTGGGCGCTGCCAATCTCAGGGCAGGCTTGAACGGTACTGCGTGTCGCGCCAGCAGTGCCCGTATCAGCATGTACCGTCGTCATCCCGAATCGTCCTATTCGTCATATCTGCTGCGCTTTCCCTGATAGTTTCGGCCAGTCGTCTTGTATTTGGCGAGGTTTGTACATCTTTGGGAAACAGCAATCCGAATTTCAGATCGTATCGATATGTACCTTATCCGTATTAACAGCAACAATATTCTGGTCGTTGGCCGTCAGCGTTTGAGCACGTTCCCTTAATAACTCGATGAGTCGGTCTATACGGTCAGATTGCTCATGTTGCTTTGGCAGTAGCAGACCGAATGACATCCACTTTTCAGGGACGAGCGGGCGGAGAGTGACTTTGGTTTTGTCGACAGCCGCGGCAGAAAGGGAATCTGCAATTGTGATTCCAGCACCTTCTTCGACGAGCTGACAGGCGAGCATGGATGCACTTATTTCACAGGCGTATGATGGGTTATGCCCGGCAGATTGAAAGAAATCATCGACCTGACGGCGCAGCAGAAGCCCAGGCGTCAGTGTAATGATGGATTCGTCTACCAAATCGTCTGCAGTAATTTCTTCCTTTGTAGCCAACGGATGTGAATTAGGTATCAATGCTTGAGCTCGTGCACGCAACAGTACTTCTGTTTGTATGTTGGCGTCCTCTATAGGCAGTGCCCCAATGCCAAAATCGTATTCACGCCCTGAAACCCATTTATAGGCTTCCTGTCTCGATTGGACGTCAACGGAAACCCGCACATTGCCGTCCGTTTTAAGGAACTGATTAATGACGGGGGCGACCAGTGCGTGTGCGATACGGGGCATGACGACAATACGTAAGCTTTCACTTTTACCTGATCGAATGTCTGCTGCAATCCGCGGAATCTGGTCCAGATTGTCGAGAATCCGTCCCGCTTCTTTATAAAAGGCCAGTGCTTCGGATGTCGGTTTGAGCCGGCGGCCGGTCCGGTGAAAGAGCTTCATTTTCAATTCGCCTTCCAATGTACTGATGAGGCGGCTCACGGCGGGCTGGCTGAGGTGTAGTTTTTCAGATGCACCTGCCAAAGAGCCTTCGGACAAGGTCAGGCGAAATGCTCTTAATGCTTTGATATTCATACATAACCTTCGTCAGTTGCAAAAAATGAAAGTCAATGAAGTATATTTGCATTTTCCTAAATTAAAAAGGCGATATAAGCTGAAATCACAAGAATAAAAACTCAGACCAGGAGTCGTTCGAATGAAACGAAGAAGCTTTATCGCAGCAGTATCTGCCGCTGTATCCCTGTTTATGGTGGCCGGATCAGCTGCGCAGGCCGCTGACTATCCGCGTCGTCCGATTAATATCGTCGTACCTTATAAAGCGGGTGGTGGCACCGATGCATATGCACGTGCGCTGGCCGCGGCTGCTCAGGGGACGATTGATGTACCTCTTGTGGTGGTGAACAAACCCGGTTCCGGTGGGCTGAACGGTGCGCAGTCTGCACTGGGCGCACGTCCGGACGGTTACACCATCATGCTCACTTCAGGAGGATCATTTCTGCTGTCTACGCTGACTCGAAAAACGCGTATCGATGCACTGGAATCCTTCGACTACGTCGCACAGGTTGGCCGTCTGAAAACCTCCATGATTGTGCCGGCAAATAGCCCGTACAAATCCGTACATGATGTGATTGATGCGGCTAAAGAAAAGCCGGGTTCATTGCGCTGGGCTCACTCCGGACGTGGCGGTTTCCACTATGTGGCAGGTCTTGGCTTCCTGAAAGCAAATGGTATTGAAGCGCAGGATGTACCGTTTAAGGGGGGCGGTCCAGCACGTGCAGCGATTATGGGTGAGCAGACCGACTATGGCTTTATCGGTATTCAGCAGATTAAAGGCTTTGAAGCGCAGCTTCGGGGCTTGGGAGTCAACGCGGATAAGCGTGATGAGATCGTAGATTCAGTGCCATCCTTCAAGGAGCTGGATATCCCGTTCGCGAATGTCTCTTCCCCGGTACTGGTACTGGCACCCAAAGGTACACCGGAAAAGGTGATGGCGTATTTAGAGGCGTCACTGAAAGAGATTGCCGCTAAACCGGAGTTCTCTGAACTTCTGAAAAAACGGGGTACGGCTCCGGTATATCTGGCCGGGAGTGATGCGAAGAGTGCCATTGCGCAGATGAAATCTGACGTATTACCGCTCATTGACGGACTGAAAAAATAAGGGCTTAGAAGACCTATGCGTAATATTACGGAAGGGGCCGTTGTTGCCCTGATAGGTCTGGGTGCAGTTTGGGGGGCATACCAAGTGCCCCCGGCTCAGGACGGTGAAACCTGGGCGGGCCTGGTTCCTATGGTTGTTGCAGTGGGCCTCACGCTGGGTGGGGTGTTGATGGTAATTGGAAAACTGAAGGAGGTTGCGGTCAGCAGTGTCGGAACCGTCGCTCAATCGCCCTCCACGGTTAAGACGGTGATCGCTGTTGCGGTGCTGGCATTCGTATATCAATACGCGATGGTGGCATTTGGATATCTATTGCCCACGGCGTTGATCGCCCCGGTGATGCTGTACATCTTTGGTATTCGAAGTGTGGTGGGTCTCGCGGTATCGATGGTGCTGTGTCCACTGGTGTTCCACCTTCTGTTTTTCGAGTTGCTTGGCGTTTTTCCACCCTACGGCAGCGTTTTTGAACCACTTGATCTGATTAGGAGTTAAGACAATGGAGATTTTTTCTGCGCTCAGTTTCGTCTTTGCGACCCCTAGCCTGATCGGCGCAATTCTATTAGCGGCCGTGGTAGGAATGATTGTTGGCGCGACGCCGGGGCTGACAGCAGCCGCGGCTATCGCGATGTTGTTGCCGATCACTTACTACATGGATCCGCTCTTTGCCCTCGCGTTTCTGTATGTCATCGGGAAGTCCGGTCGGTACGGCGGGTCCATTGCGGCGATTCTTTTTAACACCCCCGGCACTGCTGCTTCTGCGGCGACCCAGCTGGATGGTTACCCTCTGGCCCGACAAGGTAAGGCGGGTAAGGCAATGAAAACCGCAACGATCTCCTCAGTAATCGGCGATTTTATGGGCGATATCATGCTGATCGTTGGTGTAGGTGCGATTGCCGCACTGGCGCTAAAGCTGGGGCCACCGGAAACCTTTGCGATCTATTTTGCCGCATTTGTCGTGATCGGTTCGGTGATTGGAAAGTCTATTGTGAAGGGGCTGGTCAGTGCGCTGTTTGGGGTATTGATTGCGACCGTAGGTCTGGATCCGATCTCGGGTGAGGAGCGATTTACCTTTGGGACCTTTGACCTGACCAACGGTATCGGTCTGGTGCCACTGATGATTGGTATCTTTGTACTGGGTGAAGTGTTTGATCAGCTGGAAAAACGCCAGCAAAAGGTGGAAAGCCTTGAGACCAGTGAACACGATGACGATCATGATGGCCTGACCTGGAAAGAGTACAAGCCGTGTCTGCCGCATGCAGTGCGGGGTGGTTTTATTGGGGCGGCCATCGGTATTTTGCCGGGGCTGGGATCTGCGATAGCAGCATTTGTTTCCTACGGTGAAGGCAAGCGACGCGCTACAAACCCTGAGCAGTGGGGTAAAGGTGCGCTTGAAGGGATCGCCGCTCCAGAATCTGCGAACAACGCGGTTTCAGGTCCGTCCATGGCACCGTTGCTGACCTTGGGAATTCCGGGTTCCACCATCGGGGCGATCCTGTTGGGGGTATTCCTTATCCACGGCATTCAGGTGGGTCCGACACTGTTTATCACGTCTAAGGAACTGATCTATCAGCTGTTCGCCTGTGGCCTGCTGGGTATCTTCGCTTACGGCATTATCGGGTACTTTGGTGCATCGCATGTTGCTAAGCTGATTTTGCGCATTCCTTCGAACGTGCTCTATCCGATGATCTTCCTGACCAGCTTTATCGCGGCGTACTCCGCACGTGGTTCAATGTTTGATGTGCTGGTGATGGTGTGTGCGGGTGTTGTCGGTTGGCTGATGCGCAAATATGACTTCAATACGGCGGCGTTTGTCATCTCCTTTGTTCTGGCAAAAGGTGCAGAAGAGTCATTCCGTCAGGCGCTGCTGGTGTCAGACAGCGGCATCTTAGTATTCTTCGAACGACCTATCGCATTGGCGTTCCTGTTGTTGGGTGTTGGTGCAATCCTGTTCCGTGTGCACAGCATGCGTCGCGAAAGAAAGCGCGAACTGGCAGGGGGGCTGGAAGATGCTTGATTTCTCCATCTACCGTGATCAGTTTGTCTCTGCAGAGATGGGCAAGATCTGGTCTGAAGACAATACTGTATCCAGTTGGTTGCAGGTCGAGCAGGCCTTGGCAGCATGTCAGGCGGAGATGGGAATTATCGATCCTGAGGTGTCTGAAAAACTCCAGAGTCTCAAAGCCAGTGATCTTGATACAGCGTGTCTGCAGGATGATATGGCTCTGGTCGGGCGTCCGATTGTAGGGCTGGTGAAGCAGCTGCGCGCGGCGGTGGGTACACCGCAGGCTGCTTCCGTCCACTTCGGCTCTACCACTCAGGATATTATGGATACGGCGATGGTGCTTCAGATGCACCGAGGGTTGCTGTTGGTGGACGCCGAACTGGATCGATTGTTATCTCATATCGAACAGTTCGGAGACGCGTTTGGTGCAACCGAGATCATCGGCCGCACCAATGGGCAGCATGCTGTAGAAATGACGTTGGGCGCCAAGTTAGACGTATGGAAATCTGAACTGAAGCGGCGTCGTGATTGCTTAAAGGATGCGGCGGGTCGGGGACTGAATGTTCAGTGCGGTGGCCCGGTCGGGGATCTGCGTGCTTTTCCTGCGGATCAGGGCAGGCAGTTAAAACAGTCTCTGGCAGCCGCGTTGGATCTTCATGTTGCTGAGCCTCATTGGCAGAATGCGAGAGATGGGGTGGGTGAAATCGTTGCCGCGCTCGGGATGCTGTGCGGTAGCCTGTGTAAGATTGCCCACAATATTAATCTGCTCTCTTCGTCAGAAATAGGAGAGCTGTTTGAAGGATATGAAGCGGGCAAAGGCAGCTCTTCTTCAATGGCACACAAACGCAATCAGCGAGGCTCTGAGTTCATGGAGGCTATTGCACGTCTGGGCAGGCAGCAATCTGCGGCTATCCAGGAAACCAACATGCATCAGCATGAACGTTCCGGTGGCGTTTGGATAAGTGAATGGCTGATTGTGCCCGATGTATTCAAGTACACGTCAGGTGCTTTGATGTGGGGAAACAGGCTGTTTAGTCATCTGTGCGTTGATACGCAGCGCGCTTCCGCAGGGGTGCAGCAGTTCAGGGAGCGTGTTGCTCCTGTGAAATCAAACGTAGGACATTAACTGCTTTTTTCCCCACATCCTACGCCCCTTGACCAACCGGTTAGATAGGGGCGTATCCAATTCCAAGTCTGCGAAAATAATCGCGAGATCAATCCGATGATGCTGCGCACCGGGCGCCAACAACATATCCCTGTCCCAGAGGCGCGTATGCAGAGCGTACGGTCAGAGCAACACCGTCCTTAAAGCGTGCTGTCCAGGCGCTGCCCCGCAATACTTTGGCTTCACCGTGCTCTGGACCTTTAGGGTTTTTAACGGGGCTGTTGGCGAAATAGGTTTCCGAGTACCAGTCACTGGTCCATTCGAAGAGATTCCCCGCCATATCCAGCGCGCCGTAGGGAGAGGCCCCCTCTGGTTTGCTGCCCACAGGCAATGTTGTCCCCGCGCCGCACCCCGGTCCCATTTTGTCGCCACGTTTTTCGTTCATTACGACACGGTCACATGAAGGCGCAGGCGCATTACCCCATGGAAATAGAAAGCTGCTTGGGCCGCGTGCAGCTTTAGCCCATTCGGCTTCTGTTGGCAGGCGTTTATTTTCGAAACGGCACACATCTTCTGCCTGTTTATAAGTGATGCAGTTGACCGGATGGTTGCCCGCCCAGGGCATTCCATAGTTGCAGGCCGCACCCATATAGGGATCAGTACAGGAACCTGCATCGATACAGCTCTGATACCGATCAAAGGTCACCAGATGTTTATCGATTTTGAAGGCATCCAGATACACCTTATGTGGTGTGGTTCCAGGCAGGCAATAGATCCCATCGGATGTCTTGCATCCCATTTCAAACTCACCGGCCGGGACGGAGACCATCTCTTTATAATCTGGTGCGGCGGCTGCAGCGTTACTCAGTAATAGAACTGAGCTGGTCAATACGATATGGCTGATGTTGAGTTGAGTCATAAATCAGTGTCCTGTTTTTACTTCGCGCAGCGGAATCCGATGGCCGGGCTGGGGTTGGATGGGTAGTAAGGAAATCGTCCGGTAGCGCGTAGCTCATAACCCTGCCGACTCATGAAATCACCTCCGCGTGTTATTTTCAGCTCTCCATGCTTCGGGCCCTTAGGATTGTTGCGGGGGCTATTAAAGTAATAGCTTTCGTCATACCAGTCCGAGGTCCATTCCCATACATTACCGGCCATGTCCATAACGCCATATGGCGAGGCCCCTTTAGGTTTGGAACCTACGTTGAGGGTATCTCCGGTACCACACCCCAGATAGCCTGCGTTGGCGCGGTCCATCACCGTGCGTGTACAGTCCGGTTCTTCAAATCCCCAGGGGTAGGTGCGACCATCCGTCCCTCTGGCCGCGAGCTCCCATTCCGCTGAGGTTGGCAGGCGTTTCCCCTTCCATTCGCAGAACTTACGCGCCTGATACCAGCTAACACCGTTGATCGGAAACTCAGCCGCTTCCGGGTTCCCATAATGCATCAGGCCGCCGATCGTCGGCATATCACAGTGGCCTGCCTCAACGCAGCGGGTGTATTGACCCGTTGTCACTTCATATTTGTCGATCTTGAAAGCATCGATGGTGACGCTGTGCTGTTTCTCCTCTGGGACATATGAGCAGACGTAATCGGTGTTTGGGTCGCAACCCATTTCATAGGTTGCACCAGGGATTGCCACCATGTCCGGGCTGTCCTGAGGACTGGCGTTGGCATGTAATGTCTGGAGGACCAAAAGCAGAGGGGCGATTGTGTGAAGGGTGCTTCTAATACCATTCATAGGTTGTTCCAGATTTCAGGTTACCGGGTGGGTGAAAGCCATAGGGCAGTGACTCTGAAACGTTTAGTTCCAGAGGTGTGTGCCTTTATATTCCGGGTAGCTCAGTGATCCATCGGAGTTTTGGTCTAGATAACCAAACGCCATATCGATGTATTGGTTCATTTCCTGATAGTAGGTGCTCCAATATTCCATGTCCGCTTTGCACTCGGTTGGAATCTCTTTGTCGGCATAGGATTTCTTCAGCGTTTCTACGTAGGTGCTGGTCTGTTGCTTGAACTCGCCACGAGACAGCTTGCCGTTGTTGTCACCATCGGCTTCCTTAAAGGAGGTATCCCAGTACTGGTTGTATATGTTTTCTCCATTTTTCAGGAACTCGGTGCGAGAGATTTTTTTGTCTTTGTTGCTGTCCAGCAAGGTAAAGCTTTCGATGAGTTGGGGTTCCGCTGATTTAAGAACGTGTTCAGTACACACGGTGCTTAAGCCTTCTGACCAGTTTCCGCCTTCTGCATCCATCCCACCGTTTCGATACTCGGTCATAGAAATCTCACCGTTTTTATCCGTATCAAACACGTTAAACATCATTTCTGACTGAGGGGCTGCTGTTGCAGTAACTGCGGTCATGCCGAGCAGAGCAGCGGTGGATAGCACTTTCTTGTTCATGGTTGTTTACCCGTATGTTGCATCTTATGTTGCGTTCTAAGCTGGAAGTAATGGTACATATTTGTATCATTGTTGGTCAAGACAAAAATGTCTCATAATAAATTGTAAGCGTGGCTGTGCCGAGCCGCTTATGGTGTGACGACATTGAAGGAGGGTGGCGTTACGGAGGCTATGAACGTATAGAGAGGTGGTTATGCAGGCGCTCTACTGTTTCAGGAGAGCGTGTCCTGAGGCAGTGGAGACAATCCTTTTAGCAGGCTACGAGATACCAGACTGGCAGCTTCATTTGCAGATACCTGATCTTGGGCCATTGCATCCCATGCGGTGCAAATCAAACCCGTAAACACACCGTTAATCCAGCGTGGTGTAACGGTTGCGTCCAGTACACCTTCTTTCTGTGCGCCTTCGATGAGTTGGAGCATGTCCTTATTTTGTCGCGTCATCTCCTTCGTGACCTGTTTATCAGTGACTTCTCCTATCCGGGTCAGAAAATAGAGTCGATCACCCAGAGGTACCATTGCGTTGATTGTCATCTCAAGTGCTTCTGCGGATGACTTGGCCGTCCAGTAGATATGGCTGACCGCTTCATCCATAGTTTTTAGTGCTTCAAGGCATAATTCGCGTACCAGATCGTCTCTTGTCGGAAAGTGACGGTACAGGCTGGCACGCCCGACACCGGCGGCTTCTGCTATTTCGATAAAGGACGCGCCGGGGTTTTCGGCCAGAAGTACAGTTGCCGAATCCAATAAGGTTTGTCGTGCTGAAGTTTTTGTTCGTGCCAACGGAGTCGACTCCACGATGTATCATTGTGTTATCTACGAATGATACATTTCTGTCTCTAGCGGATAAAGGCATAAAATAATCCGCAGCGACGCTACCGAGGAAGGCATGTTCGGATTGCACCTGTATTTGAGCGGGTTGGCTGATCGATTACGTATATATTGGCTTATGCTGGTTTTGGCCGATCGTCGCGCAGATGTTAATGCTCTTTTGTATCAGCATGTCGTCGGCTTTGCCTTTCTTGTACGCTAACCCGATTGTTCGATGAACGTTAATATCCCTGATCGGTTTCATGACGATATCTTCCTGACTGATTATTTCGTACCAATCAGGTAGCAGGGCGATCCCCACGCCTGCGCTTACCAATGAATGTGCATACTCCACCGTACGTATGTTTGCGCGGGTTTCGTAGGCGATATCCAACTCATCGAGTGATTGTCTGAGTTCATTCAGCGCAGAGCAGGGTTCACGATTGATAAACGGGAGCTTTTGAAGATCTTCCAGTTCTATCAAATCATTGGCGCTCAGATCAAAGGACTTTGGAATGGCCAGAAGGTAATTGTCTGTCCAGATCGGTGCGAAATCCTCTGCACGGGTTAAGTCTGTGGAGTCGATAATACGGGCGTCACAGGGCTCATCAGGATCAACCAGAGTGAGTTCAAGGTGCTCAATTTCTGTATCCAGCTCTTTCAGCAACCAGCTCATACGTTGCGAACCCAGCGACCGCATTAAACCCAGTCGGAAAGGGACGGACACGGACTTGTTATCAAAATAGCGCTTGATGGATTTTTCCCGGTCAGTGATCTCCTTAGACATCACGTAAAGCGTATCAGCATCGGATGTTGGGATTGCCCCCTTTGCATGCCGTACAAACAGCGTGGTGTCTAACGTCTGTTCCAGTACCTGGATTGCAGAAGATATGGACGGTTGTGATACATAGCAGATACGCGCTGCGGCGCTGAGATTTTTCTTCTCATAAACAGCTTGAAAATACTTTAGTGAACGGAGATCCATTCGCGCCTCCCAATTTACATCGATTGAATTACGCCGGTTTGTCGTCCGAGCACGGATCAATCCCAGTAGATTGAACAGCCGGTGCAGCGGCTGCCATTTCGGAATACGTCGTTAGCTATTCGATTTGGCTTGAACAGGTATAGAAATTACCATCTTGTAAGGCTTTTATATATTTTGTTGTTTGCAAGTTCTGTTGCAGAAAACGGAAGACTGCAGTTTGATCAAGGCCGTAGTCTTTGGTGAGTGACCAGCGTGGATTGCTCTCGACTGGAGGCTTTGCCAGCAGCGCTTTTTAACGCTGTGCGTATTGCGATGGCGCTGGCTGCAGTGAATGTGTTTTACAAATCATATGCCTCAGTTTTGGGTTGTTTGAAGACTGAGGTGGTCTTTCAGAAGAGAAAGCAGAGCGGTAGGATGGTTATTTTGGGTCAAGGAATTAGCTGATGAGTGATAAAGCGCCTGTCATCTACAGTACTCCTATCAAATCGGAGTGGCTGGACTACAACAACCATATGAATGTTGCCTATTACGTGCTGATCTTCGACCACGCCGGTGAGCAGCTGGTCGCTGATCTGGGCTTGGGTGAAGAGGTCACGCGTGAAACCGATATCTCCTGGATGGTGCTGGAAAATCACATTACCTATAACAATGAAGTCGTGCTGGATCAGCCGGTTGATGTGCGTATGCAGCTGCTGGATCATGACAGCAAGCGCCTGCACCTTTACTTTGAAATGTACGCTCAAAGTGACGACGGCAGTGAATATCTGGCCTCCACACTGGAGCAGATGTTGATGTGTGTAAATCTGAAAGAGCGTAAGGGCAGTGACTTTCCGGCCGCGGTGAAATCCAATATCGAGCAGCTGGCAGCAACGCAGGCTAATATTCCGAAGCCCGAAAATATCGGTCGTAAAATTGGTATTCGGCGCAAGTGATAGAAAGCCAGACTGGCTGATACCGACAGAACAAACCCGGCATTCAGGCCGGGTTTTGCGTTCAGGTAGGCGGGTGTATAGCGTGTCGTTATACGGGTGTGATGGTTTTTTCCTGTGGATCAACGCTTACCTGCAACTTGTTTGGGATCGCTTCGGTTACATCCTCTTCGAATCCATCCAGCAAGGTAATCCCGGCAAAAGCCGCAGCCTGTACCATCACGGGACCGGCGTTGTTGAATACCAGTGCCGCAGGCGCGGTGCCCAGACGGACCATTTCACGTAAGAGCCAGGAACTGGCAACACCGCCTTTAGCGCGATCTGCAACCAGCACTTTGCCTGCTACAGAGGCATCTTCTTCCGCGAGACCGGGGCGCAGAAACTTACCGGTTTTTACATCGAGGTCGTAACGGGCGGAGAAGGCATTTTTCAGTACCAGTGTTTCCCCTTCAATAGCTACGCCAAGCCCTTTTTTTGTGCTTTTTAACGTGATCATGCGACGACCCTCCCAGCGATCGCTGACTGAATACACACGGCCAATGTGGTTGCCGCTGCGTTGTAACCTGCGCCGTTAAGGATGTTGCCCAGTTTCGGTGATGCTGTGAGGGTATTGGTCCAGCCGTTGGCCTGACGGATAGGTTCAGAGCCTGACTGGAAGTAGTCGATACCATCCAGTAGATGGCAACCGGCCGCTTCCAACTTGTCGGCAAGGCCCAAAGTGCGTGCGGTTTCGATGCTGCCGTTATCAACAAATGCGAGCAGAGTGGTGTTGGTCGCCACCTTTTTTCCGTCTAGCAGCTGCGTCAGCTCGACCACTTCGCTCCAGCCCATCTGCGGCGCACCCAGTACCACCAGATCCAGTGATTGTGCATCCAGTTTTTCGATACTCAGTACGGCGTCCAGCTCGGTGCCGGTCAGGCGCTCTGTTGGCAGATCACTTTCAGTGAACAGGTGCGCCTCCGGTGTTGCACCCTCAACGTGGAACAAACCCACAGCAGCATAGCTGGCAAGGGATGCGCCGATATGGTTGAGTGCCAATGCACCGGGATGTTCATCCAGTCCTTTGATCAGCGGGATCTCATTGGCATTATTCAGACGAAGGCCGATAGCTGCACCCAACGCACCCCATTCGGCGAGATTCTGCGGTGTACGCTCCACTTCGAATACACGCTTTGGCACCCGATTTTCATCCAGATGCAAATCCCAGCGAGGCACATATCCGGCCAGCGCGGAGGCCAGCGCGGCAGGGCCTGCTTCGAAGTTGGTGCGTGCGCCCAGTGCCGAGTTGGCGTAAATGGCCGTAGGTGTAGACCCCATGGCGATGGATTCACCGAAGCACGGGGCAGGGATGGAGTGGTTGTTGATATGACCATATTCCATGATGCAGCCCAGCTTGGCGATGGCATCCAGACGGCGCTGATCCAGATCCATAAACCACTGTGGCAGACCAAAATCTAACAACTCGCGAGCGGTGTGACGGCTTTCCAGATAGAGGTTTGCCGCAGGTATGCGTTGTTCCGGTGCTGCCTGTGCCAGTTCTTCCATAAAGTGGATACCTGCCTCACCCATAGCGTCCGTATCCGCCATAAAAAAGGCGTAACGGATCGGGATCAGGCGGTCGGCGCCCAGTACGGTGCCGGTGTCCACCAGAAACTTCATCGCCCACGCGTAGGCTGGGCCGAAGTTGCCATCAAGCATCTGTTGTTGATGCGCAGTTAATTGCATAGGTTTCTGTCCTCGCCGGGATCAGTCCCGGACTTATTGTTGTTGCGCGAGAAATACAGGCGCTTAAAAGCCGTAAAGCTGTGTCGGGTTATCTACCAGAATGCGATTGCGAACGGGCGCGTTCGGTGCCCAGAGTGAAAGCATGTCGAGCAGATCTCCGTCGTTGGGCATTGCCACTGGAATGTGCGGATGCGGCCAGTCGGAAGCCCACACCATACGTTCAGGGTTGGCGTTGATCAGAGATTGCGCCACGGCGGTGACATCCTGATAGGGCGCTGCGGATTCCTGGGTAAAACGATAGCTACCTGAGAGCTTCGCCCACGCTTTGCCTTCGCTTACGAGTGCCAGCAAATCCTGAAAGCCGGGATGGTTTTGTGACTCGGTCGTGGGCATATGGCCCATATGGTCGAACACCAGATCCACCGGCAGATCTGCCAGCGTAGTTTTGAGATCAGAAAACTGAGATACGTCGATCAGGAGCTGCAGGTGCATATTGGCGTCGGCGAGTTTCTTTGCCAGCGTACGCAGGTTATCCACCTGAAAGTTGCTGCGAAAGAGCAGGTTGACCCTAGCGCCACGTGCGCCCGCGTCGTACATCACCTGCAACTCCTGCGCTGACACATCTTCGTTCACCACCACTACCGCACGGTACTGATCACCCCCGGCGGCCACCGCATCCAGCGTGGCGCGGTTATCAGTGCCCAACACGCTGGGTTGCACAATCACACCGCGCTCTAAACCCAGTGTAGACAGCATCTTCTGGTAATCAGCGAACGACGCATCTGGTGGGGTGTAAGTGCGGTGATCCACATACGGATACTTTTCAACCGGCCCGAACACGTGGGCGTGGCAGTCACAGGCATTGGCTGGCAGCACAATGCCTGATGGGCGAACATCCGGGTCTGCGGCCTCACACAGAGGGGCGGATTCTTGAGGTGTTGTCAGCATGGGTGCGTTGTCTCGGTTTCAGCGTGAAGCAGCCGATGCGAGATACACAACATCGGGCAGCGAATGAAAATACGATAACAACGGCGCAGGTATCTGAAAAATACTATAGATATATAGGGGTGTATAAGAGGAAGTGATAGCACGTGTAAGCTGTAGTAGAAGCTCTGCTATTGAAGCAACGACAATCTGCTACGCTTACCCGAACGCGCCGGGTGCGATCCAGAGATTTTAGGGAATAGAGGAACGAACAGATGAAAACGCTAATAACAGGCTTAGTACTCCTACTGTTATCGGGTGGGGTGTTCGCGCAGGGCAATGGGAAAGGTGGTGACGAGTTCCGTAACACCGCATCAAAGTATGAAACTAAGGCACGCAACGCCCGATCCAACGGACACCATAACAAAGCCCGCGCCTACGCACGTATGGCAGAGATCAAACGCCAGGCGGCCCGCCTTGCGGATAAAGGGAAATGGAATCAAATCGACTGGACCGAGTACCATCGGCTGAATGCGGAGGTGGCGGGGCATCACGGGAAAGGCAAAGGTAAGGGATATAAATCGCACTAAACCGGATTAGCCCAGCATCCTCGGTGAACGCCACAATTGACGGTCTATACAGTGTATTTGGCGAACCGAAGAGAACTCGCGTGTTTCTCTGCCAGCAATGCGTTTATTCCTGCTTGCCTTTTAACCAAACCCATTACATATTAGACACTTACGGATATGGATGTGCAGCAAAACGCGCATAGCCAAGCATCAATACGCGCATGCTCGTTTTCAGTGGAAGAGAAGAGACATACGACACCCAAACTCCTTTCTCTTCAGATGATTATGCTGGTTTCCACAACGGTCGTGTGGAACGAAAACGCGTTGGCGCAGAATTAAAATGTTAGTTTTATCTGAGGCCATTAAGTGATCCTATACAAGTATATGTCTCTACAAACAGCTATAGATGTAGTTGGAGATAATTCAATTGGATTTTCATGTATCGAAGATCTGAATGACCCATTTGAATGCACTGCATTTGGTTTCACCGATGGTGATATGCCTGCAAGTATCGTAGCTGGGGGCTATCGCAACAGGTTCTCTCGAAAATATGCGCTTCTGTCACTCACGAGACAGCCACTGAATTCCCTAATGTGGTCGCATTACGGCGATTCACACCAAGGCGTGGTGGTAGGTATTGATGTCGAAAAAGCGGGATTTACATGTAATGTTTCTTCTGTTATTCCAGCACAGTTTGGCGAGGTAATCTACACATCATCTAAGCCCAAATCACGTCAGTTCCAACACTCTGTTGACGAGTTGATGAGCATTGGCCTAGATACGGTGGGGTTTGAAGCTGACTTCTACAACATAGTAAAGCGTGCATTCCTCTATAAATCACTAGAGTGGGGTTACGAAGAGGAAGTAAGGGTTGTTAAGAGTCTATCGAAATCACCCTATGGGTATCATTCATTTGGTGGGGAGTTTAGGAATGCGTCAGGTGATTGGAATCAGAAACGTATTGCCAGTTTGGGCAGGCCGATATATTGCTATAAGTTACCTGAAGGGGCAATTAAGGAAGTTTATCTAGGCCGTCATGTGTACAAGAATATATCAAAAAGTGGCGTTGTATCCTCCGACGGTCTTGAAGAGTTTAAGGGGCTATGTCGTTCAATGAGAATCCAGCTGAAAAGGTGTGAGCCCGACATCTACTCATGGAACCTTAAAGCAATTGAACTTGAAGGAAAAAGCTAACACGAAAAGGTAGTCGAACTCGTTTCTCTCTTGCTGCTTTAGGCGTTAGTTATTGCAGTAAAAATTAGGGTTAGATCATGGAAGAAAATATAAAGAAAAAAATTCTCGCTGAGATGGAATCCATAATTGGAAATAGCTGTTACAACGGCAACATACAAAACTGGGGGCCTGGAGGGGAATGGTATGGTGAGGGACGTGAGTTTAGGTACCCCATAACTTTTCTTGATCAAGGTGCCTTGAAAAACAAGTGTCGGTCATCCGATCCTTCAATGCCCATTCAGCGGATGAGAACCGGCTATTATGCATTTGGAGCAAACCGCCTTTACATTATACAAGCCTTAGAGAAGGTGGTTGAGCGTCTCGAATCTAAATATAATTTTTCTCCAGAGAAAAAGCCCGAAGTGGTTTTCAGCGAAGAGTCGACACGCATTAAAAGCAGCCTAAATAACCTTATTAAGTGTCCTGTTTGCAGGGTTCCTTTAAAACCTAAGAATTTGGATAAACATTTTAGGAAGGCTCATAGTGATAGCTAAGCACAAATGCGCATAACCAAGTGCCTGCTTTTTGTGGGTAGGACCAATCTAAACAAGTAAACAACAAGGAAGTATCAAAAGTTGGAGAAACAAGAGTTAGTTGCTGTAAATGCTGAAATCGAGAGAATCAACGATCGAGTTGCGAACATTGAGCGCATTGCAAGCACGATTGAGGATGTTGCTGAAAAGGGAGTCGAAGCTTTCGTAAAACACCTAGAACATAAAGAAGAGACTCAACAAAAAGAGCTTGATCTTGAAAAGGTAAAGCACCAGCGAGAATTGGAACTAGAAGATACGGTTCATAAGCGTTCGGTATTTATCATTAGTGCAACGGTTTTTTGTGTTGTTGCCCTAGTTTTTACTGCCATGTTGTTGGGTGAACAAGAGCTGGTTAAAACAATCTTAACTTCAAGCTTAGCAGTCGGTGCTGGCTTTGGGATAAGGTCAGCTCTGACAAAATCAAAAGGTGGATAACAAGTGGCTGTGGTGCTATCAGGCTGCTTTTGCTAAAAAGCAGCCCTCAAAAGTCTAACAGCACAAGCGCAGTCGACGCATAGATGTCAGACCCGCTCAATAATCAACGCGATTCCCTGCCCAACGCCAATACACATGGTGCAAAGCGCATAACGCCGCCAGTCGTGCGCCGCTGGTACCCTGTGGGTGGCCGAGGGCGATAGCGCCGTCATTCGGGTTCACCTGCGGTGCATCGTCTGGCAGGCCGAGATCACGCATCACTGCCAGTCCCTGTGAAGCAAGGGCTTCGTTCAGTTCGATGACGTCGATCTGATCCAGCGTCAGTCCGGCTTTCTCCAGCACTTTGGTCGTTGCAGGGGCTGGGTCAAAGCCCATGATGCGGGGTTCAAGGCCCGCGGTAGCTATCGCGACAATACGCGCCGTAGGTGTCAGGGCGTTCTTTTCAGCTGCGTCATTGGACGCGATTAGCAGGGAGCAGGCACCGTCATTCACGCCTGAGGCATTATCGGCGGTTACCGAATCGTCTTCGCGAAACGGTACGCACAGTTTTGCCAGACGCTTCCAGCGCGGTGGATGCGCGTGGGTGTCGTCGGTGTCCACGATCAGGTCGTCATCTTTGCGCTGAGGAATAGTAACCGGGCAGATCTCTTCCTTAAACCGTCCTGCTTCCATGGCGGCTGTGGTTTTTTGCTGACTCCGGTAGGCGAACAGGTCCTGATCTTAAGAAAAAAGTGTCAGGCACCATTCTTCCCTTGATCCGTTCTTCGGCATACATCCTCTTATGGTGTGACAACGACTTTCCCAAGCACTGCGCCTGCAGCTAATTTCTCAAATGCGAGTTTGCAGTCGGCCATTGAAAAGCAGTGGCCGATTGAAGGAAGAATTTCACCCCGTGCAACCCGCTCTAATATCCATTCAGCTGATTCCCGGTATTTGTTGGGCTGATGCAATCGAAAATAACGTGCAGAACAACCAATTGAAGCGCGGTTTTTTACTAGCAGACGGTTCGCAGGTAGTTGCTGTATACCACCGACAAATCCAAGATGGAGCATTCTGCCACCCCAATCAAGGCAGGACAGTGCGGTTAGACTCAGGTCTCCTCCGATGGGATCAAAGCAGGCATCGACACCTTTTCCATCGGTCAACGACATCACCCGATTTTTGAGGTGCTCAGTACGATAATTGATCGTTCTATCCGCGCCCTTGTCTTTTACAAACTCAAGCTTTGTGTCGTTACTGGCGCCCGCGATGACGTTGAGCCCCATGGCTTTGCCGATCTGTACGGCGCTGAGGCCGATCCCGCCAGAACTACCCAGCACTAACAGTGTTTCGCCAGATTCCAATCGACCGTTCCAGTGTAGTGCCAGATGTGCAGAAAAATAGGACACCGGTAAGGCCGCAGCCTCGATAAACCCAATATTATCCGGCACTCTGAATAGGTGGTTTGCTTTAGTGATGGCTTTATCGGCTAACGCACCTTTTGGAAAAGATCCGGTGACCCGGTCACCGGGTTTAAGTTGGGTAACCTTTGCTCCACACTGGATAACGATACCTGAGCCTTCGATGCCAGGAACATAGGGCAACGCCAGATCTCTATTGGTTTGGTGGCGACCGGAAATCAGTAGCAAATCGGTTGTGTTCAGGCCTGTTGCTTTGATCTCCACCAGTACTTCATCTTCTTGGGGCAGGGGGATGTGGAGCTGTTCTATCTGGAGACCGTCAATGCCAGCCCACTGATGACATACAGCGGCGCTCATGGTGGGGAGAGGGGGGGGGTTGCATGATAAAGCCTCTATCCAGTTAGATGGGCAACGGAATGACGGCGTTTGATTGTGTCTGGTGTTCTATTGCTGAAACGCAATTGGAGATTAAAGGGCCTTAACCTGAAAGGGTTTAGAGGTGAACCATTCAGGTTAAGGTCGGTTTGGGTTATACGCGCTCAATAATTAACGCGATTCCCTGTCCAACGCCAATACACATGGTGCAAAGCGCATAACGCCCGCCTGTGTTGTGCAGTTGATACATCGCGGTGGTGACCAGTCGTGCGCCGCTGGCGCCCAGTGGGTGGCCGAGGGCGATAGCGCCGCCATTCGGGTTCACCTGTGGTGCATCGTCCGGCAGGCCGAGATCACGCATCACTGCCAGCCCCTGCGAAGCAAAGGCTTCGTTCAGTTCGATGACGTCCATCTGATCCAGCGTCAGTCCGGCTTTCTCCAGCACTTTGATCGTTGCAGGGGCTGGGCCAAAACCCATGATGCGGGGTTCAAGACCGGCGGTAGCCATGGCAACGATCCGCGCCTTAGGTGTCAGGCCGTTCTTTTCAGCGGCGTCTTTGGACGCAATCAGCAGGGCGCAGGCACCATCGTTTACACCTGAAGCGTTACCTGCCGTTACTGAACCGCCTTCACGAAACGGTGCGCGCAGTTTTGCCAGGCCTTCCAGTGTGGTTGAGGCACGTGGGTGCTCATCGGTATCCACGATCAGGTCGTCACCTTTGCGCTGAGGAATGGTGACCGGGCAGATCTCTTCCTTAAACCGTCCCGCTTCCATGGCGGCTGCGGTCTTTTGCTGGCTGCGGTAGGCGAACAGGTCCTGATCTTCACGGGAGATCTCAAAATCTTCCGCTACGTTCTCAGCCGTTTCCGGCATTGAGTCCACACCGTATTCCGCTTTCATCTTTTTGTTGATGAAACGCCAGCCGATGGTGGTGTCTTCGATATTGGCATTGCGTGAGAAGGCGGTGTCTGCCTTGCCCATCACAAACGGTGCGCGGGACATAGATTCACATCCCCCGGCGATCATCAGTTCCGTTTCACCGGATTTGATCGCGCGTGCCGCCATCCCAATGGCATCCATTCCAGAGCCGCACAGGCGGTTGATGGTGCTGCCCGGTACGGAGGTTGGTAGTCCCGCCAGCAGGGCAGACATGCGCGCAACGTTGCGGTTGTCTTCCCCGGCCTGGTTGGCGTTGCCGTAGATGATGTCATCCACGGACGCCCAGTCTACCTGCGGGTTGCGTGCCATCAGGGCTTTGAGCGGTACTGCGCCGAGATCATCGGCACGGACCGACGACAGGCCGCCACCGTAACGCCCAAAGGGCGTACGGATCGCGTCACAAATATAAGCATCAGACATCGTATGGCTCCTTACACTGTGCCGTTTTTGCGCAGTGTGTCGATTTCGTCGTCAGACAGGCCCAGAGATTCCAGAACTTCGTTGGTGTGCTCGCCTTTATTCGGTGGCGGCAGACGCAGATCGTCGAGACCGGCGGAGAATTTCACCGGATAGCGCACCTGGAAGGTTTCGTTCTCGCCGTTGTGGTCGGTCATGGATTGCATCAGGCCGCGAGCCTGAATGTGCGGGTCTTCGAAGAAGCGCATATCGCGTAGTACCGGTGCCCATGGCATATCGGTCGGATCGAAGAGAGCGGTCCATTCGTCCAGCGTCTTTGATGCGAAAACGTAGGACAGCAGGCCGTGTACTTCGTTTTTCGCCTGGTTGCGCAGACGTGTATTGGCGAAACGTTCGTCGGCCAGTGCAGGGAATTCCCCGGAGAGCATCTCAACCAGCTGTTTCCAGAACTTGTTCTCGAACAGGCCAATTGCCAGATGTTCGCCGTCTTTAGTAGCGAAAATGTCATTGTCCGGCATGACGAATGGCATTTTGTCTGGATCGCTGTCACACACTTCGTGGGCTACACGCAGCAGCGGTGCAGACCAGGCGGTCATGGCATCCAGAATTGCCACGTCGATGTACTGACCTACACCGGACTGTTTGGCGCTTGCTAAAGCAACGCTCAGGGATAACGCGGCATACATGGCACCGGCATAGTCACTCAGACGCACTTTAGGACGGGCGATTTTGTCTTCGACCTGTGATGGCACACCGAAGTAGCCGGATAGGGCGAGAAAGTCGATATCGTGGCCTGCACGGTTAGCGTAAGGGCCGGTCTGGCCGTAACCACTCAGCGACAGGTAGACCAGTGATGGGTTAATCGCTTTCACCTCTTCGTACGAGAAACCCAGACGTTCCATCGCACCGGGGCGGAAGCTTTCGACCAGACAATCCGCATTGGCCAGCAACTGCTTGAAGATCTCACGGCCTTCATCGCTTTTCAGGTTGATGCCGAGCGACTTTTTGTTGCGGTTGAGGCGGGCAAACATATCTTTGCCCAGTACGCGTCCGGTATCGCCTTCTTTAGGCTCTTCGATCTTGATCACTTCTGCGCCAAGGTCGGCCAGCAGCTGAGTGGTCATCGGGCCGGGCAGCAGTCGGGACATATCGATAATGCGAACGTCCTTCAGGAAGGACCAGTTATTGGCTGTCATGATTATTGTCCCTTCACAGGTGCCTGAGCTTTCTGCCAGCCTTTGTTGATGCCTTTAGCGATGGTGTTACGCTGTACTTCGCTGGAGCCGGTGAGTACGCGGAACATGCGCAGACGGCGGAATACCCATTCAACCGGATCGCTTTGTGTCAGGCCAACGGAGCCGTGGATCTGTACAGATTTGTCGGCGATCTGAAATGCATTTTCAGCGACAAATACTTTACACATAGACGCTTCGCTACGGATGTCTTCACCACGATCCGCTTTTGCAGCAGCCGCTTCGATCATGCTGCGGCAGGCAAACAGTGCCGTTTTCATGTCGGCCAGCATGTGCTGAATGGCCTGGAAGTTGGCGATTGGGCGACCAAATTGCTCGCGACGGTTAGCATAATCAACAGCCCGGTCGTAGGTGAACTGTGCATGTCCCAGCATGGTAGGGCATTGCAGCAAGCGGTTGATATTGATGCGGTTCATACCCAGCTTAAAGCCGTTGCCTAGCCCGCCCAGAATATTGCAGGCCGGTACGCGCACATCTTTCAGGTAGATATCGTTGTCGATGTGCTGGCCGGACATTGGCAGGTATTCACCGGCGATCTGGTAGCCTTCGGATGCAGCGTCGACCAGAAAGGCCGTTACGCCATCGGTGCCTGCTTCCGGATCAGTGACAGCCATGATGATGGCGTAGTCGGCGGTACGGGATGCCGTGATAAAGCGCTTATGGCCATTCAGGATGTAATCATCGCCATCTTTCACGGCAGCGGTCTGGATGCGGGTGGCATCAGAACCTGCCTGCGGCTCGGTCAGTGCGAAACAGCCTGCACGTTTGCCTTGCGCGGTTGGAATGAAGTACTCCTCCAGCTGGCCTTCAGTCGCCTGATTGAGGATATAGCCGATCCGCATCGGGCCGCCGTTTTCACCCAGAACACAGCCGTACAGCGCTGCGTTGGAGCGCGTGGCGTCTTCTTTCAGGATGCAAAGCTGGCTGATCGACAAGCCCAGGCCGCCGAACTCTGCGGGCAGATTGCAGCCATAGATACCCAGTTCGTAAGACCGCTTCCAGATCTCTTCGAGCTGCTCGCGGGAGAAACAGGTTTCGGGTGTCAGGCCCTGTTCCTTCTCTAAAGGGATCAGTTCGTCGTAGATAAAGGCATTCATTTTTTCGCGCAGAGCGTTGAATTCCGCTTCCGGTATGCCAGCATTTTTCATATGTTGCATGGATAGTCTCCTCTTGGCCGTTGCCGATCAGACCTGACGGTCCTGACCTTTCCAGTACTCGGCGCGCACGTCACGGCGCTGGATCTTGCCGGTGTTGTTCTTAGGCAGCTCGGATACGAAGTCCACTGCGTGTGGTTTCTTAAACTTGCCCAGCTCGTTGGCGCAGTGCTCGATCAACTCGTCGGCGCTGCCTTCGAAGCCTTCTTTCAGCACAACAACCGCCTGCACGACTTCGCCCATGTCCGGATCTGGCGCGCCAACAACGCAGGCTTCAAATACGGATGGGTGGTGGTAAAGCGCGTTCTCCACCTCGTTCGGGTACACGTTGAAACCGCCGGACACGATCATGTCTTTCTTGCGGTCGACGATGAACAGGTAGCCGTATTTATCCACGTAGGCGATATCACCCGTGTGGTAGTAGCCGTTTTTCAGCGCAGCGTCGGTCAGGTCCGGCGCGTTCCAGTAACCGGCCATCACGTCGTTGCCGCGGATGATCATCTCGCCGCGTTCGCCCACAGGCATCTCGTTGCCTTCGTCGTCGACGATTTTGACTTCGCTCTCGAACACCGGGCGGCCACAGGAGGTCAGACGCTCTGGGTGATCGTTCAGGGCGCTGGCGTGATCGTCTTCGGTCAGCATGCAAACGGAGTGGTTAGTTTCACCGGCGCCGTAACCCTGGTTCAGGATAGGGCCGAAGAATTCGATCGCTTCTTTCAGGCGAGCCGCAGAGATTGGCGCCGCGCCGTAACGGATCTGACGCAGGCTGCTGATGTCGTATTTGTCACGGCTAGGCGAAGACAGAATACGGTTGATCATGGTTGGCACCAGGTAGGTCTGCTGTGCCTTCTCTGCTTCGATCACGCTCAGGTAGCCGTCCACGTCGAAGCGGCTCAGGATCACGTGTGTGCAGCCCTGCGACAGCAGCGGCAGGATCGACATACCGGATGCGTGAGTGATCGGACCCACGTGCACCATGGTTTCCGGGCGGTCCACGTGAAGGCTGGCACGGTAGTTAACCTTGCGCACGATCGCCATGCGATTACCCACGGTCTGCATTGCAGCTTTCAGTACGCCGGAGGAACCGGAGGTGTAGTGCAGCACGGCCAGATCATCGGCGGCCAGATTCGGCAGTTCCACCTCGGCAGAGGCGTCTTTCAGTGCCGCTTCGTAGCTGTTTTCAGTGATATCTTCGCCCATCACCAAAATACGGGACACGGTTGGACACTCATTCAGCGCGAGCTGTGCAGCGTCCTGATGCTGCGGATCAACGATCAGTACGTTGGCCTGGGAGTCGTTGCAGACGTGTACCGCTTCCTGCGCAGACAGACGGGCGTTAACCGGTACGCGCACAAAACCGCCTTTGTAGAGGGCGACTTCCGCTTCAACGATCTCCGCACGGTTCCACGCTAGTACTGCCACGCGGTCGCCTTTGCTCATGCCGAGATTATGCAGAGCGTTTACCAGACGGTTGGAGCGTTCATCCAGCTCTGAATAGCTAACAGTTTTTTGTTCATCTTTGAGTGCGATGCGGTCGCCCCAGAATCGGGCGGCGCGGACAACGAGACTGCCTAGGTTCATGCGTCTGTATCTCCGGTCTGCTTACTTGGTTTTTATAGGTGGGCGTTGCCGATGGTGTCGCCCGAGCTTGAAACCGAAGATAATGGAACTGGAGTTATCGGAAAAATATTAAATAAGTCTGGTTCGTATATGGAAAAACGATATCTGGCCAGCATGGCCTGTTATAGCAATGCCGGTTTGTGATGGCGGTGGGCTAGCTATAAAGAATTACGATAATAACTACAGGTAAATAGTATTTTTTTCATGCTTAGCCGTTTTGCTAATCTGCCGGATAAATGAGCGGCTACACACAGATGTATGCCGGAAGCTTAAGTCAGTTAGCGAGGTTCCTATGGCTGCGGTCAGTATGCAGATTTCAGATGGCGTGGCGGTGATCACCGTCGATAATCCCCCGGTTAATGCGATCTCCCAGGCGGTGCGTCAGGGGTTGATGGATGCCATCGCGGCGGCCAACGCCGACGAGCGCGCGCGTCGAATTCTGCTGATCTGCGCGGGGCGTACCTTTATGGCGGGTGCTGACGTCAGCGAATTTGGTAAGCCGCCGCTGAAGCCAGATCTACCGGATGTCGTTGCGGCCATTGAGGGCAGCGAAAAGCCGGTGGTTGCTGCAATTCATGGGCAGGCGCTTGGTGGAGGGCTGGAAATTGCGCTGGGTTGTCACTATCGCATTGCTTTGCAGGGCAGTCGTCTGGGGTTGCCGGAAGTAAATCTCGGCTTAGTGCCGGGCGCAGGCGGCACGCAGCGTTTGCCGCGTTTGATTGGTGCGGAAAAGGCGTTGGAGATGATCACCTCAGGGAAGCCGGTTAATGCGGACAAAGCTGCTGCACTGGGCTTGGTCGATCAGGTAATGGCCGGTGAACTGCAAGCAGAAGCACTGGTTTACACGCAAACCGTGGCGGCTACGGTGCCTGCCGAACGCCGTTTGTCTTCGCGTCCGGTAAAAACGGTGTCGGGTTCATTGTTTGATGACTGGCGCAAGGTGAAGGCAAAGCGCCAGCGCGGTGTGCAATCGGTGCAGGCGTGTATTGATGCGGTGGAGGCTGCGTGCACGTTGTCATTTGAAGCGGGGCGTCAGAAAGAGCGGGAGATGTTCCTTGCGCTGCGAGGTTCTGCGCAGTCGGTGGCGCTGCAGCATATCTTTTTTGCCGAGCGTCAGGCGGGTAAGGTGGCGGGCTTGAACGGGGCTGAGTTGATGCCGGTGCAGTCTGTTGCCGTGATTGGTGCGGGCACAATGGGAACCGGTATTGCGATGGCCTTTGCACAAAAGGGTTTCGACGTCACCCTGTTGGAGCTGTCTGCTGAGGCATTAGCGCGAGGTATGGAGCGCATCTGCAGCCTGAATGCGAAGTCCGTACAACGTGGCCGTATGAGTGCGGATCAGTCGGAAGCGATGCAGGCGCGTATCCGTACCACGACTGACTACGCTGATCTGGCAGATGTCGACATGGTGGTAGAAGCGGTATTCGAAGATCTGGGTGTAAAAACTAAGGTCTTTGCCCAGCTACAGGCTGTGTGTAAACCAGATGTGATCCTTGCGAGTAATACGTCGTATCTGGATATGAATAAGCTTGCGGCAACGATGGAACGCCCGGAAAACGTGGTGGGTATGCACTTCTTCAGTCCGGCCAATATTATGAAGCTGGTAGAAGTGGTCAAAACGGATTACTGCAATCCTGTGGTGCTAAAAACGGTGCTGGGCCTGCTAAAAACCTTGGGTAAAGTCGGTGTGGTGAGCGGTGTCTGTCACGGCTTTATCGGTAACCGTATGTATCAGTCTTACCAGCGTGAGGCCGGATTATTGCTACTTGAAGGGGCCACACCTGCACAAGTGGATAGAGCACTCTATCAGTTCGGTATGGCGATGGGGCCATTCGCGGTGGCGGATATGTCCGGTATTGATATCAGTTATATGATGCGTAAGGCTTTGACACCCGAGCAATACGACACGCGGGCCTTCACGGTACACGATCGTTTGGTGGAATCAGACCGTAAGGGGCAGAAAACCGGTGCCGGTTTCTATCGTTATGAAGGTGGTGAGGGCGCGGGTGTTAATGATCCAGAGGTGCTGGCACTGATCGAATCTGTTGCGGATGAATTAGGCTTTGAACGTCGCGAGATCAGTGATGCTGAAATTATTGAGCGCTGCATGTTGGGGCTGGTGAATGAAGGTGCGCATATTGTCGAAGAGGGTATTGCTGGCAGTGCTTCTGATATCGATGTGGTTTACGTGAACGGGTATGGTTTTCCGCGTCACTTAGGTGGGCCGATGCATTATGCGAAAGCGATGGGCATCGACAACGCGGCGGCAAAGATAGCCAGTTATGCAGAGGTATTGGGAGACCGCTGGTGGTCGCAATCGGATACGTTGAATCAGGCCGCAGTGCAAGGGCATTGGGATTAACTTTATATGACGGATTCTCCCTTGAAATATAGCTTTCTTAGCCGCTTAGCGTTCCGATTAGGTATGAGTCGAGCGGGTGACGGAAGGTATGTTTTAAGGGGATCTCCCTGAGACGGGGAGTAAAAACTGTCTCACCGGCTCGATTGGAGATCGGGTCTTTGGATATGTCGAATGAACTTTATTCGTCGGGTTATTTGGGTAGCGAAAGCTACCCTTTTTTATATGGCGATCAGGTCGTTATTTTGCCGTCAACTCTGATTGAGTCGTGCCTAACCATTCACCTGCAATGACGCCTTCTTTATACAGATCTTCAATGATTTGGACAATCATATCTTTCACGATGATAGAGGCGGTATTCAGGGGATAATTTTTTGGCCAGGCAACACAAACCTGACGCAACATATCCGGGCGGCTTATCTTACGTGCGGTAATCATTTTTTGTTCCCAGATATTGTAAATGGAAGGCCATGGCATCACTGCATTGGCGACGCCACTGGCGGCAAAACTCATGATCAAACGGGTAGATTCAGTCTCCAGTTTGATTTTAAGCGGCATGTTCTTTTTCGCCGATATCTCTTCAAGCATTGCGCGCACGGCGTGACTTTTCTGGCTGACTGCCAAGGGTCTTCTGCTTAATTCCCGAAACGAAATTGTGTCATTGATATCTTTTGGATTGCCGTCATCAGGATATCTCTCGACAAAGAACAGGGGCTCTTCGTAAAGCAGATGAGTATGCACTGTTTTACTTGGCATTTGACCTGCGATCACACCTAAATCTGCACGGCCACTTTCTACCATCGCGAGGCTTTTTAGGCTTCGCGCTTCTGTTGCGCGCAGCTGAATGTCGGGATAGTTCTCATCCACCAACTTGACCAATCGAGGGGCTATGTGAATCGACAGCATTGGAGGCAGGACAACGGCCACATCCCCCTTTGGTGAGTTTGCTTCCATACGGACATCGTCTTGTGCTTGTTTGAGCTGCGACGATATTTTCTGAGCATGTTGGAACAGAACTTCTCCGGCAGGAGTGGCTGTCACCCCCCGTGGTGTGCGGATTAGCAGCTGTGTCCCAAGTTCATCTTCCAGATTCGCAATGTGTTGGCTCAGGGCGGGTTGAGCAATGCAAAGCACCTTTGCTGCTTTTAAAAAGCTGCCTTCCTCAACGATAGAAATGAAGTACTTCAACTGTCGTAAATTCACGAGACCGCCTCTTTTATTGTTGTCATGGGTGGTGAGCCTGGCTATAGGATATAGGTATTTCAGTGTTGTCGAAATTGAAAATATCTATAGCTGGGCTGATTGGAACTATAGCTTAAACAGATCGGGAGTGAGAGTATGTTGATATACTAAAATCATATATCTGGAGATATTAAACCTGTCTTTCCTTTATGTTTGCGCGATTTGCTAGCATCAGGCTGCAACTTCAGATGGGTGTTCTTCGGGGCAAAATGGGCACTGCTCATGCTGTATCCGTTAATCCTTTAAACGTAGAAGACTGTGGCCACAGGTCGGTGGTCATTGTATCCCATCATCTTCGATGCAGTGGCTTTGCGGCTCCTATGGGGCCGTTTTTTTTGCGTGCGGAGAAGAAGTCGTTGTATCTGAGTGCTTGGAATAGGAAAGCTGGCAGGCCCGCAGTTTTTGAGCGAAGTAGACATATATACATCATCACAAATGAGTTTGCCCGTTCATGTAATACATGCTGAATGGGAGAGCAGGAGCGTCTTCCAACTGTGTCTTCGTCAGAACATTATCTGTATCCGTCTCTAGGTGTAAGTGTCGCGATCGTCGGGGGATACCCAATGTATCGTTTGGGGTTAGAGCGTGTGTTTCTGCGGATTGATCAGCATCTGAATGTATTAAAAGTGAATTCGGTTACAGAATTGATGGATCTGGAGCATTCTTGTGAGCTTATCCTTTTCTTCTCTTTACATGAGCGTATGGATTACATCTCTTCACAAAAAACACATGACGGTGTTATTCCATACACCGTGATTATTAGCGATTGTATAGGCCTATCCCATAGGCTATCGCTTGAACTGGAAGGGCGTGTATCGGTATTGCCACTGTCTATCTCTCTGGATGAAGCAGACAAGTATCTCGGTCGCCTGTTGATGGAGCGCAATGGTTCTGTTGGCTACGATATTATTAAGGATGTTGATCTTCAGGCGCGATTTCTGCCCGATTTTGAAAGCCTGACGCGTCGAGAAAAAGAGGTAATGCATTATCTTGGAAAAGGTTTAGATAACGATCGTATTGCTGAGAAAATGTCTATTGAGAAAAATACGGTTAAAGTTTTTATAGGGAAAATCTATAGAAAGTCGGGGGTGTTAAATCGGACCCAAGCTGCCTGCCTTTTTAATTATTTTAAGTTTTCATCTTTTTGAATATAAGGGTGAGATCTCTGGATTATAATCTTGAAAATAAAATCGGAGCGGTTATGGCCTGCAGCGCAACTCTAAGTTGAGGCGGGGATTTAAACCATGCTGTCTGCCTGGAGAAAAGAGATGGCGTAATGGTCTGATTGCTCTGGAGGCTATGAAATATATGCCTCCAATGAAGATTTCTACATCGTTGAATAGTTTGTAATGACCCATCATGCGCAGCTGCGCTGCCTTCCGAACACAAAGCTGTTATATCGCTCGCCGAGAAAGCCCCAGACTTGTTGGCCGGTTCTTTAATATGAGTTGCATAATACTTGCTCTGATCGTTGGTTTTAGGTTTTGTATTCTTTGAATAATAATCCTGATTTCCTTGGGATTAATGTTCTTGAGGTGTCGTTTTTTATAAATAGTGTTTTGGTCTTGAATAAGTTTTGTCTTTGAGCTGGGAGATGATGCTGCCAGAAAGTACCGCTAATTTATTTTGTTCTAGGTATTAGTGCTATAGGCAGGCGTTATTACGCCGTGTCTTTCTATAGGTTTATTCGATAAGAGGTTCTGAATATACAAAAAACCTATGGCTGCAATAGAAATGTAGTATTTCTGCGCTTTTTGACAGGCTGATAGCATTGATGCCGTAACTTCTGATTGGACGCTTTGAAGAGTGACCTGACGCGAACGTTAGGGCTTTAAGGTAAGACTGTTGAGTTCTAATAAGTTCAACCGAGTCGTCAAATTCAGTGAGAAGAAAAATAAATATATATCTGATGTTCTAAATGTCGGATGGACTGAAGAGTGTGATTGCACACTTAAATAAAGGTGTAGGGGTATTTTTATATGAAGCCATCTTCAAAAAAACTGATTATCGGTTCCGCTCTGGCAGTGGCATCTGGTCTGGCTCAGGCCGCAGAAGTCAAATTTTACGGGCACGTGAACCAGGCAGCTATGTTTGCCGACAACGGTACTGACAGCGAGACATTCATTGTCGATAACACCAACAGTGCGACACGTGTCGGTGTGAAAGCCTCACAGAAAACTGAAGATGGTCTGACGTACGGCGCACACATTGAAGTGCAGTTTCAGTCTAACCCTTCCAACAAAGTTACCCCAACAACGAAGACGATCAGCCCTGAATTCAAAGAGCGTCATGTAAACGTCTTTGTAAAAGGTGATTTCGGTAAACTGTCCCTGGGTCAGGGTGATGGTGCTGCGAACGGTAACGTAGAGCGTGATCTTTCTGGCACACAAATTATCTCTTTCACCAACCCATCTCTGTTGGGCGGTAGCATTAACTTCATCGATGCGAACAGCACCACAACAGTTGGTCTGAGCAAAGCGATGAGCGACCTGGATTTTGAAAGCCGTTATGACCGTTTGCGTTATGACCTGCCTAAGCTTGGTGGTGTTGATCTGGCTATGAGCATGGGTGTTAAAGGTAACAACAATGTTACTGAGTTCGGCGCTCGTCGTCTGTTTGATCTGGGTGACAACGGTAAGCTGTTTGCTGCGGCAGGTTTCTCCTCTGAAAGTAAAGGTGGTTCTGCAGGTGATGAGCAAACCGTCGGCGGTTCCATCAGCTGGCGCGCTAAAAGCGGCCTGAACCTGACAGCTGCTTACTCGACTGTATCCGATGATAACGCTGGCAACCCAGATGCTGATTTCTATACCGTGAAGGCGGGTTACATCTTCGGAAAGAACGCAGTATCGCTGCGCTATGCTGTTGCCAATGATCTGGTAATGGCGGGTGACGAAGCAAACTCTATTGTGCTGGGTTATGTACACAAGCCAACTAAGAATCTGGACCTATACGCAGGTTTTGCGATTCATAGCTTGGACCGTTCCGGTGCAAATTTTGACGACATTTCAGTCCTGACTACAGGTCTGCGCGTTAAGTTCTAAGGACAGAGCTGCGGATTGATCAGCCTTTCCCGGGCTAGACCGGATTGGTTCGCAGTTTTTATTCGGTCAACCTCCCTTCTTTGATGTAGTGATTTCCAGTGGCCTTGATATAGGCCACTGGCTTTTTAGCGACGGAGATCTTTCGGGTAGTCATTCCGACGGGTTGAGCGCAGAGTAAGGGACACATGCCTAATTAAAGCCTCGAATCCTATGTTCAGTTCGGGGCTTAGGCTATCCGTCTCTTCAGTCAATGAACCTGCATCGATGTTTTAGCGTTCATACGTGAAAGTTAGCCTATTCAGGTAATACGTCTGTTGCTAGGTCTAATATGGGCACCTCAGCTCACATACCAACCATATTTCTGAGCCTGTTTTTGAAAGGTGTCACACAGCACGGCTTCGACCTCTGCTGAGTGGTTTCCTCTTGTGTATACATCGGCTAAATGTCCTGACTCCTTTCCCTCCAGTTGATCATCTCCAGACTTTTGCTCTGAAATTGATTCGGGATCTTATTATTGTTCTTCATCTGAATGGGCCAAGTAGATGATAGGTACTCAATATCATAATCTAACATCGGGCAGGTCAGTGTGGTTATCCACCGTCAGGTGGAGTGTGTCAGATGAGATATAGATCGGCGTTGTCGGAAGGGCAGGTGGCCGTTGTTCGTTTTTTGAGCATAGGTGGGAGAAGGCAGGTTGTAGATCTGTTCTCTACAACCTGCTGGGGGTGGTATCGCTAATTAAGCGTTTTCAGTTTCCGCGACCGGTTCAAATTCTGCTTCCAACGCAGGCTGTTCTTCAGCTTTCTCAACGAATATCGGTTGCGCAATTTCCGCACGATCTCGCCCGTTTTGTTTCGCCACGTACAGAGCTTCGTCTGCGGCTTTAATGGTGTCTTCCATGTTGTCAGCATGGTTTGGATACAGGGCGATACCAATGGATGTGGTGACTGTACCCAGTGATAGCTGGTTCATATTAAGTTCGAGTGAGCTGATGCCTTTACCGATGCGTTTAGCGATCTGCAATGCCTGTTGCTCATTGGTAGACGGGCATACGATACAGAACTCTTCACCACCGTAACGGCAGGCGATATCTTCCTGACGCAGAGAATCTTTCAGAACCTGTGAGACAGCTTTTAGTACATGGTCTCCGGCATCATGACCGAAGTTGTCGTTAAAGAGTTTAAAGTGATCGAGATCGATCATCATAATGGCGATTTCGGTCTGGGTTCGTTCTGCACGGCTGTGAGACTGATCCAATGCTTCGAGCATATAGCGGCGGTTAAACAGTCCGGTCAGCGGATCGCGGATCGCTTGTTCGCGCAGACTGTCGCGCAGCTGGATATTGGCAAGGGTCAAACCCACCTGCTCGGAAATCGCGTTTGATAGCCCTTTGTAATGATCAAGGCTGACGTCCATCGGCATCACAAAATGCAGAACACCGATCGTTTCGCCTTGGGCCAGTAAAGGTATACAGAGTGTTTGATGATCGGTTGGTATATCTACCCAGTGGTGGCATAGGGTTTGAATACCGTGCTCGGTGGAAAGATGCTGGTGACCTTTACGCAGTGACCAGCATTCACCTGGGGCAAATCGATCGGCACCGGGCCAGTCGCCTCCCCAGTCAGCGATACGATCCAGCCGGTTGCGAGAGGATTTGATAATCGAAATGCTGCCTTTGAATTCCGGCAACAGTCTGGGAATGACGTTATTTAATACTTCGCTGGCTTCATCCAGTGTGGAGCACGCATTGAGCAAGCCGCCAAAGGTTTGCAGTATAGAGATCTCGGTGGTGCGATCTTCAACGCGTTTTTCGAGCAGTTGCTGCTCGTTCTGAACCGTTCGTTTCATAATGCGGGCACCGAACAAGCCTAATGCCAAAACAGCCGCGATGCTTAGGACGCCCGTTAAGAACAGCGTTTCTCTCAGCTCATAGATGGCTGCGTAAATAGAGGACTGCGAGCGTGCGATACGGGCAATAATAGGGTGTGCTAAATGTGAGTTATTATCCGTGTAATGTCCCTCGTTAGAGCGAACGGCCACATATAACATATCAGTGGAGAGCGTAGCGCTGTAACGTTCGGCAATACCTTTTCCGTTGGCCAGAGCGAGTTGTATTTCTTCCCTATCAGCATGATTTTCGATGTGTGATAGTTGGTCGAAACTTATATCTGAATCTCCAAGAACTCTGCCGTTGGCATCTATATAGGTGACGCGAAAATCACCCGCATGTGCAATATTTTCTGCCAGTTTCTGAAATGAACGAATAACGTGCTGTTCACCCTGAGTATCGATTGTTTCCAGTGTTCTAACGGACTCGAGTGATGCCATAGCCAGCGTGTTCAGTTCATTTTTGTTGCGCTCAATCAGCTGGGACTCAAGGTAAGTCTCAATAAGGATAAATGTGATGGTGCTAACCAACAGCATGACGGTCAGTGGGATAGCAACAATTTTGTGCTGGATTTTCATATTAACCTTAATCCTTGAAGGGTTTTTGAAAACAACAACTTAGCGTGTGTTTGTTAATCAAATCATTATAGACGTTCTGCGAAAAGAGCAAGAATTGTTTCATCGTCGTTCCATAACAAAAGCGTCACAAATGAAGGTGTTAGCGCTGATGTACGGCACCTGATAGGGTCGTCATACGCGGGAGTTAAGGCAGGTGAGGCAATCTTGCGTTCGCTATTTATGCACGTTTGAATTGCCCGATGACGACGCCACCGATAATCAGAACTAAGCCAATAACAGTTGAGATCATCACCGGTTCGCCGACGATAGCGGCGAGAAGGATTAATGATATTGGCGGTGACAAGTAGACCAGATTACTCAGCTGTGCAGTATTGGTGCTCAGGCGTAATGCATTCATCCAAAGCAGAAACGCGAATCCCATCTCAAAGGTACCAATATAGATGCCGCCTCCGATCGCCGGCCACGGAATGGCATTGAAACCATCCTGCCATATCATCAGCACTGTCAGAATGGGCAAACTCAGGCTAAAGCACAGGAGCAGGGATGCGACGGCATCACGGGGTTTGCGGGTATTCAGAATCCAATAGCTGGCAAAAAAGATTGAACTGCCTGCTCCCAGTGCTACGCCAAGCGGGTTCTGAAAATCCAGCGCCAGCAGGTCTCCTTGGGTGGCGATCACCAGTACGCCCGTATAGGCGATGAGTACGCTGATACCGTTCATGACCGTAAAACGCTGGCCTAAAAATGGCACCGCCAGAATACTTAGCACCACCGCCCAGGTGTAGTTCAGGGCTTGAGCTTGTTGTGCCGGTAACATGTCGTAGGCGGCGAACAATATTAGGTAGTAAGCGGTGGGGTTGAGTGCTGATAGCAGCATAAAATAGCCCGGTGACTCGCGCATATAATCGCGTGCCAACGAGAGCTTTCCCTGCATGGCGGCGGCTATAATGAGGATGCCGCAACTGGTCGCAACTGCCAGCCAAAGCATCTGGAGTGGAGTGATCAGCGACAGGGTCAGTTTAAACGCACTGGCAACAGTGGACCACATCAATACGCAGCCCAAAGCCAGCAAAGCGGCTTTACGGTTCAAAGTCATTCCTTAGCGATAGTTTACTCGACTGCGGTTAGGCGATGTGCCTACCAAATTAACTCTGGTCAGAGCAATTTGGCTTCTATGTCTTTTACATCTTCCATCACCACAAAGGTGCTGGTCTGTGTGACATGGGGCAGGGAGGAGATCTTTTCACCCAGCACCGCGCGGTAAGATTCCATATCGGTGGTGCGTACCTTGAGCAAGTAATCGAAATTGGCGGCGATCATATGGCATTGCTCGATTTCAGGGATGGCACGAACTGCGTCATTGAAAGCTTTTAACGCTTTGGTTTTTGTATCGTTAAGAGAAACTTGTACGAAGGCGACATGCTTAGTGCCCAGTTTTTTCTGATCAACCAGTGCGATATAGCCCAGAATGTAGCCTTGTTCTTCCAGTCGCTTCATGCGGATTTGGCAAGGGGTTTTGGACAAGCCGACACGGGATGCCAGTTCGGTGACTGTCACGCGGGCATTTTTCTGAAGTTCGCGCAGAATCGCCAGATCAAGCTTGTCCAATTTATCCATTGATGTGCCGCTTTATAGTTGTTTGTACATTCGAAGGTTAATAATTCGAAGCATACGGCTGCTTGTCGAAAAAATACAGTAAAAATAGACTGACGCTTTGTTTGCCCTTGGGTGAGTCGGATAAGCCTGTTGGAAGGGTGGATTGGGTAATTTTTCTAACAGTATTAAGGACTTCCGAAAGGGATCGATGAAATTGGGCGGGCCTGAGTATAACGTGATCAGGACAAATGCCTGTTTTTATATGATTTGGGGGGTGTTACGACTTTCTAAGGGTGTAAAATTGAGCGTATGAACTTTCGTTGTTTATGAATTAGGACAATTGCCTTGGGCTTTGTCTATAAGCTATCTCCCAGTGTGCTTGCTTGTCAGCAGTGGCGGAGATCCCGCGCTATTACATGCTCATACAGTTATGAAGAAAAGGCGTCATCCGGGCTGCCTGTTCTGTCCAAACCTATAATAACCATAACGTAACTAAGAGGTTTCATTTCATGGTAACCCTTACCTTTATTGTTTACCTGATCTTGATGCTGGCTATCGGCGTCGTGGCGTACCGTCGTACGCAGGATCTGTCCGACTACGTACTGGGTGGTCGTAATCTGGGTCCAATCCCAAGTGCATTGAGTGCTGGCGCATCCGATATGAGTGGCTGGCTGCTGATGGGCTTGCCGGGCTATGCAATGTCTGCAGGCTACGGTTCTTTCTGGCTGGCGGGTGGCCTGCTGATCGGTACCTGGCTGAACTGGTTGCTGGTTGCTCAGCGCCTGCGTGTTTACTCCTATAAAGCGGACAACGCGCTGACTCTGCCTGCTTTCTTTGAAAAGCGTTTTGAAGATAGCAGCCACAGTTTGCGTGTCGTATCTGCGATATTCGTACTGGTTTTCTTCATGTTCTACACCAGCTCTGGTCTGGTGGCGGGCGGTAAACTGTTTGAGACCGTTTTCGGTTTTGATTACACCATGGCGGTGCTGATTGGTGCGGCTGCGGTTATCTCCTACACCTTGTTTGGTGGTTTCCTCGCAGTATCCTGGACGGACGTGGTTCAGGGATTGCTGATGGTCGGTGCACTGATCCTGGTTCCGTTGATCGCAATGGGTGAGATCGGAGGTTTGAGCGGCACGCTAGCGGCGGTCGAGGCGAAAAACCCCGAACTGCTGGATATGTTTACCAACGCTGACGGTACCAGCATTACCGTGATCGGTACGCTGTCCTTGTTGGGTTGGGGTTTGGGTTACTTCGGTCAGCCACACATTCTGGCGCGTTTCAAAGGTATCAAGAGCAAAGACGCGGTACCGGCTGCACGTCGTATTGCGGTGATCTGGTCTGCAATCTCTATGGTGGGTGCTTGTCTGATCGGTCTGGCGGCGATTGGTTATCTGCCTGAAGGTCTGGGCGATAACGAAACCGTATTTATGGTATTGGTTGATGCGCTGTTCCACCCTGCAGTAGCGGGTGTGTTGCTGGCTGCGATCTTGGCGGCGGTGATGTCTACCGCAGATTCCCAGCTGTTGGTGTCCTCTTCCGCATTGGCAGAAGATTTCTACAAAGCACTGTTCAACCAAAATGCGACTCAGGAAAAACTGGTGCAGGTTGGTCGAATCGCAGTGGTTGTGATCGCTGTTATTGCGACGTTCCTTGCGCTGGATAAAGACTCTAAAGTTCTGGCGTTGGTGTCCTATGCATGGGCAGGTTTTGGTGCGGCATTTGGTCCTGCGCTGATTATGTCCCTGTACTGGAAGCGCATGAATAAAGCGGGTGCACTGGCCGGTATCATCGTCGGTGGTGTGACTGTTGTGGTTTGGAAGCAGCTGAGTGGTGGTCTGTTTGATCTGTATGAGATCATTCCGGGTATCATCTTTGCCTTCATCGCAATTATTGTTGCGACTCTGGCAACTGCGCCTCCAGCACGTTCTATCGAGCAGCGCTTCGAAGAAGTAGAAGCTGATATCAAAGGCTGATCTGCTGATTCACTAAGCGCTTAAGAAAACCCCGTTCACTTCGGAGAGCGGGGTTTTTTGTTGTCTAAATTTTGAGGTGGTGGTGTTTTGTTGGGAATCGCTGGCGCTCGTCCCAACCTACGGGTTGAGTTTGTTGGGCAGTCTCGTTGCTTCCGTAGCTGAACTGCCCGCATCGTGTAGGTTGGGTTAGTCGCACCTTAGCAGGATATTGGAATTTACATCTGATCCATCCGTGCGATGTAACCCAATAAAGGGGGGGCAGTTGTAGGTAGCATCTCGTTTCTATCTATCTCGTTCCCATGACCTGCGTGGGAATGCGGGGAATGGTGGTGTTTTGTTGGGCATCGCTGATGCTCGTCCCAATCTACAGCGTGAGTTTGTTGGGCGGCTTTGTGTAACCGTAGATACCATCTCTCCATATGTGCCTCAAGTGATTGATTAGGTCATTTGAGGTACATATTCAGTTTGCTGTTTC
>NZ_JADEYS010000002.1 GCF_015209595.1 Pontibacterium sinense | reverse complement strand
TTTGTAGGTTGGGACGAGCGAAGCAGATTCCCAACACTACCTATCTCGATAAACGTCTGATGTTGGGTTTCGCAAGGCTCTACCCAACCTACGGATTTTCAGCCGATCGCCATTAATCCACGTAGCCTTATGTAGGTTGGGACGAGCGAAGCGATTCCCAACACTACCTATTTCGTTAAACGTCTGATGTTAGGTTTCGCAACATACGCAACTATTCTGCTTCGCCTGCAGTGCTGACGTGGATAGCGTCTTCGCGTTCTGTCTGCTTCTTAAGACGATACGCCAATGCAGGGCGAGAAAGCCCTAATGCACGAGCGGCTTTAGACACGTTGCCATCACACTGACTCATCGCCTGATCAATCAATGTGGATTCAAAAGCCTCCATATCAAAGCCCTTGTTCAGCCAAGCCGTAGCGTACTGCTCCATATTCATCTCCGACAATGCGGTATCCGCTGCGGGTGATTCCTCACAGAGCGCCCCCTGCTTATTGATCACGTTCAGCGGGTGACTTGGTTCGGCCAGAGACGGAAAGAAGTCACTCAAGCCGATCAACTGATTGTTATCGGTGAGGATAACACCGCGTTCAATCATATTTTCCAACTCACGGATATTACCCGGCCATGCATAAGCCATCAGTGCCTGCATCGCTTTATCGGACACGCCCAGCGTACGCTTGTTATAGAGTGCGTGGTACTTATCGAGAAAATGCGTGGTCAGTGCAGGGATATCTTCGGTGCGCTCACGCAGCGGTGGAATCGCCACAGGAAACACATTCAGACGATAGAACAGATCCGCACGGAATCGTCCGTCGCGTACCGCTTCTTCGAGATCCTCATTGGTTGCGGCAACAACACGTACATCCAGTTTTCGGGTACGGGAATCCCCCACGCGCTCCAACTCGCCTTCCTGCAAAACGCGCAGCAACGATGCCTGCGCACGGGGCGTCAGTTCGATAACTTCATCGAGGAAGATGGTTCCACCATCTGCACGTTCAAACTTGCCCGCGCGAGCCTGAGTTGCACCGGTATAGGCACCTTTCTCAACCCCAAACAATTCAGCTTCAATCAGATCATGGGGCAGGGTGGCGCAATTCACCGCAACAAACGGGTTTTCCGACCGATCGCTGCTGGCATGTAAGCCCTTGGCCACAACTTCTTTGCCAACGCCCGTTTCACCCAGGAGAAGAATGGAAACTTTACTGCAGGAGGCCTTCTTAATCAGCTGACACACATTCTTAAATGCCTTCGACTGGCCCACTGATTTGTAGAGCAGATCGTCATCATTTCGCTGTTGGATGCTGCTTTTCAGGCAATCAATCTCTGATTGCAGCGCGAATAGCTCTTCAATGATCGGATCGGGCTTCAGGTAACGTTCGATCTCGGCAGGGTCATCCCACTCTTCAATCGGACGGCCGATAATCGTGCAGTGTTCCTCGCCACACGCGCTGCAGCCAATCTCTTTATAGAGCACTGTGCGTTGCATGTAATAGCTGGTGTAGCCACTGGCATAGCCAAGCAGTGTCCAACATACAGGCTCATCAGATGGACCGTAGTCGGCGACGTGAACTTCAGATTCATAGGACCCAAACCAGTCAAACTCACCATAAAAGTGGCCTTTCTCGACATCAAATTCAAATTTGATGGGGCGGACCTTGACGATGCCTTCAATCATATGCATCTGAGGTCCAACCAAGAAAGCATCACCTGAGGTGAGATCTGGTCGAATTTTTTTTGCCAGCTCAGCATCACGCTGGCCGGATTCATAGCCAAACCGCATCAGCAACGCTTTGGCACGTTCAAGCCCCAAAGAGTTGATGAGTTCCTTACGCAACGATCCCATTACGCCAGAGTGAATAAGCAACATCCGCTGTTCGTTCAGCCAGATTTTGCCCTCTTCGACGTCGAATTTGATCTGCGACAGAAGGTCTTGCGCGGAAGGGCTGGGCAGCTCTTTACGCTCTGTCTTCATTATATATTTTTTTGTAATTGTTCTTATTAATGAACTCTGAATACAAATGCCCCTTGCGGAACTGTATTCAGAGAGGTTCCGCGGTCGACTCTGTATTTACTACAGGTTTCCCGTCAGTCCCTTAGCACTCTACCCCTATTTTTGGCAGATAAGTGCGTAAAAGAAAAGGGTTTTTTTGTGGTGTAGAACTAACGGATCAGTTCTGTAACGATCACGCGGGGTTGGCTAAATCCCTCTGGACGTTGGTGTTGAGTAGCGGGTTGTTTATCGCACCCTCAAACCCGGGACCATCACTAACTTTACAAAAGTTAACTTAGTATTAGATTCTTTGAATATATGGACAGTGATAACATACCGAGACGTGAGTTATTCCATAATCAGATTTGACAGGAGTCGAACAATGAAAGGTCTCGTGAAAGCAGTTACTACAATTTCTCTGGCTGCACTGGTAGCAATGCCTGCGATGGCTGAGGCGCCATTTGAAAAAGAGATTGAAGCGCGAAAAGCCCACATGCAAGTTGTTAAATACAACATGGGTATTTTGGGGGCAATGGCTAAAGGGAAGCGTGAATACAATGCTGAACTGGCAGATGCGGTAGCGAAAAACCTGTACAGCGCTGCAGCCATGAACAATATGACCATGTGGCCAAAAGGATCTGATAATAGCGTTGAGGGTTTGGAAGAACTGACCAAATCAAAACCTGAAATGTGGGCAGATGATTCCGAAGTGGGCGACAAGCATATGGCATGGGTCGAAGCATCAGAAAACATGTCTGCCGCTGCTGGTCAGGGTCTTGGAAGCCTGAAAGAAGCGATGGGGCCGCTGGGTAAATCCTGCAAAGGTTGCCACAAAGCCTATAAAGCTAAGTAAGCTTTTGATACCTCTGCGTTAGTATCAGTGCTGGCGCAGAGCCTTCTGGCTTCCTCGATAAGCCACCGGCTATCGTTTCCGGTATGATGCACGGTAGTTTGAATCTATCGAGTCCTGTTTTGCCTCACGCTGATCTGCACCCCTTTGAACTTCATCATCCTGTATTTGCTGACTGTTTATCTGACCATGTCCGTACATTGCTGGAATTTGTCGCGCTTCGTTATGCAAAGCATGAGCAACGCGAACTGATAGACTGGATCAACACTGAGCGCATTTTGTTGGACGGTGTACCAGCTCGCCCAGAACAATGTCTCATGGCAGGGCAGATAGTATCCGTAATAATGCCCGATCACTGGGAAGATGCGGTGGATACTCAGTGGCATAAAGTCTGGGAGAACTCTGAGATCCTGGCGGTATATAAGCCTGCATTGCTACCGGTGAGCCGGACAACACGCAACTTGTACAACACGTTGATACAACTGGTGCGCCGTCAGACACCATTTTATGATGCACATCTGCTGCACCGTCTTGATACGGAAACCGACGGCCTGATCCTTATCGCTAAAGACAAAGCGTCTGATCGAAAATGGAAAAAGCAGCTTGATCAGCTGATCGAGCGGAAGTTGTATCATGCCGTAGTATCTGGCCATCCTGAATGGCTGACAAACGAGGTCGAGTGCGAGCTATCAGAGCGGGTAGACAGTGAAATTCGCAGTCAGGTGTATGTCGCAGGAGATCAGCCCACAACACTGCACAAGAAGCTCCGATGGAGTAAAACCGCATTTCGTGTATTGTCCCGTGAAGGCAACACCAGTCTCATTGAATGCGAGTTGTTTACCGGACGAAAACACCAGATCCGCGCGCATCTTAAGTCGCTTGGACATCCGATTATCGGTGACAAAATCTACGCACACGAAGGGTACTTCTATCTCAAGAGGCTGGATACTACACTCTCTGAACGTGATTATGAGGTGTTACAATCCACGCATCACAGGCTTACAGCCGTGGAGTTGGTTATCCGCCCAGATCCCGACAGCCCCAGCATTCGTTTGCGGCTTAATCCGATCTAATGGTTCATCTGGTAATCTTTACAAAAGTTAACTCAGTATTAGATTTTTCGCATATTAAGCCAGTGCTAATATAGCGGTTGGTTTTGTGCGGTGATACATCGTACCTAAGGAAAGCATCTACCTAGCTCAGGGGCCTCAGAATGATTGAAGTTGCTACCCGTCGCATGATCCAGGTATGGGATCTGCATACTCGTATTTTTCACTGGTCTCTGGTCGGCCTGTTTGTATTCCTTATCATCAGTGGTGATTTGGGTGATGATCTGATTGAGTGGCACTTTTATGCCGGATATCTGCTATCAGGTTTGCTTGTCTTCCGCCTGATATGGGGCGTCGTGGGCTCTGAACATTCCCGCTTTATCTCTTTCGTTCGTCATCCTTTGCATACAATGGGATACCTAAAACGGATGATCCAAGGAAAGGCGGAACATCATTATGGACATAACCCGGCAGGTGGCATGATGGTGATTGTCCTGCTAGTTCTGTTGAGTGTTCAGGTTGCCAGCGGGTTGGTAACCACCGACGATGTGATTTGGGACGGGCCTTTTTACAGTGCGGTCAGTGACGATTTGGCTGAGCTGGGTAGTATGTTGCACCACCAGGTACAGAATGTATTACAGCTGCTCGTCGTATTGCATGTGGCCGCGATCATCTTTCACCGTTTCAAATACAAAGATGCTTTAGTGCCTGCAATGGTGCATGGCAAAAAGCCAGATCAGGGTGGGGCAGTATCATCCGGTAGTGCAGGTTTGCTAGCCAGTTTCGTGGCGCTGTCAGTATCGGCAGGCTGGGTGTTATACCTTTTTAGCCTGCCACTGTGATATGAACTCAGGCCTCGCAAGACTCTTCGGTGGGCATTGCCAGGTTTTTTATGCCCAATGCGTCAGCCGTTTCGATCACCGGAGACGGCTTACCAATTAAATAGCCTTGCGCATATTTCACGCCCAGGCGTTTTAACACCACCAGAATTTCTTCTGTTTCCACAAACTCCGCAATGGTTGTCATATTAAATCCACTGACCATCTCGGTTAGACACTTCACAAAAATCTGCTCCTGCGGGCTGCGATGCAATTCGCGCACATAGGAGCCGTCCATTTTGACGTATGAAAGTGGCATCTGTTTAAGATAACTGAAGGATGAGAAGCCAACGCCGAAATCATCTAACGCAATACGGCAGCCGGATACCGCCAGTTTCTCAAGTGTGAGAAGTGCAGACTGGAAGTCAGAAAGAAAGGCTGTTTCTGTGATCTCAATAATGATCTGATCTGGTGAGATACCGTGACGGTCGCACAAGCGGAAGAAGGTACGATCAAACGTTGGCGATTGGATGCTAGGCGCTGAGATATTAACTGCAAGGCTGATAGGTGAATCACCATGTTCTTCGTTATACGCAGCGAGGAATTTCATAGATTCCGCAAGCACCCACGTATCAATCTGACCAATCAGCCCTGTACGTTCAGCCACCGGAATAAAGTCACCCGGAGGGATCACTTCATTCGGGCCGTTCTGCATCCTCAACAAAACCTCGTAGTGACTGATCGAATTATCGGTGACGTCCAGAATAGGCTGAAAATACAGACGGAACAGATCATCACTCAATGCCAGGCGGATTTTCTCTTGCCATGTCAGATCGGCTTGCATCCGATCAATCATTGCCCGGCTCGCATCATACAGATGCCATTTTCCCTGCCCCTGCTGTTTTGCGGTATACATCGCCATATCAGCGGCTGCCAACAGGTCTTCATCTCGAGTACCGTGATCAGGGTACAATGCTCCACCCAAACTACAGCTGAAATGCTGGATAGATCGATCAGACATCCGAAGATGGGTATCCAGTAAAGTAGACAGTTTTGCCATCACCGCACGGGCCGTTGTGGCGGACGCGCGGGGCAACAGAATAACAAACTCATCGCCGCCTAAGCGTGCAACGACGTCCGAATCGCGCGTATGTTGCTCAAGTAGCTGCGCGATGTAGATCAATACGGAATCCCCCACGTTATGACCGGCCGTATCGTTGATGTATTTGAAACGATCGGCGTCGATAAACAAAAGTGCGCCACGGCTGCCGCGCTCCAATAAACGACTCAGGTGTTTTTGAAAGCTATGTCGGTTCTGCAAGCCTGTGAGGGTGTCGTGGGTTGCCAGCCATGAGAGTTTGTTTTCGGCTTCTACACGCTTAGTCAGATCCATGCCCACGGAAAGGATTGACGGTTTACCGGCTTCACTTTCTACCAGTGAGTGCAACCATGTGACATAACGTAATCCACCATCACAGTCTTTTAGCTGTGCTTCGTGTTGATAGCGCGGAGGATCCATTGTGTCTAAATCCTGCAACCTGTCTAACCAAGCTTCAGGCATGGTATCGGGCACGTGTAATGACTGAAAATCAGGCAGGGGGGAATCCATTTCACCCGGATTGCCGATGACTTCACGTCCCCAGCGATTCATCAGTTCGATCTCTCCATCACGAGACTGCGTCAGGATAATCAATGGCGCCGTATCAAGCAGCCGTGACACAAACTGGCGTGCCCGAGTTTGCTCAGTCATCTGGGTATGTAGCTCGCGAGTATTATCCGCAACCGTTTGGTTCAGAGCCTCCAGCTCCTCACATACTTGTAGCGCGGTACGTTCGAGAACGTCTAATTCATCAGTAAACCAGCGTCGATTGCGTGGAGATAGATATTTGCGAGCTTGTCCAAATTCACTCCCTGCGAGTAGCGGCAGGGCGCGGGTAATTCTTGCTAGTTGGCGTGTTGGTTTCAGTATTAGCATAAATAGAAGTAATTCAGCCAAGACCCATCCGAGCACGCCGACCGTGATGCCCTTATTGATAGTGTTTTCTAACAGGCGTCGGTTTTCAGTAATGTTTTGCAGAGAGATAAAACGAGGTTGAGCATTGATCGTTTCAACACCATCGGTTTGCAATACATGCATTCGATAGTGAATATTCTCATCAGACTGAAACACGCTATCCTCTGCCGCAGGAAGGTTTGCTTGAATGGCTTTTAACACATCGGCCTGAGTCTCAAAGTTACTTAATGCCCATGTGTGTAGCTCCCAATTAGGCATCATGCGTGCGTCAGTAGAAGTGGTGATATCGGACACGGGAATAAGAACGCCTAAATCTACGTCCAACAGATGTTGAAAAGAGACCACTATTTCTGAAATGTTGCGCCCAATGACAATCGCACCACGAACCTCACGACTGGTAATGAACGGTTCAACAACGTAGTAAGTACACTGAGTTGTACAACTCATAAAATATCGCGGAGCGACATCTTCCGCGGCCATTCGTGCTATATCTCGTACCTGCTCAAGCTCCAGGGCGCCTATTTGGTCTTGATGATGTAATCCGCCAAGCTGAGAGCCTTGTTCGTCAAACATGTAGAGATAGTTAAGATTTAGATTGAGCGCAAGATTGAGCCAGTGGGGGTGTAGTGCTGATTGAAGTCTTTCGCTGTTATGCCCCAGTATCGACTCTGACACATTGGCCAGATTGGGTAACAACAGCGCTAACTGGATTTGCTGATCCCGTAGCTCTCTTAAAAGGGAAGCGAGCACCTGGTCTTGTTGCAGGACTGATCGTTGTGTAGTGCGATCCGCTTCCTGCAGCAACGTATGGGTATAAAGCGTGACCATCGATACACTGATGGCTATTAGCACCATGCTAAGGAAAAGAACGGCTTTCCATCGGATACTGAACTGAGCTTGCAGCATCAATTGTCCCCTTTCATAGCTCAGAAGCTATAAACCAATTGCAACGCGTAGGTTTCCCAGTCGCGCACTGTATCAATACCAACAGGGTTATCTGTGCCTGATAACCATGCTGTACCGCGGGTATTATGGTATTCGCCGCGTGCAATCCAGTTGGGTGCAAAGTCCCAACGCACACCCAGCATCCAGCTTTTACCAAAACCAACATGCGCAGGATTAAACTTCTTGTCACCATCACGGTCTTCATCATTTACGATCTGTTCGCCGTAACGAATAGAGAAGGTGAGATCAGGCTGATATCGATAATCTGCCTGTGCGTAGAAGCTTTCACCTTTGGCACGAAAGTCTTCGAATCCAGGACCGAAGCCTTTGACGTTATTTATCATCAATAAGTATTCAGCGGTAAAGGTCCAGAATTCGGTGTTGTATTGGCCGGAGTAGACCAGCATGTCGGAAATCACATGGCCATTCAGAAGAGGGTCAAACCCTGCGAGTGGCACATAGTCCAAGCTAGGGCGGCTGTAACTTAAAGCGAGTCGAACACCGCTACCCAAAGATTCATACCGGACTTGAGCACCTTGCATAGAGGCGTCATCAAATTCTCCGGGGAGCGCCTGTTTAAAGACGTAATATTCCATTTCCTGCTCACCGGGATCACTCTCACCGGCATAGATCTCAATATTCAGATCCCCCCACGGGCGACTGATGTCGCTGTACAGACTGATGCCGTCGGTGGCTACAAGCGCATTACGGAACTGTTCAAAATAGACACTGGCCGGTGTAAAAATACCGTTTCGGGCTGAAGGGGCATCACGGGTCTGATTGTAAAGCCCCAATGGAATCTTAATTCGACCCGCGCGTAAGCCAATCCGGGTACTGAAATCAATATGGTAATGCAGGTCTGCAAGAGCGAAGTCGAATCGGGGTTCTGAATCACTTTCGCGCCCAGCGTTACGCGAAATGACCTGAGCGGCGAAGTTAAGATTTTTGTGGGGTTGCCAATAGCCATTCAGCCCGAGCTCTCGAAAATCAAAAGTTCCACCATCAGAGCGGCCAAAGTAGTTATTATCTGTCGTATCGATGTACGCCTGACTAACAAACCCGTGTATCACCAGATCATCAGTCAACTCTAATGCCATGGCTGGGTTAGAGGCTGTGACGCCAAGGATAGCACTGCACATCCAATCCCTGAGTTTTAGGCTATTCGACGGTAATGACATGTGTATCCTCCTCCATGACGCTGCCCACATAACCAATAGCACCCGGTGTGTTCCTCACTTTCATACGCATATCGTCCTCAGAGGTACAAATATGAGGCGCACGTCCTGTGCCGGAATAAACCAGACGCTGCCAGATTCGATCTAATTGATAGGGATAGGTGCCTAGCACCTCAGTCGCAAACTTACGATGCAGAGGCTGATCACTCGCTAACACAAATACTTTGATCCTTTGTCCATCTCGCCAGCGTTGAGTGTGCATACCAAACACCGCAAGCAGTGACTGGCGACTCAATGATGTTTCTTTAACTGTGGCATGCGTGATAATCACGGGAGTATCTGTAGCGAAAACAGCGGGTATCTGAAGACAGGCAATAAACATGAGCGTCCTGATGATATACCTGAGCATCGTGTGACACGAAAGGATCCATACTCTCATACGAAATTCCATTGCTGCTACATCGGGGGAATGGGTCATCCATAAACTCAGAAAAGTATAGAACGTATTTTTGCACTTGCCGCAAATCACCCCGAAGAGAGTGGACAATGCGTGATCTGAACCACGCTTTTAGGGAGTAGATGGGTAGAAGCTATAGTTAAACGTAGTTTTGCACCGCAGAACATTCATATGACTCATAGAGGTATTTATCATGGATAGCTGGCATGACTTATGTGCAGTGAATGACTTGCCTCCAGGCAATCGGATGGTCATCCCCGTAGGCAATATCAGCTTATTGCTGATCAACGTAAATGGTGAGATTTTTGCGGTTGAGAATGTATGCCCGCATGATGGTGGTGAACTTAATGAAGGATCTGTAGAAGGTACAGACGTAATCTGCCCGCGCCACGGCGCGCGGTTTTGCTTGCGTACAGGTGAAGTACTTGCCCCCCCAGCGACAGAAGATATTGATAGCTTTCCAACCCGTGTTAACGCTTCACGTCTTGAAGTGTTTATTCCCGGATAAGGTTCATCCTTGTTAATTTACTGAAGAAGACGATAATGCGGCTTCTTTTACGAATGAATATGAACAGGCTATCTATGTCCGCACGCTCTTTACCCATCTTGTATTCCTTTCGGCGTTGCCCCTATGCGATGCGGGCTAGACTCGGGCTCCTTGCAGCGGACGTTCGGGTAGAATTGCGTGAAGTCGTGCTTAGAGATAAACCATCGGAAATGCTGATAATCTCCCCCAAAGCAACCGTACCGGTATTGCAGCTACCTGATGGTCAAGTGATTGACGAAAGCTATGACATCATGAAGTGGGCATTAAGCAACGCTGACCCTTTTCTCTGGTTGGGAAGGGAAGGAGATCTCACTCAAGCAATCGATACGCTCGTTGCAATAAATGACCAGGACTTTAAACCTTGGTTAGATCGTTATAAGTACGCAGACCGCTATCCCGAGCAGAGTCAGGTTTATTATCGGGATCAGTGTGAAATGTGGTTTCGTAAGCTAGACGTTCAGCTAGAGGCCCATGGAGGTTATCTACTGGCTGAACATTTCTCGTTGGCTGATGCCGCACTGCTACCATTTGTCCGTCAATGTGCTCATGTTGACAAGCATTGGTTTGATACAACACCGTATCCGGCGCTTCAGCAGTGGCTGGATCAATTTCTGGAATCAGAGCGTTTTCAGACAGTGATGAAGAAGTATGCGCCATGGCAACCGGAAAACACTGAAATTATTTTTTAATAATTGTTCCGATACTTGTCTACACTGCCTGTTCAAGGGCGTTGCGTACGATATCTCTGCGTTTAGGAATCTAATCGTACTGGCGTCGTCTGGAGCCTCTGATTCTTACGGAATGATACATATAATATCAAATATGTATTCTGTATCGGAAGGCGAGGCGTTAATCCGGCATTTTCAACCAACTCGATATGCGCAAGTAGAATGGTAACTATTATTGAATTGGTTTAGTCTGGCGGCAGTTCCTGCGCACGTTGGGAAACGTTATAGATCTCCATATTAACCCCTTAATTACTAAGGGTTTTAGCAAAAGGAGCTTGTATGAAAGTACAGACATCCTCCCAGAATGAAGTTCTGGTTCCAGAGAATGTTCAACTCATCTCGACAACCGACCTAAAAGGCAAAATCCTGTATGCAAATGATGCCTTTTGCAGTGTGTCCGGGTTTTCTCTAGAAGAGCTGAAGAACAAACCTCACAATATAGTCCGGCATGCTGACATGCCGAAAGAGGCGTTCGGTAATCTATGGGATTCGCTGAAACAAGATCACGCATGGCGCGGGATTGTCAAAAACCGTTGCGCCAATGGAGATCATTATTGGGTTGATGCCTACGTTACGCCGCTGTACGAAAAAGGCGTTAAGGTTGGTTATCAGTCCGTGCGTACACGTCCATCTGATGCGCAAAAGAAAAAGGCCGAGTCGATCTATGGATTGATCACTCAGGGCAAACTCAATCGCTTACTCAGCCAAAGCAAGATCAACTCATCGGCATTGCTTATCTCGTCAGGGCTGGTGGCCGTCGGGAGTATGGCGAGTTACCTGCTGTCAGCCCCACTGGCATCTGCAGTGGTGACTGCGTTAACCGGCATATCTGTAGCTTTGGTATGGAGCTGGCGCACACGCAAAATTACGGTCCTAAAGAGCACCGCGAAGAACATATCTTCAAATTCACTGATCAAGCTGATCTACTGTGATTCCAGCGATGAGTTGGGCGATATTCAACTGGCAATGACCATGCAGGATGCACGGAACCGTACCGTGTTGGGGCGTTTAGCTGATATCAATCAAACAATTCGAAGTGCTGTAGGCCTGACAGATAACGCGATTAAGAACACCGATAGCGGACTTAGCCGACAAGACAATGAAACTGACCAAGTAGCCAGTGCCGTTGGTCAGATGGCGAGCGCAACAGAAGAAATTGCGGTAAATACACAACAAACCTCTCAGGTTAGCCAAAATGCCTGCTCTGTTACAGAAGATGGGCGTAGTGCGCTGCAAGAAGTGATTCGGAACACTGAAGCGCTGGCAAAACAGGTCAAACTGGCAGCAATTACCTCCAAGGAATTGCAATCCCAGGCCGATGAAATCGGAAACGTACTGTCTGTAATTAACGATATCGCTGATCAAACTAACTTGCTTGCTTTAAATGCTGCGATCGAAGCGGCGAGGGCGGGAGAGCATGGCCGCGGCTTTGCTGTGGTATCTGATGAAGTACGAACACTTGCTGTGCGCACTCAAAACTCTACTCAAGAAATTAAAGCCGTTATAGAACACGTTCAGAGCGCCGTGAACAAGAACGTTCATATCATGCAGGAAAGTGAAGAAGAAACCGTCAACGTTTTGCAGGCTACGCAAAAGACAGACGATGCGTTTGTTAATGTACAAAGCATGATGGCTGAGGTATCCGACCGCTGTGCGCAGATCGCAACAGCATCAGAGGAACAAACCGCAGTGGTGTCTGATATTCATCAAAATATCGGTTCCATTCGTGATCTGGCAGGGGAGAATCGCGAAGCTTCCCGCCAGACCAGCGAAGCCAGCCACGAGTTACATCAGCTTATGGATCAGCTTGAATCAATGGTTCAGGCATTCGAAAAATAGCGTTCGCTGTATACTAAAAAGCCCCGTCAGGACCATTGGCTGCCGGGGCTTTTTTACGATGTTACGGATATGTCTAGCTCACCTTACTACGCTTTACAGCCTATCCTTTTCTTTAGCCTGAGCTTCAACAATGGCTTTTAACTCATTGATCTGATTAGAAAGATCTTCAATAGTTATTTGACCTTCAGCGATCGCTTTTTCTCGCTCCTCTTCAGCATGTTCGTTTTCCATCACGTTCACCACAATCCCGATTACCATGTTCAAAAATGCAAAGGTGGTCAGGAATATGAACGTCAGATAGAACAGCCAGCTGAAGGGATACACCTCCATCGTCTCGTACATGACGTCGGTCCAGTCTTCGAATGTCATCACCCGAAACAGTGTCAGCATCGCAATGGATATATCACCCCACAACACAGGATTGATATCGACAAAGAACGATGCACCCACAGCCGCATAGATGTAGAAGATGATAAACATCAATAGAATCACATAACCCAGCTGCGGCAGGGCTTTGATCAGGGAGTTTAGTAGTAAACGCAGCTCCGGCACGATAGAGACCATCCTCAGTACCCGGAAAATACGAATTAACCGGCCCACCAGCGCCATCTCACTGTCCTGAATAGGGATCAGGCTTACCACCACAATCAAAGTATCAAAGAGGTTCCAGGGGTCTTTGAAGAAGCTTCGTTTGTTGGGCTCTCCCACAAAGCGGATGGTTATTTCAATCAGAAAGAAAAATGTAATTGCAGTATCCAGCCACCCGATCACCATCAGGACGTTTTCTGGAATATCGTAGGTTTTAGCCCCGATCACCAACGCTGAAAATAGAATGACAGCAACAACAAACAGCTCAAACATACGGTTGGACCGCAGCGAAAAGAAGCGTTCCTGGAGAATCTCAAAGTTCATAGTTCAGTTTCAATCAATAGACATGTCTGGAAGGCGGGACCGAATCAAGGTGTCGTTGCACCATTATGCGCAATAGATCCTCGGGCCCTCGCCACACTTAAGCCGCCAGAATACCTAAAAAACGTTAAGCAATCAGTCAGATTAATTCGTAGATTCTGATATAGGTTAATCTTTACATTTCTTTCATCTGATATTCGCGATGTTTATTGGTAAGCCATGTAGGATGATCAGTAGATATGTGTGCAAACTCTGGAGTGTTTCGGATGAATGAGAGGGCGAAGTGATAACCCAGCAGCAATATGTCGCGATGACCCGTTTCGGTCTTGGCCCATCCTTCAAAGATCTGCAAGCCTTGGGTGATTCGCCTAACGATTGGCTACTGAGCCAGATTGAGCCCACGGTTCAAGATCACGGACCTCAGGTGCCCAGCAGCCGTCGGAGTCTGGTTGAGCGCAAGGCGATTTTTGATGAAATCAGAAAGCTTAAACGCGCAGGCTCAGGCAGCGGCGGTATCAGTAAAAGTAGCGATCAGCAGATCAAGCAGCTTCGCCGTCAGGCACGCAAAATCACAGAACAACAGCTCCTCCAGCGTTTTAGCTATGCCCAGACAACGAACACGCCTTTTCGAGAACGTCTGGTGCAGTTTTACAGCAATCATTTTACGGTATCGTGCAAAGGCAAAAATGCAATATCAACGGCCTGTGTAGGTTATGAAAACGAAGCGATCCGATCCAGACTTAATGGTCACTTCGGTGGCATGCTGAACGCAGTCGTTAAACATCCGGTTATGCTCACCTATCTTGATAACATTCGTTCGATCGGTCCTAATTCGAGTGCGGGAAAGAAACGGAAGGTCGGCCCCAACGAAAACCTTGCGCGCGAAATTCTTGAACTTCATACGTTAGGTGTTGATGGTGGCTACCACCAGCGGGATGTAATAGCGCTGGCGAATATCATTACGGGTTGGACCGTAGGTGGCAAACGACTGGCAAAATTTGGTGCTGAGCCCGGTGCATTTTTCTTTTCGCAACGCATGCATGAGCCCGGCGCTCATCGCTTGATGGGAAAGGACTACCTACAAGAGGATGTTCAACAAGGCCAGAGCGCATTGCAGGACTTATCTCTTCACCCATCTACCGCTCGTTTTGTCGCGACGAAACTAGCGCGCCACTTTATCGCAGATGAGCCGCCTGAAGAGGCTATCAATCTTCTGACTCAAACCTATCTCGACACAGATGGGCATTTACCCACACTGCACCGAGCATTGATCGAGATGGACCTGATCTGGCAGCCCTCCCATCGTAAATTCAAAACGCCCTATGAATATGTGCTATCGATTCTGCGCGTGCTACCGGTCTCTATTGCAGATAAACGGCTGAGCCGCAGTCTCAGTAGTGGGTTAGAAAGTATGGGACAGGTACCGTTTTCAGCGAGCTCCCCGAAAGGTTGGCCTGATACGGCCACTCACTGGACTGCTCCCGATGCCCTTAAAAAACGTATCGAATGGGCATTGGCAATTGGTCTCAATAGCGGGATTGATCCTGTGTTCGCAAATCAAACCATCGAAAAATTGCTGCCCCCAGACTCAGATACTTTGCGTGTGGCAATGTCTCGGGCGGAAAGCCCCTCTCAGGCAATTGCTTTGCTGTTCGCGTCACCTGATTTCCAGTGGAGATAAAAGATGAATCGTCGTGATTTCATAAAGGCATCGGCGGCACTGACACTGGGATTCATGTCGCCGTTGACGTTAAGTGCAGTAGCACCGCGGGATCCACGTTTAGTGGTACTGATACTTAGGGGCGGCATGGATGGCCTCGCAGCCATTCCTCCGATAGGTGACCCTGCATACAGATCCGTCCGGAGCACGCTAGCCTTGGCGACACCAGGCGATGCGGGAGGCGCTATTGATCTAAATGGATTTTTTGGCCTGCATCCGGCATTTGAATGCGTGGCTGATATGTACGGGAAGGGTGAAGCTCTGGCGATTCAGGCGATTGCCCCACCGTATATGAAACGCTCCCATTTCGATGCACAAGATGTATTGGAAACCGGATTAACAAACCCACGTGGAAATTCATCGGGCTGGCTCTACCGTGCATTGCACGGTGTTGATGACACGAGATCGTTTGACCAAATCGCCTATGCTCTTGGAACGTCGGTTCCCCGAATACTACGTGGAGAACAGCCTGTAGGCTCCTGGGCTCCAGACAAGCTTCCTGATCCCGACTCCGATACGTTTGAACGCTTGATGGCCTTGTACGACGAAGATGTTGTGCTCGGACCCAAACTGCAAACCGCGATAAATACCGACGCAATGATGGGGAATTCCACCAAACATATGCGTGCGAATAATCTGGCGACGGCGACCAAAGCCGCAGCAAAATTCCTCATCAAGCCGGACGGCCCGCGTGTTGCAGTCGTTGAAAGTAGCGGATGGGATACCCATTCCAATCAAGGTGCAGCGTCCGGCAAACTGGCGCGTAAGTTTAAAGCGCTTGATAACACTCTCGGTAGCTTTAAAGAACAGATGGGCAGTACCTGGAAAGACACCTGTGTCGTTGTTGTCACCGAGTTTGGCCGCACGGTGGCGGTCAATGGTACGGGAGGCAGTGATCACGGAGTCGGTGGGGCAGCCATGCTGCTAGGGGGCGGCGTTAAAGGAGGGCAGGTGATCGCAGACTGGCCTGGACTGTCACCTGACCAATTGTACAAAGGCAGAGATCTGAAGCCGACCCTTGATATGCGCTCGCTGCTTGCCGGCGTGCTGATCGATCACATGGGCGTAGATCGTCACTTTGTCGACGAAGTTGTTTTTCCGGATCACCGCAAAAAACTGTCCGGGCTAATTAAGCTTGTATCATGACGTGTCTGGTCGATACGGTTAGTTAAACATCAACGTGGAGTGGTATGACAACCACTCCGTTATAAACCTTCCAGATAGCGTTGACGATCATCAGTCTCCAGATTGGACTCAAAGAAGTTAATCAGTTCGTGCACACTTTCGCGGCCTTGCTCATCGGTTTTCTCGCCATTTTGAATCTGCTCGGCTTCCTCAGACAGGAAACTCAACATCTTTTCACCCATATCCGCTGGCGTCTTGTTGAGTAGTTCAACTAACTGATCTACTTCGTCTCCCGCCATGCTGGCGGCTTGCCAAAATGCTTCTCGTTGCTCTGGGATGACAGCCTGTTCGGCGTCACGTAATGCTTCCATATCTTGCGTTGTCGCTAGTGCATTGGTACGCGCCTGAAAATCCTGCGTATCTTTTTGCAGATAGTCATCTGATAACTCAATCAAAGGGACTTGTTGCTGAATCAGCCGATTCAGGTCATGTACCTGCTGGTCACGCGCATCTGCGCCCAGCTCTGTCAGGTTTTCGGCCAGATGCATCGCACGGGTGGAGAGGTCTACATCCTCATTGTTTCGATTTACCCAGGCATCGGTCGCCAATACTTTGATCAGTGTTTCCTGATCACGTTCACCGGTTCCCGGTTGTTTAACTTGATAGTAATTGCGATCTTCATCACTGCCAGTGTCACGCTGCTCCCCCATACGGGCCATAAATACGGTCTCACGCACCGTCACATCACTGCGCAGTGCATCAACCGTCGCCATAACTTCTTCGTTGGTTTCCATATCAGCTGGGCGCTGGCTATCAGCACCGATTAACTGGTCCAGTCCGGTTTCCGTGATGGCAATATAAGCGCGCTGATCACTGGCATCCATTGCCTTGAGCTGCGTACTCATCTGAGTCACTTGCTCATCACTAAAATCGTAGTTCTCCAGCATACCCACGGAGCTTTCAATCATGCCCATTAACGTATCAGAGGAGAGATTGTCGTGCTGAGGAACGGCGTAATGATCTTCTCCAGGAGGTACGACTGCCTGAGTCATCGCACTCAGATACGGATCCGCTTTTGCGGCGAGGCCGCCCAGATAGTTCAGGGTGGTATCTTTAGTGGTTTTGCTGCGATCAGATAGTTGTTCTGCTAAACGACTGCCGAGTTCAGCATCCTTTCCGAAAACGTGTAACACATCTGATTGCTGGCTATCACTAAACTGCGCAAGGGTGTCTAAGGTTTTGGCGACATCCCCCACATGGGTAACCGTTTGCACAAAGTTGTGCAGATCATCCGCAGGTGCTGCGCCTCTGGGCGGGGAGAGCTGGCCCGTAGGTTGATAGGTTTCAGATGTATTTCGTGGCGGGATTTTAGCTGCATGACGATCCACCTCATCCAACACACGACTGCGCGTCTCTCCATTGAGGCCGGTGAGTGTTGCGATAAGATTTTCAGTATTCTTGCCTGCAGATAACTCGGCAGTGAATCCACTCTGTTGTGGCGGCGTACGCAGGCCTTCAATTCCGTTGGCCAGCTTACTCAGTTCGTCATCATTAAGTTCTTCTGCTAACGCTAAGAAGCCTTCATCCTGAATCAGGTCAGTGTCAATCAGCGTATTTTGCTGAGTGTCAGACAACCGATCGAGCACTGACTCCATGCGGCCGGCTTTCTCTGAGCGCTCGACAATGAGTACATGAACATCTCCTTCAAAAGCAATGTACTCACTTTCTCCAAAGGTAGGGCCTGTATTTGATAGCGACACCGTATCTGTGCGCGTTTTGCCAGACAGCATCTGCGTCTTGCTGCTGTCATCTGCCGGCTGGGACTGCGTTCTCAAGCTGGACAGCTGGTTGGTGATTGCATTCTGCAAACCTGCTGAGTCCAATTTCATATCCATATCCTTAGTATTCGCACTGCCTGAACTTTGGGTATCGGCCGCATTTAGGTTTGGCATAGGTAGAGAAACATTAAAATTTCACAAGGTTTCATGTGCAAATATTGAACAATCCTTTCGGGAGCCTGTAACGACGAGACTTACAAGGAGGCAAAGAGGTCGAAATAATTTTATAAAATATATATAAAACAGAATGTTACAAACCATAAAGAATGTAATTTATTGTAGATGGTGATCTTTATTATCAACGCTCAGCCCGCGGCTGAAGACAGAAAGACGACAACCACATGGAGCACAGAGAAGGACACTGTTAGTATTGCCTGCGACCCTCCAAAACCTGCATAGATGGAATTCTGAGCACAACTGATGCGCATTCTGCACACCTCTGACTGGCACTTAGGCCAGCACTTTATTACCAAAAGCCGTGCGGCCGAACATCTGGCTTTTATCAATTGGTTATTGAATCGGATCTGTGAACAGCAGATTGATGCGGTGATTGTCGCTGGAGACATCTTTGATACCGGTGCACCCCCAAGTTATGCCCGCGAGATCTATAACCGTTTTGTGGTGGAAATGAACAAGCTCGGTTGCCAGCTGGTTATTCTGGGAGGCAATCACGATTCGGTATCTACACTCAACGAATCCCGAGAGCTTTTGGCGTATCTGAATACACGGGTTGTCGCGCGTGTTGAAAACAACGCCGATGATCAGATCATCGTGCTGAATGATCAAGAGGGTAATCCCGGGGCTATCCTGTGTGCGATCCCATATATTCGCCCCCGTGATGTAGTCACCAGTCAGGCCGATGAGTCTGGCGTTGAGAAGCAGCAAGCATTAGGGGAGGCGATCAAAAATCACTATGCCTCTCTGTATGCGCTGGCTGAGAAAAAACGTACAGAGTTATCCGCAGACGTCCCTATTATTGCGACCGGCCACCTCACTGCGATGGGCGTCAAAAGCTCCGAGTCAGTGCGTGATATCTATATCGGCAGTCTTGAGGCAGTGCCATCCAGTGCATTTCCGCCTGCAGATTATATCGCGTTGGGTCATATTCATCGCCCGCAGATCGTCGCTCAGTCGGAACATATTCGCTATTGTGGCTCGCCGATTCCGCTCAGTTTCGATGAGCTCGGCACGCAGAAAGAGGTGCTGATGGCAGAGTTTACTGACGGCACGCTCAATCAGATCACTCCCATTTTGGTCCCGCTGTTTCAACCGATGCAGGTGATCAAGGGAGATTTGGAGACCATAGAGCGCGAGTTAAACCTACTATCAGAACATCTGGATGATAAGCCTGTCTGGTTATGCATCGAAGTAGATACACAGGACTACCTGAACGATTTGCAACAACGCATTCAGGCCATGACCGCCGATATGAACGTAGAAGTGCTCCAGCTGAGGCGTGCCCGCAGCAACCGACAGGCTCAGATTGAGCGGCAGGAGAAGGAGACACTGGCGGAACTGACACCCGAAGAGGTGTTCGAGCGGCGTCTGGCGCAGGAAACATTCGACGGCGAAAGTGAAGGTGAGCGATTGACACGCATCCGCACACGCTTTCGCAGCATCATGGAAGAGGTCAGTTCGTCTGATCAGGAAGAGGAGGTGAACGCATGAAAATCCTCAGTCTGCGTCTGAAGAACATCAACTCCCTTAAAGGCGAGTGGAAGATCGACTTCACCCAATCCCCGTTTGCGGATAACGGCCTGTTTGCGATTACCGGTCCGACGGGTGCGGGTAAAACCACCATTCTGGATGCGATCTGCCTTGCGCTGTATCACCGTACGCCTCGGCTGAATAACATTTCGAAATCCAGCAACGAGCTGATGACCCGTGGAACTGCTGATGCACTGGCTGAAGTGGAGTTCGACGTAAAAGGCACCGCTTACCGTGCATTCTGGAGTCAGCGCCGCTCCCGTGATCAGGCCGACGGAAACCTGCAGGATGCCAAGGTGGAGCTGGCAGGCCTGGACGATGGAAAAATCATCGCCTCGCAGGTAAAAAAGAAGAACCAGCTGATCGAACGGATTACCGGTCTGGATTTTGCCCGCTTTACCAAATCGATGATGCTGTCTCAGGGCCAGTTCGCAGCATTTCTAAACGCCGATGCCAATGATCGTGCTGAACTGCTGGAAGAACTGACGGGCACTGAAATATACGGCCTGATTTCCGAGAAAGTGCACGAACATTTCAGCCTGCAGAAAAGTGAACTGGCACAACTCAAAGCACGTGCAGAGGGTGTAGAGCTGCTCAGTGCCGAGCAACTCGAAGCGCTGGCTGACCGTCAACGGGAACTGACTGCACAGGAAGCCCTGTTCGAACAGCAGCGCCAGCAATGGCAGGCCCACAAAGCATGGTGGGAGCACTATCTGGCCGCGCAGCGTAGCGCCAACGATGCACACGCCAGTCTGCAGCAATCACAACAGACCTTGCATCAGGAGCAGGCCTCGCTGACCCGGCTGGCTCAGGCGGAACCTGCTGAAACATTGCGCACACCGTTTTATCTGTTGCAAACGATTCGCTCTAAACAGGCAACAGCGCAACAATCCGTCACGGCGCTTAAAGCGGGCGTGACAGGCGCCGAGCAGAGCGCTGCCAATACCCAACTATCGCTGAACAGTCATGAAGAGGCGTTAAAGACCGCACGTCATGACCAGCAAGCGCTGGAAACCTTGCTCAATGAACAGATCGTTCCGCTGGACAACCAATGTCAGCAGCTGTCCGCCGAACAAAATCGACTGAATGCGGAAAAGCAGAAGTCCGAACAGGAATTTTCCAGCACCACAGTAAGACTTAACACGCAGCGATCCCAGGAAACAGTGCTGAAGGCGGAACTCAACACGTTAAGCGTTTACCTTCAGACACATGCTCAAGACGAGCAGCTAGCCGCGCAGCTACCACGCTGGCAGGCGCAGTTTGATCAGCTCAATCAATTGCAAACTCAGACCCAAGAGCGTCAGCAGAATCTGTTAGCGCTCAATGACAATATTCAGGCACTCAGTGCTGCACAAGGGTCGTTACAGCACGATGTCGAACGTACTCAGCAACGTGTTACCGATTGTAAAACTGCATTACACACGCTTGAGACAGAATCTGCGCAGCTTTTAGCCGGTAACGATGAAACCGCTCTGGAACAAGAACAGCGTATGCTGAACGAGCAGCAAGGGCTTCGACTTGAGCTGCAAAACTTGTCTGAACGCTTTCAAAGCTTGAGTACAGAAAAGTCTGATCTGGGCCTTCAGCAACAAACTCTGAGTGCGGCAATACAGACTCAACAGCAACAGATACAGGTGCTGCGCCAACAGTATCAGCAGAAACTCAATCACCGAAAAGATGTCGATACGCTGATTGAGCAGGAAAAGCGTATCGCTGACCTATCGGTGGAGCGCGCCAAACTGCAACCCCATGAGCCGTGTCCGCTTTGTGGTTCGGCTGAGCACCCACTGATCGATACCTATCAAGCGCTCAATCTGTCGGAGACCGAACAGCGTCAGCAGCAGCTTCAGTCTGAGATGGAGGCTATCGAGCAACAGGCTAAAGCGCAAAAGGACGTACTTCATAAAGACGAAGTTACCCTGGAAGAGAAAACTAAACGTTACGCTGCCGTGGAGTCTGATTCCCACGCAATCACCGCACGTTGGCAGCAAATCGCCGCAGAATTAAACGTACAGCTATTGATCGGTGATCCTGCCGTGCTCAACGGTTTCTTGCAGCATAGCCATGAACGCATGCAGCATCTGAATCAGCAGCAAAGCCAGCTAAAACAATTGCAGCAACGCACCCAAGCCTCATTGAATGAACTGGCGACCGCAGAGCGTGAAGCACATAACAGTAGCCATCAGATTGCACTGAACCGTCAGCAGCATGATCACGCCGTCACACAGACAGGCCAGTTGCAGACTGAGTTAACAGCGTTGCAGCAACAACGCGATGATCTTGAAGGCCAGCTTAATACCCAGCTGCACGCGTTAGGGCAGACGATGCCATCACTGGATCAGATTGATCCATGGCTGAACGAGCGACATCATGCAGCATCCCAATGGCAAACATCATATCAGCAAAGCTTAGAGCATCAGAAATCACTGACAGGGCTTTTATCTGACATAAAGTCACTGGAAGACGACTCACAACGCTTAAGTAATGCTCTATCAGAACACAGCCAGCAGTTAACACAGATCTCCGCGCAGCTGAGCGATAAACAATCGCAACGCCAGACTTTGTTTGGTGACAAACAGGTAGAAGTTGAACGTCAGCGGATGCTGCAACATTGCCAGCATGCCGATACCGGTTATCAGCAGGCACAGCACGCGCATCAGCAAACAACACAACAGTTGCAACATCTGAGCGGACAGTTCAATAGCGCGCAACAACAGTTGACCGAACTCAATGGAGATCTGACACAGCAAGAGCAGGACTGGCAAGCGCTTTTGAACAACAGTCCATTTGAATCCCAGCAGGTTTTCGAAGCTGCACTGCTACCTGAAGAGGAGCGCAGTCGCTTGGTTGCGCTGAAGAAACAACTGGAAAGCCAGCTAGAGCGTGCACAAGCCTTAAAAGAACAAGCCGATGCAACACTCAACGCACTGCAAAGTGGCGATCAGCAACAGCAATGGCTTCAGACTCCGGCGGCACAAGTCGAAGAACGCCTGACGCTGGTGACCACCCAGCAGCTTGATAACAGCAAACAGCAGGGTGAAGTAAAACGCAGCATCGATGATGATCAGCAACGCCGCATCAATCAGACTGAACTCTTTGCCGAGATAGAACGGAGTCAGGAACAGTATGACGACATCGCCTACCTGCACGCATTGATCGGCTCACAAAAAGGGGACAAGTTCCGCCGCTTTGCTCAGGGCCTGACACTGGATCATCTGGTGTATCTTGCCAACAAACAGCTGGACCGTTTGCACGGCCGTTATCTGTTACAGCGCAAGCAATCGGAAGCCCTGGAACTTCAAGTATTGGATACATGGCAGGGCGATGCTGTGCGCGATACCAAAACGCTTTCAGGCGGTGAGAGCTTTCTTGTCAGTCTCGCATTGGCGCTAGCGCTATCCGATCTTGTCAGCCAAAAAACCAGTATCGATTCACTGTTTTTGGATGAAGGCTTCGGGACACTGGACGCTGAAACATTGGATACCGCACTGGATGCACTAGATAGTCTGAATGCGTCCGGAAAGATGATTGGTGTGATCAGCCATATCGAAGCGATGAAGGAACGGATCTCTACTCAGATTCAAGTGAAGAAAATGAATGGCTTAGGGGTCAGCCAACTTGAAAGCCAGTTCCGACTGCGGGAATAGGGCGAGCAACACACCAAGTGGGCTGGGGGCATTCCCCCAGTCCGCCAGTCTATACACCTCAGATCCGCATCCTCAGATACCCGCACGCTATACTTACCGCTAACACCAACAGAATTCGATCTATTTACAGATCAGGAACTCCGGCGCTCAACCGGCAGGTCACACACTCACCAGATCGATGCAAAAGGGAATGTTGCTGACTGCACGTGACCCACCCAGAACGCCAACGCACTGGGTGCGATATGAAACTAGCCCTCGCCTTATTCAGCGTACTGCTCACGGGATGTATGACAAACGCCCCCACGCCATTTCGTATTGGCGATCCTGTACCTCCACTGGGTGGCTGTACCGACTTGCGTAATAGAGGCGGCCACTGCTGGTCTTTGCAAGACACCCTGCAGAACGTGCTTGATGAAGCGCATGCCAAACACCGCTATGTCAGTGACCAGAGCCGATACCAGCTCAATGACTATTGGACGGCCAGCCTTGAAGGTGATTGTGAGGATTTTGCGCTTTGGGTTCGGAACCGGCTGGAAACCATTGGGATTCCATCAGATTTAGTCTACGTACGCACCGAGAACGGAGGCGACCATGTGGTGCTATCGGTCGAAGGCTGGATACTGGACAGCCGTCATAAGTGGCTGCACCGGCGTGATGATCTTCGTTATGACTGGATCAGTATCGGTCGACCCAGCGGACACTGGTACCGCATTGATAGTTAACCCCGTGTGTAGTAATTCGCTGCGTTTTTGAGACTTTCAGCCTTGTTTCAGGCACCAGAGTTATGATCGCGCGAGTTCGAATATGCAAGCTATCCGCCATCCTGGCGTTAACCTAATCATGAGAGACGTCTAATCATGCGTAAACAACTGACTGGCCTGGCACTAACCGCTCTGATCTCCGCGCCTGTAATGGCTGACAACGGTATCATCACGGTACAGAGCAAACACGACGTGGCGACAACCGCAGATAAACTTGAGTCTGTGTTAAACGATAAAGGAATGACAGTTTTCACCCGTATCAATCATGCAGAAGGTGCTAAAAAAGCTAACCTGGAACTGCGACCAACCGAAGTTGTGATCTTCGGCAATCCAAAAGTCGGCACCCCCCTGATGTTGTGCAGCCAGACAACTGCACTGGATCTGCCACAGAAAGCGCTGATCTGGGAAGACGAAAAAGGCCAGACCTGGTTGTCATACAATGATCCGGAATACCTGAAAGAACGCCACAACATCGAAGGCTGCGATGCTGTGATCGGCAAAGTGAAGGGCGCATTAGCCAAATTCGCAGGGGCCGCCACGCAGTAGCACCCATGTTTCTTGGAGCAGGGATGTGTGTAGCAGCCCTCTCCAAGCGCGACCTGAGATGTTCTTGAACGACCTGTTTGTAGATTTCTATCTCTGAACTTTACTGAGAACAAAGGTTTTAACCGCCAACCAATGTTCTTGCCACCAAACGGCAGATTTGTCAGACAAGTCATCCAGCGCCTGCTCAACGTTTTGCCGGTGTTTTCTCTCGTACGCCTCACTGATGGATGCACTGGCTTGTTCGATATCTTCGCCGCCAGTGCGCAGATAAGCTTCCGTCCTATTCAGGAAGCGATGGGCGTGAGGGGGCATTTCAGGGACATCCTGTCGCACGCGGCGGGAGAATTGGGTAACGGTGTCCAGTGTGTCTTGTGCATTACCTGCCAAGTGCTTCGTTGCGACCACAGGCAGCCCTGAAATCAATTGCGGTGTTTTATGCTCTGCCATAGCTGACAACGTTGCGTCCATCGCGTCTATCGCTGCAACCGCATAATCCACGCCGTTCATGGCATGGTTAACGACTTTTTTACCCGCTTTTAGCCATTGCTCAGCGCTAATATCTGTAAACGAATGCGTGGTTGCAGGACGATGGATGTATACGGCGACAGACAGACTGCCAATGAAGACCGCTAGCACACCCATCCAGCAACGTTTTTTGGGGCGCTTATGCAGTGGGAACGCAAGCCCAGAAGTAGAGGAGTTCAACACCCGAGAATCAGGTTCCATGTTCGCACTTGGTTGTCGCCTCTTTGTCACGCTGGATCCCTCACCGTTACACCCGAATACTCAAACCCCTTCAGCTTAGCAGTGATTAGGGATCATGTGATGCAGCAACCACAAACTTGTTGTGCGAGTTTTGATCGGGAGATCCCGACCGAATATGGGTGTGAATAAAAGGTTTTTTTCCAGCGCGAATAACACGCAAGTCCATGAGCTGGAGACCGCCTTATGACGTATGTGAAAGTACAACGAAACGCCAACGCCCCATACAGCAGGTATGGGCTAGTTAAATCAACCATAAAAAAACCCGGCCAGATTGCTCTGGACCGGGTATTTGTCTGAAAGGACTAAAACGAGCGATTAAGGCGTTACGGTAATGCAACCACTGCAGGTAGCACTGCTGCCGTTGTTCACCACAACATCCCATGTACGATTACGACGAGGCCCACCAGCTTTAACGAAGACATTGGCTGTCATAGTCGTGCTATTCACTACAACCACACCTGATGCAGAGGGCGCGGGGCCTGAACCATTCTGGAAACTTACGCTCGCTCCTTGCGTAAAGCCCGTACCCACAATCGTCACCTCAACTTGCTGATTTACACCAACAGTATTCGGTGTGACGTCAGTGACTGTGAGCACCGCACCACCTGTCGGATTAACGGTCACATTCACGGTTCCGGTATCGCTACCTCCCTGACCATCATTGACGTTGTAGGTAAAGCTGTCGCTGCCCACAAAACTAGCATTTGGCGTATAGGTCACGGTGCTGCCATTGTTGGTCACGCTACCGTTAGTACCTTGTGTGACCGATCCAATGGTCAGGCTGTCACCATCAGCATCGGTATCATTGCTCAACACACTTATAACAACGCTACTGTCCTGATCGACACTCGCATTATCCGTATTTGCGACCGGCGCATTGTTCTGCAAAGGGTCGCTAATGGTGACGTTCACCGTATCGCTGTCACTGTTGTCTGCGGAATCAGTGACGGTTGCTGTAATCACATGAGCCCCTAAAGACAACGTTGATGTTTGCACTGATGCACCCTGACCGAGATTGCCATCAAGGCTGGAGCTCCAGCTCACGCCGCCGGATAGGTCGCCGTCTTCACTGTCACTTGCTGTCGCAGAGAAAATCAGCCAATCACCCGCATCAGCAGTGGTGTTGTCTGCTGGTTCACTAATAGTGACTGTTGGCGGCAAGTCGCCTGGCTCGCCCGCAGAAGTGACGACAATTTGGTATACGTCCAGATAATTGTTCTGTCCGTTCCCGGCAGTGCGATCGGTATCATTAACCCGGATAAATATAGAGCCAGAGGTGCCTGCAGGTAGCAATGCGGAGATGACCTGACGCCCCGTTCCGTTACTCAGCATGCCAAATGGCTGATAGTTGCTGCCGTCAGTAGAGTAGGCCAGCGCAAAGTCATCGCCATCGCTGTTTGCGGGTGCCGTAGCGTCAACATCAAGCGTGACGGATGCGGCAGGGGCAATGCCCGACACGGTCCAAAAGTGCTCCATCTGGCTAACACGATTCCGCGGCTTTCCTCCCTGATGTTGTTCAGAGATGCGCTCATATCCAGACACATTAACCGTGCTTTGGTAAGAGCCACTAACAATACTGCCCATCATAGTATTTTCAGATGTAGCAGATGCAGTAGAAGGCACGCTGATCACAATCGCTATGGTGCTGTTTGAAGTAGAGAAGCCCGCGCTGTTATAGGCCTCAACCTGATAAACATACGCCCCGGAGGCGAGATTGTTATCTGAAAAGCTTGAGCTATCTCTGGGCAGCGTGGAGATTTGCACGAAACTGCCACCATCTATCTGACGATACACGCGGTATCCCGCTTCATTGCTTTCAGCGGTAGACAGTGGATCGGTCCAGTTCAGGGCGATGTTAGCATCACCCGACTGTACAGCTGAGAGATCCGTTGGCGCAGTGGGTGGTGTGGTCGATACCGAATCTTCCGGTACAGAACCCGTGATGAAATACTGACCCAGACTTCCGTAGTCGGTATAACCATTTGTCAGTGGATCACCTACGCCAACACCTTCGATTGACAGGATGTAGCGTCCTGCGGCAACACCTACATTGATAGTGGCGTAGGTATCAGAGAGCGGGTTGCTTTGCGCAACTTCATAGCCAAACTCATCATAGAGCACCGCTTTAACATCCAGGTTCATACCGCGACGTGACTGAGACGCGAAGGCGTCAGCCCACGCGGGTGTCACACTTAGATTAATCGTGCCATCCCCAACGTCCATAAAGAACAGATCTACATCCGTTCGATCTTCTATGATCCCTTTGTTCGAAGGATCGGTATTGGCGGGGTCCGTGACGGGGTTGGTCGCATTAACAGAAGTCCCTCCCGTAATCACTAACGGAGTGGCCCCGGAGAAATTAACATCTTCGTGATCATCCGTACGGTAGGTAAGGCGATCTGCAATCAGCTGCAGATCATCCTGCGTGTTATTTGCATCAGCATATTCGCCCTTGCTCCACTGAGACACCTGGGCATAGTAACCCACACCCATGATCGGCCCCCAGTCGGTATTCCCGGAACCATGGCCTCCGTAGTAGCCAGTGCTACTATTTCCGTCATGGGATAGCGATAGGTTATGTCCTAGCTCATGAGAGGCTGCTTCGGATATATTGTGCGGGCCACCGACTCCATCCAGGAAAACCAACGCGGGCTGGTAATAGGGGAAGTTACTGTTTCCCCATACGCCGACATAAGCGACACCACCACAGCTGCAGTTATATATGTTGCGGTTGTTCTCATCCGCTTTACGGGTCACCAGAATATGACCGACATTAGCCCCAAACGCTGGGGGCTCTTCGGTGGTAACATCGATATCGTAAGGTGCAAAGTCTTCTGCAACTCGCTTCCAGGTTTCCGCAATCTCATTCAGCTCTGTTTGACTAAATGAAGATTCGTCACCGTTACTGTCGTAAGGACGCATATAGAGTGGATCTGCAGAGCCGTTCCAGATAGTCCCGCTCACCACATGACCATCCATATCCAGATAAACGACCCGCGACGCTCCGGGTTTACTGTGCAGTGTGAACGCCTCAGCGTGGGTAACTTCAGACAGTGATGGGGTAGAAGATGGCGCCGGATCAATGCCATCGAAAACCGGGTCTTCATAAAAAACACCACCGCTTTGATCAACGCGCAGTGCTGGCACATCTTGTTCGGTAAAGCTAAAACGGTGCATCCAGCCTAATGCACGCTTTTGCGCGGCAGGAGACAGATCTTCCAGTTGCTTCTTTAAAATCCCCGGTGGTAACTCGTTGATTCCAAACGGTGCGTTAACACCGTATGCATTGTCGCTCCGTGCTAAAGATTCCATCGGGAAGAGTAAAGGTGTTGCTGATAATAAAAGGACTTTAGCCCAGGCAGAACGATACATAACGAAGCTCCGTTAACTGAAAAAACATAACAAACGGATACACCACTGTTTTTAGTCCGCTTCCTGCAGTTAACACTAGTGTAAACATATGTATACAGTTGGTACTTTTCGCACGAACAGTAGCACTTTCTTGCGCCGCCCAAATGAGTTCTACTCAATGGTTCGGTGAAGATCATTAGCGCAGGTGATAGTTATGTGTTGAAACACATGAGAATAGCTAAGCGATTAAACGCAAATCGCCCGCTATAAGGCTGTGGTAAGGGATTGCCCAATGCATCTCTATTGAAAGGTGTATGAAATTTCTCATCATAAAGCTGTTTCGCAAACGATCTTGAAAATTTCTGGATCAATAAGGCAATAACCGCCGCTAATGCGCGATACCGCCCCCAATACTCACAATGGCCGTGAAAAATTGAAAATGATGCAGCCCTGTTTAGCTGAAGACTTGGCGTTACACGCTGATGCCTATGCTGATGAAAAGCCTCTAAATTAGAGGCTATGTGACATACTTTTTAAAGAAGCCCATATAGGGCGCGCCGCATAGAAATAATTGTATTATGTAGTTTAAATAGTCATCGCATCTATTTGTTTTTGCTAAGATATAAAAACCACTCTTCGCTGGCGAATACTATGTTCAACAATCCTAAAGCAACCCCCTTATTCGACTCCGTCCAATATCTGGAAGATGGCAATGCCGTCGTCAATCAATACATCGCCAACATAACAATGAAGCACGTTAACGATGCGGCATTAGTGTATGAGTACGCCGTGGATTGGTTGCTTGAACAGCGCCACAGCGAGAACAATTACAAAACCTATCGCAGTGAACTGACAACATTTTTGCATTGGGCATTTGATGTGGAAGGCATATCCGTCGCAGATGTTAGCCGGCGCGTATTGATGCGATATATCGATTACTGCACACAACCTCCAATCGAGCTGGTGGCATATCGCAATGTGGCCCAGTTCGTAGTTGATAAAGATCTGCAGGAACGGGTACCCAACCCTTTATGGCGACCCTTTTTGGGCAAAAAGTTAGAAGGCACTGAGCAGCCATACAGGATTACAGACAAAGCCCTGAAAACCAAACTGGCGATTTTGTCCGCATTCTTCAGCTATCTGATCAACGAAGAGTACACTGAGCGCAATCCAGCAATGATGCTCATGAAAAATGGCCGCTTTAAATCAGGCACGCAAAACCGGGTGATGCATGAAGATGACGAGGAGATGCGTTCATTTACTGAACTGCAATGGTCATACGTGATCTCAACCGCCGAGAATCTCGCAAAAAGCCACCAGGATGAACACGAACGTACGCTATTTTTGATCAGCCTGATGTATTGTTGCTATCTACGCATCTCCGAAGCTGCCGCGCGCCCTGGTTTTTCACCGGTGATGGGGCAGTTCCGGCGCGACAATAAAACCGGCGTATGGGGGTTTCATATCCCGCGCAGCAAAGGCGGTAAAAAGCGTACGGTTGCAGTATCACATTTGCTGCTAAAAGCGCTAAAGCGTTACCGTCGATTCCTGAATCTGACCGATCTGCCCGCACCCAATGAGGAGATCCCTCTATTTGTACGCCACCGAGCAGCGGGACGAGGGCGTGACGCTGGCTTGTTGAACGCAAATCTGGGTATCCGGCAGTTACGCGAAGAACTCAACGATCTGTTCAATCATGCAGCCAACGCCGCCGAAAAAGACGGCATGACCCAAGATGCACTGGAAATGCGACAGATGACGCCACACAGCATCCGTCATACCGGCATTACCCACGACATCAATATCAATGGGAGACCACTGTCTCATGTGCAGGCGGATGCCGGACACGACAGTATTGATACAACCTCTCAATATCTGCACACCTCCCGAGTGGAACGCCACGAATCTGCAGCCAGTAAGCCGATAGATCATTTGGCAGATGCCTATTAGCCGTGGCATACAGATCAGGTTGCAGCGGATTCATCTTTACGTGCATTAAATTCGCTATTCCCAGAATCTCCTGACACCTACAATCGGCCCAAATTTACTGATCAGTAGAGCAGGGCAATGGACACCGAACGTAAAGCAGAAGATCCCTCATTGGTATGTACCTGTAATGACCTCTATGTGGACGACATTGCAGAAGCGATCGCGTTTGGGGAGGAGGAATACCGTGAGATTTTTGCCGTTCATGGCCTGCAACCACGCTGTGCGGAGTGTCGCTGCCACGTCGAACAACTGGTCAATGAGATCGCTTGAGCATCAAGATCTGCCCACGCGCCTTTTAGGTCACACGCTTTGTGCTAAGATGCCGCCTCGCTAAATACTACAGCCACGTATACCCAACATATACTAGCCATAGGGAAAGGTCATGATCACAATTTACGGTAGCCCAAAATCAAGTGCTGGCCGCTGCTTCTGGTGCCTTGAAGAGGCAGGCATCGACTACACAACGAAGTCGATCGATTTCAGTGCCGGAGAGCACAAATCTGAAGCCTTTCTGAAGATTAACCGTAACGGAAAAGTGCCTGCATTAACTGATGGTGACTTCACGATCTGGGAATCATTGGCAATCAATAACTACATCGCTGATGCCTATAAACCTGAACTGCTGGGCACAACCGCCCAAGAACGCGGCCTCGTCAGCCAGTGGAGCATCTGGTCTGTCGCTGATCTGCAAGTGCCGATGATTCAGGCGTTCATCCAGTTGGTGTTTGTGCCAGAGCCTCGCCGTGATGCCGAAGTGATTAAAAAAGCCTTTGAGAAAATCCCGGGCATGCTGAACACGCTGGAAGCCGAGCTGGAAGGCAAAGACTACCTCGTCAGCAACACCTTCACACTGGCGGACCTGAATACATCATTTGTTGTCAGCATATGCGATGACATCAAATTTGATCTGTCCGAGTACAGCAACATTAATCAGTGGCGAAACCGTATCGCTGAACGCGCCGGCAGCAAGCGATACAAGGCTTTGTGCAAGTAACTGAGCAGTCTAGGATAATGAAAACCCGGCAATAGCCGGGTTTTCATTGAGTATTATGTTTTGGTGTTGACAACTGAGAGAGTAAAGTTGTTAGCGAAGGTAGTTAGCCCCTATATGAACAACTGCCTATTTTTTTGTGCCAGAAAATTTTCCTTGTTTCGTCCCAACGGCACAAAGCGTAAAATAGAAAACAACTATGAGAAGTGTATATCGGTTGGTGAATGACTGCACAATAATGGCGATCTCTTCAGTAGAGAGAGTCGGTTTTTTATCTTCTCAACCATTCCTGCAGTAAATGCTCCGCAATAAAGAGATACAAAGGTTGTTATTGCTAACCAAACCATGCCAAAGAAAATTCGTCTCACGATAAATCACTATTCAAATTGCATGCGCTTTGTTCAAATAAAAATAGACAGAGAGTTTGACCTTACTTGTACTATTTTGCGGATAGTTATCATCATTTTGCTTGCTCAATAAAATTATTAATTTTTCCTAGGGGGGATAGTTAACATTAATTGAGGAGCATTCCTGATTAGGCATTGACATGCTAATCTCTGAAAACACATTTTTAATCCATGTTAATAATATGGACTGTGTAGCACATTCAGCTACAGTCATTAGTACTATTATGCAGTTGGCTAGTACTATTTCTACACCACCAGACCTTTTTACCAAAAATAGGAGTTTTTCCTATATGGCTTGATAATAAGACAGTTAATCAGCTTAATGAAACTAGAGAATTATAAAGATTATATGCGACCGGCATTGAAAACCCCTCATATAGGAGGGATTCATCGAGGGTTTAAACAGGCTACACTGGATAGAGATCCATAAACTGCGAGGGATCAAATCATGTTTTTTACCATAATAATGGCCATGTTATTCCTATGGTGGATTCATGCTCTAATATTTGTAAAAAAGCCCTTTCTAAAATCTTTTCGGAAAACGGTCTTAGGTATGTTCGTCGTTTATATAGGACTTGGGTGGTGGAGGGTGACCATAGCCATGAAAGATATAAATTACGAACACGGTTGTTATGTAGAAACCAAAAACTCAAGAGGTCGTGTTGCGTACTTTGAAACCAATGGCGAACTCAAGGGTTATCGTATAGGCCTACCTCAATCTATATCCGATTATGAACCGGTTGTTGGCAGATGTTACTATGTTGGGCATTACGAATTTGTAGTTACCACATATTTTTATTCGTTACACGAAGCCAATCCTACAACCCATCAAGGAAAAACGATCCGTTAACTGTACCAAGTTATATAGGAGAGCTAAGGCATGATTATTCTTTTGGTTAGCGTAGCAGTCTTGATGGTAGTTGTATCCAAATACCCGAAAGAACGGCATATTAAGTTTTTTTTAAGAATTACTGCTTTTGTTTTAATGATTGTTGTCACGGATGATTTATGGAGGATCAATATATCCAGTCAAGAAGTGAACAGCGAATATGGTTGCTATATTGACACTAAGTGTCGAAGAGGAGGGTGCAGCGTAATATTTGATCAACACGGTGAAATAACAAGATTTAGTATAGCTCAACCCAATAGCTTTATTCGAGAAAAAATGGTGGCTGGTAGTTGCTTTCATGTTAGGTATTATTCACACTTCGGAAAAAAGTACGTGATATCTTCACAGAATACATCGACTGCTGATGGCACTGTTGACTGAGTAAACTGGATTTTCTTGCTGTAGCTGGTGTGAAAAACTTTGGTATAGATATAGTCATCCGACAAATCGTCAATATTCAAGCCTAGAACAAACTACCAAACAGCAGGTGATTGATCGGGGAAGCCCGTGTTTCTTGGGATCCGACTAAAAAACTTAGTGAAATCGAACAGTAGTAAGCCAGGAAAGGGATTATTCGACAAAGACAGCAGGCCTTAGGCAGTAATAGGAAATATTCGCCGAAATGCTTGTGCACTGGATACAATCTATCCTAAGCATCTCAACTGTGCTTTAAGCTTAATCTTGTGAACTGCCATGAAAGTTCTATTTATATGTACAGCAAACATCCAGAGATCTCTTACTGCAGAGCATGTGTGCAGAACGTTGTATCCCGAGCACCAATTCAAATCTGCAGGAGTAAGCAAGAAAGAATGCGCCAGGAACAACAGCACACTATGTACCAGCTGAGCTTCTAAACTGGGCGGACAAAGTATTCGTATTCGAAGGGATGCACGCGCAGCGCATAGTTGATAACACAGGAACCGAGTTTGCTGACAAGCTGATCAACCTCGAAATCCCAGACAGATATCAATATGAAGAGCCGGATCTAGTCGAGACTCTCAAGATGAAGGTTTCTGACGTTTTATAATCTTACAGTACCCCAATAAATTGATGCCGATGTGTCGTGTTTGACATGCTTACTAAAAGTAAAACCTGAGTATTCAAAAGGTTACAGGGCAATCATGACAAACTTTGTTACTAAGAACCTCGCAGATAAACTACGATAGCTGGCCAAGACTTCGTTGGGCGACTGGTGGTTTAGCAAGATGCTGGGTAACACCATGTTGGAGATGTGTTGCTAAAGAATTTATCCAAAGGGCGCTTAACTCAAATGGTGGTCTAAGCTTTGATATCGATTGCAGTCGTTCCGTGCAAGAAACCTTGCGCCTGATGATAGGTGATATTGAAGCTAACATCTGGGACGCTACAAATCTTTCACTCGATGCCGATAATACCATTTATCGGCATCATAAATTCAGCAGGGCACCAACATCCATCTATAGATGACGGCTTTCAATGAATGCCGTGTTACTTGAGGCTCCCAGGACGACTTCTCGACACCTCTTAAATTTCACATAGCGACCAAATGCTTTCCACGCCACGCGATACCCACAAGAAGACGGACAGAAGCGATAGCTCACCCGAAGCACTTAAGCGTTGAACACTGTTGGTACCGAAGTTCATCACTCAACTCTAATACAGATAACCAAGCCCGAATCCAAATCAAGGCTAGGCTGAGCAGCTAACATTTCCTGCCTTCGTTAAGCTGAATCCAAATCCGACATCGAATTCAAAGTACTGCAAAGGACGACCGAAAACATAGATGAAGATGCGGGAACATGAGAACGGCTCACGTTGCAAAGAATGACACTTTACCCACAAAACAAAATTCTTCGAAGCTCTCCGCACGAGCAGTGCGAACACAGCAAGAACACCCAGGAGTATCACGATAAATTTGTAATTGCTAATTACGGCAATGTCACAAAACCGCTTGTACACCAAGTGTCAGTTAGGACTAGAAGTTGAAACTGGTATCAGTACCAACTCGTAACATCACAATTGCATAGAACGATACTTTGCCCACGAATCGTAAATCTTCGAAGCTCTCCGCACGGGGCCGCAAAAACACCTAAGGCAAGAACAGTAGGTCATATGCGGGTTTGGATATTTACGTCTGTATGAGACCAACCTCATGCTTAACTTCCATTAACAAAAACAGGGACTCTCATAATAATTAATATTATCCTATTTAACATAATATACATTATACGTAATTTAATAATTCCGACAAAATACCGTCATTACTGGCTATTCAGTGACAGTAAGAGCTTACTTCGCTAAGAATATGAGATGGGTATGTGGGCGTTTTCGTAACTGCAAATCAACGCAGGATGAACATTAACAAGCTCGCCGGTAACATCAGACTCGACGATCAACGTGGAACTGCCCGGCTCTTTCCGTAGCTTCGCTAACACAAGATATGAGGTGCCATATTTCAACATCAATCCGTCACTGTCGTACAGATCAGCCTCGACCATAACGTGATCGCCAACTGCAATTTCGCGCCAGATAAAATCGCTTTCAACAAGAAGATCTGAAATACCGTACGTAGCCATATGTCACCACCTAGTGATCGGGCCTCATACATATATGTACGAAACCTCGATTAATTGGACCACTATTACAGTTTAGCGTTCAGGCTTGAACTATGCCGTGACGAATTGCGAGATGTACAAGCTCTGAGTTATTGCTTGCTTTGAGTTTGCGAAGAATATTGGTGCGGTGCGCGTGAATAGTCTTTGGGCTCAAAAACATGATTTCTGCCACCTGAGTCACTGACTGGCCGTCAGCAAGATGGGTGAAAATTTGAAGCTCACGCTTAGTTAATGCTCTTACTGGTGAAGCCTCATCATCAGCATTTGCGCCCAGCTTTGCTTGAATCACGTCAGAAATATAGGTACCGCCACCATGAATAGTGACAACAGCCTCGAGCAGCTCTTCAGGAGCGCAGCGCTTAGTTAGATAACCTTTTGCGCCTGCATTCAATACATGAGATGGGAAAGGATCGCTCTCCATGACCGTGAGAACCAGCACGCGAGCAGATGAATCATGAGAAATGATGCGGCGAATGGCATCCAGGCCACCGTTGATATTGGTCGTTGCCTCGGGATCAGATGTGTCTGTAGGCATGGAAAGGTCCATGATGACCAAATCTGGCGTGAACTGGCGGTACAGATCGAATGCTTCCTGCCCGTTATTTGCTTCGGCGACGATATTAATACGCCCGTCTGCCTGCAATAACCGATGAAAACCCGCTCTAACCAATGGGTGGTCATCAACCAGGAGAACTCCGATACCATCAACCATATAATCTCCCTTCCAAGTGTGCTTTTAAGACAACCCGCCCTATTCCCAAGGCTTGCTGCCATTCTAGCGAGATTGATCCGGGTTACAACACCTTAGTCGGTATCAGTATCAAAAATAGCATCTGCACCTCGATAACTGCCATAGCAATCTATATCGACGGCACTTGCAGCAGATATCTCCTCCTCTGAAACAGAGGCTGGTAAAGCAACAAGCTCATCGCTATAACCGATCAGCTGAATTCCTTCGCGCTTGCAATGCATCAACACCTTTTCCAGCGCCCTAACGACCTTAACCTGGCGGTCAGACAAACTCTCCTGTCGTGCAACGCTCTTTTCTCGGCGCTTGCTGGTTACCTGACGAACAGCGTAGCCATCCCCATCCAGTAACTGAACAGTTATACCGCTGAGTTTTTCCTTAACCAGCGCCACTTTTGCCAGATCAAAAGAACCTTCTGTCAAACACCCAAAAATATCACCCTCAGCACCTTGCTTAAGCAAATCAGCGACCAACTGGTATGTAGCGGGTTCTTGTATAGTCTTTTCCATTTCAATATCTTGCAGCAATTATGTTAAGTATCACATTACAAGTCGAAAACTCGGACTTAGCGCTCTAGTACGTCTGTTAGCTGACGCCGGCATTCACTAAGCTCCTTGAGAGCCTGATCATACCTTACATCCTGCTGAGCAATCACTGTTTCAAGCGCATGCCGCTTACTGATCGACTCCTTATCCTGATCAACTAGCTGCTTTCTAAGCTCTGCATTTTCCTTGGAAAGCACTTCGCAGACAGCTTCCTGACGTGATTTCTCGTCCTGAGCAACCCGCAGCGAGACTTTTAGCTCTATCAGCTGCTGAGTATCAACCTGAGCCCCTGACGTAACACCACGCTCAAGCAGCAACGCCTGCTGCTTGATTTCACGCACAAGATCAGAGTTTTTTGCATTTAGCCGAACCAAATCCGACTCTTGCGCTATCAGCTGCTGCTGCAGCGCATGCTTTTCGTTCGCAGCCTGCTCGCGCTCAGACAGTAAGCGCGCATTCTGCAGGCGCATCTCCTTGAGCTCATCCAGCGCTCCCGCCTCAACAACCCTTGCTTGCGCCTTTATCTCTTTGTACCGAGCATCAAGCTCAGCCTTCCTCTCAGCGTAGGCATGATCCGCATACCCAAGCGCCTGTTGCCAGAGCTTATTCGCAGTATCTACCACCGGGTCAGGAAGATCGGGGCGATCTCGGTTTTCTTTTATTCGCGCCCCCAACTGCTGCCACCACTCATTCAGCGCGCGATTAATCGTTGAGATTGAGCCGCTACCCAGCTGTTCACGCACGTTTTGCTGGGTTGGGCGAACGCCTTGCTCCAGCAACCTGTCCGCGACCTGCAAAACGCGCTCGGCGGTATCACTTTTCCTTGGCATACCAAAATAACTCTAATACGTATTATTTGATACGTATTAGATACCAACAAACCACGAATCGCACGCTTTTTATTCAACTCCGACCAAAATATAACCAGCACAAGAAAAGCCGCTTACAACACAACACACAAATTTCTTCTATGCTGACGGGGATAGCGAAGAATCAGGGAGATATCACGATGAGCATTCGAGTTGCAATTAATGGCTACGGCCGCATTGGCCGCATGATTTTGCGCGCTTTGTACGAGGCAAAAAGAACAGAAGAGATATCAATTGTCGCCATCAACGACTTAGGAGATGCACGCATCAACGCACACCTAACCGAGTTCGATAGCGTTCACGGCCACTTTGAGCATCAGGTAGAAGCCACAAGAAACTGCATGCTCATCCAGAACGACAACATCACCATTCTGAGCGAATCAAACCTGGACGCCCTCCCCTGGAGCGATCTCGACATTGACATTGTCTTTGAATGCACCGGACGCTTCACCAATAGGGAAGATGCCAGCCGCCACATAAAACAAGGCGCCAAGCGGGTCATTATTTCCGCTCCCGCAAAAGATGCTGATGCGACAATTGTGTATGGCGTCAACCATCAGCATTTAACCAGCGAACACAAAATCATATCGAATGCATCCTGCACAACAAACTGCCTAGCCCCAATGGCAAAAGTACTTAACGACGCAATCGGTATTCGAGAAGGCATTATGACAACGATACACGCCTACACGAATGACCAGCACCTTTCAGATACTCATCATAGCGACCTTTATCGAGCGCGCGCAGCTGCACTATCAATGATCCCAACCAAGACAGGAGCCGCTCAAGCTGTCGGCCTGGTATTACCAGAACTCGCAGGACGACTTACAGGGCTTGCTGTACGCGTCCCTACTCCTAACGTTTCACTGGTAGACCTAAGCTTCACTCCCAGCAAACATACCGGCGAAGAGGAAGTAAACGCACTGCTAAAAAACGCCGCACAGAGCAACTTCAGAGGCATCATTGAATACAACGAACTACCCCTAGTGTCAGCAGATTTTAATCATCATGCAGCATCCTGCATTTTTGATAGCACCCAAACACATGCAACCGAATCAATGATTAAGGTTTTTGCCTGGTATGACAATGAATGGGGATTTTCAAACCGAATGCTGGATACAGCAGTGGCCCTTATGAATACAGAGTGACACCGCTACACGCGCCACCCTGAAATCAGACAGACACAAAAAAGCCAGCATAAGCTGGCTTTTTTGTTTGAATTTGGAGCGGAATATCGGGCTCGAACCGACGACCTGAACCTTGGCAAGGTCCCGCTCTACCAACTGAGCTAATTCCGCATAGGTCTTGAAAATGGAGGCGCGAGTCGGAATCGAACCGGCGTGGACGGAGTTGCAGTCCGCTACATAACCACTCTGTCATCGCGCCACACTACACCGAAGTGTTGGAGCGGAATATCGGGCTCGAACCGACGACCTGAACCTTGGCAAGGTCCCGCTCTACCAACTGAGCTAATTCCGCTTAGTGCCAAATCTGAATTCACTTACTGCGAACAAACTTCGTAGTAAATTCATAGCAGATTGTCTTGCTACAGCCTTTGATCAGAAATCTTTAAATTACTGAAACTGCTTGGTGCCCGGAGCCGGAATCGAACCGGCACGCTCTTGCGAGCGAGAGATTTTAAGTCTCTTGTGTCTACCAATTTCACCATCCGGGCGAAAGAAAATGGAGGCTGGAGTCGGAATCGAACCGGCGTACACGGAGTTGCAGTCCGCTGCATGACCACTCTGCCATCCAGCCATTTTCTTTGCCTAAAGGCGCCTACTAAGTAGAATGGAGCGGAATATCGGGCTCGAACCGACGACCTGAACCTTGGCAAGGTCCCGCTCTACCAACTGAGCTAATTCCGCCCTGCTTAGTAAGTGGTGCGTATTATAGAGACCCTCAGTTCTATGTCAACACTGTAATAAGAAAATATTTCGCTTATTTTTTAAACACTTACAGATCGTTTGTTAGATCTGGCCATGCTGCTTTCAGATACTCAATCATAGACCATAGCGTTAACGCTGCCGCAAGATACAGCATAACCATCGCAGCCCAAGCCAAAGTTGTACCCGGCTCAGCCAGCACTAGAAAGAATATTGCGCCCATTTGCAAACTGGTTTTCACCTTGCCTACATAGGACACCGCAACGCTGCCACGCTTACCCAGCTCTGCCATCCACTCTCGAAGTGCAGATATCACGATCTCGCGCCCAATAATAATCATCGCTGGCACTGTCACAATTGGACTGCCATAGGCCTCAACCACAAGAACCAGCGCGATTGCAACCATCAGCTTATCTGCAACAGGATCAAGAAATGCGCCAAAGGGAGATAACTGGTTAAGCTTGCGAGCCAGATAACCATCAAACCAGTCTGTGACTGCAGCTAATGCAAAAATAAAACCTGCCCAATATGGAGCCCAGCTATAAGGCAAATAAAACACCAGAACAAATACCGGAATAAGAACGATACGTAAAAGTGTGAGGAGATTAGGAATCTTCATCGAAAACAGCACGTTATCCTCGTGTGTCAAACTTCTGGATGCAACGCCAAGTAAACCTCCTCGGCGAGCTTCCGGCTTATGGTAGAGACTTTTGCAATTTCTTCAACACTCGCCCGCTCAACCTCCTGCAAACCACCGAAATGTTTCAGGATTTCACGTCGACGCTTTGGTCCGACCCCCGCAATTCCCTCAAGCACCGATTGCTTACGCGCTTTACCACGCCGAGCACGATGCCCGTTAATCGCAAAACGATGCGCTTCATCCCGTATATGCTGCACTAGATGGAGCGCACTAGAATCACCCGCCAGAGTTATTTCTTCACCCGTTTGGCCATTGATCAGGATTTCAAATCCAGCCTTACGCGTAGGGCCTTTTGCCACGCCGACAACCTGCACCTCAGTAATCTGCAACTCCTCCAGCACATCCATTGCCTGCGTGACCTGACCCTTACCGCCATCGATCAACAGTATATCGGGCAGTTTCCCTTCGCCTTTTTTGATGCGCGTGTAACGCCGCATCAATGCTTGATGCATGGCCGCATAATCATCCCCGGCAGTAATATCTTCAATATTGAACGTGCGGTAATCCTGCTTAAGCGGTCCGTTACGATCAAATACAACACATGACGCAACCGTTGCCTCCCCCGAACTATGGCTAATATCGAAACACTCCAAACGCTGGGGCACGGAATCCAAAGTCAGCGATTCCTGTAACTCCAAAAAGCGATTATATACGTTCTTCTTGTTGGCGAGATGAGAGGCAAGATGTTGCTCAGCGTTAGTTTGAGCTAGTCGCTGCCAGCCCGCGCGCTCGCCACGCACACTATGAGACACGGAAACACGTTTGCTTCGCTTATCCCCTAATACCTCTTCAAGACAATCTTTATCGTCGACTGCATATGAGGTGATTACACTGTTTGGGATCTCGCGTTGAGATGACAAATACCATTGCGCAATAAATGCAGACAACACATCCGCTTCTGTTTCTTCAACGGAGACTTTAGGGTGAAAGATTTTACTACCAATAATACGCCCGCCACGTACAAACAGCATATGAACACAGGCACCACCTGGCTTAAGCGCACACCCCAAAACATCGGCATCGCCAGCTGAACCGAATACATACTGCTGCTCCTGAACCTTCTGCAAGCTAACAATCTGATCCCGAAATTCCGCTGCTTTCTCAAAGGCGAGACTCTCGGATGCCTTTTCCATTTCTGCACCCAGTTCCTCCATGATGACCTTGCTCTTCCCATCAAGAAACATCATCGCACGACGAATATCCTGCTGGTATTGTTCAGGCGTAATCATCTCGACACAAGGCCCGCTACAACGCTTTATCTGGTATTGCAGACAGGGTCGGGATCGATTCTTGAAGAAGCTCTCATCACATTGACGAATACGAAAAATCTTTTGCAAAAGATTCAGGCTTTCGCGCACCGCACCGCCACTGGGAAAAGGACCAAAGTATCGACCACTTCGACGTCGCGAGCCGCGGTGAAAACGAATGGCGGGATAGGTGTCTTTATCAGAAACAAATATATAGGGATAGGATTTATCATCCCTAAGCAGAATGTTGTAAGGCGGTCGTTGTTGCTTGATCAGGCTTTGCTCAAGCAGCAACGCTTCGGTTTCACTGTTGGTTACCGTCACTTCAATATCAGCAATTTTGCCAACCAGCGCCTGCGTCTTGATTGAAAGACCGGTGCTGCGAAAATAACTGCTGACGCGCTTTTTAAGGTTTTTCGCCTTACCGACATATAAAACCTCACCCGCTATGTCGAACATCTGATACACACCCGGGCGACCGGTTAATCGACTAAGAAAGGACTTGGAATCAAAAAGCGGTGAAGTAGTTTCAGTGTTCAAAACAGCCGACGACTCTGACGTTACAAGGATGTGAGACCAACAGCTCTAGCGTGCTAGCCCCTGAATAAGCGGAGTTATTCAGCGCGATTTAGCGCCTTATTGTGACTCATATGCTCATGAGTTGCCTCACGGTGCAATAACTGCAGCTCTTCACGCGTAGAGTCGCTAATCCCAGCACCACGCGACAGAGACACTTCCAGATAAGCACCAATTTCTGCATAGTAAAACAGGCTATTCTCCGTAGACTTCGCACGTTTAAGCTTTGTAAGAGCAATTTGTGCACCATTAAGCAGAATGTAGTTGATATCGGTTTCAGATAACAGTGGATTACGTTCTCGCTCATTAAGCGGTGTTTTTGCCGAATCAGATTTGCTCATTCCAAAAATCCTGTTAAATACTTATGGAGCACCAGCCATTACTTTAAAGCCTAAGAGGTGGTTTTGTTAACTGATTCTTTCATTACACAACAGATTCATAGGGACATTCGTTGGTTGCTGAATTCACCACCCCTGATGTCTATCCCTGCCGAGCACGATGCAACACATTGGCTGCATGATCAGAGCCACATGCCACAGCAGGATGAATCTACCGTATTTGAACCTGATTTCTGGCAACATCGATTAGGATTCTATTATGAGAACTTATTAAATCACATTCTTACAAAGGCACTTCAACCCATTGAGTTAAAAAGAAATATACAGGTCAGAAGCAAGACGAAAACGCTTGGCGAATATGATTTCCTAGTACGATTTAATGACACCGATGCTTATCACATAGAATGCGCAGTTAAGTTTTATTTGTGTACTGGTGATGAGTCTAACCTTAAACAATACGAAGGCCCTAACCGACGAGATCGCCTTGACCTCAAATGGAATAAGATGCTTAACAAGCAGATCAGGCTAAGCAAAACGCCTGACGGACGCGAAGCGGCTGACAACCTGAACCTTATTCCCAACCACACACTCATTCTGATTCAGGGCTATCTATTCTACCCATTCGCCACCCCTCCCTGCCCTCAACGCCTGCATCCCGACATCAACCCGAAGCACCAACAAGGATGGTGGCTTAGGAATCAGCAGTTACCGACGATCCTCGAAGATCAGCTTCGCTATCTGATTTTAAATAAACCGTACTGGTTATCTTGCCCAGACCAGCCTGAAAGCCAACTTATGACATCAGAAGCACTATCTAGCCATCTGGAAGAACAGAGGCATCCGCAGCTTGTTGTCAGGTTAGAAAAAGCAGAAGAAGGCTGGAAAGAAAAGGATCGTGGTTTTGTTGTACAAAACGACTGGTAGATAAGTAAAGATCTTAGGGAAGCCACATCAAACAGAGAACCGGATACCTGCAAAAACAAGTATCCGGCAAGGGTATTACTTCGCGTTAGTCGCCGCTTCTGCGTCTTTTTCGATTGCACCTTTCAGCAATTTGATGCCCACGCCGGTCATAACCAACATAGCCACTACAATTGCAATACTTGGCGCAAAAGAGATCAATGCGTACTTATCCATAGAACTGTCCTCGAATAATAATAGTTATAGTGTTGCTCTTAATTCGAAGCGCATTATATCGGGGTTCAGCTGTCTCGCTCAAGACGGTGAATCAGACTAGATGTATCCCAGCGACTGCCTCCACTCTTTTGAACTTCTGCATAAAACTGATCAACTAATGCGGTCACAGGCAGCTGCGCTCCGTTCTTGCGGGCTTCATCAAGGGTGATATTCAGGTCCTTTCTCATCCAATCCACTGCAAAACCAAAGTCGAACTCATTTTCGACCATAGTTTCATGACGATTGACCATCTGCCAGGAACCCGCAGCCCCATGCTGAATCACACTGCACAGTTTTTTAACATCCAAACCCGCACGCTTGGCAAAATGAATACCTTCAGACAAACCTTGTACCAAACCTGCGATACAGATTTGGTTAACCATTTTCGCCAACTGACCACTGCCAGCGGGGCCCATCAATTCAGCGGCTTTTGAATAGGCTGCAATCACTGGATTGATCTTATCGAACACGGCTTGCTCACCGCCAATCATTACGCTTAACACACCATTTTCAGCGCCCGCCTGACCACCTGAAACAGGCGCATCCAGGAAGCCCAGATTTTGTTCTGCGGCAACATCGTTTAGCTCACGAGCGACCTCAGCAGACGCGGTTGTGTGATCAACCAAGATCGCGCCTGCACGCATACCGGAAAAAACACCCGTGTCGCCCAGCACAACAGAACGCAGATCGTCGTCATTCCCGACACAGGTAAATACTATCTCCGCATCCGTGGCAGCCTTAGCCGGCGTATCGGCCATCTCGCCTTTATATTCTTCAACCCACTGCTGCGCCTTCGCTGCCGTGCGATTATAAACCGTGACCTGATGGCCATTATTCTGAAGATGTCCGGCCATGGGGAAACCCATAACACCCAATCCGATAAATGCGACTTTCATACTCTTTCTTTCCCGATTTAACGTGGCTGCCACGTAGTGTTAAAATGCCATTTAATTTAGAAATAGCTAATTTATCTCGTTATGATGCGCCCTTTTATTACACTGATGCTACTACTGCTACTGAGCAGCCAGAGTTACGGACAACAGATAGTCATCGACGATAGCGCACAAATCGATGATACGGAAATCCCTTTTCTGCTGTACCCATCGAAATCTCCGAAAAAAACAATAATCTGGTTCGAACCTCACTACGGCGAGTTTTCCTCTCAGCCGGTTGCCACAGCGTTAGCCCAGCACGGCATCACGGTTTACCAACCCAATTGGTTCGAAACATTTTTCTTACCACGTAGCTACTCCAGTCCGGCCGAAATGGATGGAAAACTTATCTCCGCTTTTATTCACTACGTGAAACAAAAAGAAGCGGGGCCTGTCTATTTGATAGGCGCAGGTCGCGGGACGGTAGCAGCACTCAATGGAATTGCAGTAGATAGCTCATATATCAATGGCCTCATCGCACTGAATCCAAGTATCTATTTGCGCCAGCCCCAACCAATGCAGCCCGTTGAATTTGTACCTGCCGCAGCTGAATGCTCGACCCCCGTGGTGATTCTTCAACCCAATCAATCAACACGTATCTGGTGGATGGACGAGGTTGAAAATACACTACGCATCAGCGGCGCAACGGTACATTCACGACTGATTCCCGATGTTCGGGATGGATTTTGGCAGCGCCCTGATTTAACCGAGAGCGAGATCAGTCGCAAAAGACGGTTTCATCTGGATATAATGGCCGCAATCGACATTTTGGAGACGCTTGATGAAAAATAAATTGCTTACACTCTGGTTGGCATTTGCTGTGATATTCACCGCCTCTAACGGAGTGTCTGCGTCAAATAGCGTCCTCTACAAATTGAGCTTTCCTAATGTTGAGAAGCAGGAAGTATCGCTGTCTGAATACAAAGGCAAGGTCGTACTATTGAACTTCTGGGCAACCTGGTGCCCTCCCTGCGTAAAAGAGATGCCATCTATGGAACGCTTGCATCAAAAATTTGCAGGACAAGACTTTGAAATTGTTGCGATCAGCGCAGGCGAGACGCAGGCCGCGGTGGAAAGCTTTATGATGGAGCTGGATACAGAGCTGACCTTTCCTATCTTGCTGGATGAAAAAGGCCGCACGTTTAATGAACTGGGCATCCGAGGATTGCCTATGAGCTTCCTGTTTGACCGCAACGGTAAGCTGGTCAGAACTATTTCAGGCAGCCGTGAGTGGGATGAACAGCGCGAAGTGAAGCTGATTGAGTCTGTACTTAAACCGTAGCACGATAACTGAGCACAAAAAAAAGGGACCTTAAGGTCCCTTTTTTATCGCATCAGCAAACGCTATCAGGCGTTGTAAACGGCTTCTGCCGCCAATGCTGCGACACCACGTGTGATAGGTGCGTTCATTGAAGACAGTGTATTCTCCAGCGCAGACAGACAGAACATGACATTCCGACGGTTGCAAGCGCTGCCCATCAAGCCGATACGCCATACTTTACCCGCCAGCGCACCTAAGCCCGCACCGATCTCAAGGCTGTATTCATTCAACAGTCGAGTACGTACTTCTGCTTCATCAACACCTTCAGGTACAAACACCGTGTTCAGCTGAGGCAGACGGCATTCTTCGTCCACCAGGAAATTAACACCCATTGCCTCAAGACCTGCACGCAGTGCATCGTGATGGAGCTGATGGCGCTGCCACGCATTTTCCATGCCTTCCTCGTGCAGCATAACCAGAGATTCGTGCAGTGCGTATAAGGAGTTAACTGGAGCCGTATGATGGTAAGCACGCTTGCCGCCACCACCCCAATAGCCCATTACAAGGTTTTTATCCAAGAACCAGCTAGGTACCGGTGTTTTACGGTTTTTAACAGCGTCGATCGCCTTCTCACCAAACGCAACGGGTGAAATTCCCGGCGGGCAGGACAGACACTTCTGGGTACCGGAGTAGATCGCATCAATTCCCCAGCCATCCATGTCCACATCGATACCACCCAGCGAAGTCACTGCATCAACAATGCTCAGGCAACCGTACTTCTGCGCAAGCGCACACAGGGATTCTGCATCAGAGCGAACACCGGTAGACGTTTCCGCATGAACAAACGCCAAAGCTTTAACGTTGTCGTTATCCGCCAGCGCTTTTTCAACCTTATCCAGATCTACCGGTTTACCCCAGTCGTCTTGCACCATGATGGCTTCACCACCAAAACGCTCAACGTTCTCTTTCATCCGGCCGCCAAATACACCATTCTGGCATACAACGACTTTATCGCCCGGTTCAACCAGATTGACGAAGCATGCTTCCATGCCCGCAGAACCCGGTGCAGATACCGGCATTGTCAGAGGGCTTTTGGTTTTAAAGAGAAGCTGCAGCATCTCCTTGATCTCATCCATCATGCGGATGAACTCAGGATCAAGATGACCAATCGTCGGACGAGCCATTGCAGACAATACACGTGGACTTACGTCAGAGGGCCCAGGGCCCATCAGTGTACGTACAGGAGGATTAAAGGTTGCCTTCATTGATATAGTGCCTCATTTCACCGCCAGCCGAGTGCCTTCAGCCGGGTGTTCCATTATGAATTAATGTTGTCCTGAGATCTCGTCAACCATCGCCATGACCATCTCGGCGGAGTGCTTGGCAGCGGTTACCAGAAACTCTTCAAAGGACAGATTCGATTCCTTGCCCGCGATATCAGACAATGCGCGAATGACGATAAATGGCGTACCGAATTGATGACAAGTTTGTGCAATTGCAGCCGCCTCCATCTCAACGGCCTGCATCTGCGGAAAAACTTCGCGGGTGCGGGCAACACGCTCCGGATCGTTCATAAACGCATCGCCGGTTGCGATCTGCCCTTTGACCGTTTTCATACCTTCCATACGAGAGATGCAGCGTTCAGCTACATCGGCGAGCAAAGGCTCCGGTTTAAATGATGCAGGCAAACCTGGCACCTGACCCGGCTCGTAGCCAAAAATAGTGACATCCACATCATGATGACGAACGTCTTCAGAAATTACGATATCACCGACATTCAGTTCTGGATCAAAACCACCGGCAGACCCCGTATTGATGACACAGTCAGGCTTAAATTCACGCAGCAGCAGTGTCGTGCCGATAGCTGCATTTACTTTACCGATGCCAGATTTCAGTACGACAACTTCTTTCCCGTGCATACGACCGGAAAAAAGATGGTAGCCAGCATACTCATGATCCTCACGCCCTTCCAACGAGGCTTTTAACAGTTCGACCTCTTCATCCATTGCACCGATAATACCGATACGAATTGCACCATTTTTCTCTTTGATGACTTCCTGCAAACTCTGTTGTGTGCTCATAAGGCGTGTTGAACCGTCAAAAAACTGGATTGAAATAGAACTGGAAAATTACAGCAGTGGGAAAGGCAAAACAATAGCGTCAGAGGCGTAAACAACTAACTTTTGTCAGGTATTTGCAGACTTACGTGGCACAACGCTATTTTGTGATTATTCCGTGATCACAACCTTCGTCCCCTTCTCTCTCATACGGTCTGCGCGATCATTAAGAAAACGTTGAAACTCAGGGAATTTCTCATACCCTTTTGCGCTGACGTACTCTAGTGCCGTCGCGTAGTGAAACGACTGTACGTAACCACCAATTCGAAAACGCTCTATGCCAGACTCATCGAACAACAAGGTCGTCGGATAGTAGTTTACTCCAAGCTCTTTAACCCACCGACTCGGTGTAATGTCAGTACCATCAGGCAATGTAAGCGGCTGATCGCTGGCCGCATCAAAGCGTACGACCTGATACGGCTCCAACTGCTCATAGACGGCCGGGCGCGCGATTGCGTTACGGTGCAAAGATTCACAATCATCACACCCCTTATATTCCAACATGACCGCAGTAAGCTGCCCTTTAAGGCTACTAAGGTCGCGTGTCTCAAGCAAAAAGGCCTCAGGGTACATATCCTCATTACTCTGCTGGATGAGTGCCTGCGCCAACCCACCCTCGGTTTGGCCGCTTAAGACATAATCCAATACCTGAGAAAACACCGGCTTGGGCCGGTAGCCGTCGATACGCAAATTAATACTGCCGTCTGGATTCAAAAAAATAAGCGTGGGGGTGTATTGAATCTTCCAGTGAGTCGCGAGTGTTTTCTCCGTCAGCTCCGTGCCATCTGGCAGAACAACATCACGATCACCCCACAGATCCAACGCAACCACATCGAATTTCTTTTGAATAAAGGGGGCTAATTGTGGATCCAGAAAATTCTGCTGGATCATATTGAAGCAGTAAGGACAGCCTGCCTGATGAAAGTACAGCATCAGCGTTTTATCGCTCTCAGCCGCCTCAGCCAGATCATCGCCGAATTCGAGAAAACTCTCTTTAAACCAATACGGTGATTCAATCTCAGCGCCATCAAATTTAAGCAGACGAGTAGAATCTGCGTGCGAAGGACTGCTTGCCAACACGAGCATCAGTACTGCGGTCAAAAAACGCATATGGGCTCTCCCTATATTGAGGGATTCATTTTGGCCCATCTATGATGAATACGCGACCCGCACATAGTCGCGTATAGAAAGGAAAAGTGAGAAACGCGTTATACAGGGTATGAGCCTGACCAGCCAAACTGACTGAAAAGCTGATCAACATATGGATCAACCGGCGCTTTTATCGTCAGTAATTCACCGCTTTCAGGGTGACGAAAGCTCAGCTCAATCGCCATTAACAACAACCGTTCCAGGTCAAAGTGGTCACGAAACGCTTTATTATGGCGCCCATCCCCGTGCTTAGTATCGCCAATCAGCGGATGAGATATGTGTTTCATATGACGGCGAATCTGATGCTTACGACCGGTTTTGGGTTTGACCTCAACCAATGAATAGCGAGATACATCATACCGCCCTACAGCCATAGGCAGCTCGACAGTAGCCAGTCGGCGGTATTCAGATACAGCTTCTTGTGCCGGCTTGTCGGGATTCGACATTTTATCCGCCAACTTATCTAGCTTCTCTTTCAATGCATAATCAATCACATCCCCTTCCGGGGTATAACCACGCGTCATACACAGATAGGTTTTCTGTACCTCACGGTCAGCAAACTTCTGATTCATCTTTTGGGCGGTTTCTTTGTTCTTGCCAAACACAATAACACCTGACGTCGGGCGATCGAGACGATGGATCGTATAGGCCGTACCTTGCAGATACTCTTTCAGCATACTGGTGAGATTCGGCGTCCCCCTCGGGGCAATCCAGCTAGGATGGACCAGCAGACCGGAGGGCTTGTTGACGGCAATCAGGTTATCGTCCTCAAAGAGGATGTCGAGCTCACACATGGGCTATGTACTTCAGAATCAAAGATATTTGGGAGGACGGCAATTTTAAGTGCTTAGATCAACGCAAACAACTAAAGCCTGACACCCCAAGAAAATACGATGAAATCCACCCAATAATCAGAAAAAACCGAAGTTTTCTATCGAAAAATACAGATTGATCGATATCTGACTGAAAAGACTGGGAATTAACCACCATTTAGGGACGACAAAAACTAAACTTCTCTTGAAAAAACTGTCTTAATCCCTATAAATAGCTATAACGCAACAACAAACCCATGAGGACAAACATGCGTAACGTTGACACTTATAGTGCTGGCAGGGAAGAATCAGTACTGACAACCAATAAACTTATCCGCAACACTTACATGTTGCTGGGCATGACACTGGTATTCAGTGCGGTTACTGCTGGCATTTCTATGGCCATCAACCCTCCGTTTATCGTGTATCTTGGCAGCATCATCGTTAGCTTCATTATGCTGTTCGTTCTGAACAAAAAACAGAACAGCGCAGCTGCACTACCACTGGTCTTCCTGTTCACTGGCCTGATGGGCTTCGGACTCGGCCCTCTGCTGAACCACTACCTGGGTATGGCAAACGGCGGTGACATCGTTATGACTGCGCTGGGCATGACCGCCCTGACCTTCCTGGGTCTGTCCGCATACGTAATGACCTCCAAGAAAGACTTCAGCTTCATGGGCGGTTTCCTGTCCGCGGGTGCGATCGTTGCTTTGATTGCGATGGTTGCCCTGTTCGTACTGCCGATGTTCGGTATTGAAGTTGGCGCAATGCACATGGCGTTCTCTGCGTTCATCGTGTTGCTGATGGCTGGTTTCATCCTGTATGACACCAGCAACATCGTTAACGGTCACTACACCAACTACATCATGGCAACTGTTAGCCTGTACCTGAACATTTACAACCTGTTCGTACACATGCTGGCACTGGCTGGATTCTCTATGGACGACTAAGCGCCCGTCGCTTAATCAGCTCTGCTAAAGCCCCCTTTTCTTGTTAAGATTAGGGGGCTTTTTCTTTTATTACAGTTGCTTGCCGATGATATTTTCAATTGTTGTACAGGCTGCGCCTTATAGCTGCCAGTCTGCCGAAACGGCTCTACGCTTTGCGAGAAGCCTGCTCGAAAAAGGTCACAGCCTACATCGCGTATTTTTTTACGGTGATGGCATACACACAGGGAGCGCCCTTGCCTCTCCGCCTCAGGATGAAATCAATATCCCTGCTGACTGGAACACGCTGGCCGCTGAACATGACCTGGATCTCGTAGTGTGTATCGCTGCAGCGGTCCGTCGTGGTGTACTGGATACGAATGAAGCAGGCCGATATGGCAAGTCAGGTTCTAACCTGGCTGAAGGTTTTGAGCTTTCAGGGCTCGGCCAGCTGGCCGATGCTATTGCTCAGTCCGACCGTGTTATTACCTTTGGAGCCTGAGCCATGCCCGATAAGAAGAAAGTACTGATCATTAATCGTCGCGCACCCTACGGCCGCTCTAACGCACGAGATTCACTCGATGTTGCGTTAACCTGCGGTGTCTTTGAGATGCCGATCAGCATCTTGTTTGCTGATGATGGGGTGTTCCAGCTGATTGGCAACCACCAAGCCGGTGATATTGGGCAGAAGAATCTCTCTGCCAATCTCGCCGCTCTGCCAATGTACGATATCGACCAGCTGTTTGTGTGTACTGAGAGCCTGAACACGCACGGTTTAACCTTTGACTCGCTAGAGCACAGCGCCACACAGCTTGATCAAACCGCCATTCAGCAATTGATTCAGGACCACGATGTGGTTCTAACCTTCTGAGACCCCACTTATGGCACTACACACTCTGAATCAACCTCCCGGCAACATCGAATGCCTTAAACGCTGCCTGAGTGCACTGAGCGAAGGAGACGCCCTTCTATTAATTGAAGATGGCGTACTTGCATCACTGCCTGCTTACGCCGCGCACTATGATCAGATCAAGGTCAATATATCACTTTACGCATTACAAGCCGATCTGGCCGCGCGCGGACTGAACGACTTGAAAGACAACCGGTTTATAGTGGTAGATGACGGCGGCTTCGTCGATTTAGCCTGTGAGCATGACAAAGTCGTAAGCTGGTATTAACCATGACACTCGTAGTCGAAGGCACATCCATCGAAGTTGATGACGAAGGTTATCTCGTCTCTTTGTCTGACTGGTCCGAAACTGTTGCAGAAGCAATCGCACACTCGGAACAGCTGGAACTTACACCGGAGCACTGGGCTGTACTCAACGTGATCCGGGACTTTTATCAGACATTTGAACACGCTCCAGCCATGCGACCGTTCGTAAAAGCTGTAGGACAGGCGTTAGGTGCCGATAAAGGTAAAAGCATCTATCTGATGACGCTGTTTCCTGGCAGCCCGGCCAAACTAGCCGCTAAGATCGCAGGCTTACCGAAGCCGACAAACTGCCTGTAGATCAGGCGTAAGGAGCAAGAATGAGTTTACCGACAGTTGCGTTTCTCGGTATAGGGCTAATGGGGCTACCCATGGCGACCAACCTTCTCAATGCCGGCTATCAACTGACCGCATGGAACCGCACCCGCAGCAAAGCGGAAACGCTGGAAGCATGGGGAGCTAAAGTCGCCGATACACCCCGAGAAGCCGTGTTGAACGCAGATGTCGTGATTACCATGCTTGAAAACGGCCCCGTTGTAGAGGACGTGCTTTTTGGCCAGAATGCCGCTGAGCATTGCAATACCGGAGCGCTGATCATTGATATGAGCTCTATCCCACCAGAGATGGCCAAAGATCATGCTAAACGCGCAGATGCGCTGGGACTCAAATATCTGGATGCACCGGTATCCGGTGGCACCGTGGGCGCGGAACAGGCAACGCTGTCAATTATGGCGGGTGGCGACAAAGCGACGTTTGAAAGCGCAGAATATCTATTTGGCGTACTGGGACGATCCGCAACTTATATCGGCCCTTCGGGTTCAGGGCAACTAGCGAAGTGTGCCAATCAGGCTATCGTCGGAATCACTATTGGCGCTGTATCTGAAGCGCTGCTGTTGGCGGCCGAAGGCGGAGCAGACCCAGCAGCCGTCAGGGAAGCATTGCTCGGAGGTTTTGCCAGCAGTCGAATTCTCGAATTGCATGGGCAACGCATGATTGATCGTAACTTTATGCCTGGCGCAACATCTCGCGTGCAGCTTAAGGATTTGCGGACTATTCTGGATACGGCCCACGCACAGAACCTAACCTTGCCGCTGTCACAGCGCGTATATGATGAATATCTCAATATGACGGCGAAAGGAATGGAAAACTGCGATCACAGTGGTCTGTTGTTACAACTGGAGTCTCTGAATCAACCCGCGCGGCTGGGTGATGGAGAAACGCTTCGTCCAGCGCTGGTGGAGAAGAAGTAATGCCGAATTTTGCAGTTAACCTCAGCATGCTGTTTACCGAGCTACCACTGATTGAGCGTTTTGATGCCGCTGCACAAGCAGGTTTTAAGCAGGTGGAAATTCAGTTCCCCTACGAGCTGACACCAGACGAGATTCAGGCGGCACTGCAGCGCAACAAGCAAACACTGGTGCTGATCAACCTCCCCGCAGGAGACTGGGCTGGTGGAGAACGCGGTATTGCCTGCCATCCAGATCGGATAGACGAATTCAAGAAAGGCGTTAATCTTGCACTGAAATACGCCAGATCACTTGGCGTACAGAAGATAAACTGCCTGTCCGGTATAAAGCCTGATGATGTCAGCAGCCAGAAGGCAGAAGAGACATTCGCACGCAACTTGAAACATGCTGCCAACACACTCGAAGCGCATGACATCCAGCTGATGGCTGAAGCCATAAATACACAGGATGTACCTGGATTCTTTCTTAACACATCAAAGCAACTTATTGATTTAAAAGAATCATTTTGCATTGAAAACCTCTACTTTCAGTACGACGTTTATCATATGCAAATTATGGAAGGCAATCTGATCGCAACGCTGAACAACAACCTCCACAACGTTGGACACATTCAGATAGCCGATGTCCCCGGACGGCATGAGCCTGGTACCGGCGAGATCAACTTCCCAAATCTTTTCAAAGCCATAGATGCTATGGGATACTCAGGCACAATCAGTCTGGAGTATGTCCCGGCAGCAGATACGCTGAGCGGATTAGCTCAGGTTAAACCGATAATAGGTGGACAGTAATCATGGGTCTTGAACAAGCTGCAGAAGATCTGCAACAGTATCTAAGCAACGCCTCAAAAGAGCAGACGAAACAAACCAATCAGGATGATGTTGTCTTCCATCAATGGGCAACATTTAAGGTTAACAATGAGCTGTACGGCATCGATGTTATCAAGGTCAAAGAGGTCTTGCGCTTCAGTGAAATGACTCCGGTGCCCGGCGCGGAAAACTATGTTCTCGGCATTATTAATCTGCGCGGTAACGTCGTGACCGTTATTGATACCCGACGCCTATTCGGACTGCCTCCGGTACCTACCGACGACGACACACGCATCATTGTCATTGAATACAATGAACAGGAAGTCATCGGCATTGTTGTCGACAGCGTGGATGAAGTCATTAATCTTCCACAAAACGATGTGGATCGCGCGCCGAGCGTTTCCAGCGACGAGTCGACCCGCCGCTTCGTACAAGGCGTGTGCTATCACAACAACGTGCTGATCATCCTGCTGGATATCATGAAGATGCTGACCAGCATCACACCACACGATTCCGAAGACGGCCCGTCAGAGATCGCCTGACCCTCTCCGGTCTTAGCTTCCTATATGCACCACGATCTGGCGATGGCCAGCGTGGTGCCTATGCTCCCAGCAATACACGCCCTGCCAGGTCCCTAGCGCCAACCGCCCATTCATTATTGGAATTGAAAGCGTTGTCGATGTTAGCGCGGCTTTAATATGCGCAGGCATATCATCCTCCCCTTCCAGAGTATGGGTGTAGAGCGGATCATTCTCCTGCACCAGCCGATTCATCCAGTTCTCAAGATCAACTTTTGCACTTGGGTCTGCGTTCTCCTGAATCGTCAGGCTGGCCGATGTATGCTGAATCAATAACGAACAGAGTCCATTATTGATACCGGAGCCGGATACTATTGTATCGAGCTGTGATGTGAACTCGAACAGCCCCTGACGGCCTGTTTTGACTGAAAGCGTGGTAACCATAAGAAATAAAAATGCCCCTTAGATGAAGGGGCACTTTAGCAAAGAGCAACTTAGATCAGCAATGCTCAGAGCACGCGATTGGTTGTCATAAATTTACTATCCGCATCCGGACCTGTGTTGTCAGCATAGAGTGTTACACCTGAGCGCAAGCAGATAGACAGATTCTGATGGGAAGCCTCTGTTTCTTTTGGCAACATCTCCTCTACCGCCGCCTTCTCATCCAGCAGCTCCTGTTCTGTTGCCGTCAGACGCTGACGACTGAACTCATTGACTTCGACATTTTGAACAATCTGGTAACGACCATAGTTACAGATCACCGGGAAAGAATAGAAAATCCCTTTTGTAATGCCGTAGCTGCCATCACTCAACAAGCCCATGCTAATAATTTCACCCGGCTCCGTGCCGAGCACCCAATCCCGCATCTGGTCAACAATCGCCTGAGCAGCAGAAGCCGCGCTCGATAGTCCGCGCGCTTCGATGATTTCGCCGCCACGCTTTTGTACTTTAGGAATAAACTCATCGCGATACCATGTGGTATCGATCTGCGACATCGCTGGCTTGCCCAAAATGGTGGCTTGATGAAGATCAGGGTATTGCGTTGGCGAATGGTTACCCCAGATCATAATGCCGCCAATATCACGTGTTGTGGCGCCGCAGTGGTTCGCAAGAATACCTTTCGCACGGTTGTGATCAAGACGCGTCAGACAGGTAAACTGTGATGGGCTCAGGTCGGGTGCGTTGCGGCTGGCAATCAGTGCATTGGTGTTCGCAGGGTTGCCCGTCACCAGGACTTTTACATCACGGTTAGCGAAGTCATTCAGCGCCTTACCCTGACGAGCAAAAATTTGTGCATTTTCTTCCAACAAGTCCCTGCGCTCCATACCCGGACCACGAGGCTTAGCGCCAACCAACAGCGCATAATGAGCATTGCTGAAACCATCTTCCACATTATCGTGTAACGTAATGGTGTGCAGCAAAGGATAAGCACAATCCATCAACTCCATTGCCACACCACGCAGTGAATCCATGGCATGCGGGAGTTCCACAAGCTGCAAAATAACGGGCTGATCTTTGCCCATCATTTCCCCTGCCGCGATTTTAAACAGCAAACTATAGCTAATCGCACCGGCAGCACCGGTTACTGCAATTCGAACTGGACGTCTCATTATTTATAACCCTTAGTTATATACTTATAATTATATTTACTTTCAGACAAAAGTATAAATACATTTATACCGTAAAGTAAGCAGCAATTACTAAGGAATTGTGACAATGAGGTAGAATTTGGCTGTTTTTAGCCGCTTTGAGGCAAAGCCTGTAACCACGGGGGTTACAGGCCTCTGTAAGAATCGTTTCGCAGGGAGATTAGAGACGAATTTTCAAGCGCGCCTCGAATCTGAGCAAGCATTTTATCCTTGTCCCGACCCAGCACACCTTTGAGTACGAGATAGTTGGATGCATGGTCACTTCGGAATACAGATCGTTCCAGCTCTGTGTGAGACAGCATCATCTCCATCTCGAGAAATAACCCCTGCTGATCCAGCATCTGAAAATCACCGCCAAAACCTTCTTGTACCTTATCCATACCATTGCGGAAGAAAAGCACGAGGGTAGCAAAGTAATCCGGTTGAGTTTCATTCACCAAACGCGCGGCAGCTAATGCATGCTGCTCGCTGTATTTTACCCCACCCATCCCATTGATAATCATCACGGAGGTCTTCATCCCGGCAGCTTTTGCCTTCAGCAGGGCATCACAGGTTGAGCGATAGGTTTCACCTTTTTGAATCTTCGCCAGCACCTCGTCATCACCACTTTCTGCACCGATATAAAGCAACCCCAAGCCAAGTTCACGCAGCTCTTGTAGCTCTTCAACCGTCTTATTTTTAAGGTTGCGAGGTAAGCAGTAAGCAGAAACACGTGTGACCGCTGGCATCTCGACTCGAATGGCCTCCAGAATGGTCTTCAGGCGACGGAAGGACAATGCCATTGCATCACCGTCGGCCAGAAATATCCTGCGTACACCTGCCAGCTCTTCACCACAACGTCGAATCTCTTCTAGCACCTTAGCCTCAGCCTTAGGCTTAAAACGCTTCTGCGGCTCGGTATACATCTCGCAAAAGGTGCAGTTATTCCAGCTGCAGCCATTCGTCACCTGAAGGATCAGAGAATTACCTTCACTGGGCGGACGAAATAGCGGCTCAATATATTCAACGGGTGGATAGTAGTACATACGAGAACCCTCTATTCCGGTGTAGACGAAACCTGAGTGCGACTAAACAACTGATGGAAGTTTTCACGGGTTTGATCAGCAACCTGCTCCACTCTCACACCCTTCAGGTCCGCGACACACTGCGCAACCTCAACCACATACTTCGGCTCATTTTTTTTGCCACGGTACGGCACAGGCGCAAGGTAAGGCGCATCAGTTTCAATCAAGATGCGCTCTAGTGGTATCGCTTTTACAACTTCACGCAGTTCAGCCGCATTTCGAAACGTAATGATGCCTGAAAATGAGATCATGTAATTCAGATCCAAGGCTGCTTTAGCCATCTCCAGACTTTCAGTGAAACAATGCAATACTCCACCCACATTCACATCACCGCTATCTTTGATAATGCTTAAGGTGTCTTCACGCGCATCTCGGGTGTGGATGATGGTCGGCAGCTTAGTTTCTGATGATGCTTGCAGATGATTTCGGAAGCTTTGCTGCTGCACCTCAACGGTGTCCTGTTGATAGTAATAATCCAGGCCAGTCTCACCAATCGCAACGATGCGCGGTTGTTGTGCAGCCTCAACCAATACCTCAGTAGAGACAACGTCTCCTTCGGTATTCAGCGGATGAACGCCCACCGATGCAAAAATATGATCGTATGGCTTAATCTGCTCATACATGGAGCGAAACTGCTCCATCTCTATTGAGACGCATAACATTTGCTGAACCTGACGAGCCGTCGCAGCATCCAGCATTGCTTCAAAGTTACCGTCATACGGAGAAAGGTCCAGCCTGTCGAGATGACAGTGGGAATCGATAAACATGGGTAAACTACGTATATTGTGAGATTAAAGTGCGTTAGTACGGCGCTCTGAATTCAACGCGCCAGCTAAGTGGTTTTCAATGGTATTCACCAGAGTAGAGTCTTCCGCAGAAAGCTGAATGCCAATACCCGGCTCGCGGCCACCCTGAGCCCCTTTTGGGGTTACCCAGATAACCTTTCCGGTGACGGGGATTTTGTCATTCTCACCCATCAGCTCCAGCAACATGAACACCTCTTCACCCAGGTGATAACTGCGCTGCGTAGGTACAAATAACCCACCATGTTTGATGTAAGGCATATACGCCTTATAGAGGTCATCCTTGGATTCAATGACCAGCGAAAGAATACCGTGACTGAGGCGCGGGACCACTGACATATCTATACTCCGTTATCTTGCGATAGCCGACCAGGCAAGCAGAACACGCTCTAGCAGCATCTGCTTATTGGCATTTTGTCTTAGTATAAGGCTTTTACGTTCTTCCTGAACCAGTTCGGCCAGCTCAAACACTTTTACTGAATCACATTTGCGGGAGACCGCCAATAACATGTTATGGGCATCGGCCTGCTGCATCGCTTCACTTTGCGTTAGTTTTGCCCGCGATATATCAACCAGCATGCTGTAGAACCACCCCAGCAAAAGCTCCAGATCTGCTTTCTGCCAACTTTGTGCCACCTCAACAACAGTTCGCCGTTGCTTCAGCACATCGGCCAACCCTTTGACCAATTGACTGCGTAACTCAGCCTGATTTGACTCGTTATACGCCAGTGCAGACATCGGTGCACCGTTGTTTATTCTAAGGATGCGAGTTGCTTCGTCTGAGTCCAGCTCAAGCGTATCAGCAACAAATGCAGCGGCTACGGACTCATCCGGCAACGGGCACTCAACACGCTGACAACGGCTTTTGATCGTGGGCATCACCTGGCCTAAGCGGTCAGTGAGTAGCATTAGAACAGTGTCTCGCCCAGGCTCCTCCAACATTTTCAGCAGAGCATTTGCCGCCGCAACATTCATCGCATCCGCCGGATTGATCACGACAACCCGATAACCGCCCTGCTGCGCCGTGCGACAGATAAAGTCAGTCAACGCTCGAATTTGATCAACTTTTATGGGTTTTCCCGGCTCGTCAGGTTCCAGCACGTATAGATCTGGATGCCCATTTGCGTTGTTCAGTTCACAAGCCCGACAGGTTCCACAAGGTTGATCAGCGACCGGTGACTGGCATAGCAGATAATGAGCAAATGCAGTGGCAAAGTTGGATTTGCCGATGCCTTGCACGCCATGCACAATCAATGCATGCGGCAGGCGTCGACGTTCGTGCAAACCACACAGGTGAGTCCAGCACTCACCTAACCACGGAAAGACCTCCGCTTTAGCCATTATCTGACTCCACAAAGCGATTAACTGCCTGAGCAATCTGGCGCTGCACTGCGTCCAGTGAGACAGATGCATCGATGACTGCAAAACGCAGAGGGTCATTGGCCGCACGCGCCAGGTAAGCTGCACGTACCTTCTCAAAAAAGGCGACCTTTTCCTGCTCAAAGCGATCCGGTGCACTGCGCGCACTGGCCCGCTTTAGACCGATCTCGACATCAAGATCCAGCAATAGTGTCATATCGGGCTGAAGCCCTTTTTGCACCAGCGTTTCAAGCATCAATATCTGGTTTTCATCGACCCCGCGACCTCCGCCCTGATAAGCAAATGTCGCATCAGTAAATCGATCGCTGATCACCCAGGCACCGCGCTCAAGTGCTGGCTTAATCACGTTCTCAAGATGCTGAGCTCGCGCTGCAAACATTAATAGCAACTCAGCATCTTCAGAAACACTTTCCTCTCGGGGCTGCAGCAACATATTTCGCAACTCCTCTGCCATCGGCGTTCCGCCCGGCTCCCGAGTCAATACGATTTCAATATCTTTATCTTTTAGCAACGAGCATAGAAATTCGATATTGGTGGATTTGCCCACCCCTTCGGTGCCTTCTACGGTGATAAAGCGACCACGCTGTACCATATTCATCTATTAAGGTGTCGACCGATAATCTTTTCGGCGCTGCAACTGATAACGTCGCACCGCGTTGTTATGTTCTCTAAGCGTGCTCGAAAACTGATGGCTACCATCACCTTTAGCAACAAAATACAGTGACTTACCCGCATTCGGATTAAGCGCTGCCTGAATCGCTTCAGCGCCCACGAGCGCAATCGGGGTCGGCGGCAAGCCATTAATAACGTAGGTATTATAAGGAGTTGGCCGCCTAAGATCAGCTCGACGAATGTTCCCCTTATATTTGTCACCCATTCCGTAGATTACGGTAGGGTCTGTCTGCAGACGCATACCTTTGTTCAGGCGCCGCACAAATACGCCCGCAATCTCAGGTCGCTCATTTGCACGTCCCGTTTCCTTCTCTACAATTGACGCCATAATCAACGCCTCGTAGGACGTTTTGTACGGCAACGATTTTTTCCGCTCCGCCCAAGCCGCAGTCAGCTTTTTATTCAGCAAACGCTGTGCTCGCTGAAGAATCTCCAGATCTGTGGTACCACGCTCATAGTTATATGTCTCTGCGAGGAACAGACCTTCCAGCGAGGGTTTCTCAACATCCAGCGCCGATTTTATGTCTTCAGGCTTTTTGTCAGCGAGCGTTTGTACTAAAACCTGATCCTGTTTAAGCTGAGCCAACAGCTCTTTAACCGTACTACCTTCGATAACGGTAAAGCTGTACTGGATCGACTTCCCACTGACCAGAATATCTATCAGACCTGCTGGCGTTGTACCTGGATCGACTTTATATTCGCCCGCACGAATCCGTGCAGCAAGCCCACTTTGACGGCCGTACAATTTCATAAACAACGGCTTGTCGATCAGGCCCTGCTCGACCAGATCGGAAACAACCGCATTGTAACTGCTGCCCTTTTTGACGGTGAGTACATACGGCTCAGCTACATTCACTGGAGTATCGAGAAAACCTTGATACTGCTGCCACCCTACTGCAGCTGCTCCTGCCGCCAATACCACTGGCAACGATACAAAAACAAGACGACGGCTCACGCCTGATACTCCTCTACAAGGTACTGCATCGCACGTTGCGTTACAGGACCCGATTGATATGACACATCTTCGAACTGACGAACCGGCCAGACATCAATCAGACTATTACAAATAAAGACCTCATCAGCATCCCGCAATGAAGCTAACTCATACAAACCGACCTTAAGATCAGCTCCCGCTTGGGAAAACCGCTCAACAAGAAAGTCACGCACAACACCCGCAACACCACATCGATCAAGCCGCGGGGTATAAATACACTGATCTTTCACCCAAAACAGGTTACTCATCGTGCCTTCGGCAATATAGCCTTCATAATCCAACACCACACCCTCATGAATCGCAGGGTCTGACCATTCATTGCGGGCCAAAACCTGCTCCAAACGATTTAGGTGTTTGATACCGGCCAGCGCAGGGTTCAGTCCCAAACGTGTATCACAGACACGTAGGCAAATTCCTGACTCAGCCTGATCTCCGTATGTCGGCTTGGGCGTCAACATAACGACCCGAGTGCCGCCTGCTGTCGAATCGTACGTATAACCACGACCACCCACGCCGCGGGACAACGTGAGCTTAAGGACGGCCTCGTCCGGTAATTCAATTAAACGAAGTTCAGCAAGCAGTTGATCAACGCTGGACGAGAGCAATCCCAGTCGTTGGGCACCCTCCTTCATACGTCTGACATGCCGTTCAAGCAACTGCGCTTTGCCATGTAAAACCTGAACGGTTTCAAAAATGCCATCACCGTAAGCAAACCCTCGATCACGCACATCGATCTGCGATTGCTGCTGGCCGTTTATCCAAAGAGATTGCGTCATAGCTTTGCCCGAACCTTTATTTGAGGATCAGGTTAACACCTTAAGCCGTTGAACCGAATGGGATTATCGTTTAGAGGATAATGTGCAGGAAAGGTGCGGAAGAAGCAACGCCTCTTCCGCTTTGGTGCGAACGTTCAGAGCGACTTAAAGACAAGCGAGCCGTTAGTACCGCCAAACCCGAAGGAGTTGGAGATAGCGGCCTTTATCATTGCTTGCTGAGGCTCATGAGCCACGTAGTTCAAATCGCACCCTTCGGATGGATTATCCAAATTAATAGTCGGTGGTGCCACCTGATCACGAATCGAAAGCGCACAGAAAATCGCCTCAACTGCACCTGCCGCACCCAACAGATGGCCAACCATCGACTTGGTTGAGCTCATGCGAACCTGATCAGCCGCACTTCCCAATACCTGCTTGGCGGCATTGGATTCGGCAATATCGCCTGCAGGTGTTGATGTACCGTGGGCATTAATATAATGCACTTCATCAACGCTTAGGCGAGCATCACGTATCGCATTACTCATAGATAATGCGGCACCTTCCCCTGTCTCCGGAGGAGCAGTCATATGGAAAGCATCGTCACTCATACCAAAGCCCGCAAGTTCGCAATAGATATTTGCACCTCGAGCTTTAGCGTGTTCGTATTCTTCTAAAATAAGGATTCCGGCACCATCGCCCAACACAAACCCATCACGGTCTTTATCCCATGGACGGCTCGCGCGTTGAGGGTCATCATTACGCGTTGACAATGCCCTTGCTGCGGAGAAACCACCAATACCCAATGGAGTGGTTGCCATTTCGGAACCGCCAGCTAACATAACATCAGCATCACCGTACTGAATCATGCGCATAGCCTGACCAATATTGTGGGTTCCTGTTGTGCATGCGGTAGTAATCGCAATATTTGGCCCTTTAAAGCCATACTTGATCGCCAAGTTGCCAGCAATCATATTAATAATACTACCCGGTACAAAAAACGGAGAGATACGGCGTGGGCCGCTGTTTTTAAGTACATCGCAATTCTTTTCAATCATCGGCAAACCACCGATACCTGAACCGATCGCGCAACCAATACGTGGTGCGTTTTCATCAGTGACTTCCAGGCCGGCATCGCTTACCGCCTGAATCGCAGCCGCCATACCGTATTGAATAAAGAGATCCATCTTGCGCGCTTCCTTGGCGCTCATATACTCGCTGACATCGAAACCTTTCACCGATGCGGAGAAACGGGTCGCAAACGTAGAAGCATCAAAATGCTCAATATCCGCTGCACCACTTGTTCCTGCCAAGATGTTTCCCCAGGTGTCCTGGACTGTATTACCAACCGGGGTAAGCATACCCAAACCAGTAACAACCACTCGCCTGCGTGACATCATGATCCTCCCAATGTGCTACCTACAGAAAAAAGAAAAGCCGCACTATACAAGATAGCTGCGGCTTTTCGGGTATTCGAGACTGAGTTCGATTACTGGTTAGCGTTAACGTAATCGATTGCCAGCTGAACAGTAGTGATTTTTTCAGCTTCTTCGTCAGGGATTTCGGTTTCGAATTCCTCTTCCAGAGCCATCACCAGCTCAACAGTGTCCAGAGAGTCAGCACCCAGATCTTCTACAAATGCTGCAGAGTTCACTACTTCCTCTTCTTTAACGCCCAGCTGTTCAGCGATGATTTTCTTTACGCGCTCTTCAATGTTGCTCATAACTCTTCCTATCTTCTTATCAACATCACCACAATAATGATGTGGCACAGGATTCTAATGAAGCCGACACGCTGATTCAAGCATGTCAGCGGTGTTTTTTTACTTATTAGCTGACGGCACATTATCACCAATTGGCGAAAAAAAACAATTCCTTGATGCGCCGATCAGGACATATACATGCCGCCATTGACGTGGATCGTCTCACCCGTCACATACGCGCCGCCCTGACTCGCCAGGAAACCAACTACGGCAGCAATCTCTTCCGGCTGCCCCAGACGGTTCATCGGGATCTGAGACTGCAGTTTTTCTTTGTGCTCATCTGCCAAACCGCTGGTCATATCGGTATCGATAAAACCCGGTGCGACACAGTTGACTGCGATATTACGCGAGCCGACTTCGCGAGCCAGCGCCCGGGTGAAGCCTTCCATACCGGACTTAGCGGCTGCGTAGTTGGCCTGACCTGCATTACCCATGGATGCAACCACAGAGCTCACGCTGATGATACGCCCCCAGCGCGCTTTCGTCATGCCACGCAGGCAGCCCTTAACCAGACGGAAGACAGAGTTCAGATTGGTATTCATCACTGAATCCCATTCGTCATCTTTCATGCGCATCATGATGTTATCACGAGTAATACCGGCGTTATTGACCAAAATACCAATCGCACCGAACTCACCCTGCACGGTCTTCAGAACAGACTCTACAGATTCAGGAGACGCCACATCCAGCACCAGCCCCGTCCCCTGGATACCCGCTTCAGCCAGATATTCGGAGATAGTCGCTGCACCGTTTTCGCTGGTTGCTGTACCGACAACAACTGCGCCCTGACGGCCCAACTCTGTAGCGATCGCCTTACCAATACCACGGGTAGCGCCGGTTACCAGCGCAACTTTACCTTCAATGCTCATTACTAAGTTCCTTGCTCCGGAAATTACTGACCGAGGGCCTTATCCAGACCTGCCGGTTCGTTAATAGCAACAACGCTGAGCGGCTTGTGTACTTTTTTGTTCAGTCCAGACAATACCTTGCCCGGGCCGCATTCAACAGTGGATTCTACACCCTGCTCGACCATTGCCTGAACACTCTTGGTCCAAAGCACTGGGCTATATAGCTGAGCCAGCAGATTGTCTTTCAGCTGTTCAACGGATTCTGCGACAGACGCTTCAACGTTCTGCAGCACCGGAATCGCTGGAAGTTTAACTTCAATATGGGCCAGTTCTGCTGCCATTTTTTCAGCAGCCGGCTTCATCAGTGCACAGTGAGACGGAACACTCACCGGAAGCGGAATCGCACGCTTCGCACCCGCCTCTTTGCATTTATCGATAGCACGCTCAACAGCTGCTTTTTCACCCGCGATCACAATCTGACCTGGGCAGTTGTAATTCACAGGAGAGACTACATCACCTTCCGCTGCTGCTTCACAAGCCGCCTCAATCGCGTCATCTGCCAAGCCAAGGATCGCGGCCATGGCACCAGTTCCTGCAGGAACTGCCTGCTGCATAAACTCACCGCGCAGCTTGACCAGATTCACGCCATCAGCGAAATCAATTGCGCCTGCGCATACCAGCGCAGTGTACTCACCCAAGCTATGTCCAGCCATGACAGAAGGCTGTTCACCGCCTTTTTCCTGCCACAAACGCCACAGAGCAACACCCGCCGTCAATAACGCGGGCTGAGTTCTGTCTGTCTGATTCAAATCTTCCGCTGGCCCGTTCTGAACCAGATCCCACAGATCGTAGCCCAGTACTTCCGATGCTTCAGCGAAAGTAGATTTAATTACTGGATTGGCTTCAGCCAACTCTGCCAGCATACCAACCTGCTGGGAACCCTGTCCGGGGAAAACAAACGCTAGAGACTGAGACATGGTTTCCTCTTTAACTCCAATAAATTAACCTGATATAAAGGTCGAATCTGCCGTAGTGTACAGTATTCACGACCAATTAAAACAGCCGCTCTGATCGATCAGGTTAGCTGATTCTCGATGTGTCGACTAATACGTATTGGCAGATCCATTTCTATTTCAGAGACTGCCTGATCCAGCGCATAACCAAAACATTTTTTATTTGCGCCTCCGTGGCTTTTTACCACAATCCCCTGCAGTCCTAATAAACTCGCCCCATTTCGGCGAGATGGATCCATCTGACGATTCAGCTCAGCCAGAACCGGTGTTGCCAGCAGCCCTAGAAGGCGACGATACAGCCCCTTTTTAAAACTAGAGCGCACTTTATTCCGAATCAGGTTAGCTAAACCTTCGCTACCTTTGAGAGCAATATTACCCACAAAACCATCACATACCACTACATCAGCGCGACCCGAAAAGATGTCATCGCCTTCGATATAACCGATGTAATTTAGTTCCCCATGCTCAGAAATCAAACGCGAAGCAAGTTTTACCTGCTCATTACCTTTAATTTCTTCCTGCCCCACATTCAGCAACCCCACTTTCGGCTCAGCAATCTGCTCAACCGCCTGAGTCATGACCGACCCCATGATAGCAAACTGCATCAGATGCTCTGCGGCACAATCAACGTTTGCGCCCAAATCAAGCATATAAGAGTGGCCACGTAGCGTAGGGACTGCAGAAATAATAGCGGGACGATCAATCCCTGGAAGTGTTTTCAACACCGAACGCCCCAGCACCATCAGCGCGCCGGTATTACCTGCACTGACACATGCGTTAGCCTGCCCCTCCGACACTTGCTTAAGCGCAAGATGCATAGAAGAACCTTTTCCATGGCGCAGCGCCATAGAAGGCTTTTCATCCATACCAATTAACTGATCGGTATGAGCGATTTCGAGCCTGTTAGCGATATCGGAATTGAGCTTTCGGATATGGGGGGTGATTTCGTCCTGATGACCTATGAGGTGGATCGTCAGGTTAGGATGACGGGCAAGTGCCTGCATGCTGGAAGGAACTGTAACGCGGGGACCGAAGTCCCCGCCCATCGCATCAACTGCAATGGTGTAGTAGCGTGACAAGCTTATTCGTCGCCCTGCTTGTTGACTACCTGTTCGCCACGGTAGAAACCGTCTGCTGATACGTGATGACGACGGTGAGTTTCACCAGTTGTTGCGTCAACAGACAGAGTCGGTCCGCTCAGGGCATCGTGGGAACGACGCATATCGCGACGGGAACGAGACTTCTTGCTCTTCTGTACTGCCATGATTAAATAGCTCCTAGTTCGGCTTCTTACTGTTACCGGCCTTTAGTTGGGCCAATACACTAAATGGGTTCGGTTTATCGGTACTTTGCGTCGTCTCTTTTTCACCAAACGAAGTCTGTACGCTGCAGTCATCATGATAGGCAAACGGAGGTAGGCTGAGAATCAGCTCCTCTTCTATCATCGTTGCCAGTTCAATCTCTTCCTCTTCCAGAAGAAGCGGATCATAGATCCGAGGCAATTTTTTCACCTGATCATCGTTCAGGGTAACTGCCAGATTGACTGTCGCTTCTGCTGCGACTTCAACCGGTTCGAGACAACGCTGGCATGTCATAAAGACATGGCCTTTTGCACTGCCCTGTATGGTACGGAATCGTTGTTCGTCTTTGCCAAAATCCAGACTTACCTTCAATTCTCCCTCATCACTACACAGGAGAGTTAGCAACCGAGGCAGGTCTTTTGGCGTAGTTAAACCTTCAATTCGTACTCCCCGCTCAGCAAGCTTACGCGGGTCAACTTTTTTTGGTAATGGTCTATACGACATAAGCGCGCAATTCTAGGGACCAATTGCCCATCTGTCAAAGCCTTAAGTGCTTTAAATGTAGGATAAAACCGTTAATATTCTAATCCAGTTACTGTTTAGTATATTTAAGGCCTACATCCCCCTATGCAACCACTCGTTCTTGCTTCCAGCTCACCCTTCAGACGTCAAATACTTGATAAGTTAAATCTGAATTATGATTGCAGCTCACCTGATATTGATGAAAGTCCGTTAGATAACGAATCTGCTATAGAGCTTGTTGAACGTTTGGCAATCGCTAAAGCACAGGCAATAGCAAAAGAGCATCATGACGCCTTGATTATTGGTTCCGATCAGGTTGCAGTTATCAACCAAGGGATCGTTGGTAAACCACACACCCATACCAATGCGACAAGCCAGCTAAAATCAGCGTCAGGTAATAAAATCACTTTTTACACCGGACTGGCTCTATTAAATAGCAAAACAGGATCAGTACAAAGTGAAGTCGTACCATTCATTGTTCATTTTCGCACACTCAGCGATGCAATGATTGAAAACTACCTGCAAGCAGAGCAGCCTTATAACTGCGCGGGAAGCTTTAAATCCGAAGGATTGGGCATTGCTCTATTTGAAAAGCTTGAGGGTGATGATCCCAATACACTGATTGGGCTTCCGTTAATTCGTCTGATCCGTATGCTGGAAAATGAAAACCATCAGGTCATCGGCTAATAACGCTTTAGAGTATAAAGGTGATTCGGGGCAGCGATTTTTAAACAGCCCCCTCCCCCCTGTACAACACTTTGTCGCTAAGTACTCCAGATCCGCTACACACACCGAGTGCTTTAACTCATTAACGGATATCCCTTCCCTCCTTCGGGAATAGCCAAAACGCAAACCATTTACTAAAACGCGGCATTAGCACATAACTCATTAGCAACATTACCACCGCCGTTATCAGCATCGTCCGCAAGACTAGCGGCAATTCCGCCAGAACATCACCAAACAACCAAAATATCAGCGTTACTGTTGGACAAAGTGCCAGCCAGCTTACAATCGTCATCTTATATTTAGGCGGCGGCTGTACAGGATTCTGACCCGGCAATGAAAACCAGGTCACCAATCCAGAGGTCACTTCAACCTTGCTCGGAGTCTCCAGCAGACACTCAATACCCTTGAGCCACTGTGCTCGCTCCGAAGAGTTGTGCCAATTCTCTAAATCATACTGCGACTGAAATTTGAAGATAATGCGGTATTCAGGGTCAGTAGGAGCCGTGGGGCGAAACAGATTAGTCCCCATATATCCAGGGAACGGTGCAGCCGCCTCGGTCATTTTGGCACTGAGCTGCTCAAACGCATCTTCACACCCTTCCTTTACTCGGCGAGAAATAACGACGGTCACCGGTGACGATGATTCTGCGGCTTGCTCGGAACTCTGCATGCGTATACCCCAATGATTCAAAAAACGAAGCATGTAACTTTATGCTGGAAGTATAAAGATCTCACATAGAGGATAAAGAGCGCTGAATGAAACCCTAATTCCCATATATAGGATTTAGTATTTTGGCCCGAGGCTTATTGAGACCTAGACTCGCAACTCATCACCAATAGCAGGCACAAAAAAGGAGGACCTAAGCCCCCCTTATATTTCAACCTGACACTAACTGCATACGGTGTTTAGCGCATTTGCCAGCTGTTGTTATTCAAGCCCATTTCAGCGCTAATCGTTTTCGCAAAAGTTGTGCTGACACGATCTAAAATCTTTTGCCACAACTGAGGCTGAGAGGTGTAATCCACCATCTCTTCAACACCAACAATTTCGCGGGCAACGTAACTACTACTGCCGATACCATCCAGCAATCCGAGTTCCAGCGCCTGTTCTCCGGTCCATACCAAACCGCTGAACATTTTGTCGTTGTCTTTTAAGCGCTCGCCACGACCTTTCTTCACCTGCTCAATAAACTGTCGATGAGTCGTATCCAACACCTGCTGCCACAAATTGGTTTCGTTCGAATTCTGTGGGCTAAACGGATCAAGAAATGCCTTGTGGTCACCTGCAGTGTACAAGCGACGCTCAACACCCACTTTCTCCATCAGATCAACAAAACCGAATCCGCCAGCGACTACACCAATTGATCCGACCAAACTGGCTTTATCTGCATAAATTTCATCAGCAGCGGCTGCAATGTAATATGCACCCGACGCACCGATATCAACAATCACTGCATAGACCTTCTTCTCCGGATGCAGCACACGCAGACGTTTTACTTCGTCATATATATAGCCGGACTGCACAGGGCTGCCACCGGGGCTATTAATACGCATGATGACCGCTTTTGACTCTTCTGATTCAAATGCCTTGCGCAAAGCCCAAACGATGTTGTCCGCACTGGCTTCTTCACTGGCCGAAATTGGCCCCTGAATATTGATAACCGCTGTATGCTCGGCTACATCTGGAGACGAATCGGATAGCGAATTGCCGAAAAATGCCATTCCCAGCAATGCAAACAAATAGATAAATGTCAGCGATTTGAACAAGATACCCCAACGGCGGGCACGTCGTTGTTCAACATAAGAGCCATCAACCAGGCGCTCTAGAAGACGCCATTCCTTGCCTTCCTGCTTTTGACGTACTTTATCCAGCGCATCAGAGGCCGGCGTTTTGGGTTTTTCCGGTTCATTCCAGTGATTGTCAGACATCGCTAAACTCGTTCCTCCAATATATATCGACTTTCGATCCAGGCTTCCAGCTCAGGAAAGTGATGCACCAACAGTACCGGATCGTATTTCATCAAACGATCAACATGATGCGCACCATAACTGACGGCAATCACATCCATACCCGCTCGCCGCCCCATATCCAGATCAAACTCAGTATCACCGATCATCAATGCTTCTGATGCTTTGACCCCAGTCTCTGCCAGAATTTCCTCTAGCATATGAGGATCCGGCTTCGATGTAGTTTCATCCGCACACCGAGATGTTTCAAATATGTAGCCTAGTCCAGTGTCATTAAAAACCCTATCCAGACCTCTGCGACTCTTACCCGTCGCAACTGCCATCCGAATCCCTTTGCTATGCATGCGCTCCAAACTTTGCTGCGCACCAACAAAAAGATGGGTCGGTGTCGTATCTACACCCAAATAATAGTGGCCATAACGCTCGCGCATCTGCTGTATCTGCTCATCCGTGACAAAGGGTATAAGCTCACGAATCGCTTCCGGCAAACCGAGCCCGATGATGTTCCGCACAGCATCATCAGTCAACTCACCCAATGATAGATCACGGGCAGCAGCCTGCATGCTGGATATGATACGAGCAGCAGAATCAATAATGGTTCCGTCCCAGTCGAAAATCAGTAACTTATACAAAATGACACTCCAAAAATTAATCATTGCAAGCGCAGCGATACGTATAGCCACGCAGTAGCTAAACCTGATCGCGTTACAGCTTATCTATTATGCCTGCAAAGATATGACGGAAGAACCCGAAAAACAGAGGGTTAAAGACATAAGAAACGAAAACAACGATAAGCAGCGCCTGTGTTTACAAACGCTGCAGGCAGATCAGTTTTCTTGAATGACCGGGCGGATCAACAATTCACTGACGTCTACGTAGGCCGGCTGCGAAATCGCGTACATAATGCCATTGGCGATATCTTCCGGCTTCAAGATAGGACTTTCTTCCGCATACATATTATCTTTCACTGCACTACGGATTTTCTCATGCGCAATGCTATCGGGCAGCTCAGTATCGACAGAACCTGGCTGAATGTCTGTAACCCGCACACCAAAGCGAATCGCCTCTTTACGCAAGGTATCAGAGATTGCACGAACCGCATGCTTAGTTCCGCCATACACGCCCGCGCTTTGATAAGTCAGGCGTGCGGCAACTGAACTGATATTGACGATGTGCCCATCTTTACGTTCAGCCATACCCGGATAAACGGCATTGATAGCATAAAGCACACCTTTTATATTTACATCGATCATCCGATCCCATTCATCAACGCGACCCGATAAAATCGGGCTGATTGGCATAGTGCCGGCATTATTGATCAGGATGTCGATACCACCCTTTTCTGCCAGCTGCCGCCCAACTGCCTCCATACCCGCGCGATCAGAGACGTCAACGACAGCAATTTCGCAACTGCCCCCACTGGCGGTTATCGTCTCCGCCAAAGCTTCCAACTTTTCCTGACGACGCGCAGATAACACCACATGCGCGCCTTCGGACGCCAGCAGCTTTGCAGTTGCTTCGCCGATCCCACTACTTGCACCGGTAATCCATACCTTTTTATCTTTTAACTTCATATTGTTACCACGTAATCTTCATCTTCAGAATAAGCAATAGAGGAAACCATAAATCCTACCGCACCCACGGACCACAAACCATTCACGATCAGTTCGCCCTCACCTTCATCTGCATACTTCCGCGTCCAGATATAGGTTTCACCTACCTCTGACATCAGCGACTCAGCTTCAAACTCATCTTCTATCAACAGGGTGTTTTCACCCGAGCTGTTGATCACTTTGGGCTGAAATCTCACTTCCCATTCAGCGTATGTCATCTCAACTGTTGTGATACCCATGCTGCACTCCGATTTATCGTGGACATTCCAATACTAGTGCTTAAAAACCGCCACAAACAAAAACGCCGCCACAAGCAACTAAGCAGGTGGCGGCGATAGCATAACCAGATTTAACGCCTAGCGATGCTTGAATTCCGGCTTGCGTTTTTCCGCAAACGCCGCCATACCTTCTTTGCAGTCTTCGAAAGCAAAAGTCGCTTCAAATGCACGGCGCTCAAAGCGCAAACCGTCTCTCAGGTTCGCATCAACAGCCATATTGACCGCTTCTTTGATGTAAGTAACTGCCGGACGCGAGTTGGATGCGATCTTACGTGCAGTTTTGAATGCCGCCTCAAGCAGCTCCTCAGCAGCTACGATGCGAGACACCAGCCCCGAGCGCTCTGCTTCTTCAGCATCCATCATTCGACCACTCAGACACATCTCCATCGCTTTGGCTTTGCCAATGGCTTTGGTTAAACGCTGAGTACCGCCAGCACCCGGCATCGTACCAATACCAATCTCCGGCTGGCCAAATTTGGCGTTATCCGCAGCAATGATGAAGTCACACGCCATCACCATCTCACAACCGCCACCCAACGCGAAACCAGCAACTGCTGCGATAACCGGCTTACGCGCGTCATCAATCGCACGCCAGCAATCACGCTGAATATACGGGAAGTCTTTCTGGTACAGATCAACGAAGGATTGGTCCTTCATCTCCTTGATATCCGCACCTGCCGCAAACACCTGATCACCACCGGTCAGCAAGATACAACCTACAGCGTCGTCCGCTTCCAATGTATCAATCGCCTCACCCACTTCACGGGTCAGCGTGACGTTCAACGCGTTCATCACTTTCGGGCGATTCAGGGTAATCGTGCCGACCCCATCTTTGACATCAACCAGAATACATTCGTAGCTCATGCTTTGATCCTTGCTCAGTTATTCTTCATAAGGGGCAGTCACCTGCCCCTGCATATGCGTCTCAGGCGCCCGATATTACTTCGGGTGACGGCGGCTCTGTACCACGCGGAAGCGGTTTGCAACGTAGGCCAGATCCGACAGACACGCATTTGCCGCTGGGTTGCAGCCGGTTGCGTGGAAGTCAGAGAACGCAGCACTCTGGTTTACGAAGACACCGCCGGTCAGGTTGCAGGACAACGCAACGCCCGCATCCAGAGAAGCTTCTTCGATCTGATCTAGTACATCGTCGCTGGAAGAGTAGCAACCCATGGTGATCGCACCGTGGTTCTTCACCGCTTTGTTCGCCAGCGCAATACTCTGCTCAGTGCTGTCAGTCTTGATCACGAAGGAGATCGGACCAAACAGCTCTTCCATGTAGGTCTCTTCTTTGTCTGCATCGATGGTCATGATCAGCGGGCTGTGTAAACGCGCATCTTTGAACCATGGGTTTTCCATCGGCTCGGAATCGCGAACGACAGTACCCAGACTTTTGCTGTCTTCGATACGCTGCGCGGTTACAGGCGCCTGAATCGCACCCAGCACCATTGCAGCGCGCTCAGGGTCGGACAGGAACTTAGTCACGCCGGTAGAGATCGCTTCAGCCACTTCATCGAAGGACTTGTGACCCAGATCGGTCTCGATACCACCCGCGGGTACAAAGATGTCCTGCGGTGTCGTACACATCTGACCGGAATACAGGCTCAGGGTGAAAGACAGGTTACGCACCATGCCTTTAAAATCATCTGTGGAGTCGATGACGATGGTGTTTACACCCGCTTTCTCGGTGTACACCTGCGCCTGCGGACAGTTGTTTTCCAGCCAGTCACCAAACCAGGTGTTGCCGGTAAAGTCGATCAGACGAACTTCATCACGCTGTGCCAGCTCCATGGTGCATGGCTTGGTTGCGTCTTCGTCGATAACCATAGAGACAAGGTGTGCCGGCAGACCGTTCTCTACCAGTACCTCCTGCGCAATCTTGATGCTGATTGCAGCAGGCAAGATGCCTGCAGGGTGTGGCTTAACCACAACCGGGTTGCCGGTTACCAGAGAAGCAAACAGACCCGGGTAGGTGTTCCACGTTGGGAACGTGGAGCAACCGATCACCAGACCGACACCACGGCCGACCACGGTAAATTTCTTATCCAGCACCAGCGGATCGTGCTTACCCTGTGGTTTAGTCCAGGTCGCAACACCCGGTGCAGAGGTCATCGCTTCATAGGCGTAAGCCACCGCTTCCAGACCACGGTCCTGTGCGTGTGGGCCACCGGCCTGGAACGCCATCATGAAACCCTGACCGGAGGTATGCATCACCGCATAACCGATCTCAAAGCTGCGCTTGTTGATGCGCTCCAGAATTTCCAGACAGATACCGGCACGGGCTTCAACACCCACATCACGCCATGCTTTCTGCGCATCTTTCATCGCTGGTAGCAGAACATCCAGATCAACCAGCGGGTACTGAACGTCCAGATCAAAACCGTACGGGGATTTCTCACTGCCCGCACTGCCGGTGATACCCGGCATATCCAGCTCAAACGCCTGACCGATATACGCTTTGAAGGCGTTCTCGCCGTCTTTATTCGCAGTTTCGCCGTATTTACGCGGACTTGGGTTTTCCGGGTAAGGGCTGAAGTAATCACGTGAGTGAATGGCGTTCAATGCACCCTTCAGGGTGTCCTGGTGTTTCTCAAACAGGTTCTGGCTCATGGGGCTCCCCGCTACCGTCATCAATATCTGGTGATATGACGCTTCGGTGTTGATGATGGAATGGCTACTTTATATCTAGTGTTCTGCACACACTCGCCTATCTGAGCAAGTGTTGTGCGTTTTATGTGCCGCTAAAGCTATTCATTAGCTTCAGCCGCGAATATGTATAAGACCAAACGAGATTACAGCTGCGCTGACCACTCACGCACCCAGTCACGGGCATCTTCGTCAGGCAAAGGCTGCGTGCATGCATCGACTTCAAAACGCTCACCAACGCGTACCGCACCCAAGCTGGCCAGCAATGCATCAATATCCTTACCTGCCTGACAAAAGGTCTGGTGGTAAGTCTGATCACCCAGCGCAACGATGCCATAACGAATGTGAGACAGATCCGGTTTCTGCTCCTTCAGCGCATCACACAAGGGAATGATATTGTCTGGCAATTCACCATCGCCGTGGGTCGAACAGCTAATGATCAAAACATCGCGATGGGTAAAGTCCAATTCGTCATAGTCCGGCTCTTCATGCAATGAGACATCATGTGTCTCTTCCATCACTTCCTGAAGAGCATCAGCCACCATTTGCGCATTGCCCGACTCAGTACCGACCAGAATCGCAATATCTGTCATAATCCCTCTCTCACCCCTTGTCGACGCTCCTGCGTTCCGGGTTGTTGATTAGCATTGCTGAACGTTCAGCGATATGTGCTTGCTATATATAGATACCGTCACTGCTCATCAAGGCTCATTGTGTTTGAGCTATGGTGTATGCAGTCGATTTAACGCATCTGCACTAATCGCGATCTTATGCTACGAAAGATACACCAAACCTTGTGATACGAAAAGCAAATTAGCTGTATATTTCTTGTATCCCTTTTGGATTTTAGGTTAACCTGTACCCAAAGCGCATTCTCTTTGCGACAAGAATACTAAGGCGTGCTGCACATGGTTACGCGGCCTATCCTTTAAACGAGCGAGGTTTCTATGGCAATGGATGACAAAAAACTGATCGAGCGTATCGCTAACGGTGAGAAAATTCAGGCGGGTGAGGAGATCTCTTCCGGTTACCGTGCTGAATTGATGCGTTTGATGGTTGTCTTCGTCGATTCTGAACTGGCAGGCGCTGCTGGCTTCGCTGAACAAATTAATGAAGGCCCCGGTTTGCGTGAACGCCAGGTGGCGGCACAAATTGTTGCAGACAAGTTCGACCATGCAGAGAAAGTACTAACCTTGCTGAAGGAATTCGGTATCGACAACCGCCTTTATATTGCCTCTCATGCCTGGGAAGCACGCCTGAGTCGCTATTTGGATCTGGGTAATCGCCGGGTTGGCGGTGACAAACGCCTGAATGTATTCCACTACCCCCTGCAGGGCTGGACAGATGCACTGGTCATGAATGCGTTGATGGCAGCCGCATCAGGCATTCAACTGAAAGAGCTACGCAATGCTTCTTATGCACCATTGGCGGATGCCATGCGCGAGATTGCTGAGGGCGAATCACGTCATGCCGAATTGGGCGAGCGCGGCTTGCAAGATCTGATCGATCGCAACGGCACCGATGCCGCCCAAGTTGCCGTCGAATACTGGTATCCAAAAGTTGCTGCGACCTTTGGTCGTGCCGACTCACAACACAATGACCGTTTCCGCGCTTACGGGCTGATCACCAAAACGAATGATCAGCGCCTGAATGAATGGGAAGGTCTGGTAAATGACGTTCTGACCCGCTTAGGTCTGAATGTCCCTGAAGTGGCATAAACGCCCTTCAAACATAATTGCAAGCCCCTGCTATGCACGACGACTGCACATTAACTTTGTTGCACGAGCGCAGCACAGCCGGGGCTTTACTCCATCTACCGGTTCACAATCTGGAGCTTTTGCACACTCATGCAAGATTTACAGGACATCATCGTATCAGACGTTCAAAAAGGCGTTCTGACTATTACCCTCAATCGCCCTGAAGCGTACAACGCGTTGCGTACTAACCTGCTTCAAGAAATGGCGGATACGTTGGATGCGGCAGTACTCAACGACGACGTTAAAGCCGTACTGGTAACCGGTGGCGAAAAAGTATTTGCTGCAGGTGCAGATATCAAGGAGATGGCGTCTCTGGATGCCGTGGGTGTCATGAACGACCCTCGCCCGACCTACTGGCGTCGCATTAACGCATTCCCAAAGCCCATGGTTGCAGCCGTTAACGGTTTTGCACTGGGTGGTGGCTGCGAGCTGATGATGCATTGTGACATCGTCATTGCAGGCGACAATGCACAGTTCGGTCAACCAGAGATCAACTTGGGTATTATTCCAGGCGCTGGTGGTACACAACGTCTGGTGCGCGCGGTAGGCAAATCTATGGCGATGCAGCTGGTACTGTCAGGCGAGTTTATCTCCGCTGAACAAGGTCGTGATTTTGGCCTCGTGAGCGAAGTCGTTATCCCTGAGCGCACGCTGGAACGCGCCCGCCAACTGGCTGAGAAGATCGCGACCAAACCACCTATTGCTGTGCGTCTGGCAAAGGAAGCTATCCTCAAATCCTACGAAACAACGCTCGACAGTGGCCTGAACCTCGAACGCAAAGCGTTCACTATGCTGGCTGCCACTGAAGACCGCAATGAAGGCATTGCTGCTTTCATGGAAAAACGTAAACCCAACTTCACGGGAAAATAACAACATGGCTTACGAAACGATTGAATTTGAAATCACCGAGGGTGTTGCTGTCCTGACACTCAACCGCCCACAGAGCCTGAACAGCTTCAACACCGACATGCACGCCGAAGTACGTGATGCATTGAAGACTGTCAAAAAGAGTGCTGAAGTCCGCTGCCTGGTTCTGACCGGCAATGGCCGTGGTTTTTGTGCAGGACAGGATCTGAGCGACCGTAATGTTGCGCCAGGCACCGAAGCGCCTAACCTGGGTGAATCAATCGAGAAAAACTACAGCCCGCTGATCCGCACTCTGATGGGTCTGGAGATGCCAGTCATCTGCGCTGTTAACGGTGTGGCCGCAGGTGCCGGTGCAAACATCGCATTCGCCTGCGATATTGTCTTGGCTGCCAAGTCTGCATCTTTCATTCAGGCATTCTGCAAAATCGGTCTGGTACCGGATTGCGGCGGCACCTGGAGCCTGCCAAACCTGGTCGGTCGCGCACGCGCAATGGGTCTGGCAATGTTGGGTGACAAAGTGAAAGCTGAGCAGGCAGAACAGTGGGGCATGATCTGGAAAGCAGTTGATGATGAAGCGCTGAAAGATGAAGCCATGAAACTGGCTAAGCATCTGGCAACTCAGCCAACTAAAGGTCTGGCGCTGATCAAACGTGCGATCAATGCATCCGCGACCAACGATATGGACGCGCAGCTGGATCTGGAACGTGATCTGCAGACACTGGCAGGCCGCACTGACGATTACCGTGAAGGAGTAGCCGCCTTCATGGAAAAACGTCAACCCAACTTTAAAGGCCAGTAAGCTTTCAGCGAGGCATAAGAACACCATGAGCCATCTCACAAATGAATCCGTCATCGGCGTTATCGGCGCTGGTACCATGGGCGCAGGTATCGCTCAAGTTGCAGCTAAAGCAGGCCATCCAGTCATGCTATTTGATGCAATGGAAGGCGCTGGACAGAAAGGTCTGGAAGGTATCGCAAAAGGTCTGGGACGTCTGGTAGAACGTGGCAAAATGTCTCAGGAAGACGTTGACGCCCTCACCGGCCGTATTCAGGTTGCATCCTCATTGCAAGATCTGGCACCGTGCGGCCTGATCATCGAAGCAATCGTTGAACGTCTGGACATCAAACAACAAGTCTTTGGCGATCTGGAAGATATTTGCGGTGAAAACGTTATCATCGCAACCAACACTTCCTCGATCTCCGTCACCGCTATCGGTAGCAAGCTGAAGCGCCCGCAGAATCTGGTTGGTATGCACTTCTTCAACCCAGCACCGATCATGAAGCTGGTGGAAGTTATCAGTGGTCTGGATACCGATCCAGCAATCGCCGATGAGATCTACGCTCTGTCTGCGAAATGGGGCAAAAAACCCGTTAAGGCTAAGTCTACTCCGGGTTTCATTGTTAACCGTGTTGCTCGACCGTTCTACGCTGAAGGCTTCCGCGTATTTCAGGAAGGCGGTGCAGACATTGCGACCATCGATGCCCTGCTAAAAGAGTGCGGTGGTTTCCGCATGGGGCCTTTTGAATTGACGGATCTGATCGGCCACGATGTCAATTACGCGGTCACCTGCTCCGTCTTCGATGCGTATTACCAGGATCAGCGCTTCCTGCCTTCTCTGGTTCAGCTTGAGCTGGTGAATGCCGGTCACTATGGCCGCAAATCGGGCAAAGGTTTCTACGACTACAGCGAAGGTGCGGTGAAAGCGACTGCTTCTAATGCTGAAGAAGCCGCAAAACCGACACAGGTAACGGTAGAAGGCAACTTGGGTGTTGCAGAACCACTGGTCGCGTTAATCGAAGACGCGGGCATTTCTGTGAACCGTACCGACGGCAACGGCTCCATCATCGTTGGTGAAGCGACGCTGAAACTGACCAGCGGCCACTTCTCTACCGCTCGTGCACAAGCAGAAAGCAACCCAAATCTGGTGCAGTTTGATCTGGCACTGGATTACAGCAAAGCGACACGCATGGCACTGGCGCCAGCCGATCAGGCAAGCGAAGCGGCCATTGCAGCGGCTACCGGCCTGTTCCAGGCAATCGGCAAGAATGTCAGCATCATCGACGACATTCCAGGCATGGCCGTCATGCGTACCGTTTGCATGCTGGCAAACGAAGGCTTTGACGCCGTTAACCAGCAAGTGTGTAATGAAGAAGCCGTCGATATCGCTATGCAAGGTGGTGTGAACTACCCATGCGGCCCAATTACATGGGCGAGCAATATCGGTCTGGCTAATGTCCTGAGCACACTGGATAACCTGGCTGCTGCCTACGGTGAAGACCGCTATCGCGCATCACCACTGCTGCGCCGTAAGGTTGCTGGAGGCCAGTAATATGAGCAGTGTCGATATGAACGATCAGCAACTGGCTGAAGCATGTAGCGCATCTATGCATGAGCGTGACAACGCTGCACAAGCTCTGGGCATGGATATCATTGAAGTAAAGCCGGGATATGCCCGCCTGACAATGACAGTGCGAAAAGATATGCTGAATGGCCACAATATGTGCCACGGCGGTATGATCTTCGCTCTGGCCGATACGGCGTTTGCGCATTCTTGCAACACGTACAACAAGGTAACCGTTGCTAGCGGCTGTAACATCGAATATGCCGCACCGGGTTTTGAAGGCGATCTGTTAACCGCCGAAGCGGTTGAGCGTACACGTTCAGGCCGCACGGGCGTATATGACATCACCATCACGAATCAGGACGGCAAAGAACTGGCCCTGTTCCGTGGTAAGTCCTACCAGATTAAAGGCAGCGTGCTGCCTGAGTCTGACTCAGAGTAACAGGAGTGAATCTGATGAAAGATGCGTATATCTGCGATGCGATCCGCACCCCTTTCGGTCGTTATGGCGGCGGTCTAGCCCCGGTACGTCCTGATGATCTGGGCGCCGTGCCCCTGAAAGCACTGATGGATCGTAACCCGAATGTCGATTGGTCTTCCGTAGACGATGTGATCTACGGCAACGCCAACCAGGCGGGTGAAGACAACCGTAACGTTGCGCGTATGTCTACGCTGTTGGCCGGTCTGCCTACCTCTGTTCCTGGGACAACCATTAACCGTTTGTGTGGCTCCGGTATGGATGCGATCGGCATGGCCGCACGTGCCATCAAGTCCGGTGAAACCGACCTGATGATCGCCGGTGGCTGTGAATCCATGTCCCGTGCCCCGTTTGTCATGGGCAAAGCGGAATCCGCATTCAGCCGTAATCCAAACGGTCTCTACGACACCACTATCGGCTGGCGCTTCATCAACAAAAAGATGAAAGCTGAATTCGGCGTGGACTCCATGCCTGAAACCGCCGAAAACGTGGCTGAAGATTTCAATATCTCCCGTGAAGATCAGGACCTGTTCGCGTTCCGCAGCCAGCAGAAAACCGCAGCAGCAATGGAAGCAGGCCTGTTCAACGAAGAGATCTGCCCGGTGGTGATTCCTCAGCGTAAAGGCGATGACGTTATCGTTGATACCGATGAGCACCCTCGCGCTTCTACGACATTAGAAGGTTTGGGCAAGCTGCGTGCTCCGTTCCGTGAAGGCGGTTCTGTGACTGCGGGTAACGCGTCCGGTGTTAACGACGGTGCCTGTGCCCTGCTGATCGCGTCTAAAGAAGCAGCAGAGAAAAATGGCCTGACTCCGAAAGCCCGTGTAGTGGCTATGGCAACAGCCGGTCTTGAACCGCGCATTATGGGCTTTGGTCCTGCGCCTGCCTCCAAGAAAGTGCTGGAGAAAGCCGGTCTGACACTGGATCAGATGGATGTCATCGAACTGAACGAAGCCTTTGCTTCTCAGGGTTTGGCTGTCATGCGTGATCTGGGTTTGCCGGATGATGCGGAAAACGTGAACCCGAATGGCGGTGCAATCTCTCTGGGCCACCCACTGGGTGCCAGTGGCGCACGTCTGGTCACAACCGCGATGTATCAGCTACATCGTACCGGTGGTCGTTATGCCCTGTGCACCATGTGTATTGGTGTCGGTCAGGGTATCGCGATCATCATTGAGCGCGTTTAAGCAGCTCTAAAAAGCGGCGTAACTAAACGCCTTAAGAGGGAGCCAATGCCCCTAAGCCTTAGGCCCCTCTTTTCGTCCCTAGGACGATGAGTTCTGAGATAACAACGATCAATGAGACAGGACAATAATAATTATGCTTAACGACAAACCACTACGCGGCGCGCTCGACTCGATTGAAACCGCTAGCATCGATGAGCTGCGTGATCTGCAGCTGGGACGTATGCAGTGGAGTATCGCGCACGCTTATAACAACGTACCGGCGTACAAACGCCTGTGCGATGAGCACGGTGTTCACCCGTTTGACCTGAAAACACTGGACGACCTGAAACTATTCCCGTTCACCACCAAAGCATACCTGCGCGACGCGTATCCGTTCGACTCATTTGCGGTACCGATGAACGAAGTGGTACGTGTCCATGCCTCTTCCGGCACCACCGGCAAGCCTACCGTTGTGGGCTATACCCAGAACGATATCGATACCTGGGCTGATGTCGTGGCGCGTTCTATTCGTGCGGCCGGCGGTCACTACGGTGACAAAGTTCACATCTCTTACGGTTACGGTCTGTTTACCGGTGGTATGGGTGCGCACTACGGTGCCGAGCGTTTGGGCTGTACGGTTATTCCGATGTCTGGCGGTCAGACCGAGAAACAAGTTCAGCTGATGCGTGATTTCGATCCGGATATCATCATGGTGACACCGTCATACATGCTGAACCTGATTGATGAGATGGAACGTCAGGGTCTGGACCCTCGCGATACCGCACTACGTCTGGGCATCTTCGGTGCAGAGCCTTGGACCGATGAGATGCGTAAGAATATCGAAACCCGCCTGGGTATCGATGCAGTCGACATCTACGGTCTGTCTGAAGTGATGGGTCCGGGTGTGGCGATGGAATGCATCGAAACCAAAGATGGTCCAACTATTTGGGAAGATCACTTCTACCCTGAAATTATCGACCCAAATACTGGCGAAGTGCTGCCAGATGGCGAATACGGCGAGCTGGTGTTCACCTCTCTGACCAAAGAAGCCCTGCCGATCATCCGTTACCGCACCCGTGACCTGACCCGCCTGCTGCCGGGTACCGCACGTCCGATGCGTCGTATCGATAAGATCACCGGCCGTTCCGATGACATGATGATCATCCGTGGTGTAAACGTCTTCCCAACGCAGATCGAAGAACAGATTCTGAAGATCACTGCACTGGCACCGCACTACGAGATCGTAGTCACCAAAGACGGCAACCTGGACAAAGTACAGGTGAAAGTGGAGCTGGCACCGGATGCACAGTCTGCGAATCAGGATCAAGCGATCAAAGAGTTGCAGCACCACATCAAGTCAGTGGTTGGCATCAGCACTAAAGTAGACATTGTTCCCCTAGGTTCAATTCCTCGCTCTGAAGGTAAAGCAAAGCGCGTGTTCGACAACCGCTAATTTGCTTACCCTTCCTATGCCCTCGCCGCATGCTATCAACGTCACTTGATAGCATGCGGACACAAAAAAACCGCTTCAAAGCGGTTTTTTTCATGACCTGCCAACCATCCAGAGCTCAAACAGTCGCAACGCCTTGTGCTCCAGAAGCACCGACAGACACACCCACTGCAGATGCGGCACGCGTCAAAGGACCTAACAATGGCTCGACCAAGGCAAATACCGCACTTCGATCACGCGCATCAACAAAGGTGACAGACGCTTCGATATCCAGATCGGCCAACCACTGCTGGTAATCATCAAGCGATGGATTCGCCTGTACATCAGAACGCGTTACACCTACGACCAGCTGACGATCTTTGATCAAACGGGAAAACGCATTCAAGTAGTATTTCAGATCTTCCTGCGGGCATTCCCGTGCATTATCCAGCATCAAAACAACACCACTCGCATCGTGAGCAATTTCCTCACTTAGCATGTCCCACATAAAGTCAAAACGGGACTGGCCTGGCGCGCCATATAGGTGCGCTTTTTCATTCGCATCTGTGGTCACTCGCCCGTAGTCAATCGCAACCGTGGTAGTACTTTTATGGCTTTTCACTTCATCAACTGAAATTTTAGCCTCTGTATTCACGCAATCTATCTCACTGACCGCCTGTATTGCACTTGTTTTGCCCGCCCCAACAGGACCGACAAAAATGATCTTCTTATTATCCATGTATTCTGAACTCTAATTGTTCAGGGTAACTGAAAAGCCGGAAAATGATCCAAGCCTTAATATCCCTGTATGACGGTTTCAGTATTCTTTTTTATCAGAGCAACTGATAAAACCCACACGCGTACGAATCAAAAAAGCAATTACAAACCTGCGCCTATTCTTGCAGATATTGAGATAAAGATGAATCATTCAATATTACATGCAACTAATATAGGCGCTTTAAGGTCTACTATTCGGGCTAATATAAAGGATGTATGTCGACCTATTTCGGCATCCGTTCATCCTCTGTTGGAGCACGCTTTACCATGAACAACAGAGCGTAATCTTAACTGTATCCAACAAGATGGTGAGCTCTGTCATCGTATGCTAAATCAAACCGACAGCAGGCTGTTATACGACTTCTTTCGGCTTGCAGTCTCGGGTGACCTTACGTATATTCACGGCAACCTTTTGTGAGCAAATGCTAATATGCAACTTAGTCGATTCACTGATTACACTCTCCGGGTACTCTTCTTTACCGCCGTCAATAATGATCGCCTGACTACACTTGCTGAAATTGCAGGCTTTTACGAGATATCGATTGAGCATCTGCGAAAAGTCGTTCACGCCTTATCCAAATCCGGTTATCTACAGACGTTTCGTGGCAAAAATGGCGGTATTCGTCTTGCGAAAGCCCCTGAAGATATCAACCTGGGCGACGTCATCGCTCAGTCAGAAGGCATCGCCCCGCTCGTTGATTGCATGGGACAGGACTGTAAGCTCACCGGTTTTTGCAGCCTGCAATCGGTATTCAAGGAAGCACAGGAAGCTTTTATGAATACTCTGCGTAAATACACCCTGGCTCAGATGCTCGAAAGCCCTCAGCTGCAGGCAGAACTCATTACCAAAGGTCGCTAAGGTCCGGAGAAACGCCCAACCGCTTATGCAATGCAGGGCTGGTCGTGGTGTATTGCAGATGAACCTTTTCATCTGGATTAAGACGGGCCTTAATCGCAAACGCCGCCAATGCGGCTTCGTGAAAACCACTTAAGATCAGCTTTTTCTTCCCCGGGTACCAATTACTATCGCCCACGGAGTATATTCCAGGGCAGCTGGTCATAAAGCACTCAGTATCGACCTTCGCCTGTTTTCTCTCAGTTTCAATCCCCCAGCTTTCAAGCGTTCCATTGTCTGGCGACAGACCAAAAAACACCAACAAGTGGTCAAGCTCAAGCTGCCGAATCACTCCATCCTGAGACATAACCTTTACACCACGCAGCTTATCCTCCACTAGCATGTAGTCCACAACGCGTCCTGCCAGGAATTGCATTTTCTGCGCTTCACAAAGATCGTGCATTTGCTGCACGGCATAAGGTTGCGCCCGAAACCGGTCTGAACGATGAATTAAGACAACACTTTCAGCATCTGGTTGTAGGCGCAGAACCCAATCCAGCGCAGAATCACCGCCCCCCAACACGACAAGCCGCTTACCCTGATGTCGGGTTTCGTCGGTCACCCCGTAAAAAAGCTGCTCATGTTCAAACCGTTCAATCCCATCAACGCGCAGCTGTATTGGCCGAATGGCCCCTGCACCACTGGCAATAACAACGGCTCCTGCATCAAACAGAGCACCGCCATCAGTTTCAAGGATAAACCGCCCGTCGGGCGAAGCCTGAATCCGTACGACTCTCTGTTCAAAATGGAATTCTGGGGCAAAGGGTTTGATCTGGGCCAGCAAGTTTTCGACCAATCCCCGAGCTGAAATCTCTGGAATTGCTGGTATGTCATAGATGGGCTTGTCTGGGTAAAGCTGAATACACTGTCCTCCGGCATAAGGAAGCGCTTCAATAACGTGCGCATGGATCCCTAACAACCCGAGCTCAAACACCTGGAATAACCCACAAGGGCCTGCACCAACGATAACGACATCAGTTTTGATCATCCGAATCTCCTTCGCCAGTTTATGAATGGGAAATAAAAGCCTCCGCAAGCAATCGAGAATGATGCTGTTCTAACCACCCAAATAGCTCACGCTCTTCAAAACGCACATGTGCCTTCAAGCATTCAGCAAACAATAAAATCGACGCCCTATCCGTCTTCTGTAACAAATCGCGCAGCTGCACGTGATCAGAAAGAAAGCGCTGTTTAAGCCCTCCTTCCAGAACTGCGCCAAAGCCCTCCTCCTCTTGTAGAAAATGCGTATATAGCTCCTCAGCAAATGTGTCTCTCACCTGCTGCCAGTAATGAGTCAGGCTATCGTCAGATAGGCTTGCCAAATCTGATATCCGCTTTGATATCGCCAACGCCTGATGATGCTCCCGACTCAACGGCGTAAGCGCAGCCGATCGCTTCATTTTACTTTCCGTCTGTATGACGCTTTTGGTCTGATCAGCTCAGTCTGAGCTTTCCCCTTGTATCCATCTGCTCGGTGAACCTGATTCACGGCAGTGCTTGTCACATTCATCCAGTCGCTATGGAGCGTGTCAAAATTGGTCGTGTCGATACGTTGTTTGTTACTCATCTCTCCCCCTTGTGCACGCAACAAATGCTTATAATGTATTTACAAACCATGTTATAGTTCAGAATAACATGTTTTTCAATTACATTTTATTGTGGCGAGTATGAATAATGGTCATCTGGACTGATGCAGAGTTATGGGTCTTTGCAGCATTAATCGGCATGGTCGTGCTGAAGCTATGGACAGTATGGCACGTATCGATAAAAGCTCAGGCGGATAAGGTAGGTAAGCTAATCTTTCTGGGATTGATTGCAGGCTTAACCCTCTTTGGTATAGGGGCTAAAACCTACATCAGTATCATGATGGGTGTTTAGGAGGGTCAGAATTAAAAACCGGGCAGAAAGCATGCCCGGTTCTAACAAGCGAATTACCTATTACTCAGCAACTTCCAGTTTCTGAGGGGAAACCAGTACACCGTTGTTGTCCGCGTATACGTATTCACCTGGACGGAACGTCACACCACCAAAGGTTACATCCACATTCAGATCACCCAAGCCACGCTTGTCGGTTTTCATCGGATGTGCACCCAAAGCCTGCACACCAAGATCCAGATCGCTGATCGCATTTACATCACGGATACAACCGTAGATGATAATCCCTGCCCATCCGTTCTTGGTTGCCTTTTCAGCCAGCATATCGCCCAGCATCGCACGACGCATAGAACCACCGCCGTCAACAACCAGCACTTTACCTTCACCTGGCAGTGCAACCTGCTCACGCACCAGCGAGTTATCTTCAAACGCTTTCAGGGTAACGATTTCACCTCCAAAACGTTCGCGGCCACCGAAGTTACCAAACATAGGCTCTACAACCTGTACCAGCTCAGGGAACTGATCACAAAGTTCAGGCAGCAAATCTTCCACAGCGTGCTCCTTTTATACAAATAATAATGTGTAAATACCCTTGTAGACGAAAGCTCGTCTGGCTCAGCAGAGACTCTCTGGTCTCTTTTAAAGAGAACGCAGTGTGTCCCATTTATTGTGCAATTGCACTACAACCTTAGGGTGGAAACCGATCATTAACGGATATAACTCAACAAGATACGACATCAGCGACGCTGAAAAAGGTAGTGATCCATCCCGCTGTTGTCATTATTGGTCGTACTGTACTCAAGCAGTTCCAGATTCGGGTGTATCGCCTCAAGCTCATTGGGTGCAAGGCAAAAACGCCGGGAAAACCCGGTCATTTCATGATGGGTCAGATTGAACGTTGTCAGCAACAGACGACCATCAGGGTTCAGATGGTCAACCAATTCAGGCCAAAGAGCTATCTCTGGCTTATAAAGCGTGATAACAATATTGTCGAACTGCGCTAATCCCTTCAATGCATTCGGCTGCTCAAGATCCCGGACATGAGTGTTTACCTGCAGCCCCTGCTCCTGAGCAAAACCCAGCAGACGTTTCAGACCCTGCTCAGCGATATCAAGCGCAGTAACCTCAAAGCCGTGTTCAGCCAGATACAGCGTTGCAGCACCATCACCGGATGCAACATCAAGGACGGAACCCGCGCGCAATTGCTTAAAACGGTGTTGCAGGTATCCCGGTACAGAAGGACGACGTTGCGTACCTTTATTTCGGTAACGGGCATTCCACTTATCCTGACTGGCGGACATTCAATGAGATCTCTCTATCTAATGAGGACGGACAAGCCGCACTGATCAGATCATCATGAAATGATCAGTGCGAGCCAAAGCACAGAACGGTAGTTTTTAACTGACGCGCTGTACCACATCCAACAATACCTGCACCGGATGAGGTAACTGCTGGTCATCCTGACGTTTCACCTGTGAACGGCAAGAATAACCTGTGGCGACTAATTTGCCCTTATTCTCCGGATTATTCACCACATCCGCCCAACTCATTTCGTAAATCTTACGGGACGTATCGTAGTTATCTGCTTCATGCCCGTAAGTTCCTGACATACCGCAGCAGCCTGTTGACACAACGTCAAGCTTTTGCCCCAACGCACTGAAAATTGCCTGCCAGTTCTTAATTGACGGTGCTGCAGAGGTTTTCTCTGTGCAGTGTGCCATCAGCTTATACTCACCGTCAGGAAGGATACCTGCTACGTTTTCGAGCATCGTTAAGTTACTCGCCAACCATTCCTGAATCAGCTTCACCGGTGGCTGCGTGTCGCTATTGCCGTAGCTGTATTCCTGTCGGTACGTCAGCGTCATAGACGGATCGATACCAATCAGGTCGATACCGGTATCTGCAAGTTCGTTGAGCATTGCTCGGTTTTGCTTTGCAATACGCTCAAACTGATCCATAAAGCCGTGTACGTGCAGCGGCTTACCGTTTGGCTTAAACGGTGCAACCAACACATAGAACCCGAGGCTATTCAGCAGATCGATCAGATCCAGCACCAGCTTAGTTTCGAAATAGCTGGTAAAGGCATCCTGAACAATAATGACCGCTTTCTCACGCTGGGCGGCACTCATACGGCTAACCTGGTCCATCGTCGCGAAATCAACGCCCCGCTGCTCCATTCCCTGTTTCAGGCTATGAGTGCATATGGACGGGCTATCGACCATGCCCATATATTTATGAAACAGCTCCTGCATGGTTCCATTGCGCATGGCCCAGTTATAAGGTGCCGGAAATTTCGCCAGATACGGAATCATCAGCTCCAGACTGCCCACCATATAGTCCTTCAAGGGACGCAGATAACGACCGTGATAGCTTTCAAGGAAGCGAGAGCGGAAGTCCGGAACGTTCACCTTAATCGGACACTGCCCAACACAGGATTTACACGCCAGACACCCCTTCATTGCGTCGTATACTTCATGGTTGAAGTCGTACTCACCACGGCGTTTGGACAATGTGTTTTTAAGCTTGCGCGGCAAACTGCGGATGAAAGATTCCGACTTCACTTTTGCACTTTCCGCGACCAGATCGACACCTTGTGTAGACATCAGGCGTGTCCATTCACGAATCAATGACGCACGCCCTTTCGGCGAGTGGACACGCTCACGTGTAGCCTTCCAGGATGGACACATCGCATCATTCGGATCGTAGTTATAGCAAGCACCGTTACCGTTACAGTACATCGCTGCATCATAATACTGGAATGTATTCGGATCGATCTGGCGATCATACTGTCCACGGGTTGGCACCGCATCAATCTTCAGCAGCTCAGCACCGTCGATCGCGGGGGTCGCAATCTTGCCCGGATTCAGCTGATTACGCGGGTCAAAACAGCCTTTGATACGCTGAATATCCGCATAAAGTTCACCAAAGAATTCAGGAGCATATTCGGAACGCACGCCTTTGCCATGCTCACCCCACAGCAGACCTTTATATTTTTGGGTTAGCGCAACCACTTGATCCGTCACTTCACGAATGAGCGGTTCCTGCACTTCATCCTTCATATCCATTGCAGGACGGACGTGTAGGACACCCGCATCAACATGGCCAAACATACCGTACGCCAGATCGCGCTCATCGAGCACTGCACGGAACTCCATAATAAAGTCAGCCAGGTTTTCCGGCGGTACAGCCGTGTCTTCGACAAATGGAATTGGACGCTTCTGGCCTTTGGCATTACCCAATAGACCAACCGCCTTTTTACGCATTGCCCAGACTTTGCTGATCTCTGCGGCGCCATACACGACAGAATGACCAAAGCTCTTACCGGTATCACCTGCTACTTCAGTCAGGTGTGTGGTCAGTTTCTCGACCTTGGCACGCAGCTCAGCTTCATCATCTCCGGTATATTCCACCAGATTGATCCCACTGATCTCAGGTTCACCTTCAGATGTAGGAAAGTAGTCCGCAACGGTGTCCCAGATAATATCGCCCATTGCCAGGTTCAATACTTTGGAATCAACGGTTTCTATCGACGTTGGGGCATACTCCATTAACGTCGTCGCATCGCGTAGAGAGGTTTCGAAGCTGTCGTACTTAACGTTGACCAACGCCGCATATTTGGGGATCGGCAGCACATTGAGTTTCGCTTCAGCAATAAACGCCAGTGACCCTTCTGCGCCACACAAAACAGAATTCAGATTGAATTGACCATTGTCGTCATAGATATGAGCAAGATCGTAACCGGTCAGACAACGGTTTAACTTCGGGAACTTCGCCTCAATCTGCTCTTTCTTGGTGGTAAAAATTTCATCAACTACACGATGAGCTTCGCCCACCCGGTCATTACGCTGCTTAATTGTGTCCAGCTCATCCGCCGTGATCGGAGCCGATTCCCAAATTGTGCCATCAAGGAATACAGACTTTAGCTCCAGAACATGGTCGCGGGTTTTACCGTACATACATGAACCCTGACCACTGGCGTCGGTATTGATCATACCGCCCACAGTAGCCCGGTTACTGGTCGACAATTCAGGCGCAAAGAAGAAACCATACGGTTTAAGTGCCGCGTTCAGCTGATCTTTAACCACCCCACCCTGCACACGGACCCAACGCTCATCCGCATTGATCTCCAATACCTGATTCATATGACGGGACACATCCACCAGCAAGCCGTCGGTCAGAGACTGACCGTTCGTACCTGTGCCGCCACCGCGTGGGCTTAATACCACTTCGGTATATTCAGGCTGATCCGACAACTTGGCGATGCGTACAAGATCGGCCAGCGTTTTCGGGTACAAAACGCCCTGCGGCAACATTTGATAGATGCTGTTATCTGTTGCCAAAACAACACGGTTTGCGTAATCCGGGCTTAGATCCCCTTCAAACCCGTCCGCTTTCAGCCGCTCAATAAACTGCAAATACAGCTGTTGTGTCGCGTCGATCTCAGATATACGTGGAATCATGGTGTTGGTAGATCCTTGAAAATTGAAGTAAACCGTAATGCCCTGCCGAAATAGCGCTTAGCACTGCGCGTTTAACACGTAGTTTAACGATCAAGCGGGCTTTGTAATTATGGCCGCTATCATGCAGAATCCTTATTTATCAATCAAACAATAAAATCAAATAGATTAATTGATAAATATGAATAATCTGTCAATTCGACACCTGCGGGCATTCTATGCTGTTGCTCAAGACGGGAGCTTTACCCGCGCGGCGGAAAGCCTTCATCTCACTCAGTCAACGCTGACCGCAACAATTAAGCAGCTGGAAGAACAGGTGGGTCTGACGTTATTGGATAGGACGACCCGAAGTGTGTTGCTTAGCAGTGAAGGGAAACGGTTCCTACCTGTCGCTGAACGTTTATTGTCAGACTTTGATACGGCGCTGGCGGATCTCAAAGCCGTTTCAGAACAGCAACAAGGTCAGGTCGGGATCGCAGCATCACCGTCCACTATATCCCGCCTCTTACCCTCGATCGTCAAACGTTATCAGCAGCAGTATCCCAATATAGGCATCTATCTACGGGACGACGGTGCGGGCGGAATCGAACAGCGTATTCTGGACAACGAAGTGGACTTTGGCGTAGCCAGCAACCACTCCTCTCATCCAGACCTCAGCTATCACCCCTTACTGAGCGATCGCTACGGTGTGGTTTGCTGCGCCAACCATCCTTTAGCGACAGGGAAAGCTGAGCTTCCGTGGGATGCTCTGGAGCAACAGCAGCTTATTTACCTGACCACAGACACTGGTATACGTGTACAACTGGCGCAGTTTAAACAACAAGGGGTTCTCAACATAGAACTGGACGGGCCCGTCATTGAAGCCAGCAATCCGGCCGCAATAGCCGCTCTGATCAGTGAAGGGATGGGTATATCGTTGTTGCCCGCTTTGGCAGCAGGTACAACCGCGTTTGAAGGTCTGAAATTTATACCGCTGACGGGGCCTGCAATCAGCCGGGAGATATGTTTGATTCGACGTAAAGGGCGCTCTTTAACACCCGCAGCGGCGCATATGTCCGCGCTAGTGACAGCCGAGCTAAAACAGATGCTGCTGCCACCTTTTGTGGAAACCCTATAGAACGTTTTTGAAACGCCCTATCAGTTACCTTCCACCAAGCGGATACCATCTTCATCGATGGTAATCAGGCGCTGGCGATACAAGCCCCCAATCGCCATTTTGTATGCTTTCTTAGAAATACCGTATGTGCTGTAGATCTGCTCCGGCTGACTCTTATCGTTTAACGGACTGTATCCATTGTGTTCATCCAGGTGCTGCAAGATTTTTTGTTGCAGGCGATCCACTTTGGCATAGCCTGGCTTGTCCAGAGACAGGTCGATCTTACCATCCGGACGCACCTGTTTAATAAAGCCGCGTGTCTTATAACCCCGACGGAGCTTGCGAAAAACTTCATCGTGATAAAGCACGCCCCAATGGGTGCCGTTAACAACCGCCTTATAACCCAAATCTGTTTGTGCTGCGATCACCAGCTCAACTTGCTGATTTCGTTTGTAATCTGCTGGCGTCTTATCCAGGAAACGGTCAAGGCGCGCTGATGCACAAATACGATTGGTGTTATCTAGATAGACATACACCATGACATGCTGGCCCACTTCAGGGTGCTGGCTGCGAATTTCGCTGTAGGGTAAAAACAGATCTTTTGGCAAACCCCAATCAAGAAAGACGCCAACCTTCTCCACCGATACAACTTTCAACGATGCGACCTGACCCAACTGAACCAGAGGCGCGTCGGTAATCGCAATAGGAAACTCATCGGAATCCATATAGACAAATACATCCAGCCGATCACCCAGTTTGCAGCCCTCTGGTACATAACGTTTTGGCAGCAGAATCCCCCCAAGATCATCGCCATCCAGGTACACGCCAAAGCCTACCTCACGGACAACTTCCAGCTTATTCATACGACCAATCTGAGCCAACGTACTTTACCTCGGGGAGAATTTGTTAAAGAGGCGCCACCATACCAGATCACATCAACAAAACGTAGCATGGGTGCGCATGCATAGGGCTGTTATCAATGATATTAGTTGATGCATGTAAGAGGGACTAACAAAGGGGAGCGATCTGAAAACTTATCCAAAATAAAAAGCCCCAAACAGTTATTCGGATTAGATCCGAACAATCGTGTGGGGCCTGACTCTCACAAGGAGAAAATGGCTTACTGCCTGTGGAACTTAGTTGCACCGCCTGTTTCCCTCAAGCGATTACTGTGACTGTTCCATCCTCGTTATCTTCCTGGTTACCTGTCGAGTGGCGTTAGCCATCCATTCAGGCGGTCTGTACGTTCATACGTTCTTCGCGTGCAAGCATTGCCATCTTGGCATTCGCTACACTGAAAAGAATTGAGACAACAACGCTTACAGCCTTAAACACAACCATTGCCGTTGTTGCAGTTCCATCTGCGTTGAGGTCAACATACATTGATACACCCATGAACACAGCCGCTGCAGCAAATGCAGAAGCTACTACCAGTGCAAAGAGTTGTTTAAATTTCAATGCGGATTGTTTAGCCATCTCACTTTCCTTACTGATCTGATCAATTAAATCGCTCAATTCAAACATCCGTTAGATAATATCTATATAACTAAAAAAACTTCAACACTTGAAATCATTCAAGAATATAGACGTTGGTCTAACCTTCGCCACATTAACAACGTCAACTGGGGGGCAGGAGCAATTTAAACTACCGATTTAACCCAGCTATGCATTTCGTGGAATGCTAACGCTACTCTGTTAAGCATTTGTTTCAATGTGATTTTTCTTAACATAACCTGATTAAAACGATCGTTCAAACATTTGTTTGATATATATCAAGCCCGCCCGCCTCTCCTGCTGCCCTGACTACGTTTTTTTGTACCTGGAATGAACCCTTTATCAAATAAGATAACGGTATAAATTATATTGGAGCTCTGTTTTTTTACTCCTGTAACACTATGGTTATACTGAGCAAATTAGAAAACCGTTCTCCATTCTCATGACAAGGAACGACCATGCTGCAGACCTCAGCACTCGTTGGAACACTAAAACAACAACTAAAAGCCAGCGGTAAAACCTACGCCGATATCGCACGAGACCTACAACTCAGTGAAGCGTCCGTTAAGCGTTTATTTTCCGAGAACAACTTCTCTCTACATCGACTGGAGATGATTTGTGATTCGATCGGAATTACGTTTACCGATCTGATTGAAAAGATGGCCCAGCAGCAACAAACGCTTACCCAGCTCACCCTCGAACAGGAAAAGGAGGTCGCTGAAGATGTCGTATTGTTATTGATCGCGGTAAGTGTAATTAACGGTTTTTCCTTCGACGATCTACTGAAGCAGTACGACGTTGGTGAACCTGAATGTGTCCAGAAGTTGGCGAAGCTAGATCGCCTAAAATTAATCGAACTGCTTCCGGGTAACCGTATCCGCCTGCTGGTCTCACCCAACTTTAACTGGTTGCCCAACGGTCCCATCCAGAAGTTTTTCCAAGAGAAAGTTGAACAGGATTTCTTCCGTTCCCGATTCGACAAGCAGAACGAAAAACTTCTCGTCCTCAATGCGGTACTCTCCCCTGCCGCCAATGCTGAACTGCAACGAAAAATGCAAACGCTCGCACATGATTTTAACGCCATCATGAAACGGGATGCCCAGCTGCCGCTGACCGACCGTAAAGGCACAACAATGGTTCTGGCTTTGCGACAATGGCAGTACAGCCTATTCAATAACTACCGTAAGAAATAAACCGAGCCGGATCTGAAGTGTCGCATTCTGCAACTTCAGGTCGTGAACATTAATACTTTAACGCGTTTTCTGTATCACCCCAGCAACGATGGTGACACTGCCCTTATATTCATCACGAGGGTAATTTCTATGTCTCTGCTTCGTTCCATTTGCCAATTCAGTTTGTCCGCCGCTTTATTAGCCTCAGCTTCAACGCATGCCGCCGGATCGCTCAAGCCTGCAAACGGCACTTTGCCTGACCTTTTGATTCAACAGCATGACGTTGATGTCATCATTCAGGATGGTTACGCCGTCACCCAAGTCGAACAGGTCTTTAGCAACCCTAATACTCAACCCTTGGATGCCATCTATTCCTTTCCCGTACCTGATAAAGCGGCCGTAGGCGAGTTCACCTATTGGATAAACGGTAAGCCCGTCACGGGAGAGGTCGTTAAAAAGCAGAAAGCACGTGAAATTTATCGTGAGGAAAAACAAGCCGGACACAATGTCGCCATTGTAGAGAAGGACAGCTACAAAACGTTCGATATCAGTGTAGCGGCTATCCAGCCACACACCGACGTACGTGTACGCCTAGTGTATGTACAACCCACCCACGTCGACAGTGGTGTCGGACGCTACGTGTATCCGTTGGAGGACGGCGGTGTTGATGAAGCGAAACAGGCATTCTGGAACCGCAACGAACAAGTCCAGAAACAGTTCAGTTTTAACGTACATCTGCGTAACAGCTACCCGATTGACGGTCTTCGTATGCCCCACCAGCCCTCTGCTAATATCACACATTCAGACGCATACAACTGGAATGTCGAATTACTCAGTGCTGCACACAGTGGAAATACCCGCAGCCCATCAACCGATGATGATAGAAGCGCTCAAACGCCGCAGGTAAACAATACACCACCAAGCACACCTGCCGCCCAACTGGATAAAGACCTTCTACTGTATTGGCGCCATACCGACGCGTTGCCGGGTAGCCTTGAAATGACGACCTACAAAAAAGACAGTCAGGCAGCAGGCACCTTTATGTTGACGCTGACCCCCGGTGATGACCTGTCTCCCCTAAAGAGTGGACGTGATTGGATCTTCGTTCTGGACGTATCAGGGTCGATGGCCGGTAAATATTCAGCTCTGACCGAAGGCATACGGCAGGGGCTGGCGCAGCTCAGTCCGAACGACCGATTCCGCATCGTTCTGTTCAATGACTCCGCCCACGATTTCAGCGGTGGCTTCTTGCCCGCGACGCCAGAACGCATTACCCCAATGCTGGATAAACTCGACCAATACCAACCCAGTCGCGGAACAAACCTCTATGCGGGAATGAAAATGGGTTTGCGTAAGATGGATAGCGACCGCGCCACAGCGATGGTGCTGGTCACCGATGGCGTTGCCAATGTCGGTGTAACCGAAAAAAACGCATTTCTGAAACTGCTGAAAGCCGCAGACCTTAGGCTCTATACCTTTGTCATGGGGAACAGTGCCAACCGCCCCCTATTAAACGAAATGACCAAAGTGTCCCAAGGCTTTTCTCTGTCGGTGTCAAATGCCGACGACATCATGGGCCAAATCATGCTGGCAGCCGACAAAATGAGTCATCAGGCGCTGCGGAACATTAGCATCAACTTCGACGGGGGACGTATTGCCGACCTGACCCCGGAGCAAATTGGTAGCCTTTATAGAGGGCAGCAGCTCACAGTGTTAGGGCATTACCGCAAAGCCGGACCGGTCAAAGTCACACTAACGGGTGATATTGGTCATGAGAGCCGGACATATACCACAGAAATTCAGCTGCCTGACCAGTCATTGCTGAACCCCGAGTTGGAACGCCTATGGGCCTATGCCACCATCGAAAATCTCCAGGCTAAAATAGATTATCTCGGTGCAGACAGCGACAGCAAACAAGCAATTACCTCCATCGCCACAGATCACGGATTAGTCACCGACTATACGTCGATGGTTGTGTTGGAAGAGGATCGTTTTAAAGCACTGGGCATCGACCGAACCAATGCACAGCGTGTTGCGGTAGAACGTCAGGCACGTGAGCAACGCGTGCAAGCACCGATCACTCAGCGCAGAGCTGACAAAGCACAGCCAATGTTCGATAAACAGCGGGCGACAGTAGGTGGACGCTCGGGTGGTGGCGCAGTAGACCCGTGGATGATTCTGATCTTACTCGTCCTCATAGCATCCACGCTGTACCTGCGTTCACATCCGGATGATGCAAATGCGTAACCAGATGTCACTTCCACCAGTACACCATGGAGCCGCCTTCTGGCGGTTCCGGTGGCCCTTACGCACGCTGATCGCCTCGATTACAGTCCTGTTATTCGCAGCTCTAGATTTGGGGCAATTCTGCTTTGATCGCGTGGCTATTGTTCATAACGGCGAATGGTGGCGCCTGATAACCAGCCATCTGGTGCATAGCAATACGTCACACCTGTTCTGGGACGTAATTACCTTCGCAGCGGTATCTGCTTATCTAGAAAGGAAACAACCCGACTTAGTTGTTCCTGCATGGTTGTTGGGTATGGTCAGCGTCAACCTGTTACTGCTGTCTCCGCTATCAGATTTGAGCTACTACTGCGGACTCTCGGGCATGCTCTTTACGCCCCTTACACTCGCAGTCATCATCTACCAGCGAGGAACCAGTGGACTCATTGGGTGGCTACCGATGCTGGTATGCGCCACTAAGTTGTTATGGGAGCTTCTTCGGACACAAACCCTATTGGTGAACACCGATTGGCAGGCATATCCTGAATCACACGCCGCGGGCGTTATTGGAGGGCTATTCGTTTATCTGTGTGTTCGGCTAAAGAAACCCCCCACACTTAACGCTCATCAGCTAGCCTGAGCGACCACATCAACCCCAACCAGACCATTTTTCTCAAGCACCCGATACACTTTACGACAGGTTTTGCCTAACTGATCGAGTTCCCCCAGGTTAGGCACCTCTCCCTGATCGATCCGCATCTCCCACTCTTCCAGCTGTATAGCAAGAAAATCGAGTAGTTTCTTTGCACAACCGGTACAAATTCCACTACACATCTGATCGACAGGCATCTCGAATGGCATTGCATCTCGTACTTCGTCAATCAATTTACGCATTGCAGTTGGGGTATCTGGTTTCACGGTCAACGCTCTCTACAGCCAAAACAGTCACATGAGGCGCTCATGAAACCATATCTGGGCAACCGCAAACATGATATCCGTCAGGTCTGTATGAAATGAGCGATCTTCGTGAATGTTTCCAAATCTGAAAAGTTAAATTGCATATATGCCTATAGTTCACATCAGTTCGACTAATTATACTTAACCAATTGAATTTAAAGCCCCTCTTATATCCAAACAGGCCCTGCATATGTCCCTTAAGCTTACTGTTGTTGATCAGTCCCCGGTTCCGGGAAAAGCCCACCCTCTCAGTCCGGTGGCGCTTTCAGCGGAGTTGGCTAAAGCCTGTGATACTTGGGGATACAGCCGCTACTGGGTTGCAGAACACCACAACAGTGGCAACTTTGCCGGACCTGCGCCTGAAATCCTGATCAGCCATATCGCCAGCATTACTGAACGCATCCGTGTAGGTAGCGGTGGCGTCATGCTGCCCCACTACAGCCCCTACAAAGTCGCTGAACAGTTTCGTTTGCTGGAAACGCTGTTTCCGAATCGTATCGATCTGGGGATTGGGCGTGCGCCGGGGGGCGATGGTCTTGCCAGTCACGCGTTAGCTTTCCCGGATTCACCTTCTCACGAAGATAACTACGCACAACAGGCAATGTTACTAAAAGCATTTCTTGATAAGTCAGTCCCATCAGAACACCCCTACCATGATCTGCGCGTCATGCCTGATGATGCGCCAACGCCTGAAATGTGGATGCTGGGTTCCAGTGGTGGCAGCGCATCCCTTGCCGGCCATGTCGGGATGAACATGGCACTGGCGCTCTTCATTGGTCCTGAAGATCGCCCTGTGAGCATTGTCGATGAGTATGAAGCCGCATGGCGTGAAGCCGGTCATCCCGAAGATCCTCAATCCATGATTGCAATATCTGCCGTGTGTGCTGAAACAGAGGAGCAGGCGGCGCTGATCGCAGCTTCACAGGCATACTGGAAAGTGATGGCCTTCCGCCACGGGATTCGTGAGCCGCTAAACAGTCCGGAAGATGCTCTCAACTTAAAAGCCAAACTCAGTGTTTCTGATCAGGCGTACTTTGACGAGACTCTGGCGTCAGTGGTACATGGCACTGTTGATCAATGTCACGAACGCCTCCAAGCACTGGCCGCACGTTACCGTACCGATGAGCTGGCACTGGTAACCGTCACTTATGATTATGAAGACCGCCTGGACAGCTATCGACGTCTGGCGCAACTAGTGACCTAGCGGACGAATAGGTACTCATTGGTCCATTGCCTCTCCAAATTGCCCCTCCAAGCTGGTGCAATTCTGCGAAATTACTTGCTTTGCGGGGGCTAAGCATTGGCCTATGCGTCCAATGTTGGCTTATCCCTGAGCTAATCTATCAACCCTCCGGGTTAATAGTGACCTAAACCACGATATGGCATATCATTTCCGGCTGTTTCTAATAAACAAATCGAGTAGAGGAAAGCATGTCGGAAATTGACGTGATGATCGAAGATATTAACCTTTGGCAAACTCAGATGTTCGCCCTGAATTATCCCGATCACGATGCGATCAAAGCCGAGCTGCTGGAAGCGATTTACAGCAACCAGGAACAGCAGCAAATGCCGATTGAAAGTGAAGTTGCTACTGATGCTAAGCACGGGCTCTATGAAAGTAAGCTGGACTTTCTGACCCAGCCGATCCCACCCATCCGCCAATTGCGCGGTTTTGTGGAAGACATGCTGAGCACAGTGGCAACCGCGGTAAATCAAGACTTCTGGCCCCGAGGGGCGATTGGTACTGCCGAGATAACAGAATCCTGGTATCACATCACCCAGAATGGCGGTTACCACGATGCTCACTCTCACCCCAACTGTTCGTGGTGTGGTATCTATTACGTTGATGCCGGCGAATGCGAGATTGTGACGCGCAATGGCAGCAACCGTTTCTACGACCCACGCTTCTGTGCTGATCAGTACCTTGATGCTGGGACGGCCTACATCAACAACAACGGCTTTTGGGACTTCCAACCGACGGAAGGCCAGATTGTGATCTTTCCTTCATACCTCAAGCACTCCGCCCTGCCGTATTTTGGTCAGGAAGACAGGGTCGTTATCGCGTTCAACAGCGTCATCAAACTGGATTAAACGTCATCGGATACTGAAAGGCAGCGCGCCCCTACGACCAAAAGCTGAGGCCGCCTGTCGCAATAATTTGTTGAAAATAACCGGGAATCTGTTGTCTTATGAATAGGAACAGTTTTCTGGATAAAGGGGTTAAGCATGCATGTATTAACGGGCCCCGAAGTGCTTTCACACTTCAGTATTGATTACTTCAAAGGCGCATCGACATTCGGTGCACTCTCCGATAGCACCCTGAACTGGTTGTTCCAAGAAGGCAAACTTTACGCGCTTGACGCGAATGAGGTTCTGTTTGAACCGAACGAACGTGGTGATGCGTTTTTTGTCATTTTGAAAGGCGCCATCGCGTACTACAAATGCCATGACGGACAGTATGCCCACATCCGAGACTATCAGGCGGGGGAACAAATTGGTTTTATGAGCATGATTGCGCTTCACGACCGTGTCGGCAGTGCCATCGCCGTACAGGACAGTATCGTTTTAGAGATCAATACCCATCTATTTCACAACCTCCACGAAAAAGCCCCGCTGGACTTTGGCGTGCTGATGATGAACCTCGCTCGGGAGATGGCCCGCACACTACGTTCCGTCGATAATATCGTCGTGAAGAAGGTTCATGAACATTCGTCCAGCGAATAGATCGATCATTCAGTATGCAAATACCCGATACCATGGCGCTAGTCGCCGCAATTCTGGCTCAACTAGAACACACACTAGCGGATACCCAGCGCGCTGCAGACGAAGCCCATCATGCAGCCACGCATGAAGAAAGCGTTGCAGAGACGCAATACGACACCCTCGGGCTGGAGGCTTCTTACCTTGCCGAAGGTCAATCTCGCCGTGTTGCCGAGCTACAAGATGCCATTGCTCGGTTCCACCAGCTGCCGCAGAAATCATTCGGGGATGACTCCCCCGTCACTCTGGGTGCGCAGATTCTTTTACAGGAAGACAATGGCAACCTTCGCCACCTGTTTCTTGGACCAGCAGCCGGCGGTGTTGAGGTCATGATAGGCGGGCAGCAGATTACGGTGATTTCACCCGCGTCACCGCTAGGAGCTGAACTGGTACAGAAATATCTGGGCGACGAAGTACATATCGGTCAGCATACCTGTGAAATAATAAAAATTTGCTGATCTGCGGTTGAACAACCGGACGACTATATCGATGTCACAACTAAAATATCTCAATGCTTATCCAGATCACCTGAAGCAACAAGTGACGCAGCTACTGAAGGATGAAAAGTTAGGTCCCTTGCTGTTAGGTAAATATCCGCAGCAACATCAAGTACGAACGGATCGTGCTCTTTACGCGTTCACGATGGACCTGAAAAACGATTACCTACGCAAGTCTGCCCCCGTCAGTAAAGTGATCTACGACGACAAGATCAGCGTCACACGCGATGCACTCGGCCTGCATACACAAATCTCACGTGTACAAGGCAACAAGCTGAAGTCGAAAAACGAGATACGTATCGATTCAATCTTTAAACGTGGGCCAGAGGCTTTCTTACGTATGATTGTGGTCCATGAACTGGCCCATCTACGGGAAAAAGATCACAACAAAGCGTTTTACAAACTCTGTGAACACATGGAACCGGACTACCACCAGCTGGAGTTTGATCTTCGATTGTACCTTACCCATCTAGATCAGGTCGGCAAGCTCTACTGAGTCCGCTATAATGCTGCCCTCATATTAATCTTCAGGTAGAAATCTCATTATGAAAGTTTGTGGCGTTGAGCTAACCGGCAGCGAAGCTATCATTACCCTCCTCTCGCTTTCCGACGGTCTGTTTGATATTCCGGATTGTCGCCAGCGTAAGCTCACCCTGCACAACCCAAACAATCAGGAAGAGGTTCAGCACTTCCAGTTTACATTTCGCAAGCTTATGGAAGACTACGGTGTCGAGTGCGCCGTTATTCGTCAGCGTCCAACGACTGGCAAATTCTCTGGCAGCGCCGTCGGTTTTAAACTGGAGGCAGCAATTCAGCTGATCGAAGGCCTTAAGGTTGTCATGACTCCTTCATCTGAGATCAAAGAGCAGTTGAAGCGAAATCCAATCATGATCGATTTCCGCGAAACCGGCCTGAAAAAGTTTCAGGAACCTGCGTTTATCACTGCGTATTGCTACCTGAACCATATGCACTACAACGGGTAATCACGCCCTAAAAAACACATTAAAAAACCCCTGCAATACATTGATATTCAGGGGTTTTTAGTTACACCAAAGATCTCAGAAAACTAATCGTTCATGATTGTTGCAAGCAACCGTCTGACGCTTTCAGGCTCAAAGGGTTTGTCCATCATGGCATTAACACCTGACTGCGCCACATTGGCAAGATGAGTCTGATTCGCTTCTGACGTTACCATCAGCACGGGGACGTGACTGTGGGTTTCTGACCCACGAATAAACTCAGTTAGCTCCACGCCGTTTACTTCAGGCATGTTGTAGTCGGTTACCACTAAATCAAAACTCTCACCGCCAAGAATAGTTATCGCTTCAGATCCATCGGCTGCCTCAGTCATTCTGGTGATACCCAGATTACCCAAAACCTTCAAAATCACTTTACGTGCTAATCGGCTATCGTCTACGACCAACACCCGCAGCTCTTCCGGATCATACAATTCCAGATCCAGATCTTGGGTTGTCAGCAGATCAAGCGTGGAACTGACTGCCCGTGACAAGTTTTCATGCGTGAACGGCTTCGGTAAGATCGCCACAACCCCCGACTGTTTAAACTCTTCTAGTCGCTCACGGCGCGATTCACTGGTAATCAGCATAAACGGTAGATCTTCTAACTCTTCCTGTCCGCGGATCTCACGTAGTAGATCCAGCCCACTGCCATCGGCAAAATACAGGGAGGAGATAACTAAGTCAGGACAGATCTGATCTATCCGTTCCAGCGCTTCTTCTTTACCGCTCACAAAGTCAATGTTGTTCACACCCTCACGGCTCAATTCATGCTCAATCATTCTACGCTGAGCATTTGAGGGCTCTACAAGTAAGATATTAAGGTCTGATGGTCTCAGGTCATCCATAGATATTCTCCATATCAACCGGATGCAGATTACAACGTCGATACACCCGTACAACTCCGCCCAGGCTGCCAGAACAACTGCAAACGATGCTAAATATCCAGCACCTTTCCCGGGTTCATAATATTATTCGGATCCAGCGCCCGCTTCAGCGTCGCCATGATCTCCACTGCATTACCATGTTCGGTACGCAGATACTCTTTTTTACCACTCCCAATCCCATGTTCACCTGTACAGGTGCCGCCTACGGCCAAAGCACCCTCAACAACTTTAGCAGACAATTTCCGTGCTGCTTCAAGCTCGTCACAGTCAGCCGGATTGAAAACAATTAGCAGATGAAAATTACCGTCACCAACATGCCCAACGATTGGGCATAACAGATCACTTTCTTTCGCCGCTTCTTCCGCAGCCAGAATACAATCGGCAAGCCGCGAGATAGGTACACACACATCCGTGGTAATCGCTTTAGCCCCTGGCTTCAGCGACTGGGCTGCAAAATAGGCGTTGTGTCGGGCCGTCCAAAGCGCGTTTCTGTCTTCGGTGTTGTCTGCCCAGCGGAATTGGGTGCCGCCATTACTGCCTGCAATTTCTTCAAATAGATCAATCTGTTCCTGAACGCCTACAGGCGAACCATGAAACTCCAGAAACAGTGTAGGCGCTTCTGCAAAGCCTTCCAGTTTTGAGTACTTAATACAGGCTTTCATCTGCAAATTATTGAGTAGTTCGATTCGCGCCATGGGAATCGCGGCCTGCATCGCTTCGATAACCGTATAGACTGCACCTTCTAAGTTTTCGAAGCTGCATACAGCCGACCGAATTTGCTCTGGCACAGGATGAAGGCGAAGCTGCACCTCAGTAATCACCCCAAGTGTGCCTTCGGCCCCCACATACATGCGTGTCAGGTCATAACCCGCCGCGCTTTTGCGTGCCCGCGTCCCGGTACGGATGATCTCTCCCTGAGGCGTCACGACCGTGAGGCCAAGTACCGCTTCACGCATCGTGCCATACCGTACCGCATTTGTTCCGGATGCACGTGTAGACGCCATGCCGCCAATACTGGCATTTGCACCCGGATCAATAGGAAAGAACAAGCCATCGTAGCGCAGTGCTTTATTGAGTTCTTCGCGGGTGACACCAGCCTGAACACGGCAATCCATGTCTTGCGGATTGATTTCGACGATCTGATCCATCTCTGACAGATCAAGACAAACCCCACCTTGTGTGGCAAGAAGATGGCCTTCAACAGAGGTGCCCGTACCGTAGGGGATCACAGGAATATGATACTGATGACAGAGACGCACAATCTGCGCTACCTCTTCGGTACAAAAGGGATAGATCACAACATCAGGTGGCATGCAGCCGTAACTGTCTTCACCCTGTCCATGTTGTTCTCGAACCGCCTGCGACAGATGGATACGATCACCGTACAAAGGCGCTAGATCGTTAACCAAAATCTGTAAATCTGACTGATGAAAAGGCCGTGTTACGCGATTCATAAGCACCTCCCGTGCTCCGCTTATTCTTATTCTTTTCCTGCATACTACCCCAGTATACATCGGTGAAGCAGTATCCAGATCAACGTAGAACTCAAGCAGCCCCGTTCGGATCTCAAAATACCGGAGATGACTCAGCCACTCTGCACTGAAGTTCATCACCCGTCATCGGTTTACCAAGCAAATAGCCCTGGGCAAAATCGCACCCCTTATCCCGCAACATTTTCAGATTTTCAGTTGTTTCCACACCCTCTCCGATCAATTGCAGATCGAGATTTTTTGCCAAGTTCACAACCGTGTCCACCAGCATGCGGGACGATCTGTTCTCGTTGACCTGCTGTACGAAGGATTTATCAATTTTGATAAAGTCGATCGGCAGCTGCGTCAGGTAACTCAGCGAAGAGTAACCCGTACCAAAATCATCGATTGCGATGGTTGCTCCGCTGTTTTTCAGTTCGTTCAGTACGCACAACGCCTTGTCAGGCCCATCGATCAACATGCGTTCGGTTATCTCAATGGTGAGATCAACGCGCGACGCGACATCCATCGCCAACTGAAGCCAGCTTTTCATCGCCGCTTCGGTAGAGGAAAACACCCGTGGTGATACGTTCACGGACAACGCAATCCGCTGTCCAACATGTTGCTCTAAGCGATAGATAAAATCGCCCGCCTCCGCCAAAACAAAACGATCTATCTCATTCACCAGACTGGTCTCTTCCGCCAGAGCAATAAACTCAGAAGGTGGAATGTCACGCCCATCGATATCACGCCAGCGCACCAGCGCCTCACACTTAGTAATTTCGCCAGACCTAAGGTCAATGATGGGTTGATATACAACATAAAGCAGCTTATCAGCAATCGCCTGTTGCAGACGGGTATATAGCTTATGACGACTCTCGGAGCGTTCCTGCATGGCGTGCGTGAAGTACTGACAGCCATTACGTCCACTGCGTTTGACCTCGTACATTGCGTAATCCGCTTTCGAGATCAGGTTATCTGCTTCAACGCTGTCGTCAGGGAACACCGAGATACCAATACTCGCACCGCAGTATATTTGACGATCCATAATCGCATAGGGTTTTCGTATCTCAGTAAGAAGCTTCTCTGCTACATCAATGGGGGCGTATTCATTAGTAATCTGACGCAACACAACAGTAAATTCATCGCCGCTAATACGCGCTACAAAATCAGACTCCCGCAAACTGTTACGAATGCGCTGAGCGACACTTTGCAATAACTTGTCACCGGCAACATGGCCATAGTTGTCATTCACCGGTTTAAACTTGTCCAAATCGATAAACAACACCGCAAGCTGGGTATTGGTGCGCTGAGCCGCTGCCACCGACCATTTGAGATTTTCATAAAAGTAGGAGCGGTTGGGTAATCCGGTTAACAGATCGTAATTTGCCTGCCGCTCTACCACCTCACTGAATTTTTTACGCTCGGTAATATCTTGCACTGCACCGGTGACTTCGTATTGCCCCTTGTCACGCTGTTCCGCATTTCCAATCCAGCGTATCCAACGGTGTTCGGTGCCAGTAATATTTAGGCTCAGCTCGATATCAAAGGATTTTCCCTGCTCCATTGCATCAAGCAACGCTAGCCTTAATTTGTTGGCCTGATGTTCATCAAACAATTCAAGGATACTCTCCATACCCCAGCCTTGCTCACGCTCAGAGATACCCAAAATACTGGACGCGTGACTACTCCAGAGCAATTGCGACTGGCCAGCAGGAATCTTCCAACCGTTAATATTCGCAACCTTACTCATCTCACGCAGCAAGCCTTCGTTGTCATGAATCTTCTGCTCATACAAACGCTGCGCATCAATCTGTCGTCGTTGCCACAGGAGGAATAGAAATAGCAGTAACCCCAGTGATCCGGCAAAGCCACGTAACAGTACTACACCTTGGCGATTGTAATTCCATCCCTCTTTCGGACGGGCCGCAAATTGCCAGGTTCCATCACCAACACGAATCGTTGACCTCAGTGAGCGTGAATCCTCAAACAATGCACTGTCACCATAGAACGTCTCACCGTTTCGACCCAAGCCATCACGCCCACGAATTGCAATATCGACAGAAATATCAGGTTCAAACAGACCCGCCTTGCGATACAGATCATTGGCTAGAAACGGCGCCGACAGGATCCCCCAGAAATACTCTTCACCGAACTCATCAACTGACTTCACACCGGCTCGGGCAATAAATGCTAATCCACCTTGCACAAGATCAATCGGACCCGCGACCGCCAAGCGACCACTATTACGAACCCGCATGACCACGTCCAACTGATCCGCCTTAGTACGATAATCCAGCCCCAGCGCTCTCTGATTACCCTTTAGCGGATAAACCAGATCGATCACCATATCTGGAGCCGCCGCCAAGTTAATTAACAACGGCTTTTGTCGGAAAATCGCTTCGCTGTACCGATTGAACTGAATCTGGTCAATGTCGGGATTGACGGCAACATGTGCCGACATACCACTGACATATGCCAGGTTTCGGTTCACGATACCTGACATATTCGCGGCAACCGCATTCAACTGCTGCAGCACGTCGACTTCCAGATCTTTGAAATGGTCCCGTTCCAACTGGGCTTCTACACTCTGTTCAGCCACATAGATCACCCCCAGAGCCAAAAGATAGAGCAACCAGACATATTTAAGACGTCGCCCATAGTAGAAACTGCATATCAGCAACAGGCCTAGTCCGATTAGCACCAGTGTCTGGGTGCTGCTCACGTCCAGCTCCTCGGAACTATTGATATCAAATATGAGGTCATCAACATCCATATCTTTCTTGATCATTCCTATAGCACGCAGGTTGCTAACCATTCGCTCCCAACGCAGGCTATTGTTGTGACCAATCTCGGTGTAGGGATACGCCATATAGGTATCGATGACATCAGAAAAGGCCAGGTTATACCCTTCCAGATCCTGATAGCTAAACAAATACCGGGGTAACTCACGAGCGATTCGCTGCGCAATTTCCTCTTTGTGTGTGAGCGCATATTCCCAACCTTTCAGGCTGGCACGCACAAAACGCTCAACTTTTTCCGGATCGGATTCGATCACGCGCTGGTGGGTAAACAAGGTATCGCCGTAAAAATCCAGACCGAACTCAGATGGCGAAAGTTCATGTAATGAAATGCCTCGCTCGCGCGCTTCATACTGGGCAGAAATACTGTACGTCGCGATAGCCTGGGCTTTGTTCTCTAGCAAAGTACTAATGGTGGGAGGGTCATCGACAAATCGGGTATCGGCGAGATCAATATGACGGGAGTGAAAAAGTGCCTGCACTTCCGCACGGGTAAAATCATCAAAGGGGGTCGCGACAGTCAGTTTTGCAAGATCGTCAACACTGGTCAGTTGGGTACCGGGCAGTGCAAAAACAGAATGAGGGCTGCGCTGAAAGATCGGGGCAAGCACAACAAGATCTTCGCCCCGGTCACGATGGACGAGGATATCCAACGCACCAATTGCAAAATCCGCTTCACCGGAAACTAACTCTTTTACCGGTGCTTTTAACTGCCCACCGGGTCCAGAAGCAGGCCGTATCTCTACCTCAAGCCCTGCTTCATCATAATATCCTTGCCAGAGTGCCGCATAATATCCGGCAAACTGGAACTCATGTTCCCACTTAAGCTGCAATACAACCTTGTCGTTGCCATACGCCACCTGAATACATAGCAGCGCCGCAACAAACCACCTCAAGGTACTACCAATCATCAAACAACACCTTCTTCAGCTAATTCGCTGAGATACAATCCAACAACATACTATCAGTCACACCAAACACACGCCAACTAGGCAAAGGGCGTGGTTTCGGCCCAAAAACGAGAAAGCGGCAGGAACCATCAAGGCGCGACAATTTCTTTTACGATTGAACGCTAAATAACTAAAGGGAAATTTGATGACGGGCTTGGTTTCAGATGCTGACTAACCACCCCAGGCTAATTCACGGGTGGATATAAAGTGGCGAGCCTGACCTGTCACCGGGTCTACAAACGTAACTTCACGCGCCAACAACTGCAGGGGCTTATTATAGTCATCAGCTGTCTGAGGCAACGCAATAGGATACAAACGATCATTCTCGATCGGGAAACCCAGACTATCCATATGCACACGAAGCTGATGGGTTTTTCCCGTGATTGGACTCAACTCGAACAGTCCGCGCGCTGACTGCACGCTTAAACAGGCCACCGTAGAACGGGCATTGATATCTCCGTCCGTAATCGCCATACGGAACCACTGTTCTGCTTTCTCCATCCTGTTTTCAATCAGCCATCGCTGATCCACAATTGAATCATCGTCACAGGCAGCCACTGCATGATAGGTTTTTTTAACTGTCCCCTCCGCAAACATTTGCTGATAGCAACCACGCGTCTCCGGATTGACAGAAAACATCACCAATCCTGCCGTATCACGATCAATACGATGTATCGGGGTCAGTGCAGTAATACCGGTCTGCTGGCGCAAGCGATTTAGTAAACACTGCTCTACGTATACACCACCCGGGGTAACGGGCAGAAAGTGAGGCTTACACGCCACCAGCAGTTCATCGTCTTGAAAAATCACCGTCTCTTTAAACGGAATCACCGGCTCATCGGGCACATCCCGGTAATACATGACCTTTGCGTTGGCTCTAAAAGGAGTGTCCTCTTTAATCAGACTATCATCCTCCCAATGCACATACCCCTGTTGCATGCGCTCCAGCCAGACATGTTCTGTTATCCGGGGAAAACGGGCGACAAGAAACGCTAATACGGTTTCATGCTGATCGGTGTTTTGGGTAGGAGTCACTGCGGTTGAAGCGTAAAGGGAGCGGCCCATTCTGGCACCTGAACTGAGTAGAATCGGAATTAGGCTGGCAAGAGTAACATTTTTTGGTGACCGCTTACCGATGATACTGGTGTATTAGTCATTTTCGTGGCTTAGCTGAACCTGAGGCCACCCTTCATGATCAATGATCACACTCACGTTCATTGGGCGACAGCAGACTTCACAGTCCTCAATATATTGCTGTTTAGACTCCGAACAATCCACCAGCAACGTGATAATTTCACCACAGTACGGACATTCAGCGGATACTTCTTCTTGCAGATTCATTTATTGGCCTCTTGCCGCACATCTCGACGACTTCAAGCGCTACGGCCAACTTCATTGCCAAAAAACGCTGTATCCAGCACTAACGAATCGCCTAACCAAAGCGCACCAGCAGTATGATCAAGCAGATCACTACGCCCGGTACAGCAATGTATCAATATGGATAACGGCCCTCTTACGGCCATTAACCATGGCAAAATCTCAGGCAGTACGCTCTTATCAAAGGCAACCTGATACATCGGCATAGGGTGCGGCCCAACCGGTTTATCACGCCAGCGCCCCAGCACAACATCAAAACACGTTTCAATTGCGTCACGAATATCTGCTGCAACCTGACGCTGAACCTGATCACCGTAATAAATGTGGGCGTGATACCCTTCTATATGAGTCGGATCGAAGTTTTGATCAGGTATATTCATCCAATTATCTCTGTAAGGTGGTTGCGATTTACTGAAATCTGTACAAAATCTATAGATTACAGTTGGTTATTGTCAGTTTCGTGGCTTCTTGGTGAAGCCGATGAGACAGGTCTCTAATAATACGTGCAAAAGCATAGTAATAAAGGAAGCAACAGATGGCGAAGATTTTCGGATCTATCAGTACCAAGGTCTTTTTAGGATATGCCGCCGTGCTGGTGATCACCGTGATCGCTGCATTCGCACTGACCAATACAACACGCTCCGTACAAAGTGAGGTAACCACCTTTGTTGACCGGACGTTACCACAGCTAAGTCAACTGGAGCGCATTAGTGCATCGGTTGGTAAATTAGAGATCGCAGCGTATTCCCTGTATGGCACAACTATCGACGTGGCGACGTACGACCAACGCCGCGACACCATCAATCAGATACGTGGTCAGGCTGTTCGTGCTTTACAGTCCAGCGGTGGCATCCGCCTTGAGAGCCTCTCCCGTAGCTTGAATGATATGGACCAATCTCTGGATCAATTGCGTAATACTATGTCCGCAGGCACGATCAATTGGGATAGTGCACGTAACGAACTCGGCACACTCTCCGCAAATGCCAGCAGCGCGCTAGAACAGCTCAGTCAGATCAATACACAAGTGAGCAAATCGGCCAGCGACAGCTCGATGACTATCATCGATGATATGGCCGGAACCGTGCAGCTGATTATTTTACTGGTATCAAGCATTGTGATCGTTGCCCTGCTTGCTTATATCTTTGCCCGCAAGCAAGTGGCCAACCCGATCAGTGAACTGGCAACGGGTTTACTTAAAGTATCTCGCGATCAGGATTTAACGATTCAGCTGCCTCAGACAAGTGGCGATGAAGTCGGTCGTGCATCCAGCAGCATCAACGAATTACTGGAACTGTTCCGCAATGGCATGGCTGAAGTATCCAGCGCCACTAAAGGTATCAGCTCCTCAGTCACCTCACTCACGGATACGGCGTCCAGTTCAGATCAGGCGATCAACCACCTGAATCAGCAAATCGACAACCTGATGGATGTCATGATGCAGCTTGAGCAGCAGATCGAACGTGGCGTGGAACGCTCCGCCCTAGCCTCGGAGTCCGCCCGCAAAGGCGCGTCTGAGGTTCAGTCAGGCGCCGGTGAAGTTGAACGCACCTCCGCTAGCATCGAAGCGCTGGCGGGCGATATCGAAACCACGGCTAGCATGCTGATGGAGTTGCGTGATGCCGGCGATCAGGTCTCCAGTGTTGTCAGCACCATTGCAGATATCGCTGATCAGACCAACCTTTTGGCGCTCAACGCCGCAATCGAAGCTGCCCGTGCGGGCGAATCCGGTCGTGGTTTTGCGGTCGTTGCCGATGAAGTACGTACGCTGGCGACACGTACTCACCAGTCGACTGTTGAGATCAACGCCATGCTGGAGACCATTGTTTCCTCGATTACTGCATCCATGAATACAATGGAATCTAACCAATCTAAAGCACGGGATTCTGTACAGCTCGCCCAGGCAACCGTCGAAAGCTTGTCTTCTATCCAACATACCATTCACAGCCTGAGCGGCGAATGCGAAGAAGCTGCGACGCTGGCAAGTGATGCACGTAATGATATGGAAGAAGTCCGAGGCAAAGTTCAGCAGTTTAAATCGCTGGGCAGTACTGTTGTTGAGGGTAGCCGGGCAACGCAGAATGCTTCGGCCTCACTGTCTCAGCTGGCGAGCAATCTACAAAGCATGACATCTCGGTTTAAGGTCTGACTTCACCCGAAAGACCTACAAAACTATATGGGCAGCACTATGACAGTGCTGCCCATATTATTTTTATTGATTCCACGATAGACACGCTCCTTTTCTGACAGCATCAGTGATCCCAGCTCAACCCCAGATCAAAGCGTGGGGTACTCAAAAATTGAGCGCGGTATAAAAATCCTTGTACGAAATCCAATGGGTAATCCTGTAAACGCATCAACTGCGCCTCGGTCTCAACGCCCTCCAGTACGGTTTTTCGGCCACTGGCACGCGCAAACGTTAGCAGATGACGAAAGAGTCTTTCGTAATCTGGCTCATCCAGCAACGCAACCCACCGCCTATCAAACTTCATATAATCGACCGCCACCATCAAATCGATTGATAACATTGATTCACTCGCCCCAATGTCGTCCAGTGCGCTGCTGATCCCTTGATCATGGAGCGATTCGAGCAACATCATGCTGGCGTGAGAATCCTGTAAATCACAGTTTTCGATTAGCTCGACCACCAGCCTTTTAGTCGGCGTCAGAAGCTCCAGCATGGATGACCGAACCTCTTCCGTTAGGGCATGAGGATCAAGATTAATGAACAGATGTGTATTTGCGGGCGCAGCCGCGATCTGCAACCACTTAAGCTGTAATTCAGTACGCCCCAGTAACTTACTGTTGCTGTGTAACGCCTGAAACACGGTGATCGGCGATACGGGTGCCTGATTGACGTTATAAAACCGAGCCAGTGCCTCATACGCAAACACCTGCTGGCTATTCAAACTAACGATGGGCTGATACTCAGCACTGTAATGTGTAACACCTAGTGCTTCATCAAGTGAATCTGCTGACGATAGGGTTTGTTGAGATCCAATCCATGTCGTTGACGCTTTCTGAAAGCTACCCATCCCAGGATCCAAAAGTAAAAAAGTTAAATATTTAAAGGGGTTAGGCGCAAACCTTATATGCGAACGATTCGCATTACAATATATTGATACTCAACCCTAGCAAAAAGTCTAACTATCTTCACAGCCTCAGCGCGCATTATGAGCCTTGGTTTCGTTTCCCTTGCCCGGAACACGTATTACAATATGCACCTTGTTTTACCCGCCACGACGAGATGTTATGAAATCACCTGATATCGATAAGCCCGCTTCCGCTGACGACGAAACCAACCAGACCAAGAATGGGTTTCTGGCACTGGTGTCAAAAATGGTCTTTGAAGAGAAGCTCCCAGTACGCTTCATGTATAAAACCGTACCTGAGCATCTGAATGATACCGGATGGCGTATGTTCACTGGCTACGAAACACCAGAATATCTGGAAGATGAAATAACCAACCTGATTCCGGTGGACGTAGATAAAATGGTCAAACTCGACCCGTCCATTACAGATCTGGTTGAATACAACGCAGGCACTGTATGGGAGCGTGCACCGGAAGGTGACGGCTGGGAGCGTGTACACGATTATCGTATCCCTTCAGCGTTTACAGAGGTCAACATCACCAACGATGTCGACGAATTTAGCGGTAAAAGTTAATTCCCTTACACGCTGATCCTTGAAATATCCTATTCAGCCCACAGATAGTGATTAAGCGGGTGCTTAACTGTAAGGCCCGCTTCCATACCTGACCTAATAACTGCTGGCATTGATGATATGCAGCGCTTAAGGGCAGGCACACTATCTGAAGTTCCATATTGCTTGATGAGGATATGTACATGCGTGATTTCGACCTTTCTCCCCTTTATCGTTCCGCTATTGGCTTTGATCGTTTAGCGTCTATGCTCGACAACGCCAGCCGCAACGACAACCAGCCAAGCTACCCGCCCTACAACATCGAACTCCTGGGCGAAAACGCGTATCGCATCACGATGGCGGTCGCAGGTTTCACCATCGAAGAGCTGGACATACAAAGCGAAAATTCGACCTTACTGATTGCAGGCACTAAACACGTCGACAAAGATCAGCATCAGTATCTATACCAGGGTATTGCAGCACGTAACTTTGAGCGTCGTTTCCAACTGGCGGATCATGTCAAAGTCATGAAAGCGCATATGGAAAACGGCCTGTTGCATGTAGATCTCATTCGTGAAATCCCGGAAGCGATGAAACCCCGTTCGATCAAGATAGAACGTTAAGCGGGATATGACAGGTACCTGACAATCCAGGTGCTTATCATCACCATAATGAATGGGACGCCGATGCGGCCCATTTTTATTTTTCCCGTTAACATGCTCCAAACAGACAAAACCACTTCCCAGCCCTCAGGCATACTGGGCGAAGAATTATTCATCGAGGAAAATAGATGAACGCTCAACATCGCCTGGTCAAGATTGTTGATTTTATAGAAGATCACCTATCGGAATCCCTGTATGTTGACCAGTTGGCGGAATCTGTAAACTGGTCTCGCTGGCAACTACAGCGTACCTTCCAGACACGATTTGGTTACAGCGTGGCGCAATATTATCGTCACCGTCGCCTTAGTGCCGCCGCGATCTGTCTTATACATACTGAGCAACAGATTCTGGATATTGCCCTGACCTTTGGGTTTGATAACCAACAAAGCTTCAGTCGTGCCTTTAACCAGTACTTTGGATTGGCTCCCAAGCGTTATCGATTACGCGGCGAGCTTATTGGTCTTTTTCCTCGATTGGATCCAACACTTTTTGTCCACTCATATGGAGATACCCTCATGGAACCTATGATCGTCACCCACGCCGCTAAAACACTGTGGGGCATGAACACCCGCTTTAACGCGCCCGGCTCTTCAGCACCAAACAATATGCAGGTATTACCCGATCTTTGGCGCAGGTTTCAAAAACAGCTGGATCAAAAACAGATACAAAAGAAGGTATTCTGGGGAGTTGTAGACTCATCTACCGCCAATGATCAGCTTGAAGGACTGACTTACTGGACAGCGTTTGAAAGCGAAAAAGCTCAGCCCTGCAAGGAAATGGAGCGTTTAGACGTGCCCGAGCAGACGTATGCGTGTTTTATCCACCGTGGTCCAATCAGCGAGATAGAACGCACATTGTCAGCGATCTTCCGCGATTGGTTGCCTAACAGCGAATACCGTCATAGCGGTGGCCCTGAATTGGAACTTTACGACGAAAGATTCGCGTTTGAGCATCCCGATTCAGTATTGGAATACTGGATTCCGGTGGAGAAATCGGTCGAGTAACCTCAACTTCGTTTCTAGCACTTTTTGGGACAGGCTAAGGGGCGAGCTGTTGCAGATACAGCCGCTCCATCTCATCATTGAAACAGCAAAAAACAACACGTTTTATCGAAGACAGTTTCAGCAGTTCAGTCCTCACTGCTGCAATCGCAATACCTACCGCCGCTTCCAAAGGATACCCATAGACACCACAACTGATCGCCGGAAAGGCAATACTCTGAACACCCGCGTCTGCTGCTAAGCGTAAACTACACCGGTAACAGCTTGCCAGCATTTCAGCCTCATTTGATTCACCTCCCCGCCACACGGGACCAACCGTATGAATGACGTATTTTGCAGGAAGGTTATAGCCTGCCGTTAACTTAGCATCTCCTGTATCACAGCCTCCCAGCGTACGACATTCCGCCAATAGATCCGGACCGGCTGAGCGATGAATAGCGCCATCCACACCGCCACCACCCAACAAGCTACTGTTAGCCGCATTTACAACGGCGTCTACCTGCAGTCGAGTAATGTCTCCAACAACGATCTCTATCTTTTGTGTCATATACGCCCAACCCTTTTTGAGGCCACCGTCGGAATGCTCAGTCGGCTTTAAGATGTAATGCCAACCAGATGGTGGGTTGCTCCTCCAGTGTCCACTCCACTCGGTGGCGACAATTCGCAGGCAAAAAATACTGATCACCTGGTTTCATATGTATCAGCGTATGATCCTGCTCAAGCAACAAACCCGCTTCGCCTTGCAATACCATCACCCATTCGCCCCAATCCTGGTCATACCACTCTCCTTCTGGAGTGCTCTGACCGTAAGAGACGATACGCTCCAACTTTGCCCCCGGAAGCGCCAGGAATTCTTGAAAATGTTCCTGCGTTTGATCATCAGGCAGTCCCGCAAACAGGTTTTTCATGCAGCCCTCATTGCCACTTCGTACGCTTTCCCACACCACGACACCAAAGCATCGTTATCATCCAGACACTCATCTGGCATCTGATAGTAGTTGATGTAACAACGCTTATCTTTCTTCATATAGGTAAAACGCTCGAGTCCCAATTGAATAAAGTGATTGGCTGTCAGCTTATCCGCTTTCAGATAAATTTGATCATCAATGACTAGCGCAAACATCAATCCGTCAAGAAACATACCGTGCCCACCGAACATACGCTTGGCCTGCACAGGTCCCAGTGCATGTATGCTATCCACCAGATATGAGATAAATCCATCACTATTTGCCATTCTCCTTGACCTCCAAGACCTGGTAGATAGAAAACCGCATGGTATCACTCCAGTAATCTTCCGCTAAACCTGCTTTGCGTAATAGGTGTTTCAAGAATTTCGCCGGATCGGAAAGCTGCCCCCAGACCTGTGGTAAAAAGGTGGCTCGATGCTGACCTTCTTCTAGCAATAATCCATCAATGTGCGGACGCAGAGTGGTTAACAGATCGTCTTTGGATGTTACGGTTATCGACTGAGTGGGTGTCAGGATTGAAATCTGTACGTCTATATCAGCAAATTCCGTTCGGCTCACGGGAGGAAAACGAGGATCATCAAATGCTGCTGCCTTGGCGTTATGTTCCAGCTCGGGCCAAAGCGCTTGATACGCGGCAAGGCTGCCGATACATCCTCTTAACTCTCCTTGATAGTAGAGCGTAACAAATGCAGCACGCTCCTCCTTTTTCCAGTCGGCATCTACAGGCGCATACGCGATGTGATAGCCCAGTTCACGCGCAATGGATGATCGCGCATGCTCAAGCATTTGGCGTTTTTGTGCGGCAGTGTAATCAATAGACGGCATAGGCGGCGTATCCAACAACACGATCCTGATCACCGGCCGTATCACCGGAATTACCGTGTTGTAACAAATGCATACGATACGGGCTCTGGGTTAATGCATGCTGCAATCCATTTAAGCCCATGCAACCACAAGCCTCATCAGGACGAATATCCTCAGCCCCGGCGAGGATACGCTTGTGAGTGTGCCCGTCGATAAGGCGCGCCTCATAATAGCTATGGAAGTGGCTCATATCGGTACTGATCAGGGTCAACACCTGAGAATCTTCTAGTGCGGGCAAAAGGACCGTGGCAACCTGTTCCGGACTCGCGTCCCCAATCACTACTGGCACAATCGGTGCTTTTATCTCCGCGCGCTGTAAAAACGGTAGCTGAACTTCAAGACTGTGTTCTGAATAGTGTGCCGCAACGTTGTAATGGACGAGACCATCTGCCACGAGTGCATCAATCTGTGCACCGGCCAGTTGTATATCTCCCAATGGGGTCATAAAGGCCCCGGACTCCGGTACCGCCATGCCTTTAAACGGCACCTGATGGCTCGGGCCTATCAACAAAATATATTTATATTCCGCCCCTCTTGTCAGGCAGCTATAAGCCGCAGCAGCAACCTCGCCAGAATACGCATAGCCTGCATGAGGTACAACCAGAGCCCGAACACCAGGCAATGTCGGACGTGTATGTTTGTGTAACAAACGATCCACATCATGGCCAAGTTGCGTAGGATCATCTGCGTAAAATAAGCCCGCGACCGCGGGTTGTCGGGTGTCCATAGGAAGCTCCCCTACTGTAACTCTTTGCATCGCGATAGAAGATATCTGGATGCCTTTGCCGCGATTAGAGGTTTTAGAATTGTCCGCTCGTTTATCACATATGAGCATTCCAGAAACTACATCTACTCACTGCTAATCTTAAGTATAGAGTGAGAACCGCGGGAGGCTCCATGAGTGTTATTGACGTCGGCTTCTGGCACCCGGTCGAACGGGATAAAATACAGTGCGATCTGTGTCCGCGATTCTGCAAATTATCAGATGGACAACGGGGATTGTGCTTCGTACGCGGCAATGAGAACGGCCGGATGCACTTATACACCTACGGTCGTTCAAGCGGGTTTTGTATCGATCCAATCGAAAAAAAACCACTGAACCACTTTCTACCCGGTACACCTGTCCTGTCCTTCGGAACCGCGGGATGCAATCTGGCATGCAAGTTCTGCCAGAACTGGGATATGAGTAAAGCACGGGAAATGGATACGCTGGCCGATGCCGCCAGCCCTGAAACGCTGGCAACCTACTGTCATCAACATGACTGTCGATCCATTGCCTATACCTATAACGATCCGGTTATCTTTCTGGAATACGCAGAAGATGTTGCGATGGCCTGTCATAAGTACGACATTCAATCGATTGCCGTCAGCGCCGGTTATATCACCGATCAGGCCCGTCCCCGCTTCTTCCGACATATGGACGCGGCAAACATTGATCTAAAAGCATTCACCGATCGTTTCTATAAGCGGATCTGTGGCGGCAGCTTAGCGCCCGTCCTAGACACATTACTGTACCTTCACAATGAGACTGACGTCTGGTTTGAGATCACCACTTTGCTGATCCCGGATGAAAATGATAGCGACACAGAACTGACCGCTATGTGTCGCTGGATAGCCGACAATCTGGGGCCGTCGGTGCCTTTGCACTTCACTGCGTTTCACCCTGACTGGAAAATGCTGGATAAACCCCGCACGCCTGCAAGCACGTTAACGCGCGCCCGCAAAATTGCGACTGAACATGGTTTGAGATATGTCTACACCGGTAATGTGCATGACAATGTGGGGAGTTCAACATATTGCCACCAATGTGGCCTGAGACTGATTGAGCGCGATTGGTACGTGTTAGGAGAGTGGAACTTGGTCAATGGTTGCTGTCGGGGTTGCGGCACCACTTTACCCGGTCACTTTGACAGCTTGCCCGGAGACTGGGGCGCTCGCCGCCAGCCCATCATCTTAAAAAATTAGTTTTGCTCTGCACGTGCCTGCTCATCAAGCAGCATCTGCTTTAGCAGGTCCAGGTCATTAACCACTTTGACCTGATCGAACAACACTTTTGCTTCGGGGAAACGACGCTTCAGATGGTGTAGCCACTGTTTCACCCGACCATGCACATAACGCGGCTGCATGCGGTGTTGCGATTGCGCAACCAGATCAAGAAGAAACCCCACGATGACGTCCCAGCCGATGGGTTCAATCGGTTTTCCGTCACGTTCTGCCTTAATCACTTTGGATAGATCGGGTTGCGAGATCTGTCCCCTCCCAATCATTACATCACTGCACCCACTCACCTCCCGGCAACGGGCATAATCATCATGGTTCCAAATTTCACCATTCGCAATTACCGGAATCTTGACGCATTCCCGAATACGCGCAATATATTCCCAGTGAGCTGGTGGCTTGTACCCTTCCACCTTAGTACGGGCATGGACAGTGACATGCGCCGCACCGGCATCAGCAATCGCGGCCGCATTATCCAAATACAACGATTTGTCCTTAAAACCCAATCGCATCTTCGCAGTAACAGGGATATCGTTCGGCACTGCCTGACGCACCGCGCTGACAACATCATGAACTTCGTTGGGTGTTTCCAGTAATATTGCCCCACCGCGATTCGCATTAACGCCTTTTGACGGGCAACCGAAGTTCAGATCAATCGCCGGTGCACCCAGGCGCGCTGCACGAGCGGCATTGTGAGCCATCATTTGTGGATCGCTGCCCAACAGCTGTACGTGTACAGGAACACCGGCAGCCGTTTTGCCGCCATGATCCAGCTCCGGACAGGTTTTTCTGAAGATATGCGGCGGTAACACGCGCACTGATACCCGGATAAATTCCGTCACGCAGTAATCAATTCCGCCCAAGCGGGTCAGAATGTCCCGCATAATCGGATCCACCAAACCTTCCATGGGGGCAAGGACTATCTTCATTTGCTGTTCTCTTGCTGTTTTATAAACATCAGACGATGATTAACTCTATACGCCACTGAAGGAGACGTTAGTGCGCTTATTTATCGCGTTGGATCCACCTTCCGACATCCGGGATGCCATCAGTGATCTGCAATTTCCATCCGATCAGATTCGCTGGAATAACGCTGATCAGTTTCATCTGACTTTAGCGTTTCTTGGGGAGCAAGCGGATAATCAGTTAGATGCACTATGCGAGCAGCTTGCCGAGATCCGTTTTCAACCTTTTGAGTTACAAACATTGGATATGGGCTGCTTCCGACACGGCGCCCTATGGCTGGGTTTTCAATCCAACCCGTCACTCGCACGGTTACAAAAGCAGCTTGCACGATCCCTGTACACTATCGCAATCCGACTGGAACATCGTCGCTTTCACCCACACCTGACACTCGGTCGCAGCCGATCAAATCCTGCGCCTGCAGTAGAACATCTGCAACGGCAACTGAATCATCAACGATTTACATTTAGAGTGGACAGGTTTCTGCTTAAAAGCAGCGTACTGCGCCAGGACGGCGCAGTACATCAGATAGAAGCGGAATTTCTAGCCGATTAGATAACGGCCAAACCGCGTAACAGATCAGCCTTGATATCATCCATATCTTCTAGCCCTACTGACACACGAATCAGGTTATCTTTAATACCCGCATCCGCACGTTCTTCCGGGCTCATGCGACCATGAGTTGTTGTCCCAGGATGAGTGATTGTGGTTTTCACATCACCCAAGTTACCCGTAATTGACAGCATCTCTGTGGCGTCAATGAAATCAAATGCAGCGTCTTTATCGCCCGCAACCTCAAACGACAGCACACCACCAAAACCACTCTGCTGCTTCAGCGCCAAAGCATGCTGCGGATGGCTTTCCAGACCGGCGTAGTACACTTTATCGATGCCCGTTTGCTGTTCCAGCCACTGAGCCAGCTCCATTGCCGCTTGGCTTTGAGCTGTCATTCGCAACTTAAGCGTCTCCAGACCTTTCAGGAAATTCCAGGCGTTAAATGGACTCAGGCAGGCACCGCAGGTGCGGACATAGCCAAAGATCTCTTCCATTAACTTATCTGAACCAACAACCACACCACCGACGCAGCGGCCCTGACCGTCCAGATACTTAGTCGCTGAATGGATAACAATATCTGCACCCAGTTTCAGTGGCTGCTGTAATGCCGGTGTACAGAAGCAGTTATCAACGGCCAGCAGCGCATCATGATCATGAGCAATCTTAGAAACCGCTTCAATATCCGTCAGTTCAGCCAAAGGATTGGACGGCGTCTCCATAAAGAGCATTTTGGTATTTGGCTTAATCGCCGCACGCCAGTCATCCAGATCCGTAGGATCAACATACGAGGTTTCAATACCCGCTCGCGTCAGGTATTTGTTAAACAACGAAACGGTAGAACCAAATACACTGCGTGAACAAACGACATGGTCACCCTGTTGCAACAATGCAATGCCCAGCGACATGATCGCAGCCATACCTGAGGATGTTGCCACCGCACGCTCAGCACCTTCCATCGCCGCAATACGACGCTCAAAAGCCTGCACCGTTGGATTGGTGAAACGGGAATAAATGTTCCCTTCTTCGTCACCGTTAAAACGTGCAGCGGCCTCACGTGCCGATGAAAACACATAGCTCGAGGTCAGGTAGATAGGATCGCTATGCTCACCTTCTCCGGTACGACGTTGACCCGCGCGTACAGCCAGCGTATCAAAGGCGTAATCCTCACCTTCAAACTGGATACGCTCTTCGCGTTCAAATCCGGTTTTAGACATCAGGGATATCCTCAGTCGATCCGGCTATGCAGATCAGACGATTCGTTACTTTTAGTCTGCTGGCCGTCTTTCTCAGCCTTAGCAGAATCATTGCGCTTCTGTTCCAAACGATCCAGATAGCTCTGATCAATATCGCCTGCTACGTATTTGCCATCAAATACACAGGTATCAAAGTCCTGAATCTCTGGGTTACCGGCCAGAACACTCTCTTTCAGATCGTCCAGATCCTGATACAACATCCAGTCACAACCGATTTCCTGAGCAATCTCTTCATCGTTGCGATTGTGCGCAATCAGCTCAGTCGCTGACGGCATATCGATACCGTAAACGTTCGGGTAACGTACAGCAGGCGCAGCTGACGCGAAGTATACTTTCTTAGCACCCATATCACGTGCCATCTGTACAATCTGCTGGGACGTCGTACCACGTACGACAGAATCATCCACCAGCATGACAACCTTATCCTTAAACTCCATCTCTATCGGGTTTAGCTTGCGACGCACTGATTTCTTGCGCTGAGCCTGACCTGGCATGATGAACGTACGGCCCACATAACGGTTTTTGATAAAGCCTTCGCGGAACTTTACATCCAGATGGTAAGCCATCTCCAATGCGGAAGTACGGCTGGTATCAGGAATCGGAATAACCACATCAATGTTGTGATCAGGACGCTCTCGCAATACTTTCTCTGCCAATTTCACACCCATGCGCATACGCGCTTTATGGACGGAAACCTCATCAATGATCGAGTCAGGGCGTGCCAGATAAACATATTCGAACAAGCATGGGGTCAGACGGCTGTCCTTCACGCACTGCTGGGTAAATACTTCACCCTCCATTGAGATGAAAATCGCTTCACCTGGCTCAATGTCACGTACCAACTCAAAGCCACAGACATCCAGTGCAACACTTTCAGATGCCACCATGAACTCTTCCTGACCGTTAGCCAGCGTGCGTTTACCGTACACCAGAGGACGAATGCCATTTGGATCACGGAAAGCCAGAATACCGTAGCCGGTAATAACGGCAACAACGGCATAACCGCCTTTAACACGACCGTGAACGCGCTCTACTGCGGTAAAGATATCAGAAGGCTCAGGCTTCAACTTACCTTGCTGCTGCAGTTCATGAGCAAATACGTTCAACAACACCTCAGAGTCTGACGTGGTATTGATATGACGCAAGTCCGCACGGAACATTGTCTCGGCAACTTCGTCGGCGTTTGTCAGGTTGCCGTTGTGTGCCAGCGCAATGCCGTATGGAGAGTTTACGTAAAAAGGCTGAGCCTCAGCAGAGCTGGAGGAACCCGCAGTCGGGTAACGCACATGGCCAATACCCATGTTACCGCCGAGACGCTTCATATGACGCGTACGGAACACTTCGTTAACCAGACCATTGTCCTTACGCATGAAAAAGCGGTCGCTTTCACAGGTAACCATACCTGCAGCGTCCTGGCCACGGTGTTGCAACACCGTCAGCGCATCAAAGATTGTCTGATTAACATAAGATTTGGCAACAATGCCGACAATACCGCACATCCGAACTCACCTCGAAGGGAAATGGTAATCTCAAAAATTTTATTCTTAGCGTCCTGCGTTCCAGATCAAATCTGCAACATCGCCTGCAACCTCTTTGGTCCAGGCTTCCATCAACGCAAAATGGGGAATCAGTTGTGATTCACGCCACCAGGGATCATCTACGGCAGGCGTCTGGCCTGCCAGCATCACAAGCACCACGACCACGAGTCCACCTCGTGCGGCGCCAAATGCGATACCAAGAAGTCGGTCGGTTGCACTCAGGCCCGTCGCCTGAATCAGCATTGTAAATAGTTGTCCAATCAGTGCCCCTACAACAAGGGTCACTATAAACAGACTAGCAAATGCCGCTGCAACACGTAGAGAAGGGGTTTCGATATAGGGTTGAAGCAACTCGATCATAGGCCCCGAAAATGTACGCGCGACCATAAAGGCAGCAACCCAAGTGACAAGGGAAAGAGCCTCTCTGATAAAGCCCCGCCGTACACTAAATAAGCAGGAGATGGCGATTATCGCCAGTATGACCCAGTCAGCCCAATTCATCATCTGTAACAACCCAAGAAAGATGCGCGCATTCTACCAGAGGCCTTTATCTTCAGCGAGTAGAGAAACGCACGATAATGCCATCAAGATTCAGGTCTTTTTTCAGCCGGGTCTTGAGTGATTCAAGATTCGAGCGCTGAAAGTCCGGACCAACATACACCTTAACCAACGTACCGTTTTTACGGGTGTACACTTTATGCCCTGCCCCGATCAATTGCGTGCGCAACTCTTTGGCGTTACCTTCGTCACTGAAAGTTGCCAGCTGTAGCGTCCAAGCCACAGGCACACCCTGTTTATCTAAGACGGGTTTATCTTCATCGACACTAATAACCGGCTTTTTGCGTTCAATCTTTTTCACCAGCTCAGCCGACTTTTTGACCACAGGACGAGGTTCTTCAGGCGCAGCCACTTCGGATGTATCGGGAAGCGTTATCGATTGAGGCTCAATCGCCACCACCTCCGGCAATAGAGGCACTTCTGGAATCGCAGATTCCAGGTGACGCTCGCGATACCCGTCGCCATTAAAAAACAGTGGAAACAGAATACCGGCTGACAACACGATAACGAACAGACCAATCAACCTGTATTTCAGCTTCTCTTGCATCTTACTCATCCACTCCCAAATGATTGAGGGCATCACTTACCGTAAAGAATGAACCCGCAACTAACAAACAATTGTCTTGGCTTAAATGCACCTGAGCAGCATCCAGAGCATCCGCTACAGACACGAAACTAAGGCAACGCCCCGCAGCGACTTCGTCAGGCAAATGACTCGCCAGCATTTCTGCCTTTTGGCCTCGAGGTATATCTAAATCTGCCAGATACCAGTATGACACTTGTGGCCGTAGAATCTCGATAACCGACGCAAAATCTTTATCGCCCAGCATCCCCAGCACCATATGCACTTGCTGGCCTTTTGCCGCCAGGCGCTTTGCCAACAACTCCGCTGCCTCAGGATTATGTGCCACATCCAGCCAGCAGCAACCCTGTTTTAATTCAACACGCTGCATCCTGCCAGTCATCGTAGCGCCAGCCAGACCTTCACGAATAGCGTCTACAGGCACATCCAGACCTAATACGGCCAGCACTTGCAATGCAGTGGCAGCATTTGGCAAAGGCAACGCAGGCATTGGCAGACTCTCTAGTTGCAGGCTTTCTCCGACCGGACAAACGCCCTGCCAGTTCCATTTATCTGCATCGCTCTGATATGCGAACTGTTCACCCACCTGATACAACACAGCACCCGTTTCATCAGCTACAGATGCCACAGATGACGTTGGGTCTGCTTCACCACATACCGCCGGACGGTCTGCCCGGAAAATCCCGCTCTTTTCCCGGCCAATGATTTCACGATCATCACCAAGCCAATCCACATGATCGATGGCGATACTGGTAACCACCGCCACATCTGCATCGACGATATTTACAGCATCCAGGCGTCCGCCCAACCCAACTTCAAGCAAGATCACATCGGGCTGCTTACGATTAAAAATCTCCAGCGCGGCCAAGGTGCCATACTCAAAATAGGTCAACGGTGTATCTTTGCGGGCAGCAGTGATTGCACGGAAAGACTGGCACAGTTCTTCATCAGAGATATTTTCACCGTTAAGACGCACCCGCTCGTTGTAGTGTCGAAAATGCGGAGAGGTATAACACCCGACGCTATAACCTGCCTTGCCGAGAATCGTCTCCAAATAGGTGACCGTAGACCCTTTGCCGTTTGTTCCCGCAATCGTAATGACTTTAGACTGAGGTGCACGAACACCCAGATCATCAGCAACACGACTCACACGTTCCAGACCAAGTTCGATCTCAGACGGATGGCATGCTTCAATCCACGACAACCACTCGTCCAATGAAAAGCGATCAGTTAGTTGTGTCATAAACACCTACTACAAAAAACAGAAAAGCCGGCAGCGTGGAAATCACTGCCGGCTATTTTTAACTTGCGTTGCGATCAAACAGGTCCGATATCAGGCGTCTGGCTGACGTGTCAGCTTACGCAGGATCGAATCCAGTCGTTCACGCATTTCGTGACGGTGGATGATCATATCAACCTGGCCATGCTCCAGCAGAAACTCACTACGCTGGAAGCCTTCCGGCAGCTTCTCACGCACGGTCTGCTCAATAACACGCGGACCGGCAAAACCGACCAGGGCTTTCGGCTCACCGATATTCAAATCACCCAGCATCGCCAGACTCGCAGAGACGCCACCGTAAACCGGATCAGTCAGTACGGAGATATATGGAATGCTTTTTGACTTCAAACGCTCCAATACTGCACTGGTTTTAGCCATCTGCATCAGAGAGAACAGCGCCTCTTGCATACGCGCACCACCAGAAGCAGCAAAGCAGATCAGAGGAATACCTTCAGCCAGACTGATATTTGCTGCACGCACAAAGCGTTCACCAACAACCGCACCCATAGAGCCACCCATGAACTGGAATTCAAAGGCCACGGCTACAACCGGCTGACCGTTCAGCTCACCACGCATAGCCACAAGCGCATCTTTTTCTTCAGTATTTTTCTGAGCTGCTGTCAGACGATCTTTATACTTTTTGGAGTCTTTAAACTTGAGACGATCCACTGGCTCGACTTCGGCCGCAATTTCAGTACGATTCTGCTCATCCAGGAATACTTCCAAACGCTTACGTGCGCCCAGACGCATGTGGTGATCGCACTTTGGACATACGCTCAGGTTTTTTTCCAGCTCAGGACGATACAGCGGCGCATCACACTTAGGACACTTCTTCCACAAACCTTCCGGGATGTTGGAACGCTTAGTTTCGCTACGCACCAGAGAGGGAACGATTTTTTCCAGCCAGTTACTCATGTATGTATTTCCAAATCTTTACTAAAGCGTCAGTTCAATCACGCATCCATCGCGGTGCGCAGTTCCGCTACAATAGCAGAAACCTGAGCAGGGATATCTTCCTGCTGCTCGACCAACGAGGCAATTTTATTTACCAGTACACTGCCGACGATAACACCGTCTGCAACTTCAGATACTGCCTTTGCAGATTCAGCATCTTTAATTCCGAAGCCAACACCCACAGGCAGGTTTGTATACTTGCGTACCACGTCCAACTTATCGGCTACGGCCTGCACATCCAGAGATGCAGAACCCGTCACACCTTTGACAGAGACATAGTATAGATAGCCACTGCCCGCGTTGCAGACCTGCTCAATACGACTCTCTTCTGTTGTCGGAGCCAACAGATAAATCGTATCCAAGCCATTGGCTTTCATTGCATTATCAAATTCACCCTCTGCCTCTTCAGGCGGCAAATCAACGATCAGCGCACCATCAATACCAGCCGCTGCGGCCTGCTCTGCGAAGGATGTATAACCCAGCACTTCAATTGGGTTCAGGTAGCCCATCAACACAACCGGGGTTTGCTGATCTTTCTCACGAAAGGTTTTCACCATAGCCAACACATCGATCAAACGCGTGTTGTGCTCCAGCGCTCGTTCACACGCCAGCTGAATGGTTGGACCATCCGCCATTGGGTCAGAGAATGGGATACCCAATTCAATCAGATCGGCACCCGCATCAACCATCGCATGCATCAATGGCACAGTGACGCCCGGAGCTGGGTCACCGGCAGTTACATAAGGGATCAGGGCCTGACGACCCTGCTCTTTCAGGCGTTCAAAACACGCTGCAATTCGATTCATTTCCATTACCGTCCTATTCAGGCCTGAAGCTCAGACCTTAATACCGTCGAGCTGTGCGACAGTATGAATATCTTTATCACCACGACCAGACAGGTTCACTACGATGATCTGGTCTTCGTCCATCTCTTTTGCCATCTTCATTGCATGCGCAACAGCGTGACTGGACTCAATTGCCGGCATAATACCCTCAACACGGGTCAGCGTACGGAAAGCATCCATCGCCTCGTCGTCATTGATTGCAACGTATTCCGCCCGACCGGTGTCTTTCAAGTAGGAGTGCTCAGGGCCTACACCCGGATAATCCAGACCTGCTGATACAGAATGAGTACCAATGATCTGACCGGCATCGTCTTCCATCAGATAAGTACGGTTACCATGCAATACGCCCGGACGACCCGCCGTCAGCGGTGCAGCATGCTGTCCGGTTTCAACACCGTAACCACCTGCTTCGACACCGACCATACGAACATCACCGTCTTCGATGAACGGATGGAACAATCCAATCGCGTTAGAACCACCGCCAACACACGCAACAAGCGCATCAGGTAAACGGCCTGCCTGTTCCAGACACTGAGCACGCGCTTCACGGCCGATAACCGACTGGAAATCACGTACCAGTTTTGGATACGGGTGAGGACCTGCAGCAGTACCAATGATATAGAAGGTATCGTCTACGTTGGTCACCCAATCACGCATCGCTTCATTCATAGCATCTTTCAGCGTGCGCGTACCGGATTCAACAGATATCACCTCTGCACCCAGCAGCTTCATGCGATACACATTGAGTGCCTGACGCTGGACGTCTTCAGCACCCATATATACCTGACATTCCAGACCTAGACGGGCAGCAACTGTCGCCGATGCAACACCATGCTGTCCGGCACCTGTTTCAGCGATAACACGCGGTTTACCGGTGTATTTCGCCAACAACGCCTGACCGATGGTGTTATTCACCTTGTGCGCACCGGTGTGGTTAAGATCTTCACGTTTAAGATAGATCTGCGCGCCACCACAAAGTTTTGTCAGGTGGGTCGCATGATACAGCGGTGAAGGACGACCTACGTAATGCGCCAGATCGTGATCAAATTCGGCCTGAAAGTCTGGGTCTCGCCACAAGCGCTCGTAGGTCTCCTCCAGCTGTTTCAGGGCAGCCATTAGGGTCTCGGATACAAAACGACCACCATAGGGACCAAAATGCCCACGTTCATCGGGCATCTGCGCAATTGCGGAGAGATCAGCTTTATTTGGCACGGGTTACCTCTAACGTAAACTTCTCAATTTTTGCTTTATCTTTAATCCCTTTACTGGCTTCTACACCACCGCTGACATCAACGGCAAAGGGACGCACGGTTTCAACCGCTCTACGAATATTATCCGGTTCCAGACCACCGGCAAGTACTATAGGTTTCTTCAATTCTGAAGGGATACGATCCCAGTCAAAAGATTCTCCGGTTCCACCCGGAACACCCGGACGATAAGCATCGAGCAAGATCGCTGTTGCACTGGCATAACGTTCACACTCAGCCTGTATATCAACACCTGGCTTCATGCGTATCGCTTTCATATAAGGACGATCAAACTGCTCGCAATAGGCAACATCTTCGTCACCGTGAAACTGCAGCAGATCCAAACCTGTTGAATCAATAACACGCTGAACAAACGCAACATCTGCATTCACAAACAAAGCAGTACTAGTAACAAATGCAGGCAGGTTACGAATAATCTCAGCGGCCTGGTCCACGTTCACATTGCGCGGACTCGGATCATAGAATACAAACCCCAGTGCGTCAGCACCTGCCGCTACTGCAGCATCCGCGTCTTCTTGTCGCGTAATCCCACAGATTTTGATACGTGTTCTATTCACGATATTCATGCCCGGAAAACCCAATATACTATCAGATGCTTAAGCGGAGTGTCAGTCCGCAGCGGTAAGGAAATAGGGCCCTAGCTCAGATTTAGGTAATGAAAACTCTTCAGGGTAATGCACATCCACAAAATAGAGACCGTACGGTGGTGCAGTCACACCGCCTTGCCTACGATCCTGAGCTTCCAGAACCTCTTTTGCCCAAACAGGATCAGCTTCACCACAACCAATTTCCATCAGCACGCCCGCGATATTACGCACCATATGATGCAAAAAAGCGTTCGCAGCGACATCAATCACGATCAACTGACCACTTCTATATACGTTCAGTTCGCGCACTTCCCGGATCGGGCTCTTAGCCTGGCAATTCACGGCCCGATAGGAGTTAAAGTTATGCTCCCCCACCAAATAAGCAGCGGCCTCATTCATACGATCCAAATCGAGCTCTTTAAACGTCCAGGTAACACCTTTAGCCATTAAGGCAGGCTTCACAGGGGCGCTCAGAATGACGTAACGATAACGACGTTGCTGTGCAGAAAAGCGAGCATGAAAACTATCCGGCACCGGCATTGCCCACTTAACGGCAATATCATCCGGCAGATTGGTGTTAGTCCCCATGATCCAGGCACGCTCTGTACGCTTTGCATACGTTTCGAAGTGAACAATCTGATAAGTGGCATTAACGCACGCATCAGTACGTCCTGCACAAATAACATGCACTGGCTCATTAGCAACGACAGATAACGCTTTCTCAAGCGTTTCCTGAATGCTGACGACATCTTTTTGGATCTGCCAACCGCGGTAATGGGTTCCCTGATACTCGATACACAGGGCATAACGATAAGGAGCGATCGAAATCGCTCCAGATGTTTCTTGAGATACTTCAGACATAGTTACTGCTTAATACTCTCCAGCAAGGCACCAGCTTCCTGCTTCTGTTTGTCACTGCCTTCTTGAACAATCTCTTTCAGGATATCTCTTGCGCCATCTGCGTCTTCCATATCCATATACGCACGCGCAAGATCAAGTTTAGTTTCGACCTCATCAGCACCTTCAAGCAGAGACCAGCCGTCGATATCTGCAAGATCTTCCTCATCTGCATCAACCTCCTCCAGCTCAATATCACCATCCGAGCCATCCAATAGAGATTGCAGTTCACTGTCCAATTCTGCATCAAGGTCATGAACAATATTAGCTGTCAGTTCTTCCTCTACAGGGTTTGCAGGAACTGCCTTATTCTCTAAATCGTCAAGAGAACTGTCCAATGCGGCAAGATCGCTATCCAGGTCAGACTCAACCTCAGACAGGTCAACCTCTTCAACCGATCCCAAATCCGCCATCATTTCAGCAAGATCAAGGTCGTCTAATTCTGCTAACTCATCCAGTGAAGATTCGTCAGAAGACTGAGGAGCATCTAACTCATCACTAGCCGGGCTCTCAACCTCCGCGGGCAACTCCGGCTCTTCCGGCGCATCGACTTCGTCTGACGCTGCAACCTCGTCCAGAAGATCAGACAGATCCATATCGCCGAGATCCAGATCAACGTCATCCAGATTTTCGACTTCCAGCGGGGAATCGAGCTCAACTGCTTGCGCTTCAGTATTCTCTTGTACTGATTCCAACTCATCGATGTTAGATTCTGGAGTAGCATCCGGCGCGGAAGTAAGACCTGATACTGCATCCAGATCAAACCCATCCAAATCGTCCAAATCACCCAAGTCGAACTCTGGCTCTGGCTCTGGCTCTGGCTCTGGCTCTGGCTCTGGCTCTGGCTCTGGCTCTGGCTCTGGCTCTGGCTCAACAGAGCCTGCAGGTTGATCGGTTTTTTCGACAACTTCATTGAGCAGAGACTCTATCTCTGCATCGAAATCGGATTCAGTCGATTCTTGAGAGCCAGTGCCAGTGTCAGATTCCAACTCAATAGCATCTGTATCCGAAACCTGCTCAAGCAACGCATCCAGGTCTTCCGTCAAATCGTCTTCAACATCGACTGCAGATAACTGATCTTCGTCTAGCGATGCAGACACATCATTCAAATCAGCATCTAAAGTCAGATCATCCAGATCTTCATCCAACGCCAGAAGATCTTCAACTTCTTCTGGATTTCCGGCTTCAACATCGGCTAACAATGCATTTAGATCATCAACCTCAACTGCGTCGCCCTCAGAGGGCTCACTTTGCTCCAACAGCTCATCAAGATCAACGTCACCAACCGACTCAGACACCTCAGTTTCAATTGTTTCAGTTGGTTCTTCAGGCTCATCAAACGCCAAGTCTGAAAGATCCTGCATCAGCACATCAACATCCGCGTCTTCGTCGGATCCCTGCACTTCTGCGAGAATATCGTCGATATCATCAATCGAATCATCAGCGCTTACGTCATCTGCCCGCTCATCAGCGTCTGCTATAGATTCTAATGGCTGGTCAAGTGACACTTCATTCAGCAACGCATCAATATCGTCAACATCAAGCATTTCAGCCTGCTCAGGCGTTTCAACCTCAGCAGTCTCGGACATCAAAACATCAAGTGTTTCAGCCTCTGGCGATTCAGTAACAGTTTCATTTTCGACAGATGACACGCTATCCAGCAAATCATCAATATCAAAATCACTTTCTTCGAGAGACGCTTCCTGATCCGTTTCATCTGCGACCTGTTCTGTCTCAGCGAGCAAGGCTTCCAGGTCCGCATCAAGCGCAGACGTGTCCAGCGCTTCATCCAGAGGTTCTTCGCTTTCAGTCTCATCAACACTCAATTCGGTGGAGTCTTCGATATCTCTAGACGCCTGAGCCAACAGGGCATCTATATCGTCCACATCAACATCGGGTTCAGTACTCAGATCCACCGCAGTTTCCAGCAGATCATCAGCATCCAGATCTTCACCAACGTTAAAATCTAACTCATCACTGGTAGCACTGTCCGCTGCAAGATCATCCAGCCCCATACCCTCGAGATCAAACTCAACCTCGTCGATATCTCCTTCGTCTGCGGTGTCTTGTGGCGTAAGCTCCAGCTCCGAATCATTGGCACTCAGAATGTCATCCAACGCATCACTATCACCGGAAACGACATCATCCCCTGCGCTGAACTCAATATCTGCGTCAAGATCAAGCGAACTGGAAGATAGGTCTTCTCCCAGATCTTCAGCCAATAACTTCTCAAGTTCAGCGTCGTCTACATCTTCTTCAATAACTTCAGTCGCGACAGAACCAACTGAGTCACCAGCAACGTCTGACTCGTCCAGACCCAAGTCAAACTCGTCGTCTTCTAATAACGCATCCAGATCATCGTCAGCATCGGCGTCAGCCAGATCAGCAGAACCCGCTTCCAGATCCAAATCCAGATCCATATCCAGGTCAAGATCCGACAGGTCATCCATATCATCATCAACGGAGACATCAGCAATGTCGTCACCCATCTCTGACGTATCAGCCTCTTCTTCAGGCTTCGCGTCTTCTGCTTCACTGTCTTCCGCTACGGCATCTGCAGCGACAACTGCCGCAGCTCCTGCCGCTGCAGCGGCGGCAAGATCACCAGCGGAACTGGATTCATCTTCAGCCTTTTTCTTCGCCTTGCGGCGGCGCAGGAACACAATAAGCAACACTGCAATAAGAACTGCGACCAAACCACCACCGATGCTTGCCAGCAATATCGGATCTTCCATCAGTTTGGCGAAGAAACCTTTTTCTTTTTCTTCAAGACGAACACGCTGATCTTCAATTATCGCTTCAAGCTGTGCAATGGTCTGATCTTTACCTGCCAACGTATCCTGAATAGCCGCCAGTTCAGTCTGCATCATGTCGAGCCGATCTTTGAGCAGCTCATTTTCTGCCCGCAGCTCCGTCAACTCTCCATTAGTGGCCTCCAACTCCTGCTCCAGCGCAACACGAGCATCCTCAAGTGCACTGATTGCTTCACGATCTGCCTCTGAGGAGCTTTCTTCCTTCTCTTCAACAGGCTGGGCAGCCACAATAAGCGGTTTATCAACTAGTACAGGTGCAGCTACTGGCTTGGCAGGCTGCTTTGGCTTGACCGTCGCAACCAGCGGCTTAGCGGCCTGCACCGGTTTATTATTGCGATTCTTCCACTGCCGGTTCTGCCGTTGAACTTCTGCCGCGGCCTGCTGCGGCGTCAATGCGTTAACCTCATCCAACGTAGGCAGCTTAAGTACAACGCCCGCTTTCATGTGGTTAATATTCTGATCTACGAATGCATCAGGGTTTTTCTTCAGTAACGCCAACGCCATCTGACTTTTAGTCACAGATTCACCAGGGCGATGCTTATCAGCAATCCCCCAAAGCGAATCATGTACATCAACAAAAACCTCACGCTGGGCATCCATCTCCGTACGAATGTTCTTAACGGGACTGGCTGAGCGCACTGGGGCTGCTACAACGGCTTGTGCTCGAGCAGGAAGTGTAGGCTGGACAGTCTGGCGCTGCCGAACAGGATTATAAACCGGAGGGTCTAAAAGCAAGGTATATTCGCGAACCAAGCGCCCGTTTGGCCAATTCAGCTCAACAAGGAAATTCAGGAATGGCTCTTTGATCGGATTCGGGCTGGTCAGCCGGATACGCCCACGCCCATCCGGACCAACAAATACCTTAAAACTGACATCAGATAGAAATCGCTGTTTATCAATACCAGCAAGCACATATTCATCAATATCCGCCATGCGCGGCTGAATCTGTAGCGGGTTCAGCTTACGGGCTTCCAGCAGTTGAATCTCAGCATCAAGCGGCTCATTCAATGCCGAATTGATTTTGATTTCCCCAAGGCCTAGCGCATAAGCATTTGACGTGCTCAGTATCCCTGCCAGAGCAAGGCTTACAGCGAGTTTGCGCAGCATCATCAGTTTCCTTGTTACGTTTTCTCTAAAATTTTCGTAAAAATCATAGAGTTGCCGATTCCGAAAATATCGAAGAAGTATTATTTATATGGTACAGCTGGGTCAAGCGACTCATGACAACGGTTAAACAAATAGACGCAAGCAGACTCTAAAATACTGCTTTTGTCTCATACCTCATCACCGTAAAACCAGCCTACTGCCATTCATTAAGCATTATGTATCGGCCGATATGTCCCACAATTAACCGCTACCTCACCCTGTCTATATCTGCGAGCGAGGGCATTTCAAGTGTTTCACCAACACGCATTGAGTTCATGTCACCATTCACAAACGCATGAGGGTTTTTTCGTATAATGGCCTTAATCATTTGTCCGGTAGTCACGGACGCATCAGGCAGGTTGTTAATTGCGATACTCCACAGCGTTTCTTGCTTACCGATAACAAGTTCGCGAGCATCAGATGTGTCTACTGGACTCAGCGCTACGGTTTTAACAGGCGGCAAGTTAAGAGATGCTGTATTAACAAGCGGCGGCTCATCAGACGCCTTAGCATCAACCAATCCTTTATGCTGACGCCAATCTGAAATCTGACGACGCACCTCTGCAGATGCTTCTTTTTCAGACCACTTTTTAAGCTCTTCCGCTGACGGCATGTGCAACACAACGCCTTTACGCATCCTATTGATATTTCCATTATCAAACGCACGCGGATTTTTCTTAACGATCGCCAGCATCATCTGACGCGTATTTACTTCAGGCCCGGCACGGTATTTAACCGCGATGTCCCAAAGCGTCTCTTTTGCACCTACAACAACCTCTTTTGCTGAAGACGCTACATTCAACTCTTTCGCAGCTAGAAGCTGAGATTCATTTAGCCTCTGCCGAATAAACTGCAAAGCACTAGACGTATCATGTCCGTTGATCTCAGCTTCAGACGGACGCAACAGAACAGCAGAGCCTTTCATACGGTTGATATCCCCATCAACAAACGCCTGAGGATTCTTTTTATACAGCGCCACCATCACTTGCTGATTGCTATACGCTGCCGATGGGCTATTGCGTTTCGCTATATCCCACAGCGTTTCTTTTGCACCCACCTTAATCAAATCCGCATTGAGTGCAGGCTCAGACACCGCTGATATACTAGTTTCTTTGTTCTCAGATACGTTTTTCGCCCCAACCGCAAGCTGCTCCGCCGCAATACTGACCTGCGTTTCAGACAAACGGTTTTCAGGCTCTTTTCGATGAAGAACAATCTGCTCAGAAGAACGTACCATAACAGGCTGCTGAACCTCGATATGGCGGGAACGCTCTACAACTTCCGCGGGCTGTAGGTCTGCATTTGATCTGTCAGCCTTGACGGCTAAAAATTCAGGCTCACTTTCTACGGCATCAATCGTCATATCGACGGCATAAGCTTTTGGCTCATCCGTATTTTCTCTTTTTGACGATACGTTTTCCGCTTTTTTGGCGCTCACCTCTGCCTTGCTGATTGCCGAAGCCGGGCTTGGCACATCAGCCTCCTCAACCGGGGAGACTGGCGACGCTACCTTATCAGGCTGATCAGCTTTCGGAACTGGGACGTTAATCGCGGGCTGAGTCGCAGGCAATGCCTTCGCAGCCTCTGCAATCAGAACAGACTGCGATTCTTGCTTTGGTGTTGCCAGTGATACCTGGCGGGAGGGGTTCTTCAGAGGTTCTTTCAAGAGTGCGGTATATTCACGCAACAATCGTCCTTCGGTCCAATTAACCTCAAGCAGAAAACTCAAAAAAGAATGATCGATAGGTTCATCTGAAACAAGACGCAACGTTGCCGACTGATTGTTTTCTATCGCCACGAAAAAACGCACATCAGACAGATAACGCTTACTATCCAGGCCAGAAATGGCCAAATCATCCACGCCAGCAAAACGAGGACGAATGTCGTCAGCAGACAAGCCTTCAACATCGAGAAGCTGAATTTCTGCATCAAGCGGTTCGCCTGCTGCGGAATATACGTGCAGTGCGCCTAAATCCAGCGCCTGAGCCGAAGAAGCCGCTAGTGCGCCTGCACATACAAGACTGGTAACCAGCTTGCGCAAATCCATTCTTCCTGTGTAAACCAGAGAAATAATTAACCGGGAGCCCGGCACAGCAGCCAATCCTAACCTAAGCCAGCGCTGAAGGTCACCTAACTCCCAGAAATTACTTTATGTTTTTACCCTAGAGGTACTGTTGGATCAAGAGTTCAGCAATCTGAATACTGTTTAATGCAGCACCTTTGCGCACATTATCTGACACGACCCACATGTTTATACCGCTCTGAGAAGAGATATCTTCGCGAATTCGGCTGACAAATACGTCATCCTTACCAACACCCTCTGTGACCGGCGTCGCGTAACCACCCTCTTCGTCCAGCTCGTCAACCACCTGAACACCCGGCATCACTTCAAGCAAGTTGCGCACGTCCATTGCGGAAATCGGTTCACGCGTTTCTACATGTAACGACTCAGAGTGCCCGAAGAATACAGGAACACGCACACACGTTGGGTTTACCCGAATGCTGTCATCGCCCAGAATTTTCTGGGTTTCCAGCACCATTTTCATCTCTTCGCGGGTATAACCATTGTCCTGCATGGCATCAATCTGCGGCAGCACATTAAAAGTGATCTGTTTTGGATAGACGTCCGGATCGATACTCAGACCATTGAGCAAACGCGCAGTCTGGCCCGCAAGCTCTTCTACCGCTTTACGACCAGAACCTGAAACAGCCTGGTAAGTAGAAACATTGATACGTTCAATACCCACCTCACGGTGAATAGGAGACAGCGCCATTAACATCTGAATCGTTGAACAATTCGGATTCGCGATAATGCCCTGATTGCGATACTCACCCACCATTTCCGGGTTAACTTCTGGAATCACCAGCGGAATATCAGGGTCATAGCGGAAACAAGAGGTATTATCAATCACCACGCATCCTGCATCTGCTGCAATCGGAGCATACTGCATGGACACGTCGCTACCTGCGGAAAACAGTGCAATTTCAACTTGAGAGAAGTCAAAATCTTGTAACAAACCCACCTTATAGGACTTATCGCAAAACTGAAGACTTTGCCCCGCTGAACGCTCCCCGGCTAGCAAATACAACTCACCAACAGGAAACTCGCGTTGCTCCAATATCTCTCGCATCGCTTCACCAACCAAACCCGTGGCGCCTACAATTGCGATATTAAAACGTCTTTCCATTTAAAACCCCGGAAACAAATCAGCCCGAACAATGCCGGGCTGGATTTTTATAAAGACAAATGAACACACTCGCCTTTGAAAGATTGTATGACGGTATATCTGCCTGAATTAGTCTTCCAGCAGAATACGCAGCATACGACGCAGAGGCTCTGCAGCACCCCACAGCAGCTGGTCACCGACGCTGAATGCATTCAGGTACTCATCACCCAAATTCATCTTGCGCAGACGGCCAACCGGCACACTCAGCGTACCCGTCACCTTCGCAGGTGTTAACTCTGCCGCAGTAATATCACGATCATTCGGAATCACTTTAACCCAGTCGTTTGCTTCAGCAAGCATGCCTTCGATTTCGTCCATCGGCAGATTTTGCTTCAGCTTAATTGTGAACGCCTGGCTGTGGCAGCGCATCGCACCAATACGCACACAGGTACCATCGATTGGAATCGGGCTATCGCCCAGACCCAGAATTTTGTTGGTTTCAGCGTATGCTTTCCACTCTTCACGGCTCTGACCGTTATCCAGCTTAGTATCGATCCAAGGGATCAGAGAGCCTGCCAATGGCACACCGAAGTTGTCTGTCGGCATAGCATCGCTGCGAATGGTTTCAGCTACCTGGCGATCGATATCCAGAATAGCGCTGGCTGGGTTGGCCAGATCGGTAGCAACGGACTCTTTGATGATACCCATCTGAGAGATCAGCTCACGCATGTGGCGCGCACCGCCGCCGGATGCCGCCTGATACGTCATGGAGGTCATCCACTCGATATGACCCGCATTGAACAGACCACCCAAACCCATCAGCATCAGGGATACGGTGCAGTTACCGCCAACATAGGTTTTTACACCGCTGGACAGACCGTCTTTGATGACGTTCATGTTTACCGGATCCAGTACGATGATCGCTTCGTCATCCATACGCAAGGAGGATGCCGCATCGATCCAGTAACCATTCCAGCCCGCTTCACGCAGCGCGCCGTAAACCTGTTTCGTGTAGTCACCACCCTGACAGGAAATAATGGCATCCATCTGTTTGAGGTCATCAATGGATGTTGCATCTTTCAGCGCTGGAATATCTTTACCAATATTCGGTCCAGCCTGTCCTACCTGAGATGTGGTGAAGAAGACCGGTTCTTCGATCTGATCGAAATCACGCTCTTCCATCATGCGTTGCATCAACACGGAACCCACCATTCCACGCCAGCCAACAAAACCTACACGTTTCATCTATTTCACCAAAAACTTGGATTGTTCTAAAAATAACAAATCGGCCCCTACTCACCAGCAGAGGCCGATTACACTGCCTTTATAGCGGCAGATATTATGCAATAAATAGCCCTTTCAAGCTATCAGTCTTTCTGCGCCGAGCTTAGCTCTTCAACGCAGCTACGACAGCATCACCCATTTCAACAGTGCTAACTTTCTGCATACCTTCAGACCAGATATCACCTGTACGCAGTCCCTGATCCAGTACAACGTCAACGGCAGCTTCGATTTTCGCTGCTGGCGCTTCCATACCCAGAGAGTGACGCAACATCATCGCTGCAGAGATAATCATCGCCAGCGGGTTTGCAATACCCTGACCTGCAATATCAGGCGCGGAGCCGTGACAAGGCTCGTACATACCCTTACCGTTCACATCCAAAGACGCCGATGGCAGCATGCCGATAGAACCGGTCAGCATTGCCGCCGCATCAGACAGGATGTCACCGAACATGTTGCCCGTTACAATCACGTCAAACTGCTTAGGTGCGCGCACCAGCTGCATCGCTGCATTGTCCACATACATGTGGGACAGCTCTACTTCCGGGTACTCTTTGGACAGATCTTCCATCACTTCGCGCCACAGCATGGTGACTTCCAGCACGTTTGCTTTGTCGACGGAACACAGACGCTTACCACGCTTCATTGCTGCTTCAAATGCAACACGACCGATGCGACGGATCTGCTCTTCGTCGTATACATAGGTGTTATAACCTTCGCGCACACCGTTTTCTTTGGTTTTGATACCACGAGGCTCACCAAAGTAAATACCACCGGTCAACTCACGCACGATCAGGATATCCAGACCGGATACAACGTCTTCTTTCAACGTAGACGCATGCGCCAACTGAGGGTACAGGATTGCAGGGCGCAGATTGCCAAACAGATCCAGCTGCGCACGAATCTTCAGCAGACCCCCTTTCTCAGGACGCTCTGACGGAGGCAGTGTATCCCACTTAGGACCACCCACTGCACCCAACAGGATTGCATCTGCCGCTTCAACCTTTTCCCAGGTTGTTGTTGGCAACGCGTCACCTTCAGCATCGATTGCAGCACCGCCCACCAGCGCATCATCCATCTCCAGACCCAGAGAGAACTGATCGTTTACCAGATCCAGTACTTTACGCGCTTCAGCAGCGATCTCAGGACCAATACCATCACCCGGCAGCAGCAGGACTTTCTTACTCATTGTGTAATTCCTTTATGTTAAAAAGGCAGCACGCATGCTGCCGTACATATTCTTAAACAGTGTAGCCAGCGCTACACCTAATTATTTGATTGCGTCAAACAGCCACGGAGAGTGCTGACGAGCTTTCTCTTCATACGCCTTAATGTCATCAGCGTACTGCAATGTCAGACCAATATCATCCAAACCGTTCAGCAAGCAGTGCTTACGGAAGTCATCCACTTCAAACGCCATTGTTTCACCGGAAGGCGTCACAACCACTTGCGCATCCAGATCAACAGTCAGCTCATAACCTTCAGCAGCATCAACCTCCTTAAACAGCTGATCAACCTGCTCCTCGCTCAGTACGATTGGCAACAGACCATTTTTAAAGCAGTTATTGAAGAAAATCTCTGCAAAGCTTGGCGCGATCACGGTACGGATACCAAAATCTTCCAGCGCCCAAGGCGCATGCTCACGGCTGGAACCACAGCCGAAGTTTTCACGCGCCAGCAGCACACTTGCGCCCTTATAGCGCGGTTTATTCAAAACAAACTCTTCGTTCAGCGGACGACCACTGCAATCCTGGTCCGGCTGACCTTCATCCAGATAACGCAGCTCATCAAACAAGTTCGGGCCAAAACCAGAACGCTTGATAGACTTCAAAAACTGCTTAGGAATGATCATATCAGTATCAACGTTTGCGCGATCCAGCGGAGCCGCGATACCAGTCATCTTGGTAAATTTTTTCATTATCGCTCTCCTTCTTACTGCTTAACAAATTCACGCACGTCGACGAAGTGACCAGCAATCGCTGCCGCTGCCGCCATAGCCGGACTCACCAAATGAGTGCGACCACCAAAGCCCTGACGGCCTTCGAAGTTGCGGTTAGAGGTAGACGCACAATGCTCACCGGCACCCAACTTATCGGGGTTCATCGCCAAACACATGGAGCAACCCGGCTCACGCCATTCCAATCCTGCTTCAGTGAAGATCTTATCCAAACCTTCTTTTTCAGCCTGCTCTTTCACCAAGCCGGAACCCGGCACCACCAGTGCCTGAATGATATTTCCGGCAACCTGACGGCCTTTCACAACTTCAGCAGCAGAGCGCAGGTCTTCAATACGGGAGTTAGTGCAGGAACCGATAAACACACGATCCAACTGGATATCAGTGATCTTCTGATCCGCAGCCAGCCCCATATACGCCAATGCACGGTTGATACCATCAACCTTCACCTGATCAGACTCATTTGCCGGATTAGGCACCTGATCATTAACACTGACAACCATCTCAGGAGACGTTCCCCAAGTGACCTGAGGCGCAATATCTGAACCATTGATCACAACCAGCTCATCAAACTCGGCATCGTCATCAGAAACCAGACCCTGCCATGCAGCTACCGCCTGATCCCACTGCTCACCTTTTGGTGCATATTGACGACCTTCAACATAATCCAGCGTAATCTGATCTACGGAGACCAGACCCACTCGCGCGCCCGCTTCGATCGCCATGTTACATACAGTCATACGGCCTTCCATCGACATGTTGCGGAATACATCACCGCCAAACTCGATGGCATAACCTGTGCCGCCCGCCGTGCCAATAACACCGATCACATGCAACACCACATCTTTTGGTGTAACACCCGCTCCTAACTCACCATCAACACGCACCAGCATGTTTTTCATCTTTTTAGTGATCAGGCACTGCGTCGCCAATACGTGCTCAACTTCAGAAGTACCTACACCATGAGCCAGCGCACCCAAAGCGCCCAATGTTGCAGTATGGGAATCACCACACACTGCGGTCACACCCGGCAGAATTGCACCCTGCTCCGGCGCCATGACATGAACGATACCCTGACGCTGATCATTCATCTTAAATTCAAGAATGCCGAACTCATCGCAGTTCGCATCTAAGGTTTTAACCTGAATTTTTGATACCGGATCAACGATCTCATCTACACCACCCGCACGCGGCGTTGTAGGCACGTTGTGATCCGGTGTTGCAATATTCGCATCGACACGCCACGGCTGACGACCCGCCAGACGCAGACCTTCAAACGCCTGCGGAGAAGTTACCTCATGCAGAACCTGACGATCGATGTAAATCAAAGAACTACCGTCGTCATTCTGGCGCACTAAATGCGCATCAAAAAGCTTGTCGTACAGGGTCTTGCCAGCCATTGTGATGTCCTCACTTTTCTTATTCCGGTCGATGATCGAGACCACCATCGTTGCTCACTGAACAGTTCATCTCGTCATCTGCTGGAACCATCCTAGAACAGGCATTCAAACAACACAAATTCATATTTTTTATTCATTGAATTCCAAATAGGAATAACAAACAATACACACATCTATTGAGGAATTTTTATGGATACCAATACCCTGCAGGCATTCGTTGCCGTTGCGAATAGCGAGTCATTTTCCAAAGCCGCTCACCAGCTTTTTTTAACGCAGTCAGCGGTCAGCAAGCGGGTCGCACTACTCGAAGATCAACTCAATAGTCGCTTATTTGACCGAATCGGCAGGCAAGTCTCGCTTACCGAGGCAGGACAGGCCCTACTACCGCGCGCCCATCAGATTTTGCTTGAGCTGGAGGATGCCCGCAGAGCGATCAGCAACTTATCAGGAGAAGTTACAGGTACACTTTCTCTCGCAGCGAGCCATCATGTGAGCTTACACCGTTTACCGCCGGTTCTACGCGCGTTCACCGCCAGCTACCCCAAAGTTAAACTGGACCTTCGCTTCGATGAATCAGAAGTGGCTTACGAAGGCGTATTACGGGGAGATCTGGAGCTTGCATTAATTACCCTCTCCCCTTCTCCTGATAAAGCCATTCGTTCCATACCGATCTGGCACGATGCGTTGAGGTACGTTGTTTCTCGCGAACACCCGCTGGCAAACAAAACACGCGTCAGCCTGAAAGAGCTCACCCAATACACAGCCATCCTGCCCGACCAGAACACCTTCACTCGGGAGCTGGTTGAACAGCTATTTGATCGCCACAACCTACAACTAAACGTAGGCATGTCGACCAACTATCTCGATACTATCCGCATGATGATCTCTATCGGACTTGGATGGAGCCTGCTGCCAGAATCACTCATTAAAGAAGATCTGGAGGTACTACCCGTTGATGCAGAGCTGGTTTATCGGCAATTAGGTGTGATCCATCACCGGGACAGAACCTTATCGAACGCCGCCCGACATCTTGTTGACATGCTACCTGTCGCAAAATAGAAATCGTTACACAGGTATAAGTTGCCGCTTAGTTGTAATAGTATTTCCTAAGTTTGTTAGGCTTTGCTGGCTAATCAGTGACGAGCCATACGCCAATTCCTCGAAATTGCAGGGTATTGGCATTACCGAAGGAGAGAACTGCCGTGTCAGATGAGCTGAATCAGCAGATGAAGAACTGGCTTGAAGCCCAGAATGCCTACTGGCAAACACTGGGAGAAAGTTCAGACGAGCTGAAGAATCCGGAAGGCTGGCTTGAGTTTATCAAGCGCTATCAGTCCTCTGCCGGAGAAGCCCTGCCGCAACAGTTTTCCCAACTGATGGACGTACTCAGCGCCCAGTCACACAACTTCAACACGTACGGTGAGGACTTGATCCGGCAGTTTCGAAATAGCGCCGGGGATCAGCAGGTAGACTCAGCCGTGAGTGAGTTTCAGAAGTACATGCAGAAGCAGACCACTGAACTGCTGATGCGACAATGGCAACTTCCTGAACAAGTGGCAGCCCTGTTTAAGACACACAGCTTCCATGACGACCTGCTGTTTGAGAATCCGTTCATCAGCGGAATGAAAAGCTTGCTGGAAACACCTGTTGTCGGGTCTAACCCGGAGCTGCAGGCAAACAGCCGCGAAGCCATTCGCCTGTTGCTTGAGTATCAGGAAGCGCTATCAGCCTATATCCGTCATTACGGCGAGATCAATCAGGAAGCCAGCGCTCGCATGACAACCAGGATTGCACAGCGCGAACAGCCCATCGACACCCTTCATGAACTGCACAACATCTGGGTTGAAAGCTACGAATCAGCATACTCAGACACCGTGTTCACAGACGTGTATCAACAAGCCCACGGCCGCATCAGCAACGCTCTGATGTCACTTCGTAACTTTGCGCAAAATGCACGTGATGTTTACTTCCAGTCTGCCGGATTAGCAACTCGCAAAGGACTAGACACCGCCCTGCACCGCCAGCACCAATTGCGTAAAGAGATGCGTCAAACCCGTCGCCAAATCAACACGCTTAATGATGCGGTTAGCGAGCTACAAAGCCAGACGCTCAAAGAGCTGCTGGATGAAATGCGCAACGAGATTGCAAATTTGCGTGGCGAAGTCACCGCCCTGAAGAAAAAGCTGAAGGAGTAATCGATGGACTCAATACACCTTAAGCCAGCAAAGGTTGCCGAAGAGCTATTCGACTTCAACCGAAAGCTTTTGAAAAGCTACAACACACTTCAGAAGCTGAAAGAGGTCGATGTTGGCCAAACACCTAAAGAGGAAGTGTATCGCGAAGACAAGTTACGCCTCCATCGCTATACCCCCATTGGCGAACCAGCCAACACCACGCCAGTACTAATCTGCTACGCACTGGTAAATCGCCCGTACATGATTGATCTAGAGCCTGAACGCTCCATTCTATTACGCCTGCTGGAACAAGGTCAGGAGGTTTATGTCATCGACTGGGGCTACCCGGATGCTGCTGACCGCTATCTTGATCTCGACGATTACATCAATGAATACCTTAACAACTGTGTAGATCACGTTCGCGAGCGTAGCGGCAAAGACCAGATTAATCTGCTGGGGATCTGCCAGGGCGGGACATTTAGCCTGTGCTATACCGCAATGAATCCGCACAAGATCAAAAACCTCATCACCATGGTCACTCCGGTCGACTTCCATACGCCGGACAACCTGCTCGCCCACCTGGCGCGCTCAGTGGATGCAGATCTTGCGGTCGACACCTACGGCAACATCCCGGGCAGCATGCTCAACGACTCCTACAATTCACTCATGCCAATGCGCTTAGGCATTCAGAAAAATCTTGGGATGCCAAACCAGCTTGAAAACGAAGAAAGCGCCCTGAGCTTTTTGCGCATGGAAAAATGGATCTATGACAGCCCTGATCAGGCCGGGGAAGCGTTCAGACAGTTCATCAAGCAGTTCTTCCATGACAACAAGCTGATCAAAGGCGAAGCGATGATTGGCGACAAGCAGGTGGATTTATCGAACATCACGCAGCCTGTTCTGAATATATACGGTAGTTTTGACCACCTTGTCCCGCCCGCTGCTTCAGTGGCACTGGCCAACCATGTCAGCAGCTCTGACTACGAAGAGATGAAGGTTCACGGTGGACATATCGGCGTCTTTGTATCTGGCAAAGCACAGACCCTGGTCGCCCCCAAAATTGTAAACTGGCTAACCGCTCACGACTGATCAATCGCACCTGTTCGCCGACAGGTGCTCAACCTTTCTCCACGCTCCTCATACCTAAAGGTATTCGACTCGCAACAGGCCTGCACTGCGCTTAAGCCGCACAATGCGAATTAGATGTAACACGATGGAAAACCATAAAGAAAGGTACGCATTCGACCGCCGCTAAACAATCGAACGCGTATTCATTGATTCATTGCCCTGAGGACTCAGGCGCAATGGAGCAGTTACTTGTCCTGCTCTTTTTCAGGCTCAGGAGCAACGTACGGCTCATCGCCTTTTTCAGGAGTAAACATTCCGCCCCACATCGCCATGTTCTGGTCAGCGATGCGGTTCATCATGGTCAGCGGGTTCGCCGCTCCCATCATCGTTTGCATCTGTTCGCGAATGCGCTCCTGATGCTCTAAAAAAGCTGCGATACTCTGCTCCAGATACTGGCTCATCATACCCTGCATGCTATCCCCGTAGAAACGGATTAGCTGCTGCAACACCTGATTAGTCAGCAAGGTTCCATGCCCTTGAGCTTCCTGCTCACTAATGATTTGCAGTAAAATATTACGCGTCAGGTCAGCACCGGTTTTTGAATCCTGAACCTGAAATGCCTCGCCGCTCAAAACCAGCGCTTTAACATCTTCCAATGTGACATAGCAGCTGCGTGAAGTGTCATATAGACGACGGTTAGTGTACTTTCTTAAAATACGCAAAGCAGTTCTCTCTCTTCCGAAGACCACCCAATCCCTGATACATACGACTATTCGGAACTCTTACCCCCGCCATAGGGGTTAGTCATCATGCTCAGCATTATTTTTTGCAGCGCGTCCATGGAGCCAAGCCCACTACTCAGGTACGGCTTGAACAGTGTTAGAGGATCATAACCTTCTACGCCAGCTTCCATCTGCTCGCGAATCCGATTCATCATATCCTCATGAAATCCTTCAACATCTGGCAGCCCGAGAACCTTACGCAGCTCTTCGGGTTTCATCTCGATATCTATCTTGAATTTCATCCCGACTCCTTGATGCTACTTTATTTGTTATCTTCTCTAATACTATACAAACTGCACTGCAAAACAACTTTAAACGGGATTTTGCTGCACTTTTTCCGGCCTGATCCAGACCAGAGCCAACACAATAGCGACAGCAACGACAGCCGCTGAAACATAGAATGTCCAACTACCACCCAGCCCATCCCACAGATAACCACTAACAACTGCGCCTAATGCACCGCCAGCCCCAAACCCAAAACTCGAAAAAAGCGCCTGTCCCTGACCGTGAGTTTTATCCGTAAAGTAATGATGAACAAGTGCAATACCAACCGCATGAAGCGTACCAAAGGTCGCAGCATGCAGCGTTTGTGCAACGACCATCAGCACCAACTCTTCCGGCCACAATCCGATCATCAGCCAGCGCACTACACACAGCATCAGACTGATGATCATGATCCATCTCAGGCCAAAGCGCTGTATCAGGCTATGCATATAAATAAAAATGACTACCTCTGCGACAACCCCAATAGCCCACAGCACACCTATTTCACCGCGGCTAAAGCCAACACTTTCCATCAGTACGCTATAGAAGGTGTAGTAGGCGCCATGACTAAACTGCACAAGAAAGCAGATCACAAAAAACGCAATCACCTGCGGACGCAACAGCAGCTTCAAAAATCCATCGCCCACTTCTTTACTCGCCGCAAGCACTGGAGGCGCTGGCACAAACAATGAATTTATCCAGATAAGCACCATGATAACCAACATGATTATCGGCAACGCACGGACACTGATCCAATCAAACACCCAGCCCACGGCCAGTACCGCAACAATAAACCCGATCGACCCCCAAAGCCTGATACGACTGTAGCGGTCACGCTTCTCACCCAGATGAGACAACGTAATGACTTCGAATTGTGGTAGCACTGCATTCCAGAAAAAGCTGAACCCGAGCATCACCATCGCAATTCCCAAGGCATCGTCCTGCCAGAAAATAGCAACAAAAATCAGGCACGTAACAAACGATCCCGCCTGCACAATACGCAACCGCTGCCCGGTTTTATCCGCCAGCCATCCCCATATATTGGGCGCGACGATACGTGTAGCGTGCAACAGCGCCATCAGTATTCCGATGGTCTCTGCACCGAACCCGTAAGATTTGAGATACAGACTCCAATACGGAACCAACGCACCCAGCAATGCGAAATAGAAAAAATAGAATCCGGACAATTGGGCGTAAGGCAAGCTAACCATAAAGCTCCATCTGGATAGATGCGACAGAATAGAATAGAAAAGAGCAAAACAAAAAAACCGGCTTTCGCCGGCTTTTCAGAGCACAATCAGTGGCCGTATCAGGCCTCGCTCAGCGCATCCAACACAAACTGCGGCAATGCAAATGCACCAGCATGTACCGCAGGATTGTAGTAGCGGGTCTTCATACCACTTGCAGCAAAACGTTCCTGCAGAACATCCAGCGACTGCTGACGCAAACTACTATCATCAGCCCCCCATGCAAGCGTCATCACACCACCTACATAGGTTGGCACCGCCGCCGCATAGAAGGTCTGATCAGCAAAGTACGGACTCAAACGTCGACGCGTTGTAACCACTTCATCGACCTGCATATATGCCACACCATTCTGCGCCACAAAGATGCCGCCGTCATTCAGGTGTTTTTTACATCCCTGATAAAAATCACTGGAGAACAGCACTTCACCCGGACCCACTGGATCAGTGCAGTCAGAAATAATAACATCGTATTTCTCACCGTCCTGCTGAACAAAGTCCATCCCATCTGCAATCACAATTTTTGCACGCGGATCGTCAAAAGCGCCTGCGGAATGACCCGGCAGGTACTCTTTACACATATCGATAACAGCCTGGTCAATCTCAACCTGCGTCACCTGCTCTACTTCAGGATGCTTAAGCACCTCACGCAGAATACCACCGTCACCACCACCGATAATCAGGACTTTTTTCGCATCGCCATGTGCAAATAATGGCACGTGCGTCAGCATCTCATGGTATACGAACTCATCCTTCTCTGTCGTCTGGATGATTCCGTCCAGCGCCATCACAGTACCGAAAAAACGGTTACGGAAGATAATCAGATGCCATGAATCTGTTTGCTGCTCAAACAGCACTTCATCAATCTCGAAGCTCTGGCCGTAACCATCGTATAATTTTTCAGTGTACAAAGTTGTCATCTTCTATTTTCACCATCTTCGTGCACAAGCTGCATATCAGCCGCACAAAAAAAGCGTTAAGGCCACAAAAGCAGCCCACCTTATTACTATCCATACGCAATATGCCCGGTTGCAACACCGGGCATATCAAAAACTGCAATTTGAAACTACAGCCGAACCAGTGGTAATCCGAAAATTACTTAATCACCGGCAAATCAGATGTCACGTCTGCGTTCTGCCCGCGATTGCGCAGGAAGTGGTCCATCAACACAATCGCCATCATCGCCTCTGCAATGGGTGTTGCCCGAATACCGACACAAGGATCATGACGACCTTTCGTCACGACCTCAATCTCCTCACCGCGATCGTTAATACTGCGACCCGGCAAACGCAAGCTTGATGTTGGCTTTAAGGCAATATGAGCAATGATATCCTGCCCAGTTGAGATACCACCCAAGATACCCCCCGCATGATTGGACAAGAAACCTTCCGGAGTCATCTCATCGCGGTGCTCAGTACCTTTTTGCGCCACCGATGCAAAACCATCTCCGATCTCAATGCCTTTTACGGCGTTGATACTCATCAGCGCATGAGCCAACTCGGCATCCAACCGATCGAAGATAGGCTCACCCAATCCAACAGGTGCTCCACTGGCGACAACAGAAATTTTTGCCCCAACAGAGTTACCCTCTTTACGCAGCTCATCCATATACTGCGCCATCTCTTCTGCTTTTTTAGCATCAGGCGAAAAGAAGGGATTGTTACCTACTTCATTCCAATCGAAGCTTTCCATATCAATCGCGATTGGACCCAACTGAGACAGGTACCCTCGCACCTGAACCCCTTTCGATGCCAGGAACTTCTTCGCTACTGCACCGGCAGCAACGCGCATCGCTGTCTCGCGCGCAGAAGAACGACCGCCACCGCGGTAATCCCGGAAGCCGTATTTGTGAGAATAGACATAATCAGCATGCGCCGGTCGGAACGTCTCAGCAATGTTAGAGTAATCTTTCGATCGCTGATCGGTGTTTTTGATCAACAGACCAATCGGCGTGCCTGTCGTTTTGCCTTCGAATACACCCGAAAGAATCTCTACTACATCATCTTCGCGACGCTGAGTCGTATGACGAGACGTTCCCGGCTTACGGCGATCCAGATCAACCTGAAGGTCTTCCGCGCTCAGCTCAATACCAGGAGGGCAACCATCAACAATACAACCCAGCGCTGGGCCGTGACTCTCACCAAAGGTCGTCACAGTAAAGAGTTTTCCGAAGCTATTTCCTGACATCGTTTCAATCCACTTTTATAAACATCGTCCAGCGTTTTCACGCCAGCTAACAGAGGCCTAAGTATACCGCCTCGCTTAAATTTCTTCCCGGTGCGCTTTCAGATCAGCTGCACTAATGGCAAATACACCATTTCCACCCTGCTCCAGCTCCAGCCAGATCAGTGGTAATTGAGGATACTGCTCCATCAGATGCACTTCACTATTGCCCACTTCAACAACAAGCAGTCCATCATCAGTCAGATAATCATTGGCTTCCCGCAAGATACGTTTAGTGATATCCAGACCATCATCACCGGAGCCCAACGCCAACTCAGGCTCATGAGCGTACTCATCCGGCATCGACGCCAGATCCTCAGCATCTACATACGGCGGATTGGATACGATTAGATCATAACGCTCGCCTTTCAGTGCATTAAACAGATCACTTTGGCGAGGGATTACCCGCTGCTCCAGTTCATGCCGCGCTACGTTAATACTCGCAACATCCAGAGCATCATCAGACAGATCCACCAGATCCACATCAGATTCCGGGAATGCATACGCGCACGCAATGCCGATACAACCACTTCCCGTACACAGATCCAAAATACGGTTCACCGCCCCTTCCCTCAGAAACGGGGCGAATTGTGCATCAATTAGTTCAGCAATCGGTGAGCGCGGAACAATCACGCGTTCATCGACATAAAATGGCATGCCCGAAAACCATGCTTCATTCGTCAGATAAGGCAATGGCACACGCTCATGTACCCGCTTTTCAATGAACGCCAGAATCTTATCTTTCTCAGGGGAGGTAAGACGACCATCCAACACAGCCTTATCTGCATCCCACGGCAGATGCACGGCACCCAATACCAACTGCACCGCCTCATCCCATGCGTTGTCAGTGCCATGGCCGAAAAACACGTCGTGTTCACCAAACGCACTCATGCACCAACGTATATAATCACGCAAAGTATGCAGTTCATTTTTAATCGGGTCTTGATCGTTCATCATTACTCACCGGATAATATCGCCCCGTTAAGGGTCACAGGGAGTATGTACGACAGACTCCGCAGAAGGGCCGCTATGTTAATGAAATTTGGGTTGAAAAGCCATGTCAGACCGCGCCAAACCTGACAACTCCGATGAGGAGTTTTCCTTTGCTGATGCTATGCAGGGCGTCAAACGACACTCTCACGATCGTGCCGATCTGAAACCGAAGCGACGCAAAGATATCAATCTCGACGCCAAACGCGCTGCGGCCTTGATTGAGGAAGAAAAAGTAATCGACAACCTATCCAGTGAAGCCGCCGATCTGGTCGAGTCTAATGAGGAGCTGATCTTCGCCGCACCCGGCGTTCAACTTCGCGTACTGAAGCGCTTGAAACAAGGGCATATCCCTTGGGAAGAAGGGCTTGATCTGCACGGCTACACCATTGATGATGCTCGCGACGAATTGAGCCGCTTTATTCGCACGGCCCGAAACCGGAAAATGCGCGCAGTGATTGTCGTGCATGGCAAAGCGTACAGCCAGTCAGGCAAACAGCCATTGGTGAAATCTTATGTAAATGAATGGCTACGCAGAATGCCTGGCGTACTGGCATTCACATCCGCACAAGACAGGGATGGCGGCACAGGTGCACTGTACATACTGCTAAAACGAGATAACAGCTAATCGTTAGAGCAACGCACCTTTCTCAAGTGCCTCCAAACGCTCACGAGTAATCTGACGCCCCACCTCAATAACCTCTTCCGCACGATAAAACTCAAAGAAATGGCAAAGATCATGCGGAATGGGCACCACCAGATCAGGTGGATAACCGGCAATTTTGTACTGCGACAGGCTTCCCTGCATCACTTCTACCGAATCCAGCAGAATATCAATTCGCCCACCCACCCGAGGAGGTTCACGCTTTTGACCTTCTGCATCATTGCTTGCGTGCCCATTGCCGTTTCCATTCGCGCTTCCAGCAGCCGAGACGGAATCTAAATGCCAGCTATCACTGACGCCACTGCGGTTTAAGTAGGCATTATCAGGTAGATTCAAGGCGTCATGCTTAGGATCGCGGGCATTAAGATCCACCGCGATAATCAGATCGGCATGAGCAGCAACGGTGGGAATAATCGGCAACGGATTAAGCACCCCACCATCAACCAATACCCGATTTTCGTGAACATAAGGCGTAAAGAAACCAGGAACCGAGATGGAGGCACGCATTGCAGTTTGCAGTGAGCCCGACTGGAACCAGACCTCTTTTTGACGTGCGATATCTGTCGCAACAGCAGTATACGTTAGCGGCAGATCCTCAATGGCAGGATCCCCCACCATATCATTAAGGCGCTGAAACAAGCGTTCACCTCGTATGGCGCCTCGCGTAAGCGTGACATCAAGCAGCCTGAAGATCTCAAACTTGGTTAGACCGACAACCCACTCCCTGTATGCCTCCAAACCACCCGCAGCATACACGCCACCAACCAGCGCGCCCATAGAGCTTCCAGCGATACAAATAATCTCGTAGCCTCGACGCTCTATTTCTTCGATGACACCAATGTGTGCGTATCCCCTTGCACCACCACTACCCAGAACCAATGAGACTGTTGCCATCCCTGCCTCCTACTCGCGGATTATATAGACCCCTGCTTCACCTGCCTTCATCATGAGTGGAGCTAGCGGCCCAACACCAAATATCCGGATACGATCTGCATCCACCTGCTGTTGCAGCACTTGCTTTAATTGCCTCGCCTGACCTTCAGAACGCTCAATGATGTCATCCACTTCGCCGTCCTTCCGATCAAAGCCAACCAACCAGATCTTTAATTGCGGGTTTTGCTCCAGATAATCGAACAGAGACTGAGGAAGCTCCCCATTTGGAGGCACCTGAGCATAACCTTGCCCAATAAGGTCCTCTGTGAGGTCTCGCTGCTGCCCTGCAAGCACTTCCAGATGAGCATAAACCCGCTTGTTGCCTCGAATGACAGTATAGATGACGAAATAGCTCTGCCCCAGCTGAGCGACAAGGTAGTGCTGCGTCGGATCCACGCCATAAAGCTTAGAGTAACGAAATATGGAGTTGGCCCAGTAGTTACTGCTACCACAATCTCGTCCCTGACATTCAAATAAGACTTCTGCCCCTTTAGCCGTGAGCTGACTTCGAAGATACTTAAAAGGCTCCGACGATGTATGACCGTCAGGGATACGATAAGTAATACGCGTGAGATCCCCCGCCACACGCAACTCACGCTCAGGACGCACCACACCATCAACTTTTTGCAGCCCCCCAAGAATGAGGCGATATTCTGGTATTTTGCTTTGCCGAAAATTAACAATATAGGACAGTGGAAAACGCTCAACTGAAGGATCATCCGACGACCCTCTTCGATCAGTTTGAGCCTGAACAGATGAAACCAGTAATACAGCCAGAAATGGCAGCCAACGCAACATCGAAACCTCCATGCATAACAACACCCTGTTAGACCGCAGGGATCAGGTCATTTATCCACACACCAACTATTCACAAGATCCGCAATCAACTGCGCCGCTTCAGGCTCAAGGTGTAGATGATGATTACCCGGAAAACGGTGCGTTTTGAGCGACTTGATACAGGCAACTCGCTCATCCAATCGATCCAGATCCAAGCCAGCTTCACCAAGCACTAAATCAACGTCTGCACTGATACTACGCAAAAAAGCCTGAACCTGATCTTCCGTCATGCGCAGTATAGATGGCAAAACCAAACTTGGGTCGTTACGCCAGTAAACACCATCTTCCCCACGTACAGCACCGCGACTGACTAACCAGCGCGATGCCTGCTCGCTCACAGGAAACCGCCCATTGACCCGAGCAGTGACCGCCTCATCGAGTGATGCATAAGGTTTGAGGCGTCGGTTCCGCATCTTGCTGCGTTTATTTAACGCCTCCGCCATGAGTTCCGGCAGCTTATCCGCCTCATACACCAGAGGCGCAACACCCTCTATCAGACAGAGCTTTTCAACCCGCTCTGGAAATGCACCCGCTAACAAACTGGCAATACTGGCACCCATCGAATGCCCGATAAGGTTAAGCTTATCCAGCCCCAACTCATCCGCGATCGCGATCACATCCGCCACATTATCCCAAATGTAATACGGCATCGAGGCAGGCCGATGATCGGAAAAGCCGTGCCCCATCAAATCCAGCGCGATAAACCGCACACCTTCGAGCAATGGCCCCATTCGGTTATAGGTTGCCGCATTATCAAGCCATCCGTGCAAAGCAAGTACGACCGGTGCATCCGGGTCGCCACTTGCTAATGCGGCAATGACGTGACCGTTCACCTCAAAGCGAAGTTCTTCAGAATATGACACGCAAAATCCCTGCAATTAACTGATTTGAAAAGCATAACGCAAAAAACAGGGGAACGTCAGAGAGAGAAAAATAAAAACCGGGTTCAGGAGGACTGTAGCACCCGACATCAGGAAACCCGTTAGGTCAGGATTTCCAGCGCAGCGTTCCCAGCCCCATTGCAGGCCAATCCGCTTCAACACACGCCAGCGTACCGGTATCAAAAGGCTCAACACCCGTACCACAAAAGCCCCCTACTAACTGGCTGACCAGTGGATTATGTGTGACGACCAGTATCGTCTTATCTGAAAAAGATTCCAGCGTTTCCAGCGCCTGCTGAGGGTCGCAATCAGGCGTCCAGCGCGCATCGTCGGAGAGCGATTTAACCGCCAAAACATCAGCAGCGAGCCGGGCCGTCTGAACCGCACGCAAATAAGGGCTGTGCAGAATATGGTCAATATCCTGCATACGCTCTGCATTTGCCAGAAGCGTCGCCCGCAACCGAACAACCCCGTTGTCCGTTAACGGGCGATCCGCGTCAGTTAACGCCTTCCATGAGGCCTCCCCATGACGCATGAAGTAGACTTTCACACCGCATCCCTGGGCAATACAAACTCGACATCGGTACTTTGCTCATTCAGCATCAGTGTTTTTACAACTTCAGCGACAGGAGCATGGTTGAATACCACCTCGTACAAACCCCACACCAGCGGCATATATACGTCCATCTCCTGCGCTTTAGTCTTCACCTGCTTTAAGGTATTCACACCTTCAGCAACCTGACCTAAAGACTCAACCGCTTCATCCAGTGTTTTGCCCTCACCGAGAGCATATCCAACGCGATAATTCCGGCTCAGCGGCGACATACAGGTTACGATCAGATCCCCTACTCCCGCTAGACCAATAAAAGTCATGGGGTTAGCGCCCATACAGACTGCAAATCGACTCATCTCAGCCAGACTACGAGTCATCAGCATACTTTTCGTATTCTCACCCATACCCATTGCTGCACTGAGACCCGCCGCAATCGCATAGATATTTTTAAGTGTTCCGCCTAATTCCACACCGTAAGTATCATCGCTGGCATAGACGCGGAAGTACGCGCTATGTAGCACTTTCTGCGCAAGCTCACGCAATTCATTATCATCACTGGCAATGACTGTTGCGGTTAACTGCCGCTGAGCGACCTCTTTCGCAAGATTGGGACCGCTCAAAACACCAATGCGACCTTTAGGTAACTCATCGCGAAGAATTTCGCTCATTAAACTGAAGGTTTCTGCTTCAATACCCTTCGTGGTACTGACTAACATTTGAGATGGCGTTAGCCATTCTCGCGCCTGCTTGACAACTGATCGGAACGAATGGCTTGGGATAGAAACAAAAATAAGCTGTGCGCCAGTCACTGCCTCCTGCATATCCGTCGTAGGCAGCAGACCTTCAGCTAACTTATAGCCAGGGAGATAACGCGTATTTTCACGACCCGTCTCGATCTCATCAACACGTTTCTGATCGCGCATCCAATGACTCACCTGGATTCCATTCTCCGCGACCATATTCGCGATAATGGTGCCAAAACTCCCACCACCCAATACCGCGACTTTTGTTACTTCAGACATTCATCGACCTCTTGAACTCGATCCATTGTTTCCTGCCTCACGACACCCCGTTGACCAGAGACCGGAATGTATGTACGTATTTTATCTCTGAACACAGATAACAAAAAGGCAGTACCGCAGATTCGCACTGCCAGCACTGCCTTTTTATTTACCACACTCGGGTATGCCGGTCTCTAGGACCATTCGATACCTATGCAGCTAAGGACGGTCGTCACCGATGCTATCAAGCAGCTTATTGATACCGACAAACAACAACTTAACGATACCAAATGCCACAACCGCCAACGCCATAAACAGCATGAGCTGTGTGATGTCATTAGTACGCTGATAACCCCCGATTGCTACAGCAGCGAACAGTGCACTGACAACAATCGCAATAATATTACTGAGTTTCGAAGTATTGTGCTTATCGTCAGACACACGGCCTCCTTAACTTATATGTGTTTAATTCAGCTCAGCCAACAAGTCTTCATCCGGGTGCACACACTCCAGCTTGACGCCGGTTTCCGCTTCAACTTCAGGAATCATGAACGAGTCATCTTCACACGCGAAGCAGATAGAAGTACCGGATGCACCTGCTCGCCCGGTACGCCCTATGCGGTGTACATAATCATCCGGATCGTCAGGCAGCTGATAGTTGATGACATGAGTCACGCCATCAATATGAATACCACGGCCCGCTACATCCGTTGCAACCAACACCTGTATCTTCCCACTACGGAAGTCCTCGAGTGTACGAATACGGCGCTGCTGAGTGATCTCACCAGACATCAGTGCCGCACGAATACCGTCTTTCTGCAGACGCTCAGACAACGAGCGAGTTTCATGACGACGATTGCCAAACACAATAACTTTTTCGATATTGTTGATACGGATATAGTTACGCAGCAGCTTGTACTTCTCTTCGCTGGACACCAAAAAGACTTTCTGCGCAACGTTATCAGTGGTCTTCTTTTCTGGCTCAATTTCGATCTGCACCGCATCCAGTGTCCATTGGCGCGCAAGATTCATAATGTCGTCCGAAAACGTAGCACTGTAGAGCAACGTCTGGCGATCCTGACCTTTACGCGGTGTCGCACGAATGATACTGCGAACGTCTGGAATAAAGCCCATGGACAGCATACGGTCAGCTTCATCCAGAACCAAAACCTCAACGTTCCAGAGATCCACCTCTTTGTTGTTCACAAAATCCAGCAAACGACCGGGGGTCGCCACCAAAATATCAACCGGTCTCTTCTTCAACAACTGACGTTGCTTGTCATAATCCATGCCACCAACCAATGACACGACATGCAGATCAGCATGCTTGGACAAACCTTCCGCATCTGCTGCAATTTGCATTGCAAGTTCACGGGTTGGTGCAACAATCAATGCACGCGGCTCTGCCAGACGTCGACGCTCTGTAATTGGAAAATCCAGCAGGTCGGTAATAATCCCCAGCAGGAAAGCAGCTGTTTTACCCGTACCGGTCTGCGCCTTGCCGATGATATCTTTTCCCGCCAGCGCCGCAGGAATTGTTTCCGCCTGAATACCCGTCGCGTACTCGAAGCCTTGATCAGCAATAGCATGCAGCACAACGTCCGGCAGGTTGAAGTCCTGAAAACGCATTTTGCCTTCAACCACAGGTACGGAATACTTAGATGCATCCCAGTCAGCGCGGATCTCTTTCTCCTGACGCGGCTTATTACGGGAGTTATTACCCCGACGGCGGCGACGCTGTTTTGGTCGATCAGCACCTGATCCTGACGCTTCAACCGGGGCAGTAGTCTCGTTCTGTTTCTCTTCGATACTCAAAGTATTCATCCGTATTAAGCAAAGTTGCGTCGATATGGCGGCAGCGCATCCAGTAGCTTTCGTCCGTAACGACGACTGACCACACGACGATCCAACAAGGTAATGGTGCCCCGGTCCTGCTCTGTTCGAAGCAAACGACCCGTGGCCTGAGTGAGACGCATAGACACCATGGGCACTGCCCACTCTTCAAATGCATTACCGCCCTGCATCTCAATCCACTCTGCCATTGTTGCATCAACCGGATCATCCGGGACACCAAACGGCAGCTTGGTAATAATCACTTCGGTCAAGTAAGAACCAGGTAGATCAACCCCTTCTGCAAACGACGCCAACCCGAAAATAATGCTGGCCTCATCCTTATCTATCTGTTTTTTATGGCGGGAGATGATTTCATGTTTCGCCAAATCTCCCTGCACAAGTACGTTATTCTTAATGGAATCAGGTATTCGTTCAAGCACTGTGAACATTTGCCGCCAGGAACTAAACAAAACCAGCACTGATGTCATTTTTGGCAGATGTTCTTCCAAATACTCAGCCACCTCTTCAGTGTGCTGATCCGGTGTCTTTGGATCTGTTTTCATTGCAGGTACATATAACTCCCCGCAACTATAAAAATCAAACGGGCTTTGCAAACGTTCATAGCTGGATCCGTCAGGCAGACCAAGATCAGCACTCATTCGCGAGAAACTTCCAAGAGCCGTTAATGTGGCAGATGTCAGGACAGCACCATAACAGACCTGCCAAAGATGCTCTCGCAGTGTATCTGCTGCCGATACCGGGCTGCTACGACACTCCATATCATCACCGTCAGCGGTGTCCAATGCGCTAATCCACCGCGCTGTCGGAGATTTCCCTTGGGGATCAGCCTTGGAATAAGAGCGAGACAACCAATACACCGACTGCGCCCGTGATAACAAAATCCCAACCTGCGGATACCACCGCTCAGCCACATCTCGGGGAATATCGGCAAGTTCGCCATCCATCGCCTCTTTCAACACATCAACGATTTGCTCGAATTTTGCCACCACCTTTTCGGCCGAGCCTGCCAAGCCAGAGCAAACGTCCTGTAATTCTAACGGCAGTACTCCCTGGGCAAAACGGAAGCGTTTTTCACCACTCCCTATGCGTTCACGGAACATCCCATCCAGCAACAATTGCAGCTGCTCCAACGATGTTTCCATATCGCTGAAGGGCGTTGAAAGCTTCTGCACATAGTCCGTCAGTACAATATGACCTCCACAGTCCTGCAGCATCTTATTGAGTGTACGGGTCGTTTTACTTAACCAACGCTGAGACCCACGTACCCGCATACTGTAAGCAAAGTGTCCCGTGGTTTTATCGCCGAGGTGGTGACCTTCGTCAAAAATGTAAATGGTATCTGACGGATCGGGCAAAATAGCACCGCCGCCTAAAGACAAGTCTGCAAGAACAAGGTCATGGTTCGCAACGATAAGATCAACGCTATCAAGTGCCTGCCGCGCCTGAAAAAACGGACAGATACTGAAATGCGGACAACGTCTGTTGGTGCACTGTAGGTGATCACTGGTCAGTGGCCGCCACACATCCTCATCGATGGCATCACTTAACGTGTCTCGATCGCCATCCCAACGGCCTGCAGCAAACTCATTTAAAAGCGTTCGGTACTGATCGATAACGACAGGATCGAGCTTTCGCGCAATCTCGTCTTCATATAAGGCAATCTGCCCCAGTTCGTTTTGATCTTCCAGATGGCGCTCAGCCTGAGACAAGCAAAAATATCGACCCCGCCCTTTGGCCAGAGAGTAACGAACAACCAGACCCGCATCAGCAATTAGCTGCGGCAAGTCCTTCATGACCAGCTGCTCCTGCAAAGCGACCGTCGCTGTTGCTACCACAACCTTCTTTTTGCGGGCCTGCGCAATGGGTACTGATGCCAACAAGTAAGCCAGCGTTTTTCCGGTACCGGTACCCGCTTCCACTACGCAGATATGATTATCGCCGTTACGCTCGCCTTCGGAGGTTTGCTGAATAGCACCAATGGTACGAGCGATCTGAGCAACCATTAGTTTTTGGCTTACTCGGGGCTTCAGTCCACGGTTTTGCAAAAAGGCGCTGTAAGCAGACTGGATTTCTGATTTTAGTTTTTTATCGAGCAACGCCGTCGTCCAACCAAGTTTTGCGCAATGTTATCAAAATACTGGATATATAAACAGAAGTTGCTTTACAGAACTCCGATACTGTATATAATCACATGTACTGTATAAAAAAACAGATACGATTATGAAGCTGACAAAAAGACAAACGGAAGTTCTGGACTGCATCAAGCACTACATCGTAACAACCGGTTACCCGCCGACGCGTGCTGATATTGCGCGAGAGCTGGGCTTTAAGTCTGCTAACGCGGCTGAAGAACACATGAAAGCCCTGGCCCGTAAAGGTGCCATTGAGATCATACCCGGTACGTCTCGCGGTATTCGCGTACCTGTCATGGAAGAAGAAAAGGACCTTGGACTGCCTGTCATTGGCCAGGTAGCCGCAGGCTCTCCCATTCTTGCGCAGGAACATATCGAAGACCACTGCACGATTTCATCAGACTTCTTCCACCCTAAAGCCGATTATCTGCTCCGTGTACGTGGCACGAGCATGAAAAATATCGGCATTATGGATGGCGACCTACTTGCGGTACATCAGTGCCAACAAGTAAACGATGGACAGATCGTCGTTGCACGTATCGATGATGAAGTAACGGTAAAGCGCTTTAAGCAGGAAGGACATATGGTGTACCTGATTGCCGAGAACGAGGAATTCGACCCGATTGAGGTCGACCTTCGCGAACAGAGCTTGGCAATAGAGGGACTGAGCGTTGGCGTAATACGCAGAGGTAATGACTTATGATTAGCTATCAGACCGCAACCCCTAAACTGATTCGCCCAAGCCTAACCACGTCAAATCAAGCTTCTGCGGCGCTCATTAGGAGCAAACAAGCTTCCGGCAAGGTAACTGAGATCATTATGCGAGATGATGAACTCAGCAACATGCCCATGCTCATGCCCTTGCTGGCACAACTAAGCAGGGATGACCGCTGGTTTGTCTGGGTCGCTCCTCCCATTGTTTTGCCCAAGGCGCTACTTGCCGATGCAGGAATAGACCTGAGCAAGGTCATTCTGCTCAAACCTGATGACAACCATTCAGTATACGAACTCTCATGCCAGGCATTAAAAGCAGGCACCTGCCACGCAGTCATCACCTGGCCTGGATATTTATCCGAAGATGAATTGAATGGACTCGAAGACGCTGCCCGCACTGGCTCAAGCCACGGCATTGTAATTCGCGGACGCCAAAACGCCTAAACGACACATGAAACGACAGCACTCACACGGAACGTGAACACAAACAGAGGGATCTGTTGACAGGATTAAACGAAAAACCGCCCATCCCGAACGCCTACCGACGCCCAGAATAAGGACGGTATTTTTTTAGAATGAATAAAATTAGTGAATTGTCGGTAAAGTCTCAACAACCGGCTCATTAACCGGTGATAAGTTGTGACCTGACTCAGCAACCATATGAATACCTGCAGTCAGCATCATCCGGCCAACCTCGATACACTTTTCTTCCAGCGTCTCGCGCAGCTCGTCAGAGAATCCAACCACCATCAACGGCTCACTCTCTTCATCTTCAGCTCGACGAATTGCCAGATCTCCGTTTTCCAGCTCGACAATCTCTAGCAACGTTTCCAGCTTTTCATCCACTAATGACACTGACTTACCACTCCTGCATACCGTTACGCAACCGCTCAATCAACGCCCGCATTTCGTTCAACCAACCTTCATACTCAACGATAATCTGACCGTCCTCAGCGTGATCAGGATTTACCTGCACCACGTGTATCTCAGACACACTGCTCGTCTCCGTTACCGGTACACGCTTATCGCTGCCGTGCCAACAAGCCTCATAGGCTGCCAACATTTTGTGCAACCAACTTGTATGGTCTTTTTCCAGTTGTCCTAGCTCGTTAAGCTCCGCACCTTCGAAACCCGACTTCTCAAACTGCTCCATCAGGGCACGGTAACCCACAAAGGTTTCGGTATCAAAGCGGTACAGCTCTGCCACTTCACGCAAAAATGCATCATACGTTGACGCCAGATGAAAAAGCACTGATTCATTATACGATTCGATCAGCGCATGCTTACTCCAGCCCGTTGTACCTTGCGCTTCTTTCAACGCCTCAATATGAATACGTGAAAAATTCAGTTTCTGGTTAGTCCGTGCCAGATAGATACCGCTCATCAACTTCCCCTGAACCTATACAGGTTTACTTTTTCTTCGTGGTTTTCTTCGCAGCTTTCTTCGGCTTAGGCTGTTCCTCAACCCATTTACCGTCGACGTAATATGCCTTCCAGCCAGTGGCTTTACTTTCCACCTCACTCATTACGTACTGCTCTTTGGTTTTACGGCTATATCGAATAATTGCCGGATTACCCTCAGCATCCTTCACAGGCGCTGAAAACAGGAAGCTATATTTTGGATCAATCTCACTCTGATGAGGAATGATCTCGGACACTTTTGGTGCACGTGTTTCACGATTTTTAGGGAACTGACTCGCAGCCAGGAACAAACCACTGGCGCCATCTCGCAGAATGTAGGTGTCTTCTACCTTTTCACACTGCAACTCAGGCATAGGCACTGGGTCCATTTTAGGTGGCGCAGGTTCACCGCTCTTCAGCAGTTTGCGGGTATTCTTACACTCTGAGTTCGTACAGCCAAAGAACTTACCGAAACGACCTGTCTTGAGCTGCATCTCATTGCCACACTTGTCGCATTCGATACTTGGGCCATCATAACCTTTCAAGCGGAATTCACCGCCCTCAACCTCAAAACCTGAACAGTCGGGATTATTACCGCAAACATGCAACTTACGGCTCGCATCAATCAGGTAAGAGTCCATCGCTGCATCACACAACTTGCAGCGATGCTTGTTTCGCAGAATGCGGGACTCTTCTTCCTCATCGCCATCAACGCTAACAACCTCATCCCCAGGCACCAGATTGATCGTGCACTTACAACGTTCTTTCGGTGGCAGACTATATCCAGAACACCCAAGGAACACACCAGTACTACCTGTACGGATCATCATGTTACGACCACAATCCGGGCACTCAATATCGGTGTCAGTTGGGTCATTCGGACGCATCCCGCCTTCGGCACTCTGCGCTTCATCCAGTCGGCGAACAAAGCCTTCGTAGAAACGCCCCAGCAGCTCTTTCCAATCTGCGCTTCCGCTGGCGATGTCATCCAATGACTCTTCCATGCGCGCAGTAAAGCTATAGTCCATCAGGTCGGTGAAGTTTTCCGTCAGACGCTCGGTAACAATGTCACCCATTTTTTGCGCATAAAAACGACGGTTCTGCACTTCGACGTAACCACGATCCTGAATGGTGGAAATAATAGATGCGTAAGTTGACGGACGACCAATCCCACGCTTTTCAAGCTCTTTAACCAGGCTTGCTTCGGTAAAGCGAGCAGTTGGCTTAGTGAAATGCTGCTTCGGTGTCAATTCAGACAGGATCAGCGTTTCACCTGCCTTCACATCCGGCAAGATCACATCTTCATCGCCCTTACCACGGGCAGCCAGTACGCGCGTGTAACCATCAAAGCGCAAAATACGCCCCTTAGTTCGCAGCTCAAAGTCACCCGCCGTTACGATAATACGTGAGCTGGTGTACTGCGCAGGTGTCATCTGACACGCAATAAACTGGCAACGAATGAGGTCATACAGGCGTTCAGCATCACGATCCATACCTGTCAGCGATGTTGGAGGCACCGTTACATCGGAAGGTCGAATGGCCTCGTGCGCTTCCTGCGCCCCCTCCTTGCTGGAGTAACGAATTGCCTCACCCGGCAGATAATCATCGCCGTAGTGCTTCTGAATATAACCGCGACATGCCTCAACGGCTTCGCCACTCAAGTTGGTGGAGTCCGTACGCATATAGGTGATGTAACCCGCCTCATAGAGGCGCTGAGCCAGCATCATCGTTTTCTTAACGCCAAACCCCATTCGGGTACTTGCTGCCTGCTGTAGCGTAGAAGTAATAAACGGCGCAGACGGCTTGCTGGTTGTCGGGCGATCCTCGCGCTTCAAGACACTGAAAGCACTTGCCTTCAATGTGTTCAGGTGCGCTGTGGTTTCGGCTTCAGATCCCGGTCGGAATTCTTTACCACCTACTTTTGCGACCTGAAGGCGCAGCGCCTCTCCCGCATCCGTCGCGGTATCGGCATGCATTTCCCAGAACTCTTCCGGAATAAACGCCCGAATCTCTCGCTCACGCTCGACGACCAAACGTACAGCAACAGACTGCACACGACCGGCAGACAGACCACGTGCAATTTTTTCCCATAGCAGCGGAGACACCATATAACCCACCACACGGTCGAGGAAGCGACGCGCCTGCTGGGCATTCACACGATCCATATCGAGCGCTGACGGCGCTTCAAAGGCGTTCTGGATCGCTTTCTTGGTTATCTCATTGAATACCACGCGACTGTATCGCGTTTCATCGCCACCAATGGCTTCACGCAAATGCCATGCTATCGCTTCCCCCTCGCGGTCCAAATCGGTCGCGAGATAGATCTGATCAGCAGACTTTGCCAAGCGGCGTAACTCATCTACGACCTTTTCTTTTCCGGGCAGAATATCGTAAGCCGCTTCCCAATCATTTTCGGGATCAACACCCATTCGGGTAATTAACTGCGCCTTTGCTTTACGCTTTTTATAGATAGCTTTCTCATCCGGATTCATCTTCCGGGTTAACGCTGCCTGACGCGCGCGTTCTTTTGGATCGCTTTTAGGGCCGCTGCCACTCGTCGGCAGGTCTCGAATATGACCTACACTTGATTTAACAACGTACTGATTACCAAGATATTTATTAATGGTCTTGGCTTTGGCTGGTGACTCGACTATTACCAGAGACTTTCCCATACGGGTATGATCCTTCGGGCGAACGGCTATAAACTTAATTTCGGTGCATTATATAAGTACTGAAAATGGTTCGGTCAAGAAAGAATTCGTTTTTTCGTTCGTTTAATTAGGCTAATACACTTTACCGAACCCCATATTAAAGGGACAATTCGGCTGATTTTTACAACAATTTATAACGGCTGGTTCATAAGAATATTTCTATGCTTCAAGACAATTTGCTGTATGTCATTTTAATCTGCGTCGTCGGTATAGTTGCCATCACAGTCAACTATCTGATCTCGACTCGTGAGCAGCAAGCCGAAGCCAAGGAGCACCGTCTAAACTGGCTTAGACAGCAGTCTGAGACCGTTTTCACCTCCCTGAAAGTTCTGCGTGAAATCGACTGCAACCCTGAGATCATCGACAAACTCAACGTTCATGCGATGGCGATGTACGATGAGATTGCAATGCTCGCCCCTGACTCTGATCTGCTGGCATCGATGACCCAGCTAAAAGAGGACGCTGACCAGTCTCTGCCAGCAAACCAAATACTCGACAGCGACCGCGCACTCAAACGCGTGCAAATTTATATAAATTTTGTCGAAAAGCTCGTTTTACAGATGGCATATGCTGGAAAGATTAGTCCAGCACTCGCAAAAAGCTATCGCCGAGACCTTCATTTACTGAAAGTCACCGTCGTTGCCGACGCTCATTTGACTCAGGGAAACAACCTGCTTTTACAAGGTGACAAAAACACTGCGCTGTCTCACTATAAACACGCGAAAGCTATTCTGTTGAAAGGCGCAATTTCCCATCAGGACAGGCAAGCCCGGCTAGAAAAGGTCAACCATGAAATTGAGAAGATTCAGCCAAAGCGCAATCACGGACGCGGCACCCTGGCTGACAGTATTGATAAGTTGATGTGACGCTAGTTGACGTCTATCGCCTTAAAACGTTCGACTTTCTCACCACTATCCAGGATCACCTGCTCGCAGAACATGGCTAGCGGCCGCACCCAGATACCCTCATCGCCATAACACTGTCTGTAGACGACAAGCCACTCCTCCGTTTCAGAATGACGCGCGCAATGCAGCACTTCGTACTCTGAGCCTTTGTAATGCTTATATCGGCCGGGTTCAGGTAAGTAATTTTGCGTCATTTTGATTCCTATTAAATTGCGTTGAGAGACACCTGGCGAGGCGCCATGCAGCTCAGAGATCAGATTCTGGCTTCCAAAATACGATCCAACTGCCCTTTTATCAGTTCCAGATCTTCAATGCTGCCATTTTCATCCCAATGCACAGTCGCGTGAATTGGAGTAGATTCGATTGATGACACACCCGCGGGCAATATATCGATCATATCTTTTAGCAATGCCAACGCTTCATCACTGAGGACATTTTCACCGAACCCCCAGCTCCACCCTTCCGGCAGCCCAGTATTCGCAATTGATTCGACCCTAAATGCATGCCAAGGAACAATGGTATTTGCTGTTTTTTTATCAACATTCAAACGTGGCAACCGGTAAGCCATAACAGAAGACTGACCCTCCTCGGTTTCCCCTTTTGCTCGAGGTGCGGTCAACCTCACCATCTGGACCTGAAATCCCAAAGGCTTTGCTTTTGCACGTAACTCGGCTTGAAAACGCTGCCGAGGTGTTGGCATAACCCACATAATTGAACCAAGCAGTGATAGCATAACCAGAATGATGATTGCCCACTTCATGAAAACTCTCCGTTGTTGATGGTGATCAAGGTCTCTGCCACCCTAGCGGCGGGCCCTATGCTACTCTCTAAGTGAGCCAAACAGAAGGAATGCGACAATGAGCCTGTATGGAAAAATTCTTCTTGCACTAGACCTCTCTGCTGAATGCGATCAGCTGATCGACAAAGCACGGGATATCGCATCTGCTAACTCGGCAGAGCTCTATCTTTTACATGTAATTGAACCGCTGAGTTTCGCCTACGGTGGCGACGTGCCGATGGATCTGACCACCATTCAGGAACAGTTAGATGATCACGCTCACAGCCGTCTGCAAAAGTACTCTGAAAGACTGGATTATCCTGTGGCACAGCAACTGGTTATTACAGGACACACAGAAACCGAAATCCACCGACTTGCCCAAGAGAAAGAGATCGACCTGATCATCGTTGGTAGCCATGGGCGCCACGGCTTAGCCCTGCTGCTCGGCTCCACCGCGAATAGTGTATTACACGGAGCGAACTGTGATGTGCTGGCAGTCCGCGTGAAGGACGCAGAAAAAGAGTAACGCTTTCCGCTTCATTTCATAATACGGGAGGCTTTGCCTCCCGTATTACTATCAAATTTGCTCCCCAGCTACAGGGACCGGTGGAATGATTCAGTCTTCCTGCATCGCTTCCAGTTCGACCCAACGCTCCATCAGCTCTTCAACTTTTTGCTCTTGCGCCTGCAAGGCCGCAAGCTTATCAGTCACCACTTGATGGTCCTGCTGATAGAAATCCGCGGCAGCCGTCTCCTCTTGCAACGATTCCAGAGCCTGCTCAGCCGCTTCCATTAGTGCTGGCAGACCATCAAGCTCCCGCTGCAATTTGTAACTGAGCTTCTTCTTGTTTTTCGCTGCCGGTTCTGGCGTAGCCACTGCTTCAGGTTTGCTGTCTACAGCTTTGGCCTGGGATTTCCCCTTCGTAAGGGCTGTCTGCTCCGGTCGCTGACGCAACCAATCGTTGTAACCACCAACATACTCACGCACATAGCCCTGACCTTCAAATGCCAACGTGCTGGTGACAACGTTGTCGAGGAAAGACCGGTCATGACTCACGAGCAGGACGGTGCCATCGAAATCAAGCAAAATCTCTTCTAACAACTCCAGTGTTTCAATATCCAGGTCGTTGGTTGGCTCATCGAGCACCAGAATATTGGCAGGCTGACTAAACAATTTAGCCAGCATGACACGGTTACATTCACCACCAGACAATGCCTTAACCGGCGTTCGAGCACGCTCAGGCGCAAACAAGAAATCACCCAAATAGCTGATCAGATGTCGCTGACGCCCATTCAGCTCTATGCTTTCACGGCCTTGTGCGATGTTATCCATCACACTTTTTTCCATATCAAGCTGGCTACGCAACTGATCGAAATAGGCAACCTTCAGATTCGTACCAACACGCACCGTTCCATTCTCAGGCTCAAGCTTGCCCAACAAAATATTGAGCAACGTACTTTTACCCGCGCCGTTCGGTCCGATCAATCCAACACGGTCCCCACGTTGCAGCATGAAATCCAGATTAGAAATTAGACTGCGACCATCATATGCATGCGACACCCCCGTCAGCTCAGCAACAATCTTGCCGCTCTTCTTTGCCTCTTCAAGGTTAAAGTTTGCTTTGCCCTGACGATTACGTCGATCGGAACGCTCGTTGCGCATCGCTTTGAGCGCACGCACACGGCCCTCATTACGGGTACGGCGCGCCTTGATACCCTGACGAATCCAAGTTTCCTCTTGCGCTAACCGTTTATCAAACAAGGCATTGTGGCGCTCCTCTTCCTCCAGCAACTTCTCTTTTTGCACGAGGTAAGTGGTATAAGAGCCGGGGAATGAAGTGAGCTGACCACGGTCCAACTCAACGATACGTGTCGATAACTTCTCAACCAATGCGCGGTCATGGGAAATAAACAACAAACCGCCGGTAAAGGACATCAATTGCTGCTCAAGCCACTCGATGGTTTCGATGTCCAGATGGTTGGTTGGCTCATCCAGCAAAAGCAGCTGAGGCTCCTGAACCAGCGCAGCGCCCAGCGCAGCACGACGACGCCAACCACCGGACAGCTGAGACATTAACTTGTCGCCTGGCAGGTCCAGACGTTCCAGTATTTTCTGAACACGCTGCTCCAGATGCCAGCCGTCTCTAGCTTCAATCTGATGCTGCAACACTTCCAGTTTCGCGAGATCCGCGCCATCAGCCTGCGACGCCAGCTCATCGTATGCTTCACGCAAACGAACAACATCAGCCAGTCCTTCACTGACGACCTGTCGTACTGTACGCTCATCTGCAGCAGGCATTGCCTGTGGCAATTCAGCAATCCGGCATGCCGGGTCACACCAGAATTCACCACTATCCGTACTCTGATGGCCACCAATGACTTTCAGCAATGTAGATTTGCCTGCGCCGTTCAATCCAACCAACGCCACACGCTCGCCAGGATCAATCTGAAAGTCGATTTGATCCATTAGCGGTTTTGCGCCGAAGGCTACAGAAACTTTATCGAGACGAATAAGGGGCATAGTACTCTCTGGTCTACTTTTCTTAAGAGCGCATATTCTACTTGAAATACACTCATTCAGTGAAAAAATGATTTAAAAACATAGCCCCACTGCCGTATAAAGATATACAGACTTAGCCCATCATCTGAACTATTCCGGCTGAGCAAACACTAAGGACTGGCTGGGCAATCAGCGGGTTAGATATCAGGAGTGCCGGATTACACCGCAATATATCCGGATGTGGTTATACTCAATACGTCATGCGGACCACACTGCAGCATAAGGAAGCCCTAATGCGAACATTGGCTCTGTGCCTCTCCCTGCTTGTCACCAGTCAGACAAGCCAGGCTGTTACGATCGATCAGCAACGCACCCAGTTCTTAGCCAGTCACAAGCTCATAGAGATGGGCACGCTCACCACTCTTGACCAACAAAAAGGCGTGCTGGCCGATTACCCGCTTTACCCCTACCTGGAGTTCGAACTACTCCGAAAACAGTTGGGTAAAACCAATCAAGGCCAAATCACTGCGTTTACCAAACAGTATTCAGATACCCCTTTGGCCTATCGTTTAAATCGCGCGTGGTTGTCACACTTATTCAAGAACAAACGCTGGGCGGACTATAAAACTGCCTACGCCCAAAAACCGGTATACAACGACCTGTATAGCTGCCGTTTACAGGTAGCCCGCCTGAACAGCGGCGAGAAGAAAGCAGCACTAAAAGCGGCAAAAACGTTATGGCTCGTTGGACACTCTCAGAAAGACGACTGCAACCCATTGTTTGACGCATGGAAAAAAACAGGGCAACCAACATCCGATATGGCGTCAACCCGTTTCTGGATGGCTGCTGGCAAGGGTAACGTTACGCTCGCTCGCTACATCGAACGCTCAGTAACCGATCCTGCTCAAAAAAAGCAAATTGAACTGTTCTGGAAGATTCGCCAATCACCTGATCTCGCTGACACACTGACGACAAAGCAACTGTCTGGCGAAGCGCGGGCAGTGACACTCCAATACGCTTATAAAAGCTGGTCACGTAGAGATCGCGTTGCAGCCACCAATTCATGGCTAAAACAACGCAAGACCCTCGCCAAAACTGAACAAAGTTACGTCGATAAACTCAACCGCACGCTCGCGCTGCGCTTGGCGGCAAACTTCGATGCGAAGGCCGAACCTCTGATTCAGAAACTGGATCCCTTCTTCAAAATTGAGGAGGTTACTGAATGGCGTATCCGGGTCGCTCTTAGTAAGCAAGACTGGAAGTCTGTTAATCGGTACATCCTTCAGCTGCCTGACGCCAAACAAAAGTCTGATCGCTGGCTTTACTGGAATACGGTTGCCAATCGTCAACTCAGTCTAAAGGCTCCGCTAAAGCAGCCTCTGAGCACACTGTCACAAGAACGCAGCTTTTATGGGTTTCTTGCTGCGGAGCTGAACAACCAACCCTTCGCACTCAACAAACAAACCATTCCACTGCAAAAACCTGCATTGGTGAAACTGGAATCAATTCCCGGCCTCATTCGGGCACGAGAACTGTTCCTGTTGAATCGCATTGTAGATGCGAACCGTGAATGGCGACGTGTAGAAAAAAACCTGACCAAAGATCAGAAATTGATGGCAGGCTATCTTGCACTGAGCTGGGGCTGGCACAACCGGGCCATCAACGCAGCGATCTCAACCCGAGAATGGGATGAACTGATGATTCGCTTCCCCGCCCCTCATAAACAACTGTTCGAGCAAAACGCAGAGCTGCGCAAGATCGACCTGACATGGCCACTCGCGATCGCACGTCAGGAAAGTGCGTTTCTCAAAAACGCCCGTTCTCATGCTGGTGCCCGCGGCCTGATGCAATTAATGCCAGGCACCGCCAAACTGACTGCTAAGAAACACAAAATTTCCTATAAGCGTCTGAGTCAGCTAAACCAACCACAGATAAACATCGCCTTAGGGACCGCCTATCTGGGAGAGATGTATAATCTTTTTGGCAACAACAAAGCCTATGCAACTGCCGCATATAACGCAGGTCCGCATCGGGTAAAAAAATGGCTCAATGACCGCGGCCACCTACCGCTCGATATCTGGATTGAAACAATTCCGTTTAAAGAAACGCGTCGCTATGTTCAAAACGTGCTGGCTTTTCGGGTGATTTATGACCGAATGTCTGGCAGAAACGGCAGTTTACTCAGCGAGCATGAAGAAAAGCTACTCGCGCTGAACGCTAAACCCGAAAAACCCAAATCCCTGTAGCGGTGTGGCCAGCTTCTGCTGGCCTCCGTATAATCCCGCCCGACTTTAGCCAGCAACCGGATTTGTCACTGATGCAAACGCAATGGATCGATATCGGCCTTAATCTGACCGATTCCTCTTTTCGAAACGATATAGAGGCCGTGCTTAAACGGGCAGTTGATCAGGGTGTCGGAAAAATGGTGGTCACAGGGACCGCCATCGATGGAAGTGAGCAAGCGGTTAAGCTTTGTCAGCAATATAGCGACTTACTTTACTGTACTGCCGGCGTGCATCCACATGACGCGAAAAGCTTTACGACAGCCACCGCAGACACTCTGCGAGATCTGTATAAAGAGCCTTGCGTTGTCGCGGTGGGAGAAACCGGGTTAGACTTCAATCGAAACTTTTCTACGCCCGAACAACAGATCAAAGCATTTGAAGTGCAACTAGAGCTTGCCGCTGAGTCAGGGCTTCCCCTTTTTCTGCATGAACGAGACGCCTTTAAGACACAATTTGAGATGCTGAAGTCCTATCGGGACCAAATCAGCAACGCGGTAGCTCACTGCTTTACCGGAGAAAAAGAGGCCCTGTACGGGTACCTGGATCTGGATCTCCATATTGGCATTACAGGATGGATTTGCGATGAACGTCGTGGGACCCACCTTCATCCGCTATTAAAAGATATTCCTGCTGAACGACTGATGCTGGAAACGGATGCGCCCTATTTATTGCCAAGAGATATCAAGCCCAAACCTAAATCCCGTCGCAATGAGCCTTATCACCTGCCACACATTGCCCGAAAAGTCGCTACGTTACTGGATAAGCCAGAAGAGCAACTCAGCGCAGAAACAGTGGCAAACACCCAGCGTTTTTTTAATCTCTAAAGCAATCCCGGTAGCCACTGCCGGGAACGATCTCAACATCCAGCACTACTCACCCATATCGGCAGGCAATCCGGCAATAAATTCGCCTAACTGCGCCTGATCGAATGGCCAACCCAGCTCCCGACCCGACACTTCATCAACTAATACAGGGATGCGTACTGCGTACTTTTCCATCAACGCATCGTCTTCTGCGATATCAACGACATCCACAACAAACCGCGCCGGATCCATATGGTGGATCAGTATTTCTGCTGCCACATCACACAAATGGCACCCCAAGGTGCTCATTAGCAACATCTCTCTCATTCAAATCACCTGAAAATATGCTTACAATCTGTAGGTTTAAAGCTCCGATGCCGGCACTGTAGCCGTACCACCGGTTGAGCGGAAGGGAAAAATGAAGCCTAGTATAACGCCGATTGATCGAGAAATTCGCCTTGGGGATGACGAGTTCATCGTTAGCAAAACCGATACAAAAGGAATTATTACCTACTGTAACCGGGTCTTTATGCATATCGCTGGATACAGTGAAGCTGAACTGCTTGGAAAACAGCACAACATTGTTCGTCACCCAGACATGCCACGCGGCGTATTTCGGTTTCTGTGGCAAACCCTCCAAGACGGCGAGGAGTTTTTCGGCTACGTCAAAAACATGTGCAAAAGCGGTGCCTACTACTGGGTATTTGCCAACGTCACGCCTGACTACGACGAAAGAGGCCGGATTGTCGGATATTACTCTGTGCGCCGCAAGCCCAGCGATCAGGCTATCGCAGCCTTAGCCCCCATCTATAAAGAGATGCTTGAATTGGAAGCCCGTGCCGGTGCAAAAGATGGACCTGACGCGTCAACACGCTTGTTACAGGAAAAACTTGATGCAATGGGTACCACCTACAATGACCTGGTCATGAGTCTGGATAAGTAGTCTGTAGCCGATATGAATAAACAAAAAAATTACCAGAACGGTACCAGCCAGGGCATCCCTATGCTGCGTACCCGCAATTTAATTATTTCTTCATCCATTCCTATACTCACGGCAGCAACCTGCCTGACCGTAATACTGACCAGCGGCTTGTATTGGTGGCTTCTGATACCGTTGGGGTTTGCCATCGGCTTGGGGATCTACACATACGTTAGCCACAGCCATGCCATTGACGGCCTGGAACGTATATTTTTCACCCTAAAAGAGGCGAACAAAGGCAACCTTAGCGGCCGTATCACCCGCATGGCAGGCTTAGGGGAAGTGGGCATGGTCGCCTGGGAACTCAATGATCTACTCGACCGGGTAGAGTCGTACCTCCGCGAAGTGGACTCCTGCTTTAAGCATGTATCTGAAGGCAACTATGACAGACTGGCACTGTACAAAGGCTTGCCCGGCCAATTGCGCCAGTCCCTTATCAGAATCAATGAGTCCTTAGAGAAGATGCAGGCCGGACAAGAGTTTCTGGCCGCCAACGCCCTGCACTCAGAGCTTCACAACCTCAATACGGGCCACCTGATACGTAACCTGAAGCTAACACAGGCAGATCTGGTCAAGATATCGGATGAAATGGCTCAAGTAGAAGGAATTGCGACGCGCAACGGCGAAGTGGCAGATAATAGCCAAAGCGCTGTTAATGCGATGGCCACATCGTTAGAAAATATCAGCGGTAACATCGAATCCGTTAGCAGCGTCATCCACCAGCTGGAGCAAGACAGCAAACGGGTAACCGAGTCACTGTCGATAATTACCGACATCGCAGACCAAACCAGCCTACTTGCATTAAATGCAGCCATCGAGGCCGCTCGCGCCGGAGAACAAGGTCGCGGATTTGCTGTTGTAGCTGATGAGGTTAAAGCCCTCTCAAATCGCACTAAAGAAGCAGCCATTGATGTTAGCCAAACCATCGACAGCTTTAGCCAGCGCGTACAAGAGATGGTTGAGCAATCAGAATCATCCACCCGCGCAGCCTCCGAAGTCACCGAAAAAATTGAAGATTTCCGCCACCAGTTTTCAGAAATTGCCTCTTCTGCAGAAGATACTAAACGTTATGTTTCGTATGCGAAGGACCGAACATTTGGCTCTTTGGCAAAAGCTGACCACGTTATCTTCAAACAAAACGGTTATCTTGCTTTAGATACCAGCGAGAACCGAGACCCAGAAATTGCTGCAATATCAACAACTCACACCGAATGCCGCCTCGGAAAGTGGTATTACGAGGGCTTTGGACAAGAGGAGTTTCGACATACGTCTAGTTACCAAGCACTTGAACTTCCTCATGCGGCAGTGCACCATGCTGTACAGCAGGCAGTATCTTTACGCGACGAAAATTGGCAGAAACATGCTGAAGTTCGCGAAAAGATCGTTGACGCTATGCGGAATGCAGAAGAAGAAAGTTACAAAATACTGCAATATATCGATGACATGATTGAGGAACGTCATTCGATAGATGGATCTGGCCAGCGCTGATTCAGCTTACTGAGTGGCGCTACCCATGTAGTAACGGGTTATAAATATTTCCAGCTCTGTCTCGGGAATGACGCAGACAAAGTCCGTCAGTTCTATCTGTTGTGCACCGCATTTCAGGCAGGCGGATCGGCACTATAAAAGGCGTATTTATGGAAAACAAAAGCAGCATGCCCTCCAACCCGCAAGAGTTTATCGACTACGTAAACAAGGAGACGCAAAAAGTTCTGGAGATGTTCTCTGCCACTGGCGGTGATGACATTCTCAGTTCCTTCACACAGTCTTGGACTGATCTGGCGACCCGCTCCTGGGAAGACCCATCTGTATGGGTTCGCGCAATTACAGATTACCAGACCAGCCAGATGAATCTCTGGAAAAACCTGCTCTCCGGCAACGCCACAACTAATCCGGTCGCTGAGCCGCCACGCGGTGATCGTCGCTTCCAGGCTGACGAGTGGTCTCAGAACCCTGTATTTGATTACATTAAGCAGTCTTACCTGCTGACCTCCAACCTGCTGAACGATATGGCTTCTAAAGCCAACCTGTCTGACAATCAGCAGAAACAACTGGAGTTCTACACGCAGCAGTATATCGATGCGATGTCTCCAACCAACTTCGCAATGACCAACCCCGAAGTTCTGCAGCAGGCAATGGAAACCAAAGGTGAGAGCCTGGTTAACGGCCTGAAAAACCTGCTAGGCGATCTGGATAAAGGTCGTATCTCAATGACTGACGAGAGCGCGTTCAACCTGGGTGAAAACCTGGCGATGACCGAAGGCTCCGTTGTATTTGAGAACGAAATGTTCCAGCTGATTCACTATAAGCCGACATGCGAGCAAGTTGCTGAACGCCCTACGCTGATCGTGCCTCCGTGCATCAACAAGTTCTACATCCTTGATCTACAGCCGCATAACTCGTTTGTTAAATACTGCGTTGATCAGGGCCAGAACACCTTCCTGGTATCCTGGTTGAACCCGACCGCTGAACAAAGCCACATCAGCTGGGATGACTATGTAGGTGACGGCGTCCTGAAAGCAGTGGAAGTTGTTAATAGCATCGCGGGTACTGAAAAGCTGAACGCCGTCGCATGGTGTATCGGTGGTACTCTGCTGTCTAGCTCCCTCGCAGTGCTGGCAGCGCGCAAACAGACTCCTGTAGCATCCGCTACCTTCCTGACCACACTGACCGACTTCCAGGATCCAGGTGACCTGTGCGTCTTCATCGACGAGCAGCAAGTTAAACGTCTGGAAAACAAGGTTAATAGCAACGGCATCCTTAACGGTCGTGAGCTGGCAACATCTTTCAACATGTTGCGCTCCAATGATCTGATCTGGTCTTACGTTGTTAACAACTACCTGAAAGGTCAGACACCACCTCCATTCGATATTCTCTACTGGAATGGTGATTCGACAAACCTGCCTGCCAGCATGTACACCTACTACATCAATAAGATGTATCTGGAAAACAAACTGGCTGAAAAGGATGGCCTGACAATTTGCGGTGAGAAAATCGATCTGGGTAAAGTTAAAATCCCTGTTTACTTCCTGTCCGCGATCGAAGACCACATTGCACCTTGGAAAGGCACCTTTACAGGTACTGAGCTGTTTAAAGGCAACATTGAGTTTGTACTGGGTGCGAGCGGTCACGTTGCAGGTGTTATTAACCCAGCATCCAAAAACCGTCGTAGCTACTGGACCAAAGGTGAACTGGGTAACGGTGCTGACCACTGGCTGGAAACTGCTGAGAAGCAGGAAGGCTCTTGGTGGCCTCACTGGTCTGAGTGGGTTAAGCGTCGTGGCGGCAAGAAAGTTGAAGCACCAGCCGCATGCGGTAGTGCTGAATATGCCGAGATCGAGCCAGCTCCGGGTCGTTACGTGAAAGCACGTGAAGCCTGATTAATGGCTGACTAATTAAAAACCGGAGCATAAGCTCCGGTTTTTTTATGCCTCTCACGGCAACCTTAATGTACCAGACCTCAATGCCCCATCCCGCTGCAACAAGTTAACAGGCTTACCTTTATCCGGTAAGCGGTAGTCACAGACTCCTGTTGGAAATACGCGCTGCAGCTCTAATAGATAGGGACGCATGTCGATGTCACCGTATACACCCGACTCAATGGCCTGCCCTACTGTTTGGCGCTGGCATTTGAATAGTTCCCCGCTTATTGGCGCACCTGCCACCATTCGGGAATCTTTAAAGGGTGGATACTGGCGATAGCAAACACCACGTGAGCGCTGATTCCAATCACCATCCCAAACCGTGGGACCAGAAGCAATCAGCTCACCTTCTTCATCGTAACACCGGTCTTCGGCCCCTTCGGGACGGCTTTCACCAACACTTAGTGACGGTGATTTCATCATATTCTCCATCCAACGCTCAATCACCAGAAACGCATCAGGCACGGGATCATGAGGACGACGTGTCATCCAAATCAGCTGATTCTCAGCGCTACCCTGCCCATCGAGAAGCCTCTGGCGCGCAGAAAACGAAGCAAAACTGTGATGCATATCCAATGCATCATCTAAGTAATGACGTAGATCGATAATAGGGATTTTCGCTAATCCAATGAAAACCTGTCCCGATCTGTAGGCGGCCTCAATTGCTTGCAAGTCACCTACTCCGCGCTTCGCCGGTGTATTCCCCTTATCGGGGCTTAAACGCATATTATGCTGACCCCAAGGGGAGAAATTCAGCAGTCCCGCCATGCCACCGATACCGCCCAATTTCCAGTACCGTTCCGGTGCCATCTTGCCAGCGGGCTTCCAACTCCCGATATTTGCATTCAGATGCAAAAACTCTTCCGGTGTCAGGCGTTCATCCTGCAGTGCACCCAACCCATACTGAACCCCAACATTATCCCATGTCTGACGCGCATACCCCTGAGAATCCGTTCCGAGCATATGCTTCATATCATCCCAGTAACTCCAGTGCCCTTGTTCAAGAACCCGCCGACTGTAACGACCTGCATGATACAAATATTTGGGATTGTTCACTAAAGGCGTTAAGCCTCGCCAGGCACGCACACATTCATTGCTGCCGGAATTCAGATGAGGAGACCTCTGACGCACCAGCAACGCAATGTCGTATAACAGCGATCGCATATTAAACGAAGTTTCACTGGCATTCAGACCTTCAATAAGGCTGCGTTGAGACCAGTCTCGCCAACGTGGATTATGACTGGCCAGCACATCAAAGTAGTATTCCAACAGCTCACAATCAAACACATAGTGCGTTTGTGTGATCATATCGGGATAGGCATACAGAGGAATCGCTGCATCAAGCAAACCCGGTAAATTTTGTGCCAACAGATATTGCTGGATAGCACCGCCTGAACCGCCTATGCCAACGGTGTATTCTGGCTCCCCATAACGTGCAATGAACTGCCGTTTGACCCGCATAGCTGTTTCTTCCGCAAGCCAGATATTATAGTGATTAGTGGTTTGATTGGCCGTTGAGTACGCAATTGCGTAGCCTAAACGTAATTGCTCTATGCGCCTCTTAAGCAACCCCCTCTGAGAAAGGCGCCCCTGAACCTTGCCAATACCAACGCCGCCCCTAAATTGATATATCAGGCGCTGATTCCACAGCGTACTATCTACCTGCTCAGGCATCGAGGATTCAGCACGGTCACGACTAGTGATTGCAGCCAACATGTATATAAACCGATTTATTGTCCCTGTTTCCACACGCACAATAAATTCAGTGGATACACCATTCACTACAATTTCAGCGATATCCTCTCCGGCATCCTCAAGCGGAAAGAACTGATCGGTGCCTCGTTTGTTGTAAAAGTAACCGACACGTGTGGGAAGCAAGCAGTCTTTGCTGTAGCCGATAATTTGAGCCGTTTTTCTCCCGTTGACCTCTTTGAAGACAGGAACTCCGATATGGTGTTGATTATCGACCAGTGGCTGTCCGAGTTCTGAATCCTCAGTTCGGCAATAGAAAGGGTACTGAGCAGGCCCGGCATATAACGTTTCATGCGGACCTACATCACCCACCTGAATTGGATATGAGTAGGTATCAAGCGGGCGCGATGCTATGCGCGGGTGCGGCCCACGATAGGGTGGAATACTAGACGCAGTATTCATACCCGGCGGCACACCCACCACGGGATTATTCACGGCGGGTCGGTCTATAAGCATACTTAATGCGCTATAACTCAGTAGTATTGTCACGGCTAACAGACACAACAGCAGGGCCGTCGCTCTGCCTACAAACCGCCAGACACTCGTTCGTCTCTGCATACACGAAGCATCCTGAATGACATTTGTACATTCAATATAGTGCCCAAAGTCACAACTTTGATCGCAGATTGATCAAATTCTCAGAAACGATCTACACTTTTTAATATGCCCTGCCTCTGCACAACACTAGGCAGACCTCTCTATTCGATGGAAACAGACCGATGGACAGACGAAGTAGAAGAACGCCCCCGCTCTTAAGACCGGACTGCCGGATCCTACGAGTTATAGCCGTTTCGCTGATGTTCGGGTTCATTACCGCTTGTTCCGTTCATCAAAATCATTCAACTGCACAACATCTTGCAATCAACCTCTCCCCCAAAGATCTGAAACAGAACGGGTTGGCTTTTATGAGCCCCTCCACCGTATCAGGCCGTGAGGAAGATAAGCAGGCTCTGGCTTTTATCGTTGGTCGCGTATTGCAGCAGGAACGTCCTGATATCCGTCAGGTCTCACTGCCTCATGCGTTAGGTGCCATCAATAACGCAGGCCTTGCCCGTGACTACAAACAGATGTTTGAGGATTACCAAAGTACGGGGATTTTTAGCCGTCAAATACTCGGAGAGATTGGCGATGCGGTAAACGCCCGTTATGTGATACAGCTGAATCTTGCAAGCTTCAACCAAGGCAGCAGAGGCCGTTTCAGTCTTCTCGGTTATCGGCTGTTTCAGACTAAGCATGCGGATATACGCATGTTCATTCAGATCTGGGACACATCGACCGGTTCCATAGCCTGGGAAGGTGTTGAGGAGCTTATCGTTGCTGAAGAAACCAGCAGTGAAAAAGTCATCAACTTCACAACGGTGGTTGAAGCGTCTGCACGCAATTTGATCAAGCTACTCCCCCAATCAGAGACTGATTCCAGTCAACTTTCTCAAGCAACCCCTGCGCAATAATTCGCAGGGGCTCCAGAGTCGTTGCACTCTGCTGCAACTGGCTCTATGCTTCGTGGAAAATGACATGAGCATAGTCTCATGATCTCTATCGATCGGAACTTAGCCCAGACTACTGTCAGGCGTGTAAACAGGGAATTTATGCAACATAGCCTCTTTTGTAAGACGCGCCACTCGGTTTACTCTATCAACCTGACTACGCACTTGAATATCATCTGCAACCGCAATCCAAACCTGCCTAATTCTTTTTCAGTCATACACGGCACCAGCCCTCTATGGGCATTTTTCAGATCTGAAGCTCAACACTCTCTCAACGACCTCGCCTGATATGAAAAAGTACAATGACCGGTGGGCAGAGGTCCGCCAATTGCTTGTAATTGGTTGGCCAATTATTGTTGCTCAAGTCTCCCAAACCGGTATGGGATTCGTAGACACGCTAATGTCTGGACGGTACGGCCCACAAGATCTAGCAGCCATCGCCGTTGGCTCTAGCATCTGGCTACCCATCTTTCTGGCAGCCTCAGGCGTATTGATGGCCACCACACCGCTGGTTGCTCACTTTGTTGGCGCAAGCCAGCTAACGCGTACCCGCGAGGTACTCACCCAAGGCGCAGTCATTGCCCTGGTACTCGGCTTGGTCTCAGTGTTGCTCCTGCACAACACCCTCCCACTGCTGCACTGGATGGCCGTCGATCCGGCATTAGCAGCAAAAACAGATGCGTACTTAAAAGCAATATCCTGGGGTTTTCCGGCCATTCTCTTGTATCAGGTGATACGTAGTTTTTCAGAAGGCTTTGGTAAAACACGCCCCATCATGAAAATCGCAATATTGGGTTTGCTGGCCAACATCCCCCTCAACTACGTGCTGATTTATGGCAAGCTTGGCTTACCTGAGCTCGGTGGTGTGGGCTGTGGTTGGGCAACGGCGATTGTAATGTGGCTAACCTTAGGTGCCGGGATTTTATATCTTCGTCGCAGCGTGACATTCACTGAGTGCGATCTATTTCAGGGTTCTCTGCTACCCACCGCTCCTGCGCTTGGACACTTTCTACGCCTAGGATTACCGATTGGGATGGCACTGCTTATTGAGGTCAGTATGTTTGCGATTATCGCGTTACTACTTGCCGATTTAGGCGAAGTTATTGTGGGCGCTCACCAAGTTACACTGAGTTTCACGGGGATGATTTTTATGATCCCACTCAGTATCTCTATGGCACTAACAATTCGTGTTGGACACCGACTCGGCGCAAAGGAAAACTCTGGTGCCCGTTATAGTGCGGCAACAGGTGTAATGATAACCATCGGCTTCGCCGCCGTGAGCGCAACAACCATGGTTTTGTTTGCACCACACATTGTATCGCTCTATACAGATAGCCCGGAGATCATCGAGATCGCTGTCAGCCTGATTGGAATTGCGGCAATTTTCCAATTTTCAGATGCTATCCAAGTGTCTTGTGCTGGCGCTTTACGCGGTTACAAAGACACCAACATCCCACTTTTAATCGTGTTTATAGCCTATTGGGTAGTTGGTTTACCACTTGGCGTTATTCTGGCCAGAACTGACCTGCTAGTCCCCGCGATGGGGCCTCAGGGATTCTGGATTGCGCTAGTGATCGCATTAACGATAGCTGCTGCAATGCTGGCTCGCAGACTTGTTTGGCGCAGCAGAACCATAACCTGCGATTAAACCGCTACATTCCCTCAAAGGTTCTCTGCTGGTAATAATCATCAAACAGTTGAGCTGTCATTGGACGCGCAAAGTAATAACCCTGTCCGTAGTCACAACCTACACTGGTCAGTAATGCTTTTTGCTCTTCCGTTTCAATACCTTCAGCGATCACCTTGATGCCGAGTTTATGCGCCATCACGATAATCGCTTCACAAAGCGCCATATCGTCCGATTCGGCCGTCAGACTGCTAACAAATGCTTTGTCGATCTTGAGATAATCGATATCAAATCGACGCAGGTATGCAAGTGATGAATAACCTGTTCCAAAGTCATCCAGTGCTACCTGAACATCAGCATCTCTGAACATTAACAGTTTACGGCTCACCTCAGGCCCTGAATCCATCAAGAGTCCTTCAGTAATTTCCACCGTCAGCGCTGATCCTGGCAGCCCTAAACGTTCCAGGGCACTTATCCATATTTCCGGTTTGCATGCCTCTTCCAGAAACTGCACGGGAGAGGTATTCACCGACACCTGAAAATCCTTATCGATTGTTTCACGCCATTGAGTCACCTGACGTGCAGCCTCACGAAACACCCAGTCTCCAATTTCAAGAATGCGACCGGTTTCCTCAGCAACAGCAATAAACTCAACAGGTGAAACAAATCCTCTTTGAGGATGTTGCCAACGGATTAACGCTTCAGCTTTTTTGATTGAGCCTGACGCCAGCTCCACGATGGGCTGATAACTGACGCTAAACTGCTCTTTCTCCAACGCAATTCGCAGATCTTTTCCTAATTGAACACGATTCAAGGCGGCCTGATGCATAGATGGCGTAAAGTAGGAGTATCGATTACGACCATTATTCTTTGCCGCATACATTGCCTGATCGGCATTCTTTAGCAGCTGGTCAATACTGGGCGCATCATCAGGGAAAAATGTCACGCCGATACTCGCTGTGATGTACGCCGTATCACCCGACAGATCAAAGGGTTCAGCCAGTGCTGAAATAATATTAAGTGCGACCCGCTCAACACAATCGATCTCGTCCAGTTCACCTAATATCACGGTAAACTCATCACCGCCCTGACGCGCCACCGTATCTGAACTGCGAACCGCATCCCGAATGCGTTTCGCGGCCTCGACCAGAAGAATGTCACCCATATCATGGCCTAATGTATCGTTTACCTCTTTAAAGCGATCCAGGTCGAGGAACATTAAGGCCATTCGCTGGCCCTCACGCGAAACCTTTTTCATCTCCTGCGCCATGCGGTCACGCATCATATTGCGGTTGGGCAGCCCGGTCAGCGCATCGAAATTGGCCTGTTTCCATATCATTTCATCGGCTGCGCGCTTATCCGTAATATCACGGCTGATTCCCATGACACCGTATAATGTTCCATCAAGACCGTAAAAAGGCGCCTTGTACACATCCAGTACCACCTCTCGACCATCTGGGTAATAGGATGTGCACTCATATGACTGAGCCTCACCGGTCGACATAATTTCCATATCTTTCTGCCTCACAAGTTCCGCTACTTGCGGTGCAAACAACTGCAGATCGTTTTTCTCGCGCAACTCCATTTCAGAAGAATCGGTAAACGCTTCAAATGCCTTATTGCAGCTTACATATTCACGATCCGTGTTTTTGACGAAAACAAGGTCAGGGATCGCGTCAATCAAGCCACGCAATAAACCGCGTTCTCGGTTCAACATTGCCTCGCTCTCTCGTAACGCTTTCTCTGCCATACGCCGATCTCGCTGACGACGTAATATAAGCGCCATAAACAACGTACCGAATGGGAAAATAACGATAATAGGCGGCACAACTTTGGTAAAAATCGCAGCATGCATTTCCGTCGGCATGAGGAATAGACAAGCGCCAACCGTGAGTTCTACAACCAGACCAAACAGATAGAGACGCCACCAACTTAAAGACCAGTTGAAACGGTTTGAGCAGTAACGCCAGAGAAGCCCCACCGCAGAGGTCGAAAGAATCACGAGTGAACCCACAATGGCACCGCCACCACCTTGATATAACCGATAGGCAACGGTCATAACAACAGCGATCAGTGTGGTACGCCACCCAAAAAACAGGCCACATAAACTCAGCAACACCCACCGTGAATCAAAGAATATCCCGGGCTCCAACTCCCACGGAGTAGACATAACTGCAATGCCTATTGCACCCACTAACACACCGGACAAACTGTCACGCAATATACGGTTAGATATGCTGCGTAACCCCAGAGTGTCGTATATCACTCCCAAGCCCAGTAATAGGATTGCGTTGTTGAGCAGCGCCGAAAAACTGGCTGTATCCATCTACTTCAATTCCAAAGCCATCAGCTGGCACGATAAGGTCGGCAATTCGTTGATTACACATGTGTTTAGCATGGATGATCCTAAAAATGTAGAGGATTTACTACTAATTGGCATGGTCCAAAGCATTTATTGTATGCAGATTATAGTTCTACGGCCGTTCGTACCACTTCTACACACTACAACCTATTGATCCGTGTGGCATTTATCTATCACGCTGCTGAAAATTAGTTTATGATTCTAAGCAAATTTACTTATAAGCATGAAGTATTTAAACGAATGCTATTCACCTACCCCATCAAGTCACACCGCCTATGTGCGCTGAATATCGGCAAATATTGGCCCGGACCCGTGCTCTAACGCATACCGTTTTTGCATGAGTAGCGTTCTAGATATTTCGTGAAAGCAAAGCAACTTTCGAAATATTATTTTGATTTTCGATATATTTTTCCAAACGATCTATTTTGATTGCATCATGGATCAAAACCCTCAAGACGATGCCGACATCGCAGAATGAAATTTCTGCACTACGTCTCTTAGCAACACACGGCGCTCCAACCGCGTGATCTTAAGGAACATAGATACAACACTTAAACGCATCTTGTGAGAAAGGAACTTCAGGACAATCATGACAGTAAAATTAAGCATAAAAGACGTCTGTAAGATCTTCGGCGAGGACAGCCGTAAGTCTTTGGAGATGTTGCGTAACGGCAGTACCAAGGAAGAAATTCTTGCCGCTACCGGTCAGAACGTGGGTGTCAACAATGCCTCCTTTGATATCCATGAAGGTGAAATATTCGTCATCATGGGCCTGTCTGGTTCTGGAAAATCAACGCTAGTACGCATGCTTAACCGCTTAATCGAGCCCACTGCGGGAGAGATTCTTCTAAATAACGTTGATATTGCCAAACTCAGCAATGACGAACTGATCCAAGTTCGTCGCAACGCGATAAGCATGGTGTTCCAATCTTTCGCACTGATGCCACATATGAGCGTACTGGAAAATGTATGCTTTGGTTTAGAACTCTCCGGCACCAGCAAATCACAACGCGAAGAGCGCGCTCTGGAAGCCCTGCGTCAGGTCGGCCTGGAAGCCTACAGCGAGAGCTACCCTGATGAGCTATCTGGCGGCATGCAGCAACGTGTAGGCCTCGCTCGCGCACTGGCGAACGATCCTGAAGTATTGTTGATGGATGAAGCGTTTTCCGCGCTTGATCCACTGATTAGAACCGAAATGCAGGACGAGCTGGTTAAGCTTCAGGCTGACCAGAAACGGACCATCGTATTTATCTCTCACGATCTCGATGAAGCAATGCGTATCGGTGATCGAATCGCAATCATGGAAGGCGGTCGCGTCGTTCAGGTTGGAACACCCGATGAAATCCTTAAGAATCCGGCCGATGATTATGTCCGTGCGTTCTTCCGCGATGTAGATGTGAGCAACGTCCTGACAGCGGGCGACATCGCAACCAAACACCAGGTTACGATTATCGAAAAAGAGACCTCAGGCGTACGCTCAGCCATTAAACGTCTCAGCGACTATGACCGCGACTGGGGTTATGTTTTGGGTAAGAACAAAACATTCTCCGGTATCGTCACCCCAGACAGCCTTCAAAGCCAGTACGAGAATGACGGATCAATCGCTGCTGCGATGCTGAGCGATGTCAGAACCATCAAGGCAACTGAAAGCCTGAACGATATTATCAGCACCGTGGCCTCCACCCCTTATGGTTTACCTGTCATTAACGATGAAGGTATCTATCTGGGCGTCATTACTCGCGCGCACCTGCTCAACACACTGGATTCAGAAGGAGTTGTTACTCATGGCGGATAATCCTTGGGCTACAACAGCCGAAAACACAGCAGACACCTCATCAGCGACGTCTGCAAACGAAACGGCCGCACAAGCAGAGTCTGCTAATCCATGGGGTGCCCAGACTGAAGAAAGCACATCTGATGCTGCGAATGCCTGGAATTCTGCACCTGCAGAAGAAACCTCTAACAGCGGCGCAGACTGGCTCAGCAGCGCTCAGCCCCAGGTAGAAGATCAAGCCATTGATTGGATGCACCCGTTTCAAGAAGCAGTCATCCCGCTGGATACGTGGGTCGACAGTGCCTTGATGTCACTGGTCGAGAACTTTCGTCCGGTTTTCCAATCAATTCGAGTACCTATTGACGCTACACTGACCGGCGTTGAGTCTCTACTTCAGGCGGCCCCCGATTTTCTAATTATTGCGCTATTCGCGCTAATGGCGCTGAAAGCCTCTGGCCGCGGCCTGGCTATTGCGACCGTAATATCACTGTCGATTGTTGGCTTTATCGGTGCGTGGCAGGAAGCGATGGTTACCCTGTCACTGGTCATTACCTCGGTCTTTTTCTGCGTACTAATCGGATTACCGACAGGTATCTGGCTATCACGCAGCGACACGGCATTGCGTATATTCCGCCCCGTCCTCGATGCCATGCAAACCACACCCGCATTTGTTTATCTGGTGCCGATCGTAATGCTATTCGGTATCGGCAACGTTCCCGGTGTCGTTGTAACAATCATTTTCGCACTGCCCCCACTCATTCGTTTGACCAACCTCGGCATTCGACAAGTGCCAGAGGACCTGATCGAAGCAGCAACATCATTTGGTGCCAATAAAAGCCAGCTTCTGTTCCGCGTTCAGCTGCCTCTGGCCATGCCAACCATTATGGCAGGCATTAACCAGACACTGATGCTGACCCTGTCCATGGTGGTAATCGCCTCCATGATCGCCGTAGGAGGGTTGGGGCAAATGGTTCTACGTGGTATTGGTCGTCTGGATATGGGCCTGGCTGCCGTGGGCGGACTGGGTATCGTCCTTTTAGCGATCATTCTCGACCGCCTGACACAATCTTTGGGTGAGCAACAAAAACGACGTCGCTCTAAAAACAAAAGCGCCCAATAAATTAATTTCACCGACTCATCGGCAAAACAACAATGGAGATCACATGTTGTTCAAAAATAAAAAACTGACCGCTGCACTCGCAGTCGGCACCCTGACAATGACCAGCCATGCATTTGCTGCTGATATGCCAGGCAAAGGAGTTGAAGTACAACCAATCAAATCCTCTATCGCCGAAGAAACGTTCCAGACCGTCCTAGTGATGCGCGCACTGGAATCACTCGGCTACGATGTTAAGCCTATTAAGGAAGTTGAGTACGCAACTGGACACGTCGCACTGTCTAACGGCGACGCAACTTTCATGGCCGACCACTGGGACCCAATGCACACAGATTTCTACGCCAACGCTGGTGGCGATGAGAAACTGTTCCGTCAGGGCGTATATTCCGGCGGTGCACTGCAGGGTTACCTGATTGATAAAGCAACTGCTGACAAATACGGCATCAAAAATATTCAGCAGCTGAAAGACCCTAAGCTGGCTAAACTGTTTGATTCCAACGGTGACGGTAAAGCAGATCTATCTGGCTGTAACCCTGGCTGGGGCTGCGAAAAGGTTATCGAACATCAACTTGACGAGTTCGGACTGCGCGACACAGTCACCCACAACCAAGGTTCATACTCAGCAATTATCGCTGATACGATCACACGTCAAAAAAGCGGAAAACCTGTACTGTATTACACTTGGACTCCTTACTGGGTCAGTGGCGTAATGGTACCGGGTAAAGACGTTACTTGGCTGCAGGTTCCATATTCTTCCCTTCCGGGCGGTATGGCGGGCATGAGCACCGAGCTGCCAGATGGCTCTAACTACGGCTTCCAGGTCAACAACCAGCGTATCGTTGCGAATCTGAAATTTGCACAGGAAAACCCTGCTGCTGCGACTCTGTTTGCGATCATGAAACTGCCTGCAAACGACATCTCTGCACAGAACCGCCGTATGCGCGACGGTGAAAAAAGTGCACGTGAGATCGAACGTCACGCTGATGGCTGGATTAGTGCGCACCAGGCAACATTTAACGGCTGGCTAGAACAGGCTCGTAAAGCCGCTAAATAACGCACAGATATTATTAGTGCCCCAGCCGGGGCACTATTTCACTTTCCAGCACGACCAGCCAGACATTCACTTCGCCCAGTCAGAGATGATCCCACATACCCTTGATGTACACTCCACAAGGGCTATCCGAGCATTATTTCACTACAAAGCGAATCGATCTTGCCTCCATACGGACTATACAATGGAAAAAAGCCAACAGGTTCTGATCATGCTACGACAGATCATTCGAGCAACCGACCTGCACGACAAACATATCAGTCGCAGCACAGGCCTGACACCACCTCAACTGCTAACTATGAAAACCCTGCGCGATCAGGCACCGATGATCGCAGGCAATTTGGCAAAAGAGATGGGGCTGGCACAAGCAACCATTACCAGTATTCTTGATCGTTTAGAGAAGAAAGACTACGTCTCCCGCGTTCGAGGCACGGAAGATAAAAGAAAGGTCTGGATTGAATTGACCGAATCGGGTCTGGAGCTACTAAAAGGCTCCCCTACGACGCAACAAGATACGTTTGTACGCCAGTTTGACGATATGAACACATGGGAACAATCAATGATTGTCGCATCCCTTGAACGTATCGCCCACATCCTGAACGCTCAACATATCGATGCAGCTCCACTGCTTGATATCGGCCAACTGGATCGAACACTACGCACAGATGTTCCTGCGTATCTGAACGAAGAGAAAGACCCAGACTCCTGAGCACTTATACGTCGGCAGTGCCAATCCGATCAGTATCAGTTTTTCGCATATCAGACGACACCGGCAGCTCTACATCAAACACAGTCCCACGCCCTACTTGACTGCGTACGTTGATCTTTCCTCCATGATCTCTAACAATCCCATACGCAATAGCCAACCCCATACCGGTTCCCTGTCCTATCGGCTTCGTCGTATAAAACGGAACAAATATTTCTTTCAGGACTTCTGGTGGCATACCGCATCCATTATCTGCGATCCGGATATGGATGATCTCATCACATACGCTTGTCGTTACCTTGATAAGAGGTTTACTGCTGTCAGCCAACGCATGTTTCGCATTCATAATCAGATTGAGAAATACCTGATTTAGCTGATTAGGATTACAGACGATGCGAGGCAACGGATCTAAATCAAGTTTTAATGTTACTGAGTTTTTTAGCTCCGCATTAAGCAGCTTAATTGTACTACTAATGCCTTCCAGCAAATCTGCCTCAACGTAATCGCTACCTTGAGTTCGCGAGAAGCTACGCAAGTTCTGCACAATCTCCTTAACACGCTGAATACCTTCAACCGTATCGTCAATCAGGCCTGACATATCCTCAGACAGAAATTCAAGATCTTCTCTTTCTATAAGCTGCTTCAGTTCCTCCCTGAACTGGGAGGGCATACTGGAATCATTGATACAGCCCTGATTGAACTTCAGCAACTGCATAAAAGCCTGTTTGTAGACTGGTAAGCTCTCGAGGTTACTCAGAACAAAAGCTAGTGGGTTATTAATTTCATGAGCGACGCCTGCTGACAGAGTACCCAATGTCGCCAGCTTTTCATTTTGCATCGTCAGCGCTTGTTGCTGCTTTAGCTGTTTGTAACTTTCCTCAAGCTTTTGATTCTTGAAATAAAGCTCTCTTGCTTTATCCTCGAGCAACTGTTCAGCCTTCAGCCGCGCACTTCTCTCTCTCGTATACGCAACCTCATATGGATTATCGCTGCTAGCCATGATTAAACCTAATCACTAAGTCACAGTGGTCTGAACCTTTATGCATACACACCGGATGGTCAATCTCAACCGGCGTTTTATAGTACTCCGATGCCCCCATTATAAGTCCCTCAGCCAATACACAGAGTTTTCGCGGTGAGGTGTACTGCATAATAAGTTGATCGTCACGACTTTCATCATAAGAGAACGATGGCAGGTTAGGGCTCTCGTAAAGCTTACACACCTCGATGTGAATGACCGACTCCACACTGATCAGAAAGTCTCGTAAATTATCCGACTGCTCAAGGAATACTGGATACCTTTCAGCCAACTGGTGGAACATATACACGCCAAAGGCGCCAATGACCTCTCCAATCGGCATCTCTAATTTAGCCGCCACTGATTCAACAAGACCAAGCAACTCCTCATCAGGATAGCTTTCTCCTGCAGTATAAATACCCGTCGCAGAGACTTGCTCATCCAATACGTCATTCCAGGTTTGCATCCCACACTGGTTGATAACCATATCTTCGAGCACATTGAAAACAACACCTTTCATCACCCGCCTCCTTACAGAAAAGACAAAATGCCTCTACATCACGTTCCAGTCAGTAAAATCGATTAAGCCCAACAGCTCAAGTCCTCTCTGCCCTATCGGATCCAAGCGCGACACTCGGGTCAATTTTCTTTAGCAAAGCGTTGTACCAAAGCCCAAACTGTTCTGGCGACATCATATCCTTATTATGCATGTACTCAGCTCTCAGCATCAGTCGAAAATACTCCAACCCCGCATTTAGCTCCTCAAGCAATCGACTGCTTTTCCACGGTTTTTCCATAAAACAATGGACCCCGACCGACGCAACTGCCTGGACAATGTCATGACGGGACGCATGAGCACTCAGCATTATCTTATAGGATACGGGTTGAATTGCCTCCAAAGTTTGAAGAAATTCAGTCCCTGTCATCTTAGGCATGCGAAAATCAGTAATGACTAAAGGAACAATACGATGGCGAGCAAACTCCAACGCATCCGCAGGATTAACGAATGTTATGACCTGCCACCCACTGCGCCCCAGCATTCTCTGCAGAGACTTTAGCACCTGAGCTTCATCATCAATAATCATCACTGTCTTTATCATTTTGAATACCTCACTCGTTGTTGAAAACGTAAATCTCCAACAACTGTTGATCAGTTTGTTCAAATGACTGCAGACGTCTTACCGTCTCATTCGTGAATCTATGTCCTTCCGGCAGCAAGAGTATGTCGTTGTCGTTAAATAAGTTTCTCGACAACTGCATCCCGACACGCAGCTGCTTTATCGATACTACCCATTCATCCTGCCCCAGCACATCCTGTTGCAGGCATGGAAGTACATCGCCAAGTTTCATTACTATACAGCTGTCATATTCCCTATCAGCGTTCATTTCAAGTCGACGCAAGGCCCCATCAACACTGCTTCGTCCCTTTCGTAACCGACCATGCACCGAGAGAATGTAATCTCTCGCAATGGCCAAAATTCGCGCACCCACGGGAATATCCGTACCTGACAACCGGTCCGGCAGCCCCGTGCCGTCATAGGCTTCATACTGATATTTGATAATCGTCGCTACATCTTGCAGACCCGTCGCTGGGGCCAGCGCTATATAAGCCTGAGCCGGATGTTTGCGATATCGGTTCAACTCGTCAGGAGATAGTTCATAAACCGGTTTATTCAGCAATTCATCATCAGAACCCAGAAGCCCCAACTCGTACAACAAGCCAGATAAGTGGATCGCTCTTATTTCCCGCTTGGTTAAGTTCATCCGCGTCGCAAGCAATTTGCAAAGTTCACCAACTTCTACAGCAATACGGCCACCAAGATGTGGGTTAAGGCTGATCAGGTTATAAAACACGCGGATCGTAGACTTTAGATTGTCATTGGCCTGGAGGTTCGCTTTATGCAATTTTCCCATTGCCAACCGAATCTGCTTTGTTCGCTGCTGAACCTTATTCTCCAACCCGGCATTCATATTCATAAGCAACTGATTTTGCTTCTCAACCTGAGATAGCAAGCGTGTGTTTTCCGACTGCAATCGCGCCCGTTCAACAGCTTGACTAACGGTTAGAATCAGGTCTTCGTTGTTCCAGGGCTTACGCATGTAACGATGAATCTGACCTTCATTGACTGCCTGTATAGTGGATTCGATATCCGAATAACCTGTGAGCAATATCCGCACACAGTTAGGGTATTGGCTGGCCACATCTGAAAGAAATTCAGCTCCGTTCACTTCCGGCATACGCATATCAGATATAACGATATCAACCGGCTGGTTTTTGAGTATAAAAAGACCGTCCCTGGCACAGCTCGCTGAGAAAAACTGGTATGACGCTCCGCGCAACACGCGTTTCAAGGAACTGAGAACACTTGCTTCATCATCAACACACAGAATCTTTATCTTCTGATTAGCCACAAAGCCTGCACTATCTGAGGGTGCCGTCTCTGCTAGTTGCTCCATCCGAAAGATCTCCACCAAAGTTTCCCACTCAACACATCTTAAAGTGCGAGCATTCAAAAATGTCCACTAAGACAACAATGTCACAAATGTCGCATTGGTATGAAAATAGTCTATGCTTGAATCATCTTCAAGATTTCAAACAAATATTTATCAGGATTATTCTTTATCTTATTGTTTTTAAAGCGAACTAAAAATCATAAAAAACAAGAACGACATCAGACCGATTACCAAACCGGAACCTTTCTAAGGCCGAAGGACAGGAGGTTTTTATGAGACAAATCAACACAATACCCGCCAAGTCGCGGACAAAAAGACAATATGGTGCTACGCTGAATGAAACGTTCAACATGGATGATAAACAGCCCACACAGCGGGGCTGTTGCATCAGAAGTGACACGGCCATAAGGGCCTGTGTCTGAAGATAGAGGAGATCTTCGTGTCGTTGTTGATAAACATGGATGTAGCTTCCCTAGCACCGCTACTTTATGGATCGCCCGTTCCTGATACTCACTGCCCTCTTACACTACATTGCCTAAATGCACCCCCCAACACTGATCAGACTTTCGTACTTAACATCATTCATGTTCAAGGTTTGAACCATGCTGAAATCGATTTTATTAGTTGATGATGAAGCCGCTATATTGCGTGCACTTAACCGCCTTCTAAGGCGAGCAGGGTTTACGGTGCATACCGCAAATTCGGGTAAAGAAGCGCTTGCTGTTTTGTCACAAAATGACATTCAGGTCGTACTTTCAGATTTTCGAATGCCCTATATGACCGGTGGGGAGTTGTTACTTAGGGTTAAAGAGGAACATCCCCATATTGTTGGCCTCGTCCTGAGTGGATATGCAGATTTGGAGTCGGTCACAAGCATACTGAACAGCGGGACTGCCTATAAGTTTCTTCACAAACCCTGGGATGACACTGCGCTAATCGCACAAATAGAGATGGCGTTTGAGCACTGGGCAACGTTGCAAAAGCAGCACGGCCTGACACGTATGGTATGGGAAAGTGACGAAGCCCTATTTGAAATTAATGCACAAGGGATCGTTTCCCACCTTAATCCTGCTGCCTGTGATCTCTGCTGCGCATCTGAAAACGATGTTTTGAGGCAGCCGATTAGTGAATTTTTACATGCCGTCTCGCCACGGCAGATAGAGCAACTCTGCCTGAATAGCGAAACCCAGACCGAACTGGTGTACGAAGACAACATATTCGAGCTGGCCTGCCGCCCAACGGCGAACAGCCTCTGGATTCTCAGCGTTCGACAGAAATCGCACAATGGAGGTCTCGGCGTAAAACATCTGCTTCATCGCAGTGAAATCATCCGACGCCTTTCAGAATGGATATTACCTGATAAAGAAACGGATCAATGCACGCCCCTGCCATCGGCCTGCCTTATCTACATGGACGTAAATCGCTTCAAAACATTTAACGACAGCTTAGGCTATCAAGAAGCCGATAAGTTACTGGCGGAAGTTGCCCACAAACTGATTGAACATAAACCCGCAGGATCCTATGTTGGCCGTATCACCGGCGATGAGTTTGTATTGGCAATTCCCGGCATAAGTAGCGATGAAGAAACCCTCACGCTGATTAATCAACTACTCAAGGTATTCGAAAACCCAATCACCTTCGCTAACCGACAGGTGTATATCTCATTCAGTGTTGCCTATGCCATAGCCCCTGTAGACGGCCGCTGCCCTGAAGATCTCTTACAGAACGCTCAGGCAGCAGCGTCCTATTCCAAACGCCGTGGCCGCTATATTTATCCGCGCTATAAGCCCGAGATGAATAAACGGAATAACGAATTGATGACTATCCAGAGCGACCTCTATCGCGCTCTGGAACGAAATGAGTTCTCCGTGGTGTATCAACCTAAAGTGTCATTCTCTAACGGACGGATTCTTGGAGCCGAAAGCTTATTGCGCTGGAAACACCAAACCCTGGGGATGATATCCCCGGCAACCTTCATTCCCATGGCAGAAGACAATGGGCTGATTGAAGCGATTGGGGAATGGGTGCTGGCAACCGCTGCAACACAAAGTAAGTTCTGGCAATTAGATGGCCTCCCCTCCTTTCTCCTTGCTGTTAACTTATCCGGCCGCCAGTTACAGGAAGACGGACTACTCGACACGGTGCGCAGCATTATCCGGACATCAGGAATTGACCCAACTTTGCTTGAGCTGGAAGTTACCGAAACGTTTCTGATGCAAGATATCGATCACAGTCTTAGTCTTTTGCACGAATTAAAGTCCATAGGCATCCGGCTAGCGCTTGATGATTTCGGCACCGGTTATTCTTCGCTGAACTATCTAAGCCGACTACCCGTTGATACGCTAAAAATCGATCGCTCCTTTGTAGTTGACCTGGAAGAAAGTAAGGAAAGATACAACCTAGTACGAAATGTGATTCGCATGTCCCATGATCTGGGTATGCAGGTCGTGGCTGAAGGTGTCGAAACTCAGACACAATTCGAACTGCTTAAATCACTGAACTGCGACGAAGTGCAGGGGTACTTTATCAGCCCTCCTGTATCACCTGACAAATTCAGGATGCTACTGGAGAACCAGCCGTTGATCGATAATAACTATAATCTCGCCTTACCTGCTTTTGCGGTTGAGTAATCGGAGCCTGTATTGTGACGCCAGACAAACCAAAAGTTCTTTTTCTCGACGACGAAAGCAGTGCTCTACGTTCTCTGCATCGCAATCTGCGCAGGCACTTCAGAGATTGGGAGCTAGTTTTTGAACAATGCCCTGAAGACGCACTTAGACAGCTCGACACGCTTTCACCCTGGGTCGTCGTGAGTGACAAACGTATGCCACGAATGGATGGTATCGAGTTTCTGGGTCACGTTAGGCAACAATGCCCTCTCGCCGTACGTATCTTACTGAGTGGCGAAACCGATACTGACAAAGCGGTACCCGCGGTCGGTGTAGCCCATCTGATGCTGCCAAAGCCGTTTGAAATGGAAGGCCTGATTGATGCACTTCATGCCGCACAATGTTTGCGTGAACTGCCCATTCCACTGCACCTAAGGGAACAAATCGGCTGCATCGATAGCCTGCCTGTCCTCCCTGCTGTATATAAGGCATTGGTATCTTATTTAAATCAGACTGACGAACCTGATAGCGAACGCATCGCCGAAATCATTACGCAAGACACTGCAATCCTCAGCAAAATCCTGCAGCTCGCCAACTCCGCCTTTTTTGGCTTTGCGACACCCGCTACGAGTGCTATCGATGCAGTCGTACGTTTAGGACAAGGCATGATCAAAAATTTGGTGCTCTGTGCAGGTATCTTCAGGCAAGACAGTTCCAATAATACCTACGAACACGAGCAGCTCTGTCGACAGGCTGAGCATGTTGCCGGCATCATGCGCACACTGTCTCAGGAGATGAAACTGTCACGTGCCGAAGCTGATCACCATTATGTGCTAGGCATGCTACACAACGTTGGTGGTTTGATCTCAGGCGAGACCGGTAATTCCGAACGCAATGCAGTCATCAGCGCGTATCTGCTTAAGCTATGGGGGTTTGATTCGGACACCGTTGTCGCCGTACTCTATCAGCTGCACCCGGAGAACGCTCACAAGATAAAACCGATGACGCTGCGCTTACACGCGTCAACCGTGATCAATCACGCGCATCAGATCGGGGGCGATCCACTCGCAGCAGATTCAGGCCTAAATCAATCCCTGTTAAGGGACGCGGGAATGCTTGAACAAGTCGAACAATATCTTCAGGCTGATACGGCCAATCAATAAAGGCTACTTCTGGTAGCCTTGCCATTCCTTCAACATCTCTTACTGACGAAGGCGCGCTCCGGTTAGCCCGACTTCCAGACCTTCGAACCAATCGAGAAAACGACCAACATCGTCTCCTTTGAATATCCGACCATGCTGCGGACAAAGCATTTTCACATCAAGCTCACGCACCCGCTCCACCCAATCATTCTTGGCCTCATTGGAGGGCATCCAACGCTGGTGGAACAGTTTCATTCTGGGAATATGAGACTCGAAATCGTCCACAAACATCGGGGCATCGTCAGCCTCTATTGCTGCCCCAATATCGCCGGACATTAGAATCCCTGTTTGCGGATCAAAGACATTGAAGTTACCTGATGAGTGCAGATAGTGAGCGGGAATAAACACCAATTTCACGTCGTCCAACGTAAGACTTCCGCCTTCATCTGCGATCGCATTGAAGTTGATGTTCTGCATGCCAAAATGGCGAATAAAGCTTTCCCAGATCCAGGGAGAATGTAACGTCGCATCTTGCAGGGCCTGATCCCACAGCCCCAATGACGAGATAATATCTGGATCCTGATGAGACGCAAAAATATGGGTGATTTTATCGACCGGTACCTGCTTTATTACAGTGGTTAACATTGCCGAAAAAAGCTCGATCCCACCGGGATCCATCAACAGCGCATTATCTTTCGTAATGACCATATATTGGTTGGTATCAATGATTTTTTCCGGCTTGTTCGGATCGCGCCCAAACATCAACCAGCGATGCGAATCACCGTCGTAAAGCGTGTGGGTTTTCATGATAATTCCTGCGTTAACTGCTGGACGAGTGTCTGGGACGACTGGATATGCTTTTTAATAGACGCGGTCACACTTTCCACATTGTCAGCGACATTATTCAATGCTTGCTGATATACGCCATCTGCCTGCAACGCCTCGACTCTGGACATGGTGGCGAGCACACCCGCCGCCCGTAACTCGCCCTCCAACGTATCGAGTTCAGATGTCAGGAGCTTGATCTGGCTGTTATATGCGTCCCTCAACACACACTGGCGCTGACTTGTACGCTCGAATACAGGTTGCAAGCTGTCAATAAACGGAGAGTCTTTCGCTCGTTCACCAACGTCGACAAAGTGTCTTAAAGCGCGTTCGGCACGTTCTTTTTCTGCAGCAGTACGACTTAGTTCAGAAGCAAGATGGTTGATACGACTGGAAGAGCTAACAGTTAGATCAGCCAAGCGATGGATATAATCCGTAAGGGGTCGAAACCCCGACGCACCTTCCCCAGCACGAAAGGCCAACGCGCGAGCGTTGCTAGCAGTGATGGATAGATGTCGGGCAATACGTGTTGCTTTTTCCAATCGGGCAGCAATAACTGCAGCAACAACAAAATAACTATAGGTATGAGCGGCCATAATCGCGATTTCTGAAAACTACGCCTTGAAACCTACTCAGGTTAAACAAGGCTTTCTGAAAAACAGACTATAGCCGAAAGTATTACAACACGAAGACTTAAATGTTTACGAAACCGAAGAGTTATTGATTTAACTCAACATACAAATTGAATGCATTCTCATTCAATAAAATACCCATCAAGTACCAATTAAGGCACAAAATCAGTAAATACTATTTTTTGTTGTGAACATACATTTCAAACTGTTCTTCGAGATTAAATTCAATCTCCCGCACACGCTCGACAACGGTATCGTCAATGACCTGACCGGCACTTAGCAGCAAGATACCCTGACGACTAATCAGATCACGACTCAAAGTCATTCCCACCTGGAGGTCTTTACTTCCGATGCAGTCATCCTGGTTTATATCACCTTCTTTGGACAACACCCGGACAACACGCTCTAGCGTGTTCACAACGTCATCATCATATTTCTCAGTAGCGTAATTTTTCAGGAAATTTAACGCCTCATTCGTACTATATGCGCGCTCTTGATAGGTACCGGCAATCAGTTCAATGTAATCATTTACCACACATAAAATTCGCGCAGGCTTTGTTATCTCTGGATTCTTAAGTCCGCGTGGGTAACCCGTTCCGTCCAGATATTCTTTGTGCTGAACAATAATATTTCCGGCCGGATAGAGCGGTTTCACCAGTAACGTTGCGGCTTGAGCGAGAATAGGATGATTTTGAAACTGTCGCTGCTTATCCGCGGGTAACTCAACATAAGGCTTAAAAAGCAAATCATCGCTTAGGCTAAGCTTACCGATATTACGCAGCTGCCAAGCGTAATAAAGCTGCTTCAGCTCAGCACCTTCAACGCCGCACGCTTTTGCCACACCCAGCAAAAGCCGATTCAGATTCTGGTTGTTATCACTGGCTTTCATCCCCAAACGACGTGCAGTCAGCGTAGAAAACATTCGTACAACGGAGCGATAACTGTTCTTCAATCCATCATTAACAGCACGCAATTGCTCCGTACGTGCCAGCACTTTTGTTTCCAATGATTTATTCAGCTGCGCCAGCTCTTGGTTTTTCTGCTCTGTCAGTGCCTGTAGCTCTTCGTTCCTGCGGCGTAAACTCGCTAACTCGAATCCTTTGCGCACAACCTTCGTAACTTCTTCATCGCTCCAGGGCTTCGCCATAAAACGGCTTATTCTCCCCCGATTGATCGCATCGATGGAGGCCTGTAGGTCTGCGTATCCTGTCATAACAATACGTTCAGTGTCTGGCCACTGTTCTGCAACCTGTTCAAGAAAAACCTCTCCGCTCATCTCCGGCATACGCATATCGCTGATGATCAGATCGACAGATGTTGTTTGAAGTTCTTCGAGCGCGGCCACAGCTGATTCATGCGCAATAACCTTACACTTCAGCGGACGCACAACGCGTGTCAGTGCTTTTAGAATCTGGCTTTCATCATCGACTAGCATCAACGTATGCGCAGAATAATCCATCAATTAACACTCCATCTTTGTCGCCGCGTCGGCATTAATGCGCTTAAGCAGGTGCATGTTGCAGTAATGGAAATACCAGCGAAAAGCTGGTCCCTGCACCCGGTTTACTTTGTACGAGAATGTCGCCTTGGTGTTCTTTTACTATGCCATATGAGATTGCCAGCCCAAGGCCTGTGCCCTCGCCCACAGGTTTTGTGGTATAGAAAGGATCAAATAACTTTTCGATCGCACCCTTTTCTATGCCCTTTCCGTTATCCGTTACCCGAATCTCAATATGACTACCATCAAAGTGAGACGTCACCTTGATAGCGCCTTTGTCCTCTATAGCCTGCCCCGCATTCACCAGCAAATTCAAAATAACTTGGTTAATCTTCCCTGGAGAACAGTAACTTTTAGGCAAGTCCGCCAAATCGGTTATCACTTTGCAGTGATATTTAAGCTGGTTATCAACCATCTTCAGGGTAGTACGGATACATTCGTTCATGTCATGAGGGCGAAAATCCTCAGTTTGGTCAACGTGCGAGAAGTCTTTGAGGCCACGAACAATATCCCTGACACGTTCAGCGCCTTCCAGAGAGTCCTTAAGCAGCCCCTCCAAATCATCACGAATAAAGTCCAGATCCTGAGCTTGCGCATACGCCTCGATTTCGGACATTTTCTTCGCGCGAGCTTGATCATCCGTTAACGCCGCCAATAGCTGATATTGTTCTAGCAAGACCTGATAGGTAACAACATATCCTTCTAAGGTTTTAATATTACTCAGAACATAACCCACCGGGTTATTGATCTCATGCGCAACACCCGCAGCCAGTACGCCCACAGAGGCCATCTTTTCAGACTGAAGCAGCTTAGCCTGCGTGTCTTTAATCTCACGGTTCGCACTTTCCAGATCCTGATTTTTATTGATCAAATCTTCTGTGCGTTCTTTTACACGGCTTTCCAACGATTGATTCAGGCTGCGCAACTGTTGCTCAAACTGATCTCTCCGGGCACTAGCATCACGTAAATTAGAAGCCATTTTGTTAAATGCACGGGTTACATCAGCGATTTCATCACTGCCTCGAACCGGCAGTTCAACATCCAGATTGCCTTGGGATATATCACGTGCAGCGCCACGCAGTACTTTTAATTGCCCCGTCAGATAGGCGCCTAATAAGAATGAGAATAACGCCACTAAGCCCATCTCAATAGCGGCTAACGCGGCACTCCATTTCTGTGCCTCTTCAATCTTCGCATTCATGCTGCTGATATCCAGCCCCATCTGCACCTGTCCGTAATTCTCTCCGCCTTCAAATACTTCTGCGCGCGTATCAAATATCCCATCGCTTACCGATGGGACATCCAAATCCACCTGAAATGGGCGCGCGAGCGCTTCGGCATCCCCCGCTTGTGCAAACAATTCACCCTCGGGACCAAGCACACGTGCATACACCAAATCAGGATTACGCATGACTTCTGTAACAAAGGCGTCGAGTGACGCCAGATCATAGGAAAGGATGGCATCTTTGCTGGTGGTTGCGAACAGTGTTGCTGTGGTGGAAGCACGCTTAACCATACCTTCGTAGTTCGTACTACGAAGGTAATCCAGCGTCATAGACACCAGTAATATCAGCAGAATCGCCTCAATTGTGGCGATACCTAAAATGGTTTTAAGACGCAGTGACACCAAACACTCCTGAAAAAGCTAATCCCTTATTGCGCAAGCAGGTTATCCAACAAGCGTATGTTCAGCCCTCGCACATCATCCCAGTCGCCGTTTTCCGCCAACTCTAAGCCCTTAAAGTTGATCGTTTTGAGTAGGCTTTGGCCGCTTGGATCCGTATTCATCTCCAGCAAGGCTTGCTTCAGTTTAGCGACAGTTTCCGGTTTCACGCGTGGATGCACCGCAATAGCATGTGGTGTATACGTTGGAGTACTCCATAACACGCGTAGCTGCTCGCGAACTTCAGGCGTTGTGTTATTAAACGTTCGCATCACACCGCCACCAGCCACAAAGAAACCTTTTGAAACACTCAGATAGACAGAGTCATGGGACGAAACGTATTTAGGTTCAATGTTCATCCCTTCCTGTTCCATTTTGGCACGCGGCAACACGCTCGCAGCAAACGCGGCTGGAGACGGGAAAGCCAGTTTTTTCTGATCCAATTCAGCGAGGGTTTTCAAAGGACTGTCTTTACGAACAACGACAATTCCCTTAATTCGTTTGTCTTTCTGGCGGGCAATCGCGTCATAACCTGGTTTTTGGCTGAACACCGTATAGTGATATGGGTTCATGTAAGCCACATCATATTCTCCCGCACGCATCCTTTTTTCGAATGTTGGAATATTCTGGGCAGTCGCAAACCGAATAGTGGTGCCTGTTTTTTTACTCAGGTGCTTGAAGATCGGGGTCCACAGGCGGGCCAATTTTTTCGCAGACTGCTGGGGTACAATCCCAAATGTTAGGGTTTCCGCCTGTACCGGCACGGCGGCCATAGCAACCGCGCCAGAAACCAACGTTGCGCCTAGAATTTTCTTTACGACAGTTTTCATAACCATTATCACCTATCCTTGGGGTTGCTTTAGGCTTTGATCGACAGTAAATCAGACACTGCCTGACGCAAAATATCATTATCGAAAGGCTTTGAGAGTGCGCCGTTCGCACCCAGCTCAATCGCTTTACCAAGCTCTATTTCATTCAGTGCAGAAATGACAAGAATTTGCGTATTTGCGATCTCTTCAGTGCTGCGAACAAACTTGATTACATCAAATCCGTTCATGCCCGGCATACTCAGGTCAAGGGTCATCAGGTCGGGCTTTAGCATCATCAGCTGACTGCCCGCTTCAAAGCCGCCGTTCGCAATCTCTATACTCACATCCAAAGGCTTCAGCGTACGGCGGATGGCATTAGCAATTGCAAGTTCGTCATCTACGACAAGCACCTTCGGTTGAGCGTCTTCCGCAAGCTGCTCGGGAATTGGCATTCCGTTCTGCTTTAAAAAGCTGACGAAGTCATCCAGTTTCACGCGATTATTGCCACGCCCTGGTAGCTTAAAGCCTTTTAAGACGCCCTTATCCAGCCACCGAATAACCGTGCGTTGGTTAACATCACAGAATTTTGCAATATCACCGGTTGTGAGTGTTCTCATAGGTCAATTCAACCCTGCTACGTTTTGCTTCATTGAAGCGTAGACTAGTTATACGACATATGCGACATATGCGACTAAAAATATCATTCAGAGTCACGAGGATAATAAAAAGACATGATGCTTCGGGATGACTCGGAGCAACAATGTAAGACCAGATCTTTCTGCCAGCCGGCTAGAAGAGAGCATATGGCGCAAGGCCAATACTTCTATCGTCCGTACAGTCTAGTCTGCTTTGATCTGATTGCGACCCGATTGCTTCGCATCATATAAGCACAAGTCAGCCCGACCAAGCACATCAGTCATAGTTTCACTTGTGTGCCAACACGCCAGCCCGGCGCTCATCGTTAAGCGCATTTCCCGCTGATCAAATGCGACAACCAACATTTCGGTCATCATCCGTATGCGCTCCAAGACAATCGCTGCACGCTCCAAATCAAGGTCGGGCAGGATCACTGCAAACTCTTCCCCACCCAGCCTTCCGAACAGATCAGCTTCTCGCAGCTCTCGCTGAACAGCCTCAGTAAACGCTTTTAATACGTGATCACCCGCAACATGCCCATAGGTATCATTAAGGTGTTTGAAATGATCTAGATCGATCATAGCAATACACAGTGGTTTCTCATCGGATCCATTGCGCAACTGGTTGCCTAGACTGAGTAGCGCCCTTCGATTATAAACACCCGTTAGTGGATCCGTGTTGGCCTGTTCCAACAATTGGTGTTCCAACGCTTTGCGCTCAGAAATATCACTGACCGCAGCAAAGATCCGACGCTCATCATTCACATCAATGTAAGTTGCCGAGAATAAGCCCCAACAGCGTTCCCCCTGCAGGGTTTGGAGCTGACATTCAAAACCGATCACCTGCCCCTGATCAGACAACTCCTCTAGCATTCTTTTACGATCCTTTGGATCGGCGTAGAAGGTACTAACATCCGTTTTGCTTATGGCGTCATGCGTCAGCCCGAAATGTCTCATAAAGAGCGTATTGCACTCGATAATCGAACCTTCTTCTCGTGTCATAACATAAGGAATTGGTAACGCATCCAGCACCGCTTCCAAATGATCAGATTTTTGCCGTAACTCATGGGTTCTGCTCTGCACTACATTTTCCAGCACCGTGTTGTGAGTCTGCAATTGCCCATACAACACACTATTGTGGTAACTACTGGCGAATTGGTTGCTAAGTAATTCCAACACCCTCAAACGCTGTGCGGTAAATAGATTACGTGTATCGCGATGATCCAAATGCAAGACACTGATTAACCGATCATGATGATAAAGCGGGATAAGCAGCACGGAGCGACTACCAGAGAGGGTGACATATGGATCAAGCACAAAGTCACCTTTGTTCAAGGCATCGTCCAGAATCAGCACCGATTGACTGTTCCGGCAATAATTCAACATGGCTACCGGCATGATTGGCACATCCGCGATCGGATCCAAATCCACACCGTTTTGCTGTACATTTTTCAGCGACCACCCCTGATCAGTCCACATATACAATGCGGCATGCTGCGCACCCGAGACCTTCGTCGCCCAGCTTAACATCCGCTGAGAAAGTTCCCCCTCGCCTAGCAACCGGGACAACTCCTGTGTCGCTGTACTGATCAAGTGCAGGTCGTAGCGATGCCCCGCAGAGATAACGTGTTCAGGACTCAGGGTACGCACAAAACACTCTAGCTCAGCGGCTTTTGCTCCCGCCCCCCAACCATGATAAAGGCTGATCGATTCTTCCAGGTACGCTTTACCCAACGTACTTTGCTTGCAGCTAATCCGGTATTTACCCATCCGCTCATTTGCCAGTGCTTGCCATAACGCAAAACCACCATCCCGGGCGCTGAGGATAGCCCGCTCAAACGCGTCTAACGCGTTGATCTCTTTGCCTTCAAGTGCGGCAAGTTCTGCGCTCACCAGATAATAGCCTGGTGCGAAATTGTCGGCGTTCATTGCATACCACCGTTGCAACAACGTCCAGTGTTGGTCAAACCAGCTTTGCCACTGTTCTCGTACTGCATCGGGCCGAACCTGTTTTAGTGCTAGCAGCGCCAACAGGTTGAACTGGGTGTACACTGCTTCATGAAAAATACCTTCGTCCAAATCTGCAGGCGTCAGTTCAACCGACAACGATACCTTCAATGCCTCCTCATAGTTGCCAAACAGGTAACTCTGCAAGAGACGCCCCAGCAATCGATCATAACGCCCACACATATAGTTGGTTTCTACGTAATACGCCTGTGCTTCAGCCTCATAACCGGACACATGATCCAAGGAATGCTGATTATCCAACTCACCCGAGAGCACTTTCAGCAGATTGCATTGCAAGGTACTCAGATATACCTGTGCAGGTTGCTTAATCCTTTCACAGGTGATTGAGACTTGTTCCGTTCGATGTAGCAATGTTTCCACACTGCTACACACCATCAGATCAGCATAGAAACCAAAGATATACGTGTGCACACCCCAATAATAATCGCCCTGCTCTAGACATTGATGGTAAGCGGCATCCCTCACATGGCTACTCAACATCAACGGCTGCTGCCATGGCAGGACAAAATTACTTAGCATCATCTGTAAACGCCCCTCAATTAGCGGGCTCGCAGGAAAAGACTCCCCCACGATGCGGGAATATTTTGCCGCTTCAAATGCCGTGTCGTAATCTTTGAGTACCTTGGTGCACATGAGACCGTACATCATATATACGTAAGACGAGTGCTGGCTGTTGCCCTCAGTCAAAGTCAAACGCAGCAAGCCAAGAATGGTCAGCGGAAACAATAACGATCCAGAGTTATAACAGCATGGCTGCATAGCCATCAGAATATCGAGCTGAAGGAGAACCTTCTTGTTGGAAATCGGTGTTTTTTGACTCAGCTGATGAAATGAAGTTTCTGACAACAACTGCTGAACAGATTCGATGGCCGCGCAGACATCATCCATCGTGGGTTCAACGGGCATCGGATAATTCAGATCCCTCAGCGCATACTGAGCTTGGGTAATGGCTTTGTCCAACTGGCCGACTCGGGTGTACTGAGTGATCAAAACAACATGCACACGCGCTGTTTGATCTACGTTCTCTCCGCGCCCTTCCAGCGAGGGACGCAGCCGTTCTGCACACTCATATTCACCGGCAAGATAGAGACACTCCAGTCTCTCCAGTTCAGCATCAAACAAGACGCTCTGAGCCACTAAACTGGACGATTGTGCTAGTTCAAAGAAATACTCCAGATATTCATTCGCAATTTTGTAAGCCGAGGTAGACTTCGCTTTCTTTGCAGCTTGAAGATTGAGCGCCATCACCTGTTCACGTTGCTGTTCATTCAGTAACGCTAAGGCGCAATTGAAATGGGAAACCAGATCGAAACAGCGGTGATCTGCAGTATCTTCATCAATCTCCGCAAACCGTTCCAACAACAGGCACCCGATGCGGTAATGCAACTGCATACGATCCTGTTCATCCAACATGGAATACGCAGCCTGCTGAACCCGATCATGCAGGAAACTGAGCTCGCCTTTAGTAGGCCTGCCCTGCATGTTATGCACATGCTGTATGAGCCCCATATCCAATGCAGGCTTCAGGATCTCATCCAACGTGGTATTCGCCGTATCGACCTCAGTCACCAGGTCAGTCGGGAAACGCGCTCCGATACATGATGCCTGCATGAGTGCGCGCTGGGTTTTCTGCGGTAAACGCCCAATTTTTGCGATCATCAGATCAATCACGTTGTCCGTGCTGGCTTGCCTTTCAATATCTGACTCGGACCAACGCCAGCGATTCTGACTGTAATCGAAGACCAATAACTCCTGCTGATACAGCTCATGCAGAAACTGGCGGAAGAAAAACGGATTACCTGCAGTTTTCTGATACACCAGATCGCCGAGGGACTGAATCTGCGCCAAAGGCAGCCCAAGAGTATCTCGCATAACCTCATGCAAAGCCCTCAGCGGCAAAGGCTTTAAATCAATCTGGCTGAGCCGACTTTGCTCTGCCATGAGATCTTGCAGTATGCGGCTAAACGGGTGTCGGTCATCGACTTCATTGTTCCGATACGCCCCCAACAAAAGACAATAACGATTTTCCGTGTCCATCATCAGCATGCGTAACAGATTGATGCTTGCCAGATCGGCCCACTGCAAATCATCAATAAATACGACCAGTGGTTTGTGAGCTGTACAAATTACCCGCACAAATTGCAAAAATACTCGGTTAAAGCGATTCTGTTGCTCCTCAGCCCCGAGAGGGACCGGTTCTGGCTGAGGCCCCAATAAACACCCCAAGTCCGGTAGAATATCGATCAGCACTTGTGCATTAGGCTTCAACGCAATCTCTAATCGATCACGCCACGTCTCCACTTCAATATCAGGTAATGCCAACAAAGTACGAATAAACTGACTAAATGCCTGTTCAATTGCACTGTAGGGTGTACCGCCCCGATACTGATCAAACTTACCGGTCACAAACAAGCCATTGGACTGCAAGACAGGCAATCGTACTTCATTTACCACCGCTGATTTTCCGACGCCAGAGTATCCCGCAATCAGAAACGCTTCCGAAGACCCCTTCGCTACCCGCTGAAACGCCTGCATTAACGCTTGTGTTTCTACATTACGCCCATATAAGCGCTGCGGGATATACAAACAGTCGGAACAATCCTGACCTCGAATACTAAAAGCCCCTTGCTCTGGCACGTACGCGAGTACGGCTTGCAAATCAGCCAACATCCCCGGGCAGCTCTGGTAACGGTTGGATGGCTCCTTTTCTAACAATGCACTTAAAACGGCACTCAGTGCTGTGCTCATCCTCTCTATACGTGCATCAGGTTCTTCCGATACGCCCGTTTTGATATCAATGATCAACGGCTGGGCGATCTGCGCATATCCGATCGCATTATCATCGTTCAACCCATAAAACGGGGCCTCACCGCAGAACAACCAATACAGCACACACCCGAAAGCATATAGATCCGTACGCCGGTCTAGCGTATGAGAAAACTGATAACCCTGTTCCGGGGCTAAAAAATGAGGCTTAGCCATAACTGGCCGAAAACCGGTCAAATCCGCAGTATTTTTCGGCACATGCCGGGCCGAACAAAAATCTAACAACACTGCGCGTTCAAAATCAGCACTAAACAAAAATGTTGCGGGACGCAGGGCCAGGTGCAGAACATCTCTTTCGTGGATTTCACACAACGCTCTCGCCATGCTGACCGCAATTTTTAACCGCTGACGAAGTGACAGCTGCAACGGTGAAAGCTCATTGAGCGGTATGCGACACTCGGTGCGCAGAAGCGTTTTTGTATCACGGCTATTCACTTCAGATGCATGCAAATACGGCGCGCCACTGCCATTTAGGTAACTCAGTATATGGTTTTCATTTTTGAGTGCGGCAGCAACTTCAAAAGGGGGCAACCGATGTAGGTAGGAGCGCTCAAATACAGTCTGATCTTGTTCTTTTCCTACAGGGGTTAGCTGTAGATAGTCATCCGATAAAATCGAAGATGAGCGAGTGTGCACCATGAAATGTCCTCGGAACCCCAGCGCGTAGTCGTTCCCTTCGGCTTAAGGAAGAGTCCCTCTTTGTTGTACGGATTACTATATTGCTTTTCCCTGCTACCTGAAACTACTACATCAGAAAGAACTCACCTAATACCTTTATCGATCAATTTGGGCTTCATCCTTACCATACAATAACTTACATCAATGATCTGACCTGCTATATACGTCGTAAGAGTTCCATTAGAAAAGCCTAATAAAATTACAAAATCTTGAGCGTAGTCACTTGAACTAACGCTGCAGGACTGTAACCTTCGCGCCCTACTATGGACTAGTAGACAGAAGTGACCCGAAAGACATTGAGGATCAAATGAATTCGAAGGACACCACCAAGGAAAGACATATCGCTGTAATCGGGGCCGGTTTGGCAGGGGCAGTATTTGCCCGAAGGATGCTGATTCAGGGATATAAAGTCACCGTATTTGATAAAAGCCGCGGCACAGGCGGCCGTCACGCAGGCTGCCGAATGGGTAATAACAGTGCTGATTTAGGCGCTCCGTTTTTTGATGCCGTCAGTCCTGAGTTTCGTAAATGGCTGAGTTTTCAACCCGAGCTGATTGGCTGGCAACCTCAGATTACTGACTTCGCAGGCCATAAACTCAATACCAAGACGATGTATACGGCAACACCCCGTCAGAGTGCGTTGACCCGAGCGTTGTTGCAAGGTGCGAAACTCATCACCTCCACCCGTATCGGGTATATCTGGCCAGAAACGCAAGGTGTTGTTGTCAGAGATGAATCAGGTAACGCGGTGGGCCACTTTGATCATGTTGTTGTCGCAACACCTGCACCTCAGGCAGCTCCGCTGCTTGAAGCCGTTCCGCGCTATGCAGAACGTGCTGCAACCGTACAAACCTTACCTGCCTGGATGCTCGTTGTAACACTGAATACGCCATCCGGTCTAAACGCGGGTTTATTGGAGGGAGACCACCCGATTTTGGCGCGCGCGATCAAAGATAGCGCAAAACCTGGGAGGAGTTGTGCGCAACGTGCAGAAATCTGGACAATAGAAGCCAATAGCGACTGGAGCAAAGAGCATCAGGACGCATCGACAGAAGCTGTCGCCGAGCAGTTACTCGCAGCTTTTCAGGATCTCATGTCCGTGCCACTAGATGTTGAAGAGCATCGCGCTCATCGATGGCTATATGCTCGCCAACAGTCCGATACCGATAGAACCTATCTATGGCGGCAAGAGAGCAGCATTGGTGTATGTGGGGACTGGTTACATGGACAGGGTTCGGAAAAAATCGCGGACAGTGAAAGCGCCTGGCGAAGTGGCAATGCACTAGCGGACCACATTCTGGCACGCCAGGAAGCGAAGCTCGATATCTGATTTACGAATTCGTTTTTTTGAAAAAAAGAGATACGGTGCCCAGAGTGATGCCTAATTTACTCACTCGGGCCCGGTTCACCAACGTCTGTTCAGGCAGCATATACATACGATCATCAAATTTCACACGCCACCACTGACCACCGATGTGTATTTTCATTGTGTAACGCCAATACAGCGTATTCCCATCACGATGCCCAACCGCCTGATCAAATATATCCTCAGACAGCCCTCGAAAATCGCAGTCTCCTGTCCGGCGAATACGCCAGATACGTTGCTCAGTTATCCCACCTGCGTATGCAAAATCTTCAGTTAGAGTCAGTTCGCCAGCCTTAATTTCACCTACAATCTGTACGACAAATTGGCGTCGAACTACGCCGAAACGGTCTTCAAACAGGCCCCATGCTCGGGTTTCTCCCTGAAAATAGGAAAAAAGATCAAATTCCTCAGCTTCATTTGCATACGTAGAGTTAATCATAGGTATAATGTGTCGTTTAAAGTTGTCAGAAATAAAACAGTCATGACTGTGTGGTGGTGTGTAGGGAAACACAATCATCTGTGCATGACCCCGCTCTAGGAAGATTACGCAAGATAGCCCGATGCAGATCACTCTTCCGATAAAGCAGCAATCCAATTTCTGACAGCATACGTAGAAGCCGGAAACACCCGTAAGACAGGACTAGAAATGATTTCTCCCGAAGCAGAAGCGGTACGCAATAAATTGATCGAAAAGGGTCTGGAAACGCCGCTGATCGAGACAGGTTATACCAGTGACCAAAAGTACGACCGAATCAAAGGACTGATGACCGAAGTACTTGGCACATTGGGCTTGGACCTAAGCGACGACAGCCTGACCGAGACTCCTCATCGTATCGCCAAAATGTACGTGCACGAGATCTTCTCGGGTCTGGACTACGAAACATTTCCAGCCATGTGTCTGATCGACAATAAGATGAGCGTAGAAGAGATGGTTAAAGTGCGTGATATCGGCCTGACCAGCTCCTGCGAACACCATTTCGTAACAATTGATGGCGTGGCCAAGGTCGCCTATATCCCGGGCGATAAGATCATTGGGCTATCCAAGATTAATCGACTGGTGCGTTTCTTTGCACAGCGCCCACAAGTGCAGGAACGTCTGACTCAGCAGATTCTGATCGCACTGCAAACCTTGCTGGATACAGAGAATGTTGCAGTTAGCATCGAAGCCACCCATTACTGCGTGAAGTCTCGCGGTGTGATGGACGTCAATTCGTCCACCTGCACAACAGCCCTCGGTGGTAGTTTTAAAACGAACGACCGCACACGCGCAGAATTTCTGGCCTGATTCAGCCACAGATGTAAAAAAGACCTTGATGATCCTTCGTTGGAGATCAAGGTCTTTTTATTTGCATCCAATGTTTCGTTTCATACACCACCCCTTACGCCTCAATCTGGCTGCCGTTCCACGCGAAGACCCCGCCACTGTTTGAATGATCCAATCCATCGATAACATCGAGCAAATAGCCTGCTGACTGAGATGGACTAAACAATTTCGTCGGTTCCACATTTCGCTGAAACGGGCAGGACAGAGCGGTATCAACCGTTCCCGGATGCAACCCCGCTACGATTAACTGAGGATGGGTGCGATGACTTTCTACCGATAATGTCTTAAGCAACATATTCAACGCCGCTTTGCTCGCCCGATAGCTATACCACCCGCCCAGGCGATTATCTGAGATACTGCCTACCCGCGCCGACAGCGCAACAAATACCGATTTTCCGGATTTGCGCATTCTCGGGAGAAAGTGTTTCGCAACCAGCATCGGTGCCAGCGCATTCATCTGCATGACCGCGCTAAAGCTATCAGCCCCCAACGCGTTCAAACTCTTTTCTGGACGAATGTCTTTGCTGTGTAAAATACCTGTCGCCACGATGATCAGATCAATCGTCATTTCCGACACCCCATCACTCGCGTCCTTGATACTGCTCTCAGACATCAGATCGATAGGATGGCATTCAAGCTTACGCAATGGCGCTCGTGACATCTCGTCATCAACCGAAATCCCAGAGCGCGAAAAGGCGGTCACGCACTTAACATCCGGACACATTAGCAGCTGCGCAACCAGTGCTGATCCAATACCGCCAGAACCTCCTATGACGACTGCGTTTAAGTCCCGGCCGAAACTTTGTAAACTGATCATAAAAATCCCCTTTCACCCCTGTCTCAATACTTACGTAAACCCGCACTGAACCGATCATCGAAGTGGCACGTAAAGGAATCTGCAGTCAGCCAATTCGCTGACCCATAGGAGTAATGCGACGATGAAACCTGAAGTTTTTTACGATGGCGACTGCCCACTGTGCCGTAAGGAGATCAATCACTATATCCGGCTGGACACTGATCAACGGGTGAACTGGCGCAATATATGGCAGGAACGAGACAATCTGGCTAAACGTGGCATAGAGTTTAGCGATGCGATGAAATGGCTGCACACAACCGATCACAATGGAGATCTGCACCGAGGTGTTTATTCGTTCGTCGTCATCTGGCGCGAGCTTCCCTATTATCGATGGCTGGCACGGGTTGTCGTGGGACTCAAGCTCATAGGTTTGATGGACATAGTGTATCAACGGTTCGCGCGTCGACGTTTCCGTTCACGCTGCAAAGAAGGCTGTCAGATTCCTGACTGACCACGCACTGCACTGTCCCTCAAAGATCGGGCCTCCACCCCATGCCCGACTCTTCGACCAGGCGCTCATAAACACCTTCTATATTCAACGGCAACCACGCTTCGTAGTTACGGAAATCTTTGTACTCATCCAGTCGTATCGATTCCTTCATATCAGTGATGGTTTTACCTTCATGGATACCGTCTACTACCGCAGCCTGAAGAGCTTCGATATACCCCAGATAACGCGCGACATCTGCTTTCGTCCCCATATCAGCATGGCCGCCAACAAACGTATCGAAATCGAGCGTTAAAACTACACGCGTGGAGTTGATCATGCCCCGGATATCGTAACTCCACAGCTTACGCCACGGCATCCGTCCGACTATTACCCAGTCGACAACAAACAGGGTTTTCTCCTGCGCAAAGAGCATGCTGATTGACCCTCGACCATCATTGGGACCGTGATAGCGTAACTGCACTTCGCTATCCCCCAATGAAAGGTTCAGCTGATCTTGAAAGGTTATTTCCGGTACAACCACTTTTGTCCGCGTCTCAACAATATCCTGCTTGGTTAGCACATGAGACACAAACACCGTCTCAGGATCGTCAAACACTTCACTTCCGTAGATATGGTCCCCGTGATTATGGCTATACACCACGTATTTGATGGGTTTATCAAACCGTTTTTTCAGTTCGGCTTTTAGCCAACTCGCTGCATCATGATTCAGTGGGTCAACCAGTAGAATCCCATCATCTTTGACCAAAAATACTGAACGATGCCGATCATCCACAAATCGATAGAGGTCGCCGTTGATCTTTTCAATGCTGTAATCCGCAAATGCAAATGAACTACACAAACACATCAGCAAAACAATAAGATGGCGATACAAACGGGTAAACATGGAGACACTCCCAATTTAACAAAGCTCATACACTGCTAATAAGGGAATGATAGCTTGAATACAGATTGAGGAACGGGGATCCGACAACTTATCCGTTAATTCGGAGGTTGGGTCTAAAGAGGCGCATCTGGCATACAACACCTGAGTTTCGCAGGTGCTCAGATCACAGAACGCTCGAAGATCGACTTAACATCTGCGCGCACCTGCACATCGAGTTGCAATAAAATACAAACCATTTTTCGATGACCAACAACGTTATACGTCAGTGTATGCTCCGCAGCGAGATCACGACTGATACAGATTACCCTGCTCTTCCTGACCTAATTGTTTCAATGCGGCACTCCGTATTGGCGAATAAGACTCTCTGTTCTAGCCGGCATATGCGTGTACTGCGGTAAACGCCAGCACAATAACGGCAATAACCTGAACAATCTTGAGATCCGTGGACAATTTCATAACGATACCTCCGGTTTACATGTGGTCAGCTGGCCTGGTTATAGTCATCCAGGCTCTGACTTCGCGCGTGAACATAGTCAATAATCGGCAAAGGCCGACCCTCACCCGCCCCAAACATAGGATCAATACGTTGGACACCGTTCAATGAAGCCAACTCCGGTATCCAGCGTGCAACATATTCACCTTGGGCATCAAATCGCTCAGCTTGCCGCATAGGACTGAAAATCCTGAAATATGGCGCGGCATCCGCACCCACTGAAGCACTCCACTGCCATCCGCCCAAGTTGGAGGCAAAGTCGCCATCGATAAGATGTTGCATAAAGAAGCGAGCCCCTTTGCGCCAATCCTGTCGCAATAGTTTAGTTAGAAAGGAAGCCGTCACCATACGCAGTCGATTGTGCATCCATCCCGTGGCAAGCAACTGCTTCATACCCGCATCAACCAGCGCAAAGCCGGTTTCACCCCGACACCATGCATCAAATAGCTGATCATCTGAAGACCAGGTTAGCCGACTTTCCACATCCGGTTTAAACGGCAACAACCGGTTCATCTCAGGAAAATCCACCAGCAGGTGGCGATAGAATTCCCTCCAGATCAACTCAGATGTCCAATGATTATCCAACCATTCAGGGTCACCTGAATACGCCCTCAACCCCGACAGACATTGCCTCGATGATATAGCGCCCACAGTCAGATACGGGGACAACGCTGACGTTGCGTCCATCGCGGGAAAATCACGACGGGACTTGTACTCAGCCGCTTTGCTTTGCGCAAAAAGTGCTAAACGCTGATGGGCTTCTTCGGACCCTGCAGGCCAGAGTTGATCATGCCAGATACTCTGTACCGGAGCGTCGTACACCAACGCATCAGGTATAGGATCAGCCTGCACCGTGCAGAGCGGTTGTGGCGCGGGCATGGGCAAAGTTTCTGGCCACTCATCGGTGAACCGGACACGCCACGCCCTGCTAAACGGCGTAAACACTTTGAATGGCTGTCCCTGTTTGTTCCGCACGCTACCCGGGGTAATAATCGTGTCGGCGTGAAAAGCCTCCACGCTTAGCTGATGTTGCTGGAAAAGCATCTGAACGGCGTCGTCTCGGCGTTGTTCATACTCAGCATACTCATGATTAAAGTAGATGGATTCTGCGTTAAGCCTTGTAGCAAGAGCCAAAAGTTGATCGGGCACTTCGTTGTTACTGCCCGCTCGGAGAATTTTTAACGGGATATTCAGCGCCGCCAGATCCTTGCTCAACTCACGAAGGTTCGCCAACCAAAACTGAACACGGCTATTCGCTTCATCCTGCATCAACCATTGCGCTGGAGTCAGTACAGCAACGGCAACAACCGGAATCCCATTGAATGCCTCACATGCACGGTAGAGCGCTTGATTATCACGCACCCGCAGGTCATTTCTGAACCAAACCAGTTTCATAGAATGTCCTTCAGATCTGTTTTATCGTGCCACCTCCCTGTGGTAGATAAGCGATCAGATATAGTTTCTCAGTCCCAGCTCATGCGGGTAAGGATCAAGATACGCCTGGGAGAGGATATAGTCATTACCATGTCGTTTCAGGTAGTGCTTCAGCAATGTCAGCGGAACGACCAGATGTACTTTTCGTGTACGGTATTCCTCGATCGTGGTCAGGAGATCCTGTTTGGTGTCCTGATCAAGGTCCTTCTTCATGTACCCCATAATGTGCATCAACACATTGGTGTGACTCTTACGGTTGGCACGTTCCTTCAGGAAAGTCATCAACGTCAGAATGTAGTGATTCATCACCTCATCCAACGGCTGTTGTGGCGCATCACTTGCCAGATAGCGTCCTAACTCTTTGTAGCCTTTATACGAGTGTGCCATCAGCTGATATTTATGTCGGCTGTGGAACTGGATGATGCTGTGAACGGACGGATCGGTCGCAACCTCTTGTTGCCAGTTGTAATAGACGAAGACACGCGTAATGAAGTTCTCACGTAGCACCGCATCATTGAGACGCCCCTCCTCCTCTACCGGTAACGCAGGATTATTGGCCATCAAACGTGCGGCGAAAATTCCGCTACCCGCTTCATTGGGCATACCATTGGGGTGATAGACCTTCACCCGCTCCATTCCGCAACTTGGCGAGCCTTTCATCAAGACGTAACCGCAGAGTTCGGGATGGTGCTCAGTCACAAAATCAGCATGCTCGGCCAAGCCATCGGTTGCATCAAGATCCGGGTTCCGGGTGCCTAAAGCGCGTGGGTCAGCGGCATCACCCACTAAACGAATAGGTTGACGCGGTGTCCCAAGGCCTGCCGCAACTTCCGGGCAGAAGGGTTTAAAATCAAAACACTCGCTCAATATGTTGAGACAATAAACAGAGCGTTTGTGACCACCATCAAAACGTACTTTCTGTCCTAACAGACAGGCACTGATACCCACTGGAATTGAAAGGCTGGCTATATCGTTCATGTCGATGCTCTCCTGCATTCGTTTATGCTTCAGCTTAAAAGCCGGTCATCGGTTGCACCAGGCGACCTAACAGGGTTGTAAACTTCAGTGGCGCATCCGTTGCGACCAGACAAATACAATCTTCGGCGCTGTCCACTAAGGGTTGATGTTCAATCTGATCATCCAGATCGGCAATATCACCCGCCGCAAAACGGCCGATTTCATCAGTAAAAGAGCCACGTAACACCAAGGTCAGCTCATTACCGTCGTGGCTGTGTGGCAACATCGCTTTGCCGGGTGCGATCCGCAATAAACGGGATACACCACCACTTTGGCAGGGCAGATCAAAATAATAGACACCGGGCACAATGCGTTTCCACTCGACATCATCAAACGATTCACCAATATAGTCCGCCAGTGGCGCAGGCACATCTGACTTTACAGAGGGACGCTGTGATGGCGGTTTAACCGAGCGAATCTGCACGGTCTCATCTTGAGCATCAATCGCCGCCAATACTGATGCCAGGGCATCGTCATTCACAGAGGCCGGTATCAAGCTATCTAGTAGAGCCCCCCCAATCGCTTCAGATTGCTGTGCCCGTGTACGACACTGTGAACACATTACTAAGTGACAGGCAGTGACCAGCGCCATCGCCTGAGACATTGATCCAGCAGCGTAACTTAGCAGGGTTGCTTCATCCAGATGATGACGGATGCTCATACTTCAGCCCTCCAGATCGTTTTCAACTTATCCGCTGCCAAACGGAGACGGGACTTCACGCTCCCCAAGGGGATACCTATTCGGTCAGCTATCTCCTGATGAGAGCGCCCTTCAAAAAAAGACATATGTATAACCTGCGCCTGATTTTCAGGTAACGTTTTAATCGCGCCAGCCATACGATCAGAGAGCACACTTTGCTCCCCCGCATCGCCTTCATCTTCACCCACGTGCCAGTCTTCCAGCTCGTATTCGGGGTACTTCTGACGACGCATCCAATCAATGCTTTGGTTTCTTGCCAGTGTAAAAATCCAGGTACTCGCTGCCGCCTTAGACGGGTTGTACAAATGCGCTTTATTCCACACCGCTAACATCGTCTCTTGCATCAACTCTTCCGCCGTTGCATCAGTAAGCCCCAAACGCACGATGTATCCTTTGACTTTGGGAGCGAAGTGACGGAACAGTTGAACGTACTCTGCTTTATCACGGGTTTCAGCGAACTGAGCAAGCAAGCGCGTCCATTCCCGGCTAGCAGACTGATCTCTGTTTATTGTCACAACTTTTTCCACGTCATCTCCCGGCGGTTTGCTTTCCATATCTTCTCCTACGCTCCTTGTGCATCACCGGATCAGTTTTATTTTCTATCAGGTCATAAAAGCCGCTAAATCCGGCCTCAAATTTTTTTGTGATCTTTTATGGTCTAGGCTGCGTAACATGAAACAACGTACTCATTATGGACGAAACCATGAATATCGCTGCAATACGCCCCCGAAAAATAGCTGTTGTAGGTTCCGGTATTACCGGCCTCAGTTGCGCGTGGCTGCTGAATAAAGCACACGATGTCACCCTTTATGAGAAAGACGATCGTCTCGGCGGACATGCTCATACTGTCACCGTTGACGTCGGCGGCGACAGTGTGGATGTAGATACCGGATTCATTGTGTTTAATCCTGTGAACTACCCCAATCTCGTACAGCTGTTCAACACGCTTGGCGTTAACACCTGTGAAACGGATATGTCCTTTGCGATCTCTGTCAATCAGGGGGATTTGGAATACTCTGGCACAGGACTTAGCGGCGTATTTGCTCAAAAAAGTAACCTATTGAAACCATCATTTTGGTCGATGATCCGTGATTTACTGCGCTTCTACCGCGAGTCTGAGCGTATGGGGCAACAAGCGGATATTGAGATGTTGTCGCTGGGCGACTTACTCAAACAACACCGCTACGGGGACCGATTTATTTACGACCACCTGTTGCCAATGGGGGCCGCTATCTGGTCAACCCCGGTAGATCAGATGCTTCAATACCCCGCCAGCAGTTTCCTGCGGTTTTGCAGTAACCATGGTCTGGCTCAGCTGAAAGACCGTCCACAGTGGCGCACCGTGATCGGCGGAAGTCGTAACTATGTCAGCCGCATTGGAGAAGCTTTACAGGATCGCATTCGTCTCAACAGTCACATCCATCGTATTCTTCGACAAAACAATCAGGTCATTATTGAAGACATCCACGGGCGCCGCGAATACTACGATGACGTGGTGCTGGCGTGTCACTCTGATCAAGCACTGGGCCTGCTTGCTGAACCCACGGCAGAAGAACAACATTTACTTGGGCAGTTTCCCTATTTGAGAAATCAGGCGTTTCTACATACCGATGCATCGCTGATGCCACAGCGGGAAACGGTGTGGTCCAGCTGGAACTATATGGCGGAACGCGGAGATGGGCGAGAGCATCAGGTCTCCGTGAGCTATTGGATGAACGCACTGCAGCCGTTGAACACCGAGCATCCTCTGTTTGTGTCACTTAACCCAAATAAAGAACCGGCTGACGGCAGTATCCTGCGCAGCTTTTTTTATGATCATCCGCAATTCAGCAACAAAGCGATGGCCGCTCAAAAGCTATTGTGGGGACTACAAGGTCGTCAGAACACCTGGTTCTGCGGTGCTTATTTCGGCTATGGATTCCACGAAGATGGTCTTCAGGCAGGCCTTGCCGTGGCGGAACAACTGGGCGGTATTCCTCGGCCATGGACACTAGATGACCCCAACAGCCGGATCCATGTGTCATCCACTCGGAGTTCTACAGGTGTCTTTGCTGATCTGAAGGAACAGGCCCATGGCTGATCTCAGCTCTTCGCTGTATGAAGGCGTCGTGATGCATCATCGGTTCAGACCCAAAAAACACCGGTTCATCTACCGTGTATTTTCACTCTGTCTGAATTTGGATGAACTGGAGAGTCTCGATGAACAGCATCGATTGTTCTCACTCAACCGCTTTAATCTCTTTTCATTCCACGAAAAGGATCACGGGCGTGGCACTGGGAAATTACGCGATCAGATCACTGAGATACTCGTGGAACGCGGCTATAACTCTGCGACTGCTCACATCCGGCTGCTCTGTTACCCACGCATACTGGGCTACACCTTCAATCCGCTCAGTGTGTACTTCTGTTACAACAGCGATGCAAAGCTGGAAATCATTCTTTACGAAGTCAGTAACACGTTCGGGCAACGACACACCTATCTGCTCACGGCAGAACAGGACAAAACCGGTCACGTACGCCAACAATGCGATAAGCAGATGTACGTCAGTCCCTTTATGCCTATGAACACCGGGTACAGCTTTCGCATCTTGCCCCCAGCACAAAAGGTTGCCGTCAATATCCGACAAACTGAGCGGGATTCAGGTAAAGCCGTATTACATGCCATGTTCAGTGGCAAACATGCGTCGCTGACCGACGCAGGCCTTCTGAAGGCATTTATCAGATATCCATTGATGACACTGAAAGTGATGACTGCGATCCACTGGGAAGCCCTTCGCCTGTGGCGCAAGAATGTCAAAATCCAGCCCCGTACACCGGGCGAACACTACAGCATCAGCTGGCAGGACAAACACGGAGTTATCCATCATGAAAGCCATTAACTGTCCAAGCTCCTCCTCCGTTAAACAGACTGCTCCCAGTCTTTTGGAACGTCAGCTGATCAGTTTCTTACACCAGCGACTCGACAATACATGTGGCAGTCTCCAACTCACTTTACCCAGCGGCGTTCAATGCCATTTTGGCAACAACCAGCCCGCAGCCACTGTGGTACTCCACAGTTATCGCCCGCTTGCCAGACTGCTGTTTGGTGGTGCGAATGGATGGTCCGAAGGGTATCTGGCAGGAGAATGGGATAGCCCTGACCTAACGGCGCTCATTCACTGGGCGCTCAGCTACGAAGACGCTCTCTCCTCAATGGCAAAAGCTCAATTCTTTACTGGTGTACTGCACAACCTTTATCACCGGCAACGAGATAACAGCAAACAAGGCAGTAAACGCAATATTGCCGCCCACTACGATCTGGGAAATAACTTTTATAAAGAGTGGCTTGATCCGGGGATGACGTATTCTGCCGCCCTTTTTGAGCAACCCACTCAACCGCTGGAAGATGCACAGCGCAACAAATATGCCCGAATTCTGGAGATGCTAAATGCCAGTCCCGGTGATCATATCGCAGAGATCGGCTGCGGCTGGGGCGGTTTTGCTGAACAGGCCGCCGTTGAGCACGACCTTGATGTGCACGGCGTTACGCTGTCTCAGGAACAATTAGCCTGGGCTAAAGCCCGAATTCGTAACGCGGCGTTAGACAAAAAAGTGAATTTAAGCCTCACCGACTACCGTGACCTGAACCATCAATACGATGGTATCGTCTCGATCGAAATGTTTGAAGCCGTTGGCGAAGCCCACTGGGATACCTATTTCAAGACGCTGAAACGCATATTGAAGCCCGGGGGTAACGTCGTTCTGCAAGTGATTACGATTGATGACGAACGCTTCCAAACCTATCGCAAACAGGCCGACTTCATCCAACGATATGTCTTCCCGGGGGGAATGTTACCGAGTATCGAAGCGCTGCAAGACAAGTTTGAGTTGCATGGTTTCAAGTTAGAACAGAAGCTGCTTTTCGGACCAGACTATGCCCACACCTTACGTCACTGGCGCGATGCGTTTGAAACCCGCTGGAACACAATTAAATCGCAGGGGTTTGACGAACGGTTCTACCGTTTGTGGCGCTACTATCTGGCTTACTGTGAAGGCGGGTTCGATCAGGGCAGTATCAACGTCGGTTTGTATCAGCTGAAGCGTGCAGATGTGAAGTGATAGATCTCATCAATAGACACAGGGCTAAGACGTAGAACGCGTTACTTAGCCTTATCGCTTCGGGATCCTAGGATCCTCTGGGCTTCAGGGCTTCAGGGCTTCAGAAAATACTGCATACTAAAATTCGTCAATACAGATCCCCTCCGCTCAATCTGATTTACACCCAGAGTCTCGAAACCCAAGGCATCAAATAGGGGTTTTGCAGCTTTGCTGACCTCCACATATAACCGCTCATACCCTCTATGTTTCGCAATATCACACAAGTGTTTCAGCAGTGACTGGCCAATACCCTGCCGCTGATAATCTTTATGGACGTACAGGCAATCGATATGACCATCGGTATCTAATTCGATAAAACCGACAATCTGACCGTTGATATCTGCAACAAATGGTTTTTTGAGCGTAAGGCGTGCCCGCCAGTGTTCATAGTCCGGCGGCGTGGGAGACCAGGCTTCAAGCGCTTGATCCGTATAAAGTCGTCGGTCAATGGCATGGACCGAGTCATGAAACAGAGTCGTAATTTCACGCGCATCCGCTTCCTGATAGTGTCTAATCTGCATGTATATTCTTAAGGAGGATGGGAGATGAAGTACAGTGAATCGCCTAAGTTACGAGGAATAGATCACATCTGACAGGCCGCTTTGCGTTGCAGCCATCTGAACAACAACCCCAAACCGGGTATATGGCGATACAACGCTGCACTGTCCCAGTAGTCTTCGTGTACCTGAACCAAGCCTTCTGCATCCAGCTCTATACAGCTGGTACCGTCAAAACTAAAGGTTCCTGTTAATTTACTGCTGGCGGTAAACGTCCAGTATAAGAAACCACCTCGCATAGTCTCATTGGCAACCGGTGCCACCTGATGCACGCAAAAACACACCCCATCAAGCCGGGTAAACATATCCTGCATGATTGCCCTAAAGTGATCCTGTCCTTCAATCCTGTGAAACGGGTCACTGAACCGGATCTGCTCACTGGTCAGCGCAACTAACGCCGGTAATGACTCAACCGTGAGGGATGCCAGTACATCGGCATAACACCGTAGACTGGATTCGATGTCGGCGGATGATACAGGCGTAAACGTCTTTGACGGTGTCTGCTCTAAAGACATAATCGCTACTTTCCTGTGCGGGTGGCTTTTTCGACCAGTTTAAAATACCAGCTGTATGGCAAAATGCGCAGCAGTTTTAACCAGTACACAAACCGCTTAGGGAAAGTAATCTCGAAACATTCACACTGTAAACCACCAATGACCTCTTTTGCCGCGTCTTCCGGCTCCATCAATGCTGGCATGCTAAAGGTGTTTTTATCGGTGAGAGGCGTGCGGACAAAACCTGGACAGATCACCTGCAACTTAACGTTACTCCCCGCCAGATCAAGCCGCAGTGCTTCACATAAATTGATCAGAGCAGCCTTGCTGGCACCGTATGCCGCCGCTGTTGGCAATCCGCGATATCCCGCAACCGATGCCATGATCGCAATCTGCCCCCGATCCTGATCGATATAATGCTTAAGAACGGGCTCAAGACAGTTAAGTGTGCCATTGAGATTGGTATTGAGTAACTGGATACTGCGCTGCGCGGTTAGTTCTCTCGCTGGAAACGGATCATGTGTGCCTGCATTCAATATTACCAGATCGGGCCAGCTATCAGTTTGTTGCCAGGATTCAGTGAGTGCGCGAATCTGGGTATCGTCGCAAATATCGAGAGGGATTGGAGTGATTGAGCCTCGACATTGCCCGAGATCTGACGCTAACTGAATAAGCGCCTCTTCAGATCGAGCCGATGCATAAACATCGACGCCACCGTGACAAAGCTCAGCAGCTATAGCGGCGCCAATGCCACGTCCCGCGCCGGTTACCCACGCGCGTGTCCATGGCAGCTTTTGGTGGGTTTGCTGTGCAGAGATATGTGTATTCATAACACTTGGTTGTACGGTGCTACGTGAAAACGGATCAATCAGAGTATAAATTGTGTGTTGGCATTGGCCGTTACGACAGGATAACGGCATTCATCCTCCGGCTCAGCATACGGATTAAAGCTCGGCGTCATACTCTTCAGGTCCGCCGATAGCGGCCAGCACTGAATTCTATGCTCCGCTATAAGATTTACAGCCAAATCATGAGGTTTAGTAGTCCATAAAACGTTGGGCCCACGTTCGACTATTGCAGCGAAAGGCCCTGTTATACAAGTCTGTGACAGATCGGACAACGCACCCTGCATAGGCGACGCGCACCCAACCAACACCAATAGCACGATGAGCAACCGATGCTTAACGGCAATACCTAACGTAAACATTTTACAGTTCTCCCCTCAGCTTGCGTGCCAGATCAGGGTAACTGCTGTCCTCTGCGAGCCAGATGCCGATAAACTCAATCCCAAAGCGACTATCATTAACCGACCCGATATAACCTTCGTTAAAGTAAAAATGTCCTAACCCTCGAGGATCCAGATAGAACGACAGTTGATCACCCTTCCCTATATCCGGCCAGATCTGCTCCAACTGACTAAGCCAATACATTCGAAGTTCGGGATCTACCGACTTCATTTGTGCGGAGGTTTCATCCAGCAGCTTCTGTCGCTTGATGTCTCTGAGATAGGTCAGCTTGAGCAGCAACGGTCCTTTCATCGCAGAATATATGCCATCAGGGCTGCGTAACTCCGCAGCATACACATCAAACCAAAGCACACGTAGCGTGGCAGAACCCACGGGCTTGTATTGCTGCGGCAGTTCTTGCGCCGACATTGCCGTCAACGTGAATAGGCTGAGACATATCAGTACTGCGATTGAAAATCGGGCGCCTACATGAATGTCAGGCATGCGTGGCATCATGAAGCGCATGACTCTCCCCCAACAATTCGCTGACCCAGAGTAACAGCGGGAAAAGTACGGCCCAGATCACTGCCAACAGGTATGCGGTGGCAGTTACGGAATACCCAAAGCTTACAGCCCCCAAATTCGCCGCTGCGACGTAGGTCAGGCTTCCCGCCAACGCCCCACAAAGAGCAGCCAAAGGCAGTTTATCAACGAAAAACACCAGACTTTGACGTAAGGTCGCGCTGAACCCAACCCAAAGGAGTAAGAGCCACAGGGGTGGCATATATACACCGCCGCCATGCTCATAAAACACGAACACGCCGGCGAATGTCAGGGCCGCATCAACGGAGTACCCAATTGCACTGCACGCCAACATCACTTTGGCTTCATGGGCAGGACGGGCGTGGAGAATAAAGTGCATTAGGAGGAGGAAGACAATAACGCTTTGCGTGTGATCGCGACCCAATATACTGAGCCACCATACCATCTGGAAACCAACTAGATTAACCCAGAAAATTTGAGACAAACCGGTGAAAAACATGGTGTATGACCTCGTTACCGAAGATGATTGGCATCACCTCCGCTGGAATAACTGTGTACTGTTACGAGGTCATCTCGGTGCTGGATCAACGCTTAATACAGGTTGTGAGTGAAATAGATTCATCATTCGAATGCGGGAAAATTTTACGCATACTCAGCAGAGACAGCAGCCCCAAACAGGCACATGCGGCCATTACCGAGGCCATTGGCACCAACGTATGGTCATGTAACTGAGTCCAGATCAGCCCCACCAGCGCCCCCATAAGAAACTCCACAACACCGATCACCGCGTTTGCACTGGCGCTCATCTCTGGGAAAAAGTGTAAACACCCCGTGGTCGCATTGGCTGCGACCAACCCCAGAGACCCGACAAACAGCATATTGAGCACCACCATCATTCCCAACCCGGCATCCCATACACTGACAATCACAAGCCCCAGCCCTGCAATGGACTGAAGACTTAACCCAACAAGCAGTAAACAGTCCGGGCCATATTGGTTCAGCAAGCGCATATTGATGCGGCCACAGAACATCATCGTAATGATGTTAGCGCCAAACAGAACAGGAAACAGCGTCGGGCTCACTTCAAAGTATTCTAAATACGCAAACGGTGCCGCGGTAATAAACGCAAACATGCCACTGAATGAAAAGGACAAAACCAGAACATAAGTCATCGCCACTCGATGACGAAACACGTGCAGATACGCAGCAAACATACGCGGACGTTTGCCGTCAGTTGGACGCGCCCTGCTTTCTGGAACCCTCCATAAAAACAAAACACCAACCATCCCCGCATACACCGCCAACGTGAGAAAGATCACCCTCCACCCAAGCGTCTCTGTGACCAGTGCACCCAACAACGGAGCAACCAATGGCGCGATCAACATGACCATCGCGATCATCGACAATACACGCGCCATCTCGTTACCCGAATACAGGTCACGCACAATTGCGGAGGAGTTTACTACAGCGATACCACCACCAAACGCCTGAACAACCCGAAGAACCAGTAAGGCGTCTACTGATTCAACGTGCGTCAATGCAAGACTCGTCACTGAAAAGATCAGCAATCCCAGCGTCACTGCTGGTTTACGCCCCCACCGGTCTGACAACGTCCCACCACCGATCTGCCCCAACGCAAAACCGAATAAGTATCCGCTGATCGATAACTCCACGTGGTGTATGGGCGCATTCAGGTCAGTTGCCATCAACTGCATGGCCGGCAAATACATATCGATCGCCAACGGGGTAACCGCCACCAACATGGCTAACATCAATGTTAAACGAGAACGTGAGATGGGCACTGTGCGGCTCCATATAGACGAAGAAACCGGGAATATTCAATTCCCGGTAGAACAAGCATCACTCAGATTGTCAGGCAGATGACAGTCTGCGTTACTGCCGGTTGGTTAACTCGGTTGCTGCCAGCGCTGAGCCGCTTCTGCGACACGTGCACCCAATACCTGAGCAGTACGATGATCCGATGCTGGCGGCACCTCGTCTGCACTCTGGTCCGCATTACTCTGAGTCATCAGGCCAAGGAAACTACCCAAACGGTTCAGGTCTTCCGGGCTGCCCTCACTGCTGTTATTCCCCGGAGGCAGTGCAAGCCCCGTCCAGACCATCCCCTGCTGAGCGGCATAGATGCTCATCTGTACCAAGGTGTTAAGTTTGTCACCACTCATAGATGCGGAGTTGGTGAACCCCGCGGCAATTTTGTTTTTCCAGCCACCCTCGAACCAGATCTTAGAGCTCGCATCCATAAAGGATTTGAACGGACCACTGACACTGCCCATATACGTTGGGCTACCGAAAATGATCGCATCAGCTTCGTTCAGCGTGTCCCAATCAATTTCATCCACATCTGCGACTGACACCAACGTGACCTGCGCACCGGCTTGTTCAGCACCTGTAGCAACCGATTGTGCAACGACTTCGGTATGACCAAAACCACTGTGGTATGCGACCGCGACCTTAACCTGTTGAGACATAATTTTGTGCTCCGTATACTCAGATTCTTCAAGAGGAATCGTTTTAATGTGGAGCCAGCATATCTGCGCCTGCTTAATTCATAAAATGCATAAATAAGATAATCATCATGCGAAATCCGAATTTACGTACCCTGGATCTGAACCTGCTCATTATCCTGCTGGAATTGCTGGAAGTACGTCATGTCACACGTGCTTCAGAAAAGCTCAACATGAGCCAACCCAAAGTCAGCCGAGCGCTACAGAAGCTGCGTGATGCATTTGGAGATCCTCTACTGGTGCGTACGTTGGATGGATATGACCTGAGTGCGCGCGCTGAACGACTATTGCCTGAACTGAAGTTGCTGCTGAAGAGTCTTGAGCGGATAGTGGCAGAAGAAAACTTTAACCCCCTCACCTCCACCGACACCGTTCGTATCTATGCGGTTGATCTGGAGGTGATCGCCTTTCTGCCAAAATTATTCGCAAAATTACGCGAACATGCCCCTAACATGACACTGGATATTCGAAGTGAACCGCGGAATCATTTCGACCTATTGGAAGCAGGAGACGTTCACTTTTCCCTGAGCGGAAAAATCCCTGCTGTCATGCAGGATCAATATCGAATGATGCCTCTGGCGACCGCTCATATGGTGTGCATGATGAGTGCCCAACACCCATTGGCAAATACAGAGCTGTCCTTAGACAAGTATCTGGACTGTTATCACGGTTACGTATCGATCACCAACGAAGGTCCTGCGATTATTGATCACTACCTACGTACATTAAACCGAACGCGTCAGCTAACGACCCGTCTGCCCAACTTCACCTCAGCCGCCTATTTTTGCGAAACCACCGATCTGATCGTCGCCCTGCCTCAGATCATCGCGCCAATGGTGATTCAAGGACGAAACCTTATCTATAAGTCACTGCCTAGTGAAATCGACTTAGAACCCACAGCATTCAACCTGTACTGGCACGAACGCCATCATCAGGACCCAATGTGTCGATGGGTGCGCAGTTTATTTGCTGCGCAAACGGAGTAACAAGCGAGGTCTGGGTGACACACCACAGCTATATGTGATTACCGATCAGGACTGATTTTTGCGTGGTGAATCAAATTGTGGAACACCGCAGGCTGATCGTTCAGGTTTCGATAGCCGTGAATACAATCTGCCGCAAAACGCAATGCTGAGCCTTCCGGCATCGGTAGCCATTCCCCGTTAAGCAATAATTCCATATCCCCTTTCACCACAATGACGTGCTCAGTCGTACCCTGTTCATGAGGATCTGCGATCCGCTCATAACCAGGCATTAGAGTCAGCTCGATCATCTCGAAACCAAAGCGTTCATCATAGGTGAACATCGAAGCCATCAGCATGTCGTCGCTCACCGGTTTACGGCGTAACTCCGTTGCCGTACGCACGCGCGCATCCTGATTATCTGCAGGCTTAGGTTCAATAAACGTCGACAGTGCTGTCTCGAATCCTTCAGCGATCTTCCAAAGCGTTGCTAGCGTGGGGCTCGATTCACCACGCTCTATCTGCCCTAGCATTGCTTTGCTGACGCCTGTCGCCTGCGAAGCCCGGTCCAAACTCCACTTCTTGGCTTTACGAATTGCTTTCAGGGTGACAGCAAAATGCTGATTACGATCTTCCAAACAGATCACTCCACACAAAGATTAAACAATCACAAACACCTTGTGCGCTATAACGCACACATATAGTATCAGACCAATTATACGTTATAACGCACAAAATACAGTGATGCTTTGTGTGGCTTTTCATCCTAAGGGAGATGACCCGATGCTCGGCTTACTCAACCTATCTCGCTTCTCTGCCGGGATTATTGCGGTGCTGGTGGGATACACCAGTTCGGCAGCCATTATCTTTCAGGCCGCTGCTGCTGCGGGCGCAACACCGGAACAGATCAGTTCATGGTTATGGGCGCTAGGGTTAGGGATGGGTATCACCTGTATCGGACTGTCGCTCAAATACCGTGCACCGATCCTGACCGCCTGGAGTACGCCAGGTGCCGCCCTGCTGGTCACCAGCCTTGAAGGGGTATCGATGAACGAGGCCATCGGCGTCTTTATCTTCTGTTCGGTGCTGATCACCTTAAGTGCGCTCACCGGCTGGTTTGACAAGCTGATGCGGTTTATTCCCACCTCATTAGCTACCGCTATGCTCGCAGGCGTGCTATTCCAGTTCGGTCTAAATATGTTCTCTGCACTGGAAGATCAGCTGTTGCTGGTGGGGGTGATGCTGACAACCTATTTGCTTATGAAGCAGTTGCTACCTCGCTACGTTATTCCGCTGACCTTAGCCGCAGGACTCGTTTTGTCTGGTTTTCAGGGCACCATGCATTTTGAAAATATGAGCTGGCAAATCACAACACCCGTATTAATGATGCCCGAGTTTTCACTGCAATCACTGATAGGTGTCGGGATACCCCTGTTTATTGTGTCGATGACATCCCAATACATGCCAGGTTTAGCCGTGTTACGCGCCAACGGTTATCAAACACCCGCATCCCCTCTGATCGGCTGGACAGGATTTACCGGTGCCATTCTTGCGCCCTTTGGTGGGTTCTCCATCAATCTGGCCGCTATCACGGCAGCGATCTGCGCCAGTAAAGAAGCGGATGCCGATCCACAGAAACGTTATTTTGCATCAATTTGGGCGGGGGTTTTCTATTGCCTGACCGGTATCTTCGGTGCCACTGTCGCGGCAGCCTTTGATGCGTTTCCGACCGCACTGATTGTCGCCATTGCGGGACTCGCCCTGCTTGGCACCATTGGCAACAGTCTGGCGGCCTCTTTGGGTGATGAGTCAGAACGCGAAGAGGCCCTGCTGACCTTTATGGTCACGGCCTCCGGGCTGACAATACTGGGGGTTGGATCGGCGTTCTGGGGCGTTGTTCTCGGCCTGACCGTTCATCAACTTAAACGGCTTACCCGATAAGCGGTGTCCACAAACGCTTTGATTATGTCGATTCTGCCTCAGACGCCTGATGCATCGATTCAAGCATCAGGCGCAACCCTTTGCCCAATTCAACCTGAGAGGTCATGTTGTAACGCTTGACAGTTTTACCTGGATCACCCAATGAAACCGCAATATCTCCAGAGCGAGCCGTCGCATATTCAACATCCACCTTGGTGCCCGAAATCATCGATAACACCTGCGCCAGCTGATTGATAGACGTAGACTGGCCGGTACATACGTTGTACACCGATGCTTCACCCCGTTGCTTGTCCATCGCAGCCATCAAGTAACACACCACATCATCTACATAGATAAAATCACGTGTTTGACGCCCATCTCCGTATATTGTGAGCGGTTGCTCCTTTTTGAGACGATCGATAAAGATAGAAATAACACCCGAGTACGGCGAATCAGGGTTTTGTCGTGGGCCATATACGTTAAAGAAGCGTAGTCCGACGGTAGAAATACCATGAGATAGCCATGCCACACGAGCATGGTATTCCCCGGCTAATTTATCTGCACCGTACGCACTGATCGGACGAGGCGTTGAACGTTCATCCAAAGGCACGGTCGCATTATCGCCATACACCGCTGCAGAAGAGGCATATACCACCGGTGTAGATTGTTGAATTTCATCAGCCCGTGCAGCATCCAGCACGTTGATCGTTCCTTGCAGATTTACCCGGTGTGTACCAATCCAGTCAGTGACCGATTGCTCAACCGACGAGATGGCCGCCAGATGAAAACAGCCATCCACTTCCACCATTGCCGCTTTTACAATCGCGGGATCAGCAACGTCACCCAATACCAGTTCTGCCTTATCATTCAAATTATCTACTGACCCCGTCGACAGGTTATCGAGAACACGTACCTGATCCCCCCTTTCAATCAACGCATCACATAGATGGGAGCCAATAAAACCGCATCCTCCGGTTACCAGATATCTCATGTCAGTCTCCTTTTCTCAAATGTCTGACGAGTATCTAGCAATTGCGCGGCCAATCTATTTATATCTTATTTTTCAATATGTTATAAATTTTCGATTGATTGTTAGCATCACATTGAATCGCAAAATGAGAATTGTCGTTGCAGTCTGCGGATTAATCGCACGATAACAGACACCAGACTCAACACTTGATGCCCACGATCACCTAACCCTCTGATATTTAGGATGTTATAAAGCTCTGGCCACGTGTTTGCTTCTATAGATAAGAAAGCACAAGGGGGTCTATATGCTGTTACATCAAAAAACAATATTTCAACTGGTGGATAGCCGCACCATCGGGGGCATTGAAAGCCACATCCTCAATCTCACTCGCTGGTTAGCGTCACATGGATATCGCACTGAAATTGTATTTCTTCGTGGCTATGGCAACCCTCATCCATTGCAGGAAAAATTGGCATCGGCGCATATCAAGTCGCGCACCTTAAACGGCACTACAGCACTGATCCAACTACTGACAAAACACGACTGCCTGTTAGCAACCCATGGATATAAAGCAGGACTGATCGGGCGTTTAGTGGGCAAGCTCTGCCGTACACCGGTGGTATCCACCTACCATAACGGCGATGTGGGTAGCGGCAAGTTGCGATTCTACACCTGGCTAGATGCATTCACGTCGGTATTGGCCAGCGGAACGATCTGTGTCAGTCCAGAGATCAAGCACCGACTTCCGGCCCAGTCACTGCTGCTGCCCAACTTTGTGAAAGGAAACCATATCCCCACCCCACCCGGGCAACAGGTCGCATTCGTGGGACGCCTATCAGAAGAAAAAGGCCCCGATCAATTCGCCCTCATGACACGTCAGTTTGCCAAAGAGGCCGACCTTCAGGTGTACGGTGATGGTCCACTGCGTAAAGAACTGGAAATGTCTGAACCCCATCTGCATTTCAACGGTAACGTCACCATGGAGATGCACTGGCATAAGATTGGGTTGCTCTGTATTACCAGCCGTTGCGAAGGGTTACCACTGGTCGCATTGGAAGCGATGGCTCGTGGCATCCCTGTTGTCTCCTTTTCTCTCGGTGCATTACCTCAGCTGATAGCTCATGGACAGAACGGGTGGCTCATTGACCCCGATGACAACGCCAGCTTTAAACAAGCGATCCATACGTGGATAACATTGTCTGAACAACAACGTCATGCAATGGGAACTGCCGCCCGTGCGCGTATTAATCGAGAATATTCCAGCGATGTTGTATGCCCCAGGATTGTTGACCTCTACTGCCAGTCACTTCACCCACAGTCCAACTTTCGGATCAGTCCAGACAAGGGGCATCTATGATCCGTACACTGATTGGGTGCCAGAGCAGCGACCTGAAAGTGCCACCGTTATTGCCATTGCTAATAGCGTTGGCCATCTTCAACGCCATCCTGCCTGCGACGATAGAACATATTCGCGTATCAGGATTTGTCGATGCATTGCTGCAGGGTTTCGGCCAGAGCTTTGTTATCTGGCTAAGCCTTGCGATCGCGGTTTGGTTATATAACCGCAGTGATATTGATCGTACGACGCCGCCCAATATCGTTTTACTGTTGTGCCTGCTTTTAAGCCTGATGCTAGCGATACCACTGGCAACGCTCAGCTGGTGTATCGCCGCTGTTCTCGTCCTGTTGTGGCGTTCAGCCTTTCGGCATGACCACTACAGCCGCGCGGTAACCATTCTGGTCTGTGCAGTCGCATTGAGAGAGCCTGTCAGCCGTGTATGCCTGACTCTCTTTTCATCCGAAATACTCAGCTTTGATGCCAGTATTGCCGCTCTCATGCTGCAGATGTTTAACCAGGAATTTGTCGTAAACAACAATCTGATTGTTCAGCCAAATGGCTATAGCTTGCTCATCCTAACGGGATGCTCTGCATTCGGTAACTTGTCGCTCTCACTTCTTCTTTGGCTCGCATTAACCCAGATGGTGCATCAACACGTACGCTACACCGATCTCACGCGCATCATTCTGATCGCCATGCTGGTAGTCGCTTTGAACGCCCTACGTTTAGCGTTAATGGCGCTCGATCCGGAATGGTATGAATTACTCCATCAAGGCATGGGAGCCGGCATATATGAAGGATTGGGCCTGATCAGTACTTTGCTCTGTGTTCGATGGAGAACGCGTCATGAAGACACCTCAGCTTACATTCAGCCTACTGCTCATAATTCTGTTTCCCGCTCTAACACTGGCACCCGCGACTCGCATCTATAAAGCGAGTCAGAGACCGCACACTGTCGTAACCCCGGTAACGTTTAACGTTCCGGGGCTGAATCAGGTCGGCAGCTTTGCAGCAGCCAACCAGGGACCTTATCGCGTAACCAGTTTTCGACACCCACACTGTCGCGGAACGATTGCCCTGCTACCGCTCTATCGCAATGCTGAGGGGAGCGCAGTACTTACTCGGCTATTTGATAACCCGGAGCTGCGTTACGGAATCATTTTTTCGGGTGGGATATATGCCGAGTTCCCCCAGCTGCTCTACACACTCACCATATTTCAAGAGCGCGCCTTTCAGGGACTACCCTTTGGCGGTGAAAAGAAACAACCTTATGCATTCGCAGAACAAGGTGACTGCGCGTTAGCTGAGCACGCTGCACTCAGGCTAAGAGAGATCTGACAGATTAGGCGGAGCCGCTTTCGGCCGCGGTTTCCTCTCATACCAACCTTAAACCTAAGGAGTAGCAACATCGTATTCAGTACTGACTCTATAAAAGGAGATTCCAATGAACACATTACATCTGAAACGAAGCGCTTTGGCGGCACTGTTGAGCAGTGGTTTTGTAACCAGCGCTCACGCCGCTGACGACGCAACCGACACACTGGTCAACATTGACCTGCCCACAGGCCTTGTACAAGAGGTTCAAAACGCGCTACCTGAAAGCGCCAATGTAAATCAGGAGTATCTGAACACAGACTATAACCCCAATATTACGTTCCAGTCGGATGCCCATGTGGGGATCACATTTCTTGACGAGGGTGCAGGCTATCGAAACTCGCTGGGGTATTTCACCTTTGCCGACGATACCTTCGACAGCTTAAGTTTTGGCGATATTGATACCAATAACGATGGCCACGTGGCAATTAAAGAGCTGACATCAGTCAGCGGTATCACTGCAGGCATGATCTTTAACAATGTGTCAGAAACGGGCGGCGGCGGCAGCCTGAATGCTGGCGATACAGTAGTGTTGGGCGGAGCTAATATCACCAATGTAAATGGAACCGACTTCGACATGACAGGAGGTACAACGTTTTCCGACGGAACCAATATGGGTTTCTTCGTATTACAAAATGCCTGGTCAGGTAAGAAGGTAAATAGCTGGGACAACAACAAGAATACACTGGCGATGTACACAGTAGACTTTCTTAACCCCGAGAACAGTGCCAGTGCCACCTCAGACAATACGGACATAAATGCACGCCACGTTGCGATGATGAACTCGCTATCAGCCGACAACGATATCATTATAGGGTTTGAAGATCTGGTCCGTCCCTATGGCGACAATGACTTCAATGATGCAGTGTTCCGTATTCGTACCGATCCAGTAGATGCCATGTATGCCTTTGTTCCGACCACTCAAACCGTCATAAATATGCAAGCCGCTCCCGCACCGGCAATGGGGAAAAGTATGTCAGGAATGGCGCTGATGGCGTTTGGCATGATGGTGATGTACCGTCGTCGCAAACCGGGTAAGAAAGCGTAAGTCCTAATCACCCATCGAAAACCAGGGCCGGTATGCAGCATTCTGCCGGCCCCTTTTAGTTATTTCCTATTCAATACTCTCTCAATGCACCCGCTTTCATTGCAATTGTTTACACCACGCTAGTCGCAAACTGTTTCGCAAAATGCGAATCCCTCAACGCTCGCCAGAACCAACCTAACAATCCACTTCCACAAAACACTATAACTTATTGTTTTCATGTAGATTTAAATGCATGGCCTGTTTTTCGCAATGATCCATTTATCGTCAGGATTAAGGAGATGGAGCCATGCTTACGCGACTGACCAAGTTACCCCGCGCCCTACAGCACAGTCTTGTCTATGCTGCCGCGCTAGCACTGTCCAAGGGCTTTGCGCTCATTATGGTGCCCATAGCCACCCACTACCTCACACCTGCTGACTACGGTCGTTTGGATGTACTACAGACACTCGCCGACCTGCTCAGTATTGTCATCGGTATGGGCCTGGCCGAAACACTGTTTCGGTTTGCCGGCAGCGAAGAAGACTCCGTAGAACGTCGACGAGCCACCGCGAATATCTTTGGCATGGCACTGTCACTGGGCGCGCTCGCGCTGATCATCGGGCAATTGGCTGCCTCACAGATCAGTCGACTGCTACCCGGCGAGATCGCCATCATTGAAACCCGACTGATCCTTGCCAGCCTGGCATTAGTCGGCACTATTCTGGTACCACTTGCCTGGTTGAGAATGCAGGGAAATCCATGGCTTTATTTGTTAGGGACTGCAGGTCGCGTCGCACTGCAGGTGGCTATCGCGGTTCCGCTACTGATGATGGGCTTTGGGGTAATCGGGGTTTTAACAGGCACCCTGCTTTCCGCGTTATGCCTCAGTGCCTGGCTGATCTGGAAACAACTTCAGGATACCGGAATCCGTTTTGAATTTACGCGTTTTCGTATGTATTCAGCCTATGGCGGTCCACTTATTTTCGTAGGTATGGCCGGATTCGTATTAGGTAGCTTTGATCGCTGGATTCTGGCGGACGCGGTAGGAACAGCAGAGATGGCACAGTATGCGCTGGCAGCCAAGTTTGGCCTGATCACTGCGGTATTTATCCAGCCATTTGACCTATGGTGGCACGCTCGCCGATTCAGCTGCCTACAAGAGGCCAACGGTCCACAGCGTTGCGCGCAGTTTGCGTCGATTGGAGTCGTAATCGCCATGTTCTCCTGTCTGATCATCGCAGCCACAGGTCCAACATTAGTGCGTGTATTAACACCGGAAGCATACCATCAATCGATCCAGTATATTCCGTGGCTTGCGGCTCTGGCGGCGCTACACAACGCCACATCGACACTCGGATTTGGCGCGATGAGTGAAAGCAACACCGTTCGTCCAGCCGTGATCGATGGTGTCGCGGCAGCCGTAGCCTTAGTGGCTTATCTGATACTGATTCCCGAATACCATGCGTGGGGGGCCATCGCGGCAACCACGTTGGCGCTGTCCCTGCGGTTTATCATGATGTACCGCATCAGCCAACGCACGTTATCGCTTCCGTATCCCATCCGTCGTCTAACGCTGCTGCTGTTATTGTGTCTTATCGCACTGATCGTCATCCCGTCATCGCCATTATCCTGGCTTAATGGCGTCATTTCTCTGGGAGCGCTGCTCAGTTTTGCAATCACATCAGTGATGCTGGGCCTGATCCCACTGAAACGCCATAGCACTGTGCTACAGGGGTAACACCCCGTGATTGCCCCTTCACCCAACGGAAGAATGTCACAGGCCAGCGTCTCAACCGGACTAACACTGTTACTCGCGCTGGTCTGGTGGTTTCTGCCACATCCAGCTGTCGCAGCAGTGGCCTTTTTACCACTGCTGCTGGTGGCAGGCCTGCAGATGCCCTTTCTACTCTGTTTGGCCTTTATTGCGTTTTCGTTCTTCCGTCTGCATGAAGTATTTCCACAACTTTACCCGCTGCGCATTCCTCAACTGTTGGCGATTGGCACGCTGGGCTCGCTATTCGTCAATCTGGCCACACGGCGTATAACCGTATTCTGGAGTCGCGAACTGGCGGTTTTTAGTGTGTTCTTTCTGTTGGTTGTTATCGGTGCGTTGCTTGCTACTAACAGAAGTGCTGCGATGAGCAGCCTGACAGGCACTTACGTCAAAATCGCGGCGATGGTGTTTGCCATCAGTTGGCTACTACAAAAAGAGTCACAATTTCGCGCAGTACTCGCCGCCATGGCAGTAAGCGGTATCGCTGTCGGGTTAGTCGCATTGCACAACAAAAGTAATGGACTGGAGTTGGTAGAAGGTACCCGTGTGACGATTGGGCGAAGTATAGGCTCCATGCTAGGTGACCCAAATGATCTTTCCCTGGTCCTGTTGTTCCCCGCCAGTTTTGCACTCGCCATGCTTTTAACACCTGAACTCGGTCGCCTCTGGAAATTACTGGGCTTGATCACATTTATCATTGTTATCTGTGCCATCGTGGCCACCCAAAGCCGTGGTGGATTACTCGGCATCTGTGCCGTCAGCGGTGTATTCGCCTGGCGTCGTATAGAAAACAAAGCATTACTCATCAGCGTGGGCGGAGCCGCGCTAGGGTTGTTATTTGTCCTGGCGGGAGTGAGCGACCGTGCATCGGGTGGCGCTCATGAGGAAGGCATCGACGAATCTGCCATGGGGCGTATCTATGCCTGGCAAGCCGCTATGGGTATGGCGATACATCATCCACTAACCGGCGTTGGAATTAATAACTTTATATCCAACTACTTTGACTACAGCCCCCATTGGGATGGGAAAAACCATGCAGTACACAGCACATGGTTTGGTGTCATGGCTGAAACCGGCCTGCTGGGAATAGGCATGTTTGTCACGATGATCATTCTGATCGCCCGTATCGGACTTAAGACCACCCGTAGCTTCTCTCCTTCCTGCGCGACTTACTATCGCCCCTGTCTGTATGCATGTGCTCAGTCCGTACAAGCGGGACTCGTCGGGTTCTGCGTATCGGGTACCTTTCTAACAATGGGCTTCACATGGCCCATCTACATCCTACTGGCTTTAGCAGTCGCCCTTTCGCAATTCAGTAGCAAGCATTCTCAGCACGCGTCTCAAAATGAGAAACCACATAACAAAAAACAATAAAACACTTAATAATCAATCAGTTAAATTCTGGCATGGCTTCTGCAACATCTTACTTACAACACAAAAGGAGACTTAGGATGTGTGGAATTTTAGGCTTTATAGGTCATCAGAATGTAATGCCCGAAATGCTCAGCAGTCTGAGCCAGATTCAGGATACCGATTTCAATTCTGTTGCCGTCGCTATCACGACACCCTCCGGGATTCGGATTCTGAAACACGGTGATGATTTGGCGCTGTTAGGTGATCAAATCGTTGAGAGCAGCCTCACCGGTGTATCCGGCATCGGCCACGGGCGTTGGGATATGGAGAAACATACCGAGTCTTTTGCAACGACCGCTGGTATCAATGCAGATGTGACACTCGTCCAACATGGTTCGATCGATAATCTGTGCAGCCTGCAGTTCTGGTTGGAAACGGAAGGTATCACGTTTTCAGATACACCCAGCATTGAAATCCTCCCTCAACTGATCAGCCTCTTTCTGCGACGCGGATATGATCCTGAACAAGCGCTCAACCGGGCGGTTGAGCGGGCATATGGCACGTTTTCAGTCGCGGTTATGTTCCGATCAGACCCTTCCCATCTTTATGCCGCCCAACGTGGGTGCCCTCTGGTTCTGGGCATTGGACGACAGAGCTCTGGACTTTCATCAGATGAGCGCGCTTTAGGCGATCAGTTTAATCGCATTCTGTATCTGAAAGATGGCGATCAGGTCCGGATCAGTACTGATCGGCTCAGCATACGAGAAAAAAGCGGACGGAAGGTGCGCCGGCATATACAGGAACGAATTCAAAGCACCCGTTTGCATAACCAAACAAATCAGGTGTTTTATCATCGCGAAATTCATGAGCAACCTGAAGCGATCTCGCGTACGTTAAACGCAACACAGCGTCAGCTACAAACATTGCCGCTATCGCTTTTCGATGCTGAGCGCCTAACAATCATTGCTAGCGGCAGCTCTTATCACGCAGCACTGATCGCAAAAAGCTGGTTTGAAACCTATGCCGCACTCCCGGTAGATGCGCTGATCGCATCAGAGTTTCGATACAGCCCCCCACTACTCAAACCCAATGGCGTCACGATCATTCTTTCACAGTCCGGAGAAACGAGTGACACGCTGCAATCGCTTCGCTTCGCCCGTGAGCAGAAACAGCACGTACTCGCGGTGGTAAACACACAGAACAGCAGTATCAGCCACGAAGCAGATTACAGCATTACGACTCAGGCAGGCCCAGAGCTCTGCACGGTTGCCACCAAGGCGTTCTGCTGCCAACTGGCTGCGCTCGCCAACTTGGTCATCAAAGCCTCACTGCAACGCCAGTTACTGGAGCTATCAGCGGCAACCCGGTTACATCAATTACTTTTCACCCTTCCGGCCATGCTCGAACAGGTGATCGCAGATGAAACCCATTATCAACGTATAGGTCAGCAACTCGCCGCATATAGCCATCTCATTTTAACAGGCTATGGGTGTAGCCATCCTTTAGCGCTGGAGGGTGCATTAAAGTTCAAAGAGATCTGCCATCTCCACGCTGAAGGTATCGCCACAGGCGAACTGAAACACGGTGCTATCAGCCTGCTTGAAACCAACATGCCCATCATGGCACTGGCATCACAGGATGAACGCACACTCAAGACACTGACAGATACACTCAGTGTTTGCGCGCCCGAGATCAAGCCTATCTTACTCGCAGACAAGGTCAGCTTAGACGCGGTAAAGCAATCACACGTCGAGAAGATAGAACTCCCAGATATCCCCTCCCTTATCAGTCCCATTCTGCACGCTGCCGCATTGCAGCTCATTGCCTATCACACAGCTCGTGCAAAAAGTGCAGATATGGACCTTCCTCTTAACCTGGCTAAACCGGTGACCGAATATGAATAATTTGCAGACACTCAAACAATGGGTCAAAACCGCAGATCACCCTCTCGCCCTGACGATTAAAGGCCTGCACGGCAACCTGCGTCAGGTTGAGATGCCCAGTATCCCACTCATCTACACACCGCTAAGGATCACACACCAACTGATTTGCAACCTGTTCAGCACGTTCATTCAGTTCACATACTGGACGCCGATGTTCAAAACCCGTCTCAGTGCACCGTGTCGCCGACTTTATCTTTACGGCGGCATGCCATTGATCCAGGGCAGCCTTGCTCTTGAGATCAGCGACGACTGCAGAATCTCCGGCCATACGACCTTTTCCGGGCGCTGGAGCAGCCGTGAGACCCCCATCCTGAAGATCGGAAAGAACGTTGGGATTGGCTGGCAAACCACCATCGCCGTAGGTACAAAAGTGGTTATCGGTGACAATGTGCGCATTGCCGGACGTGGTTTTCTTGCGGGCTACCCAGGCCACCCTGTCGACCCGATTGCCCGGGCAAAAGGATTACCGGACACCGATGATCAGGTCGGCGATATCATCCTGGAACGGGACGTGTGGCTGGGCTCAAACGTTACCGTTATGAAAGGTGTCACGATTGGCGAAGGAACGATTGTTGCTGCCGGTAGCGTGGTAACGCGTGACCTGCCTGCCTATGTTCTGGCCGCTGGCGTACCGGCCAAAGTGATCAAGACACTCACAGCAGAATCAGACACCACCGGCGGCGCAGAGCAGCTAAGGAAAGGTGCAGCATGAATATCGATATGCTGGTTTTCGGCGAGGATTGGGGGCGTCATCCAAGCAGCACTCAGCACCTGATCCACCACTTGATGACTGAACAGGAGATCGTTTGGGTCAATTCACTAGGGTTACGTCGCCCACGGTTCAACCGTCAGGATCTAAAACGCGCAGTCCAAAAAGCACGTGCGATGCTAACCCAGCACACGATGAATAAACCGGCAGGCAATGCACCTCATCCGCCCCATATTATTCAGCCACGCGCACTCTCATGGCCAGGCAGCCATACAGCCAGACGGATCAACCAAACATTATTGGTACGTAAACTGCGCCCACTGATTGAGCAAAGTGATCGTCAGCCGCTACTCTGGACATCCCTCCCCTCCGCCGTGGATGTGGTAGGAAAGCTCGGCGAACGTGCAGCGATCTACTATTGTGGCGATGATTTTTCTGCTCTAGACGGCGTTGACCATACTCCGGTCATGGCCATGGAGCAGGAATTAGCAGACAAATGTGACCTGATCATCACAGCCAGCAACACTCTGGCAAACAAATTTCCGAGTCACAAAACCAGAGTGTTACCCCACGGAGTTGATACGGAACTCTTCGGGAAACGTAAACCCCGCGCCAACGATCTACCTGCAGGACCCGTTGCCGGATTCTACGGATCGCTCGCCGGCTGGTTTGATCAGTCGCTTTTTACTGCCGTTGCCCGACGCTTGCCAAATTGGACCTTTGTCCTGATTGGCCCTGCAAAAACCGACATCAGTATGCTGCTGGCAGAACCCAACGTCCGCTGGCTGGGCGCCAAACCCCATCACGAACTGCCCGGTTATTGCCAACACTGGGACGCAGGACTACTCCCCTTTAAGCGCAACGCACAAATTGACGCCTGCAATCCTCTCAAGCTTCGGGAATATCTGGCTGCTGGCAGCCCAGTGATCACAACCGACTTTCCTGCACTCGACGGTTATCGTGACCTCATACATATCAGTAACCGAGCCGACGTTTTTGCCGCAATGATCGAGCAACAGTATCGACACAGCCCGGAATTTCGTGCACGTGAACGGGCGGCACGCAAAGCACGCGTTGCCCAGGAAAGTTGGTTTCAACGCGCAACAGACCTGCAACACATACTTTCAACACTCCCAGCCTGAGGCTGAGCAACACCCTATCTATGGTCAGGCCTTTCAGCCTGTATCGGACATTCCGGGTCTGATACAGGCTGTTTTTTATTCTGCTAAGCATTCAATCTGCAACTCGCCCCGCTATTCGCAAAATGCGAAACGAATTGAGAGGCTCATCGAACATCAGACGTCATCTAGCACCATTCATCCGCTTTCAACCCTAACAAAGACACTTACCTCAAGTTTACAAACTATCCTGAAGTGCCCGTTTTATAAGGGTTCTCGCATATTGAACAACATCTAAATTCGATTCTGGCCCGGACTTTGCGATCTCTTTTCCAATCGCTGCACGTATGCAGGCTTACTACGGAGAAAGATAATGATGTCCGCCCTGATCAGAGCTATCCGATTCGCAGCACTTACCAGCACCGTTGCTCTGGCATCCGGCTGTGCAACCACCTTACAAACTCCGGATCTCAACCTGATCACCCGTCAGGCTGCAGACGCCGAGCAATCCAGCCAAGCCGGAGCCATTAGCATATCTGAAATGCTGTCGCGTGCTCGGGGCCAGTCTGCGCAGCCCAATGGACAAACCGAAAAGACGTTGGAACTTCGCTTCACCAGCCGCAGCCTTGAACTCACAGCCAGCCAACAAGATGCCCTGAATCGCTACGCCAATACACGACCCAGTCAAACATTGCAGGTTGATTGCGCGCCCTCGGCCACTTCTGACCCTGTCACTGCAGCATCAGTCGCAGTTTCGCGATGCATAAAAGTGAGTCGCTTTCTGGAAAAACGTACGCATACAACCGCTATTTCCCTGCAACCCACACTCGAGCCGGACCAGATCCGCGTCTCAGAGTCTGAGTAGGATACGATCATGATCCGCAGCACACTGGTCCGTAATCTAGCCTCTCTGCTATGGGCAGGCTGGCGTCGCAGATACATGATAGCGATCCCAGCCCTCTTGATGCCATTCATCGGTCTCGCGGTCGGCGTGCTGTCGCCAAAACAATACGAAACCTCAACCACCATCCTGTTTCAGGAAGCATCACAACACAATCCGTTTCTGGAAGACCTCTCCATCGCAACCAACCTGAAGGCCCGGATGGACGCCTTAACCGCCCTGCTACATAGCCGTCATGTGTTAGCCGGTGTGGCCTGGAAGATGGAACTGATCAACGATGATATGGATGAAAAAGATAAACTCACCATCATCAGCGAGTTATCCCGTTCTCTAAAAGCGCGTCTCGTAGGGGACAATCTGATTCAGATTACCTACCGTGCGCCGGAACGCGGACGCATGGTCGAAACCCTGTCGATGATCAGTATGCGGTTTGTCGAACGGGTACTGGCACCACAACGTTCATCTATCCTGCAATCAGAGAACTTTCTCGCTAAAGAACTTAAACAACGCAGCACCGACCTGCTCGCAGCAGAAACAGCACTCGCCGAGTACAAAAACCGACACGCCAGCGAATTACCCACGCTACACAGCGCCAACGTATCACGGCTGGCAGAACTGCAGTCCGTGCTGGCGGAGAGACGCATTGAACTCGACGGAGCTAAGGCCGCGCAATACAGCCTGGCTATTCGCCTGTCACAAACGGACCCGGTTATTGGGAAAATTGAAGAATCCATCGTGACCGTGATGGCAGAACTCACCGAGTTGCGGGCGCGTTATACCGATCAGCACAGCAGCGTACAGAATGTTCTGGCCCGACTGCAGGCATTAGAACGAGAACGTAGCCGGGTACTGCAAAACATGCAGTCGATCGACCACACCAATCTGGACCGGGAACAATTGGAGCGTTTGTGGGCAATTGCCACTAGCTCGCGCCAAACCTCCGAACAGAGCACCAACAGCCATCCCTTGCTGATTTCACAGCTCGAGCGTTTACAACAAGCCGATGATCATATCGAACGTCTGACGAAAGAAGTCAGCTCGTTTGCCAAAGAGATTGAGAAACTCCAGCAGCGTGTTAACGGGTACGGTCAGCACGAGCGCCGTCTGAATGAGCTTAAACGCGATATTCAGGTACGACAGAAGATCTATCAGGATCTGTCTGAGCGCCATGAACTGGCGCGCGTCACCGGATCTCTGGGAAAAACGGAGGAAAGTGAACGGGTGAAATTGATTGATCCACCCTACGAACCACTGGCTCCCATCAATTTACCGCTGTTTGTATTTGTCATCGCAGGATGTCTTGCAGGTCTCGGACTGGGCCTTGGGCTCGCGTGCATCAATGAACTGCTGGATACCAGCATCCGTCGCAAAGACACCCTGAAACAGATATTGAATGTGCCGGTATTGGCACGCATCCCTTCTCACCCTTCGTTACATACCGGAGATACCTCATCATGAATAAAAAGGTCATTGTGCAGGTTGTACAACACCTGCAACCCGGCGGAATAGAAACTATGGCGTTAGATCTGATGCATGAGCTGAGTGATCGGGCAGACGTTCATATACTCAGTCTGGAAGGAACGGCCAGTAACGCGATTGCCCACTGGCCACGTCTGGACGCTAAAAAAGACAATCTGCATTTTTTCGACAAAGCGCCCGGAATAAACCCTCAGTTGATCTGGCGACTCCACCTAAAAATGCGTGAGTTAAACGCAACGTCTGTTCACAGTCACCACATCGGACCGTTATTTTATGGTGGCTTTGCGGCCAAGCTGGCTCAGGTCGAGAGCCATGTACACACTGAACACGATGCCTGGCACCTGAATACCAATGACAATGCGCGACTTGAACGCTGGTTGATCCGCACTTTACGTCCAACACTGGTCGCTGACTGTGATGCGGTTGCTGAAGACTTATTGTTTCACTTTCCTCAAAGCAACCCGGCTATCATTCTCAACGGTATCGATACCAACCGCTTTGTCCCCGTGAGTGAGGCCAAAAAACGTGAACAACGTGAACGCTTAAACCTGCCTATCGAAGGGCTCATCATCGGCTGCGCCGCACGCCTTGAAACGGTCAAAGGCCACAAGTACCTGCTTCATGCGATCAGTAAAACTGACGACACTATATTGGCGTTGGCAGGCGACGGTAGCTTACGCCCGAGCTTACAGAAGTTAGCGACGAAGTTGGGGATTGCTCATCGGGTGCATTTTTTGGGCGCTATGGATGATGTCGTACCGTTCTATCAGTCACTGGATCTATTCTGTTTACCATCCCTAAACGAGGGATTGCCGCTGTCGCCACTAGAGGCCCAGTCCTGCGGAGTCCCGGTCATCATCACCGATGTAGGCGGCTGCCGCAGTATTGTCTGCCCCCGTTCAGGATGTCTGACCCCACCCGCCGACAGTGAAGCTCTGCGCCAATCAATACTCTGTTTTCAATACGCTAATCAAGCACCCACCCCGCGCCAATTTGTACTGCGCACCGGTAATCTCGAAAAAACCGCACGGGCGTATTTTAACCTGCTCCATCCACCTGTCGCAGAGGAGTGTTGAAATGGCTACCTGGTTGCTCTGCCTGCTTTTACTACTATGGGCATTGGTGGTTTATCACCACGTGGGCTATCCCTTGCTCATCACGTATTTGAGTCGTCCGACAATACGCTCTGCACACCAGGCGGAAGAGGCTCAAGCGCTCCCCCATATAGTCATGCTGGTTCCAGCGTACAATGAAGCAGAGGTCATTGCCGACAAAGTCCGTAATACGGCCTGTCTTGATTATCCTTCTACTCATTTCACACTCATCATCGCTTGTGATGGCTGTACTGACGAAACCGCCAGCATTGCTCGTGTTACCGCAATGGAACCGGAAAATCGGGAACTAAATATCGAGGTGATTGAGTTCAAACGTAATCGGGGAAAAGTGGCGGTACTCAACGACATGGTCAGCCGGATCGATCAGGAGCTGATTGCTCTCAGTGATACCTCAGCACTGCTTTCCATCGACGGTTTACAGATCGCAGCAAGGCATTTCAACCATGCACCTGTGGGCGTCGTGGCGGCAACATACCGTCTACTGACCCCCGGTAGCACAGGAGAATCAAAATATTGGCAGTATCAAACCCGAATTCTGGAGGCGGAAGCCCGCTTAGGCAGTCCGATTGGGGTGCACGGTGCGCTTTATTTCTTTCGACGCCGTCTGTTCAATCGATTGGCCGCAGACACGATCAATGACGACTTTGTCTTGCCCATGTCCATTGTGGCTAAGGGCCATCAAGCGGTTTACGAAACCGACATCATCGCGCTTGAACTCGAAAAAGCCAGCGACAGCATGGATCAGCGTCGACGTGTGCGGATATCCGCAGGCAATTTGCAGCAATTGCTACGCTTGCCTGAACTCCTGAACCCGCGTTTGGGTGGCATCGCCTTTGCCTTCTTTTCCGGCAAAGCGTTGCGCGCGTTAATGCCGATGCTGCTACTCATGCAACTGCTACTGTGCGGCTGGCTGGCATTGTCCTATGACAGTCTCATGGTCATCAGTGCCTTTCAAATCGTCATGGTGACCGCTGCCTACAGTCTGCCACGCGTCCCCGGCATTCAGTTACCCAATATGACAACCACACTCTTTTATCTGATCAACGGCTACCGTTGTGGCCTGATCGGCTGCCTGCGCTATATCGCAGGTTTAGAACGGGGCCATTGGAAACCCGTTTCCACACAGGAGATCTCCTCATGAATACTCAATATATTCCACCTGCGGTTCAACACGCCAAACGTACGATGGATGTCATTGTCGCATTGGTGGGGCTGCTGATCTGCGGCTTGCTGTTCCCCCTCATCGCTTTGGCCACCTGTATCAGCTCTCCGGGTCCTATATTGTTTCGACAGATGCGGATCGGTCACGCGGACACGGACCACACGGAAATATTCTGGATGTATAAATTTCGTACCATGCGCGTGGATGCTGAAGCGCACACCGGGGCCGTTTGGGCGACCAAACAAGACCCACGCATCACGCCTATTGGTCGCTTCCTGCGGAAGACACGCCTGGATGAATTGCCACAGCTCTACAACGTATTGCGCGGAGATATGTCTCTGATCGGTCCCCGTCCGGAACGTCCCGGCTTCTATCAAAAACTGGAAACGGCGATCCCTTTCTTTGCTGAACGTACCTGGGGACTGAAACCAGGGATTACGGGGCTGGCCCAGGTCAATCAGGGTTACGATGAAAATATCGAAGACGTGCGTAATAAAGTGGCTTGGGATCATGCCTACGCATTAAGCCTGAGTGGTTTCTTTTCATGGCTACGCAGTGATCTATCAATTGCGGTACGCACACTTTGGGTCATGGTTGGAGGTCGCGGCCAATAACCCATCTTATTTTGTTTCGCAAAATGCGAACAGCCTTCTCTGTCTGCTGTTTTCATTTTGCGAAACATTCACCCCATCCCTTTTAAATCAACACGTTAAATTGCTGGCATATGATTTGCTCCTATCTAGTTACACGTAGATAAGGAGTACATCCCATGCAAATTCATTCCCACACCTCAAATGATCTATCCCTCCGCCTTGAAGGTTCACTGGATGCGCTTGCAGTCGAAATTTTGCGTCCACGTTTTGACAGCCTGGTACAAGATAAATATGACGTGACCCTCGATATGACCCAGATCGATTTTATTGATTCGTCCGGCATCGGCGCCATCGTTTTTCTGTTCAAACGTCTGCGCAGCAATGATCGATCACTCAGTTTGGCGGGTGTGCACGGTCAACCTCTGGAGTTATTGCGTTATTTGCGAATCGAACAATCGATCAACGTACAGGAGCATTGATCATGAAAGCCGGACTGTTCACTGCGCTGGCACTGGCGGTCAGCATCAATAGCGGATGTTTCTATCTGGTTGAAGAAGGCAACGGCGGTGTCGCTGAACGCTTCCCAATACCGGAACATCAAAAAAACTATGATGAACGGCTTGCCCACTGTCTGGAGGTCTATCTGCGACATCTGGATCAGGGAGTCGACCGTCTTCATCCTGCAACCTACTCCGAGATCGAACACCGGATGATACAGAGCCAGCGCCTGTATAGCGCCAGATACTACGAACATTCGTTGTTCCAGCTACAACAGGCTGAGCGCATGCTGCGGGCGATGAACCAGACGTATCGTCACCAGCTTGTCCAGCTGCAGCCATCGTGTAGTGCACCGAACGGACAGGAGCTTTGCATATGAAATGCCTACAACTCATCACCTGTATGCTGCTTAGTGTCTTACTGAGCCTGCCCGCTAGCGCCACGACACTCAGGCCTGGAGACCTGCTAAAAGTTAAGTTTCCCGGTGAAGGTGCGTTCAATGATAGCTTTCAGATCGATCACGAGGGTCAGGTATTGATGCCAGAAATCGGCAGAATCAAGCTCGCGGACAAAAACCTTCAAGAGGCGCGGCAGATCTTGGTCGGAAAATTAAGCGCGGTGTACAAAGATCTGACCAAATTTGACGTTATTTTGCAGGAGCGCCGTCTCTCGGTGACGGTCCTGGGTTATGTCAAAAAGCCGGGGCCGGTTGACCTGCCTCTGAACTCCAACGTGCAACTGGCCATCAACAGTGCCGGAGGACTGGCACAAGGGGCGCAGTTGGATAAGCTTCAAATTCGTCGACAGTCGGGCCTGATTGTATTTGACTACAAACATTATCTGGACAGTGGTAACCCTTCTAGCCTACCGGTGCTGGAACCGATGGATGAGATTTTCATCCCTGCCTCTCCGCTGATCGGTAATGTTCAGGTTGAGTTTGATGCACGCACCCTGACCGCGTCCGGAGATGCAGGCCGTGAAGGTGAAGCGATCAAAGTATTTGGCGAGGTTCACCGTCCGGGCACGTTTGCGTTCAAGAAGCACGCGTCCGTTGTCGATATGATCATGCGTGCCGGTGGCGTAACCCGTTACGCGGGTATTGAACAGATCCGCGTTATTCACGACGGTAACCCGTTCCCATTTAACATGCGTGAATACCTGGATACCGGGGACCCGGCACTGATGCCAGATATTCGTCAGGGCGATGTGATTTTTATCCCTCAGGCGTCTGATCAGGTCCAGAGCGGTTCCCGTACGGTGTATGTGATGGGTGAGGTGTTCAAACCCGGCGCGATGGAGATGAAAGAGGAGACCAGCTTTTATGATCTGCTGGCAACTGCCGGAGGCCCCACACGTTTTGCAGAAACCCGTATGATCCGAGTCCTGCGTGCAGACGGCAGCGTTAAATCCTTCGACCTGCAAGCCTATATGGATGGCGACCGCAGTCAGTCCATGCCCGTGATCGAACCGGGCGATGCGATTCTAATACCGGAAAAGACGGACATGAATGAAAAGAGCTGGCTCAAAGTTCATCCGAACCGTGCTATCCGGATTATCGGTGCGGTCAATCGTCCCGGTCGCTACGAATGGTCCGATGAGATGTCACTACTGGATCTGATTGCCCATGCCGGTGGACCGGTTGCACAAGCCGATACTGCCCACTTGCAGATATTGACAGCGGCACCGGGTGGTCAGGCTCAATCCATCAGCTTTGACCTGAAGCGCTTTCTAGATAAAGGCGGTGATATTCGGACGATCCCAGCCGTTCGTGCCGGCGATACGGTGGTCGTGCCTGAGTTGCCCAAAGATCCAAACGACAACCGCTCCCAATGGATTCGTCAGTCCAGCGACCGCTCCATTTATATCTTCGGTCAGGTCGGCGCACCCGGGCGGTATGCCTTTAACGAAGAGCTGAATTTTCTGGATATTCTGTCGGCCGCACAAGGTCCTACCGCTCATGCTGATCTGGCCAATGTACGTATTACTCATCGCGGTCAGAAGGGACAAGAGGTCACCCACCTCAATCTTCATACCTACTTCCAAACCGGTGACGAAAACCTGTTACCCAACGTACGCAATGAAGATGTGATTTTCGTACCTGAACGTGGACGTGCCTGGTTGGAAAAGCCCAAGGAAACCGTGGTACGCGTATTAGGTGCCGTAGCGCGTCCCGGCCGCTACAGTTTTGATAATGATATGACCATTCTGGACCTTTTAGCGGAAGCAGGTGGACCGCTCAACTCTGCCCTGCAGGACCGGATTATGGTGGTCAATCGGGTGGATGGGGAAGCACATTCCCGCCTGTTTGATCTGGTTGATTTTGCTAAATCCGGCGACTACAGCCAACTCCCGGTGATCCGTTCCGGTGATACCTTGTATGTGCCCGGGAAGGAGCAAAGCACTTGGTATCGTGTCGTCAGTACGCTGCAGGAATCGATCACGATCTTCTCATTTGCCCGTCTCGTGGGATTCTAAGCAGGTTGCCTAAGCGGAAAAACAAGGAGATATACGATGTGTACACTGGAAAAAACACCCGCGGTGGAAACCGTCTACACACGCATGCAACGCATGAACCTGAAACAGATTGCGGTTTGCAGCCCCACAGAGGGTAGCGGTACCTCAACCCTTGCGTGGGTGCTCGCTCAACGGGCGGCGCTGGCGGGGCAATCGGTATTATTAATAGAGTTCAATCTTTATGCCCCCTCTCTGCATACGATTGCAGGGTGTGATCGTCCGGAATGGCTACCGCTGTCCGGTCAGTGGCAAAGTGCAGTGCAACCCTATGATCATGCTGATACCCCTAACCTCCACCTGCTGACCTGTCCGGCAATCTCCGGTCAAAGCATTGAGTTTCATAACCCGGACACACTGAGTCAGTTCTTTGCGGAGTGTCGCCAACAATATGCACTGGTGATCTGTGATACGCCCGCCCTACTGCAGCCCCGTGAAGACAATATTCCAGCCGATATCATCTGCGCCGCCAGCGATAGCACGTTGCTCAATATACTCAGCGGGGTTACCACTGAAAGTCAGGTCGATGAAGCCAATGAAACACTCAAGCAGTGCGGCGCCATACTCGCTGCGGTGGTGATGAACGATTGCCATACACCGTGCCTGCGTCAGGAGTTAATCAGGGAAACCTACCGTTTCGATCGCTGGTTTCCAAAGTGGATGCCGCGCCTGCGTGAACGGCTCAACACCGCTCTCCTACTGAATCAGGAACTCTAATGTTCAGCTTTCTCCAACAGTATCAACGTTAGGTCGTCCTGAGGCATCGACCGGTTCAAGGTCTCCTGCATCAGAAAATCGGCTGCAGCGCCTAACGGCAAGGTCGCTGAGTATTGCAGTTGCTTGATCATCATGTCAGGCATGCACTCGGCAGCATCTAGATAGCCGTCCGAAAATAAAACCAGTCGATCTCCTGGCAACAGTTCCAGCTCCATCGCTTGGTAGGAATCCACCAGCAGTCCGGGTAATGGCCCATCCACCGGAATCCGGGTGATCTCCCCATCACGTATCAGAACCGGTTGCGGCTGTCCGGCGTTGGCAATTCGGACTGTCCCTCCCGCACCCAGCTCAAGCGCCGTGATCGTCGCCAGTGTTTCCTGAAGCACAGGATCATCATCAAACCCGAGGGCAACTTGCGCGAGCAATTCAGCGACATCGGGCTGTTGCCGCGCTGTCGCGGCACACAACCCACGTAAATATCCGGCCAACGCGAACACAAACCCCTTCGCCTGTACACCATGACCCATCAGATCAGCAAAAATCAGCAATGAATTTCGCAATAGCACCAGATCTCCGCCGCCAGATTCAGGCGCAATCGTACGCAGAGCACAGCTAAACGGACCTATGCTATCGGGTAACGACGGGTGCAAACCCAGCGTAATTTTCTGATCAACCTCACGCTGAATCTGATCAGTCAGATGCTGACGACGCAGTAAAACACGCGCCAGAGTTTGTAATAACTCCGCTTTATTCACGGGTTTGTGCAGAAAATCATCAATGGGACGGCTGACCGCATTTTCAATCAGCGTGGCATCGTCACATCCTGACAGGTAAATGAAGGCCGTCGTCGCAACTTGAGGGATATGAGATATCCAATCAAAGAGTACCGATCCATCGTGCTCCGGCATCTTCAGATCACAGATCACCAGATCGGGCTTATCCTGAAGAATCAGTTGAAACGCCTGTGTCGCTGAATCGGCGACGATCACTTGATAATGCCCCTCCAGATAGCCTGAAAGGACCGCCCGCCATACAGGATCATCGTCCACAATCAGTACGCGCTTAAGCTGCGGCCCTTTGCCTATCGGCTGTCGCAACAGCATGACGTTCATACCATCTTCACGGTAACAGGCGGGAACGTAGGAGATATCATCAAAATGACTGGCCAGCAGTTTCAGGCCCATTCCACTCTCGGCAGCTTCCAGTAAATCAGGGTGATTGATCTGCTGGCTAAAATTGCTAAAGCTCGGGCCATCGTCCAATAATTCCAGCCACCAGAAATATTCATCGCGGCTAAACCGCAGACAGAGCTGATTGGGTTTGGGGTTGGGATAGCGGGTTAAATTTACAATCAGCTCCGAAGCGGCCAACAGGAAATCATTTACCTGCTCCACCCCATGTTTCGACAGCACATCAACCAAGGCTTCACGAATTCGTCGGGCGTCCTCAAACTGAGGCTTACCGTGCCACTCTGCCAACAAGGTCTTCATCCCTGTTCCTCCTTGTAACTATCTAAAAATCAGACACATTTACTGCTTCAGTGAACCCTAACTTAGACTATACTATAGCCTGTTTACTGGCTCTAGAGGGAAGCTGATGCCTGCAAATACAGAGATTTTGATCGTTGAAGATGATCGTTCTATGGCCGCCGTCTATCGTGGCTACCTGACGGGTCTCGATTACAACGTTCAACATGTGGAAACCGGTAACGATGCGCTACAAGCACTGGATCGGGGCGGCTTTGATGGCATCTTGCTGGATCTGACTCTACCGGACATGAATGGTCTGGATATTCTGAAACGTGTCAGCGATGAAGAGCTGCCTCTGGAGGTGATCGTCACCACCGGCGATTGCTCTATGAATACCGCCATTGAAGCGATGCGACTCGGTGCCCGCGATTATCTGGTCAAACCCTTTAACAAAGATCGTTTGCTCACGACTCTGAAAAACTGCTTTGAAAGCCAGAGCCTGCAACGGATTGTCGAAACCTACCGGGAAGAGATCGACCGCCATCAATTCTGCGGTTTCATAGGCTCATCCCTAGCCATGCAGCGGGTATATCAGGTGATCGACAGCGCTGCATCGTCGCAAGCGACTGTGTTTATCACGGGCGAAAGCGGAACAGGTAAAGAGGTCTGCGCTGAGGCAATCCATCAGCGTAGTGAACGTGCCAAAGCCCCTTTCATAGCACTCAACTGCGGTGCAATTCCCAAGGATCTGATTGAAAGTGAAATCTTTGGTCATGTAAAAGGTGCGTTTACTGGTGCCGTCAGTGATCGCGATGGTGCGGCTCGGGCTGCTCAGGGAGGCACACTGTTCCTTGATGAGATCTGTGAGATGGAGCTGTCACTTCAATCGAAGCTCCTGCGGTTTCTGCAAACAGGAACGCTGCAGAAAGTGGGTAGCGACCGAACTGAAAAAGTGGATGTCAGAATTCTCTGCGCAAGCAACAAAGACCCGATGGCAGAGGTACAGGCCGGTCATTTCCGGGAAGACCTGTATTACCGTCTGCACGTATTACCCATCCACCTTCCACCGCTGCGTGAGCGTGACAACGATGTCGTGGAGATCGCACGTAATTTCTTAGAACAGTATGCAAACGAAGAGAAAAAAGGCTTTAAATGCTTTGATCCCGAAACGGAGCTAGTTCTCAGTAATTACAACTGGCCCGGCAACGTAAGGCAGTTACAAAATGTGGTGCGTAATATTGTCGTGCTGAACAAAGGTGAAACCGTCACGTCTTGCATGTTGCCCGCGCCATTAGATAGCTATAGCACTCAGCCTCTGAATCGGAACCTATCACCACCTGCCCCCGCGCAGTACAACACACCGGTTCAACCTGCTGCATATGTCGAACCGACCTACACTCCGCCATTGGCGACCCCGCCAACAGGCGATCAAGTGCACCAGGCGTCGTTTACAAACACGCAGCCACAGGAAGATACGGATAGACTAGAAACACTGATCCGCCCCATCGCTGAGCTTGAACGTGAAGCCATTGAAAGGGCCATCGATCTGTGTGGTGGGAATATTCCAACGGCCGCACATTACCTTCAAATCAGCGCCGCGACCATTTATCGGAAACGTAATAGCTGGAAGGAACGCTGAGTTATTCATCCTGTATTACTCGCCTCGCCGGTACCTTACACCCGCGAGGCTGACCATCCTTTGATAACCTCTGCCAACGTATGACGACTCTGTTGCCCCAGCTCGATAAACTCAGTCAGGCCTTTCTCAACCAGAGCATAGTCACCGGCCTGACATGCATGTTCCAGGCAACGTGACTGATCATGGAACACTGTCAGACCGTACAACGCCGCGCTGCTCCCTAATGTATGCATATGACGCTCAATCTCAGCGTGATTCTCGGGCAGAAATGGTCGCGTCATTTCAGATAGGCTCTGTAAACGCTCTCCACTGTCATCCAGAAAAACCTGGGCCAGCTCGGGTACCATCTCATAAGACGTATCCTCCGCTAACCTTTTCAGCCGCTCTGGCTCCATGAGGCTGTCCGAATTAGGATCGCGCTGTTCCGGCTCAATCACCTCATCCGTTTGCAGATACCGCCCAATCACCTTGAGCAAGCGCTGTTTATCGATCGGTTTTTCAACATAATCACTCATGCCCTGCTTCAAAAAACATTCCCGGTCTCCGGGCATGGCGTAGGCAGTCAGCGCGACAATCGGCGCCAGATTCCAATCCGGTAACTGCAGGATCCGGGCGGTAGTTTCCAACCCATCAATGCCTGGCATAGATATATCCATCAACACAAGATCAAAACGCTGAACCTGACAAAGCTCCAGTGCCCTATAACCGTCTTCTGCACAAGTTACAGTTAATCCGCCCTTTTCCAGCATGGTTTTCGCCACCAGCCGGTTCGTCGCGCTGTCTTCAACCAACAGAACAGATCCCCTAAGAACAGGCTCTCCACTCTGTGATTTGGAATGTTGCACTGCGGGTTCACACACTGTTTCAAGCTGCAATGAAAACCAAAAATGGCTGCCTTGCTGATCCTGACTTGAAAACTGAAGTTCACCGTCCATCAAATTAATCAGATGGCGGCTGATGGCCAACCCGAGTCCCGTGCCTTCATGCACCTTGTTATCCACTGGAGATAAACCGCTATTAAACTCCCCAAACACACGATCTTGCTGATCATCAGGAATACCAATACCCGTATCATCCACCGCAAAGCGGATCCGTCCATCTTGCTGACGCACAACACTCAGACTCACTTCACCGTAATCGGTGAATTTAATCGCATTCCCAAGCAGATTTAGTAGCACCTGACGTAAGCGTTGATGATCAACCCGAACATACTCAGGCACTGCCGGATCAATACGGACAACCAAACGGATCGATTTCTCTTCCACACGCGGACTCAGCAACTGTCTTAGCTCTTTGGTCAAAGATGACAGATGACAAGATACTGGATGAAGCTCCATCTTCCCCGCCTCCATCTTAGAGAAATCCAGAATATCGGAAATAATCGTCAGCAAACTGCGTCCCGAGACCAGTGCTGTCTCAATATATTCCTGCTGCTCACCCGATAAATTTTCTTCCTGAAGCAGCTGAAGAAGCCCCAACACACCGTTTAGCGGTGTACGAATTTCATGACTCATCATCGCCAGGAAACGGCTTTTCGCTTCATTGGCATCAACCGCTCTGCCAACCGCGTCACGTAATGAGTTTTCCGCTATTTTTAGCTGACTAATATCGATATGGAAAACGATCAAACTGCCGTTATCCGCTCGTGTTTCATGGATCTGTATCCAACGACCAGGACTGATCTCCTCCACACGAACCATCGGCAGCGTGGCATGTGCTTCCAGCAACTGGTTCAACCAGTACTTTTGGTCTTCGGCGGCTGGGTAGAGCCCGCTGTTGATGCAATCTGTAAAAAAATCTTCGTACGTCACGCCTTTGACAGGACCTGTCGCACACGATTGGTAGAGCTGGCGAAACTGCTGATTGCAGTACAGCAAGCGATCACCGGGCCCAAATAAGGCGTATCCGTCCTGACAGCTGTCGAGACTTTTTAACAAAAGCTGATTCTGACGCTCTGCCGCCATCCGTCGGCTGGTATCCGTGATCACCGCGAGAAAGCGTTTTTGTCCCATAATCTGCATAGGGGTCACAGACAACTCCATCGGAAACGCTTCACCGTTCTTACGCAGTCCCGCAATGTTCCTGGGAACACCTGTAATATCGCTGAGTAGGTCTGACTTTACGCAGTTAGATTTGTCTTCTGGTCGACTGGGTACCAACATAGCCAGATGATTACCAACTAACTCATCTGTGTTGTATCCAAAGATACGATCAACTGCTTTGTTAACAGATAACATCACCCCGTGATTATCAACCGTAGCGATGCCATCCACGACGGTATCCAGCATGGTTTTCAGCTGAACAGCTTCCGGCGTGAGCCGATCTGTGACAATGGTGTTGGATACCGGTACCTGATCAGATATCGGGCGTTTTATTGAGGGGGCGGATGCAGGTGTATCGGCTACATCGACTGATAGACCGTCATAAAATGTAAACGCTTCTTCTAGCTGCTCAAGCAGCTCGTTATTGTCCCAGGGTTTCGCAAGAAACTTATGCACGACACCGCTTTCAATCGCTTCCATCACCGTATTGTAATCGGCGTATCCGCTCAGAATCATGCGTACTGTTTCCGGCCAACGTGCTTCGATACGCCCCAGTAACTCAGTGCCTCGCATACAGGGCATTTGGTAATCAGATATCACAACAGCCGCTGGCGAAACGTCCATTAAGTGAAATGCTTCGGAGCTACAATGAGCGCCGACCACATCGTAACCTCGATTCCTCAGAGTGCGGCTTAGTGCAGCGACAATGGCAGGCTCGTCATCAACTAATAAAACGCGTTTATTCATCCCTTCTACTGCTCCATTCCTTACTGACGCACTGAACCCATAACGGCGAGTTTAGCATACAGTGTAGTTCGAATCAGATAGGAGGTGAGAAGTGAAAGGTGATCAGGAGCGAGGTATAGAGATTAGCCTGCGTACGGTTCAACAATATCCCCGTACACAGGCTCCATTCAAATTAGCGAACGCAGTACAACCAAATTGCAACCAGTGCAGCGAGGAAGATCGTTTCAGAAACCAGCAAGATGATCGGCTGCCAACCCATCGTCGCCAACTCTTTGAACGATGCCTTCATACCCAGACCCACCATAGCGATAATCAGACACCAGCGGGACAATTCAGTCATCCCTGCAGTCACCACTTCAGGGATCGGCAAGGTGCTGTTCAGCGTTACAATAATGATAAACGCAATCAAGAACCCTGGCAGTGGCAAAGATGATTTTCCAGACTCTCCACCACCGGCTGATTTCCGGGCCACCAGCAAAGAGATCACCACCACGACCGGTACCAGCGCAGCCACACGTAACAGTTTGGTAAACGTAGCAACGTCGCCGATATCGTCGGACATCATGTAACCGGCACCAACAACCTGAGCAACATCATGGATCGTCGCCCCAAGGAAAATACCACTTTCCGCAGGATTCAGATCTAAACCTGTCACCACCAATGGGTAGGCAATCATCGCCACCGTACTCAGCGCTGTTACACCGATCACCGTAAAGATCAGATTCTTTTCGGACTCTTTGTTCTGGGGCAATACCGCAGAGACCGCCAAGGCCGCAGAAGCACCACAGATACCTACGGCTGCACCAGACAAGATACTCTGGTTTTTACTCATACCCAGCCAGCGGCCACAGAGCACACCGAAGATAATCGTCGCAGGGACACCCACCACCACAATTGCGATGGGCGTTACGCCCAAGCCCAGCAACTGCTCAAAGGTAATACGCGCACCCAGTAGTGCAATACCAAAACGCAGGACCGATTTAGCGGCAAACTGAATACCAGGCGCACAACGCCCCTCTTCGGACAGATAGTTCAGAGACATACCCATCAGCAATGCATAGAGGATCGTCGGACCGCCGTAGTGTTCGGATACAAACTTTGCGGCCATACCCACCACAAAACACAGCATCAGCCCCGGCATAATGGTCGATAACCATTCCCGTGCGGCCATTCTGTCGAAAAAAGTACCTTGCTGCGATGTTGCCATGAGGTGCTCCGGATTGATTCGATTCTACTGTGTTTACACAAGGTGCAATGCAGCAAAAACGGATAAAAGTATACGTGAATCAATCGAGTATATGGTTATGCCAGAGAATAGATTAGGCACAGGTTTACTAAACCTTTAGTACCAGTCACTTAGGGAATAAACCTAAGTGACTGGTGAGGGAAACATAACTGAGATTGGAAAGGCGGTGATCAGACGATAAAGCGACCGATCAGCTCTTTCTGTTGCTGGGAGATTTGTAACAGATCATCACTGTGAGTGGAGACCTTCTCTGCGCCATCAGCCGTTTCACTCGCTGCTGCATTGATCTGTTCCAACGTGCGTGCCATCTCCTCGACCGCCTCATTTTGCTGACCGGTGGCTTCGGTAATCTGCGTGCTCATACTGCGAATATTGCTGATCGCATCTTTCATATCCAGTAGCGCTTGCTGAGAACTGTGAGCATAGTTCACACAGGATTCACTCTGCCCCACACTTTGCTGCATGACAGACACAACCTTGCCAATACTGCCCTGCATGTTCTCCACCATCTCCTGAATTTCCTGCGTGGAGTTCTGTGTACGGCGGGCCAGTTCACGGACCTCATCCGCCACAACCGCAAAACCTCTGCCCTGCTCTCCGGCACGCGCGGCTTCAATCGCAGCGTTGAGAGCCAGCAAGTTAGTTTGCTGGGCAATATCACCGATGGTATCCAGAATGGTTCCGATCTGATTACTGTACTGGCTCAACTGGTCACTCAGATTCACCGCTTGGGAGATATCCTGCGCCTGCTGCTGAATGCTGCTAACGGTATGCTGCACGTGCTGATCCGCATCCACACTCAGCTGTTCGCAGTTATGCACCGCATCCAATGTCGTGCGCGCAAACTGGCTTACCTCCTGCACCATCAACTCCATCTCTTCAGAAGCTGAAGCGGTAATTGTAAGCTGTTCACTCTGCTGTCCCATCGCACGATGTGTCTGACGACTGGTCACTGCATTGCTCTCGGCAACCGTACTTAACTGCTCTGAGCCATTGGTGATCTCTTGCAAGATATCATGCAGGTTGGCAACCACTTCATTCAACGCCCGGCCCAGATCACCAAACTCGTCCTTCCGGGTTGCGTCAAATGTGGTCCGCATATCCCCTTCAGCCAGCAAGCGCAGGCTTTTTACCGTTGCTAACAGGGGCTGATGAATGCTGCGTACGGTCAGCATCGCGATGAGTACAGCCAACACCAGGTTGCCAACCAGCAAACCCACAATCAGGGTCTGAGTGATCTCAGAGCTGTTATCCGCTTCAGCTTTGCGATTAGCAGCCTGATCCAATGAGGTTGTGATAAATCCGTCTACGACACCTTGCGCTTGCGACTGCAATTGGTGAACGTCCGCCAGCTGCTGAGTCAGTTGCTTATCTTTCTGGTACGACTCACGGTACAGAGCCACCATGCCTTTCTCACCGTACAGATCGGTCACCAGGTCATCCACCAAACGTCCGATCCGCTTGGCTTTTGGATCAATACTGCTCAGTGACGCCAGTGTTTTCGTTAACTCACCCTCGCTACCCTTCAGTTCTTTATCAAAACGAGGCATATCCCGATGCTGACGGAAATTGATCAGCTGAGTACGATGCGCATTCGCTGCGCGCATGAAGCTACGGATTCGCACCAACCGTTCACTCTCAGTGTTTTGGTTGATGTATTTTTGTCCCCAGGTATTGAGCGTATCGGTTTTACGCTGAAAGCTACTCTCTTTCTGACGCACACGCTCAGACAGCATCAGGCGTTGCTCATGCAGTGCCATCGCCTGCAGTGCGGCTTTTGAAAACTTTGCTTCAGTCTCGGATGCGACTTTTAACTGCTGTTTCTGTTCCAAAGAGAGATCGTATTGCTCTGCCAACTCGGTCAGACGGGTCTGAAAGACTTTTATCTGCTCGTTAAACTGCTTTTGTTGGGTCGCTCGAAACGTTTTATCTTTGTCGTCTGACATCACCGACAACAGAGCGAGATTTGCCTGTTGCAGTGTAATCATCTGCTTCAAACTGCCCGATACGGTAGGTAAGGATTGGTTAGTGACCTGATCCAGACCACGACTGATCGTACCCGCACCCCATAATCCACCACCTCCGACCAACATGATCGAAAACACTAAAAAGGAAAAACCTAAGGTAATTTTATGGGATACCTTCAACTGCATCGTCCACATCTCCGTCGTTTTGACATCCTTCTGAAACTAAGCAATTTGTCGAATACTGACAACGAAAACCCCATATTTTAGGGGTCTGGTCTCACCTGGGCTTCAGGACTGGCCCCATCCCTCGTGCGCCAATAACCTAGTAAAGACGTATGACTCTGGCCCTGAGGGGGACCAGATTCTGGACCTAACCAAGCAAGATTTGCCCTCGCTATAGTAAATCCCACGCTAACGGGCGGAATATCCTCTGTAATCAGCTCGCCCGACAATAACAACAGCATAAAGATAAGGTGGTAGTTCTATGTCAGATAAACAGGTACAGGGTGAAGTATCCAAGGTTGCGAACGACTCTGTTCAGCCCTTTCCAAAGTCCCGCAAGGTATACGTAGAAGGCAGCCGTCCTGACATTCAGGTGCCGATGCGTGAAATCACTCTGGATGATACGCCCACCGATTTCGGCGGCGAAAAGAACGATCCACTGTACGTGTACGATACCTCCGGGCCTTACACCGACCCGGCAGCAAAGATCGATCTGCACAAAGGTCTTGAACCCCTGCGCGCCAACTGGATTCAGGAACGTAACGATACCGAACAGCTAGATGCGCTGACCTCTGAGTACGGTCGTGTCCGTGCTGCGGACCTGCGTCTGGATGAACTACGCTTCCAGCTGACCCGTAAGCCACTGCGTGCTAAGCCGGGTAAAAATGTCACACAGCTGCACTACGCACGTCAGGGCATTGTGACGCCGGAGATGGAATACATCGCCATCCGTGAAAACATGAAACTGGCAAAATCCAAAGCGGAAGGTAACGTGGTTGCAGAACAGCATCCGGGCCACAGCTTTGGCGCGCAGCTGCCGGAAGAGATCACTCCGGAGTTTGTACGCAAAGAGGTCGCGGAAGGCCGTGCAATTATCCCTCTGAACATCAACCACCCTGAAGTGGAGCCAATGATCATCGGCCGCAACTTCCTGGTGAAGATCAACGGCAACATCGGCAACTCTGCTGTCACCTCCTCTATCGACGAAGAAGTGGACAAAATGACCTGGGGTACGCGCTGGGGTGCGGACACCATCATGGACCTGTCCACCGGTAAGAACATTCACGAAACCCGTGAATGGATTCTGCGTAACTCTCCGGTTCCTATCGGTACTGTACCGATCTACCAGGCATTGGAAAAAGTCAGCGGTGTTGCTGAAGACCTGAACTGGGAAGTGTTCCGCGATACGCTGATCGAGCAGGCAGAACAAGGTGTTGATTACTTCACCATTCACGCCGGTGTTCTGTTGCGCTACGTGCCAATGACCGCGAAACGCATGACAGGTATCGTATCCCGCGGTGGTTCCATCATGGCGAAATGGTGTCTTGCCCACCACGAAGAGAACTTCCTCTACACCCACTTCCGTGAGATCTGTGAGATCTGTGCAGCTTACGATGTGTCGTTCTCTCTGGGTGACGGCTTACGTCCGGGCTCTGTTTACGATGCTAACGATGAAGCGCAGTTTGCCGAGCTGGAAACACTGGGCGAGCTGACCAAGATCGCATGGGAATACGACGTACAGGTGATGATCGAAGGTCCGGGACATGTGCCAATGCACATGATCAAAGAGAACATGGACAAGCAGCTGACCGAATGCCATGAAGCACCGTTCTACACGCTTGGCCCATTGACCACTGACATCGCACCAGGTTACGACCACATCACATCCGGTATCGGTGCGGCCATGATCGGCTGGTACGGTTGTGCCATGTTGTGTTACGTGACACCGAAAGAACATCTGGGCCTGCCGAACAAAGCGGATGTAAAAGAAGGCATCATCACCTACAAGATCGCAGCGCACGCAGCGGATCTGGCGAAAGGTCATCCGGGTGCACAGATTCGCGATAATGCGATGTCTAAAGCGCGCTTTGAATTCCGTTGGGAAGATCAGTTCAACATCGGCCTGGACCCGGATACTGCGCGTGCGTATCACGATGAAACACTGCCAAAGGATTCTGCAAAAGTGGCGCACTTCTGCTCCATGTGCGGACCGAAGTTCTGTTCCATGAAGATCTCGCAGGAAGTACGTGATCTGGATGCCGAGCAGGTAGCAGCCATCAACGCAAAAGCGGATGAAGGGATGCAGGCGAAGTCCGCAGAATTTAAAGAATCAGGTGCTGAAATCTATCACAAGGTTTAATCGAGACAGCCCGGTGTATTCAAATGAATACACCGGGGATTTGGCTAAAGACGCAATACCACCAACCTGGCCATTGTTGGCCCACGCTATCGCGACGATCCGACCCATGCGCTGGTTCATGCTCAGCTAATCCACGTCGTGATAGTGTCTTTTTTGTGCCTTGGCATACGCTAGAATGTGCACCAACGGTAAGAACTGCCAATATTCAGCCCTAACACGGACAGTTCACCCCTAATTACGGTTACTAACTGTAATAAATACCCCTCAACATTCACGCCAATCCACATGACAGATTCGCCCAAACTGCTGTGATGAACACGCTATATCAGCGTTCATTGATATAAGCTAAGATTATGATTTAAAAATGATTTTTAGAGTCATCAAATCGCCTTTCTTGACATATGACAAGAACCGCACTTGTGTGGAAGATACAGCTAAAAACCTCGAATCCAGATCAATAAAACCCCGCGCGTCCAGTGGTTAAATGCCCCCAACTTGAATTGAGCATTACCGCTATGGAGCGCACTCATGAAAAAAACAGCCGTATCTACCCTAATCGGTGCCGTTGTATTGGCAGCCTCTTCCGCAGCATCCGCATATGAAGCGGGTGACATCATTGTTCGTGCGGGTATCGCGTCTGTGCAGCCGAATGAAACGATGGAAGCGGGAAGCACGCTGGATACTCTGAATGGGGGCCTAGGCAACAACGAACAGCTGGGTATCACTGCGTCTTATATGTTGACCGATAAGCTAGGTCTGGAACTGTTGGCAGCGACACCGTTTAAACATGACATCACCTCAAACGGCGCCAAAATTGGTGAAACAAAACACCTGCCACCAACGCTGTCTCTGCAGTATTACCCAATGGACAATCAATCTGCCGTACAGCCGTATGTTGGCGTGGGTGTGAACTACACCACGTTCTTCTCTGAAGAAAGTACACTGGGAAATCTGAAACTGGATGATTCCTGGGGCTTGGCAGCTCAGGCCGGGGTTGATTACGCAGTGTCTGATAACGTGGTACTGAACGCTGCGGTTTGGTACATCGACATCGATTCCGATGCGAGTCTGAACGGTGCGGACATCGGTACCGTTGCGCTCGACCCTTGGGTATACATGGTTGGCGTGGGTTACAAATACTAAGACCGCTTCCCATCTAGAAAACGCCGCGCTGTGTCGCGGCGTTTTTTATAACGTACCTCAATGGCGATGATCATCAATACCCGCCGTCCCTATCAGGGTCTGATCAATCAGGACGATCTTTACCCGATCTACAGGCACTGTAATCGCATCGCTGATCGCCTGCTCCACATCACGCACGAGTCGTGCTTTCTGTTCTTCGCTGCATACTTCCAGCAGATCTATTCTTGCAACTGGCATAGCCATCACCCACTGTGAACTGTTTATTCGTCTCCAGGCCTGCGTATTATTGTTTTACGGTCTCTTATCGCAGCGCCCATTACCTAGCGTTCTAGTTAAGATAAGGCATCAGCTATGCCACTCTGTTGAAAAGCGCTCCAACTCCTTCAAACCTATAGGCTATTATTTTTTCCATACCAACGGTCAGCCTCATAAATCAGCAAAAGTGCATCAAAATTGATCAATTGGTGAAGGCAACGCCACGACTATTGCAACGATTTGGAACACATCACCACACCAACAATAAGTACTTTCCCTTAGACCCCTGCTACATAATCACTTATGCTGTGCACCTGAGAAAAACAAAAACCAAGGAAATGTTTTTATGGCCAGCATCCCGGCATATCCCTCTCTTTCAGATGCAACACTGACACTCGAAGATCGCGTCGCGCTACTCACCTTCAACCGCGATGACCTGCGTAACGCACTAACCGGTTGTAACCTGATCGACGATATCTGCAACACGGTCGCGTGGGCGAACCGTAACCCGGACGTGTCGGTTCTGGTGTTGACCGGTGCAGGCAGCGCGTTCTCATCGGGCGGTAATATCAAAGAGATGCAGCTACGGGACACTGAGCATAAAGATGCCGCGTTCGGCGGCGATGTGTATGAAGTGCAGGAAAAATATCGCGCGGGCATCCAGCGCATCCCACTGGCGATGTCTGAAGCGGAAATCCCGGTGATTGCTGCCGTCAACGGACCCGCCATTGGCGCAGGTTTTGACCTGACATGCATGTGCGACATCCGCATTGCATCCAGCAAAGCGATGTTTGGTGAAACCTTTGTCAATCTGGGGATCATCCCTGGAGATGGCGGTGCCTGGTTCCTGCAGCGTCTGATTGGCTATCAACGCGCCGCCGAACTGACGTTAACCGGACGTGTAATCAAAGCGGATGAAGCCAAAGAGCTAGGCATTGTGCTGGATGTTGTCGAACCAGAAGAACTGCTGCCCGCTGCGATGAAAATGGCTCGCCAGATGGCATCGAAGCCACCACAGGCACTGCGCATGACCAAACGACTGCTGAAATCAGCACAACGCCATGAGCTAAAAGACTTCCTTGAACTGTGTGCCGTATTCCAGGGCATGTGTCACAACACAAACGACCATATGGAAGCGATCAACGCATTTATTGAAAAACGTCCGGGCTACTATCAAGGCAACTGATAGCCCCCGATATATCGGGCTACCCGGCCTGCGGGTAACCCGATTTTCGTGCATCAGGTATCACATAGAGTGCTTCAGCTCGTCGGCATTTCCTATCGACCTCTGCGCTATCGAACCGGTCCGCCACCAGCGTTGAGTACTTGCGGTAGATAGCTCCGTCAACGCAAGTCTCTGGCCCATTTCAGGGGTTACCAACGTGACTTGAGCATCCACAGCCAACGCATCCAGTCGTTCAAGTGGTTCATACCAGGGATGCATCGCCAGATCAAAAGTGCCGTTGTGTACCGGCAGCATCACATCACCTTTAAGATCCAGATGAGCCTGTAACGTCTCTTCCGGTGTCATATGTACCTGCGACCAGTTTTGATCATAAGCGCCGTTCTCCATAATCGTCAGATCAAACGGCCCTAAACGTTCACCAATCTCTTTAAAGCCATCAAAATAACCTGTATCACCGCTAAAATAGACCATCTTATCTGATGCCTTGATCACCCACGATGCCCACAACGTTGTATTACGATCACGCAATCCCCGCCCCGAAAAGTGTTGAGACGGGGTCGCCGTCAACTCCACCTCTCCAACAGACACATTCTGCCACCAATCAAGTTCGTGGATGCGCTCATTCTCAACACCCCACTCCCGCAGATGATTGCCGACGCCAAGTGGAACCACAAAGTGTTCAACACGCTGACTTAACTGCCGAATAGTGTCTTTATCAAGATGGTCGTAGTGGTCATGCGAAATAAGCACACCGGTTATCTCCGGTAGCTGCGCCAGTTCGAGCGGGGTTTTATGAAACCGCTTAGGTCCAATCCAGCTAAATGGCGACGCTCGCTCAGAGAACACCGGATCTATCAGCCAGAATGTGCCCTCCACGGCAAGCAGCAGACTAGAATGCCCCAGACGGTAGATCGCAACACCCGCCTGATTCTCCTCAACCAACGTTGCCGGATTCATTGCGTGCACGGGTACAGGATCGACCGGCATGGCATCGATACGCTCCTCAGTCATATACCGCCACAATATCTTAGCCATCGTGCCGCCTTCCGAGACTTCGAAGGACTGGGCATTCTGGAAAGTGCCATCACGAAAATTTGATGACTCATCAAACGACATTACGTCCGGTTTTAAGCTCCAGCTGCATGCTGTCATGATCAATGCACCTCCCAAAATCCATACGCCCTTTCGCTTCATCTTGGACACTCTATGGCTAATTAAATGTTCAACCCACATGTAAACTACACCGTGCAGTGTAATTATGGATTTTATAAAAGTAAACTGATCAGTGTATACTTTACAAAACTTTTGAATCCGGGAATTTGGGCATTTCGTGAATACACACCTTACCCTTAGTGAACGTAAACGCGCGGCTATCGTCGACGCCGCGTTACGAGAGTTCAGAGAGAAAGGCTTTCAAGCCACCAGTATGGATGCACTCTCAGCACGTGCTGGGGTATCTAAGCGCACTGTCTATAACCACTTTCCAAGTAAAGAGGCACTGTTCCAGGAACTGGTACAACAGATGTTCGACTTCGTCAGCGACCATACTGTTGTGGGTTACTCCTCCGAACAGACATTAGCTGATCAGCTCACCCGATTTGCACATTCAGAGCTAACGCTTTTTCAATCCACCCGCTTTCAGGATCTGGCCAAAGTGCTACTCGTCGAGTGTGTGCACTCCCCTGAATTAGCGGAGGAAACCCGGACCCGTTTCGAACAACAAGAGAAAGGGCTAGATAACTGGGTGGCAGACGCTATTGCTGATGGGCGACTTAAACCCGTCGATGCCAGTTACGCGGCCAATCAGTTTATTGGCGTATTGAAAGCCAGTTTGTTCTGGCCTCAGCTCTTGATGAATCTACCATTACCAACGGAGGAGCAATGCACGTATATCATCGACGACAGCGTAAAAATGTTTCTGAGCCATCACGCAATAGATCCAAACACCTGACAAGAAGACAAAAAAAGCGGCCTTTCAGCCGCTTTAACCCTAGGTTTGATCGCTTTAGCGTCAGTTACATATCAGCAACTAACGCCATCAACAGGCCTTTTTCGACCCATAATGTGACTTTGACACCCTTCACCATCAGTTCCTGTGGTGTTTCGCCCTTGTCGATGTCAGGAATATGCCCGTAGCGTTCTTCGTCATACCCTACTTCATAGAAAGTTCTCAGCTCACTGTCGGTACCCCGATAGCGGATCTGAGTGGCCGTAACACCTTTTACTGAACAATAGCGTCCACCAATCATCAGATTTTCCGGCAGATCAAACTGTGTTTCCAATAAGCTTGAGCGCACAGGCGAGAAGTCCAGCTGCGTAAAGTAGCGGCGAATCTCGGTCATAGACTGTGTTTCTACGTCCATAGGCTTAAGCTGAAGATGGTTACCTGCCACTTCCAAGGCAATATCCCGGCTGTATTGTTGTGTCGAGTTCTGCCAGATAAATAGACTCACCACCAAGACGCAACAGGCTGCAACAGCACCCAACCATACGGGTAGCTTTGATCTCTTGACCGGCGCCTCAACAAGTACATCCCGCTGCATAGCCAGCAGTTCATCTAGTTGACCAACACTCAACTGCTCAGACGCAGCCTGATGACGGATTGCGTCTTTCAAGGGCAGTTTTGCATGGACAGTTTCATCCTGCTTCATACCCTACTCCTGTGATCGAGATAACGAATTGCTCATCGCCTGACAGCGTTTTCGCAGTCGATGGATGCGCGACAAAAAAGTGCCTCGCGGCATATCTAATAAAGCACAGGCTTCATCTGTACTGTATCCAAGCACAGCCCAGTGATACAAAATATCACGATCCTCCACACTAAGCTGAGTCCAGATACCTTGTAGTTCATCCGAATCAATCACCACCTGTTCCAGATCAACCGGAGAAATATCGTAAAGGGCCAGCTCTTCAAAGGATTCACTTTGCCATCGCTGTCGGTAACGGTAGTGGTCTATGTAACGATTGCGGATCAGCGTGCGCACATAAGCGACGGGGCATTCTATCACCTGAGCCCCGCGCTTCACCTTGATCAGATACGATTCAACGGCCGACTGCAGGAGGTCATAGGCATCATCTCGATGCTGGCTCAGTACCATGGCATATTGATATAAGGTCTGAAGTTGGGTTTCATCGAGCATCTTATCGCTCATGCATCAGTCCCCACTTGCATTGAACACCTGCTCGGAAGGCATCACTTTGATGCGTAACCCATCACGCCAGATAGCAACCGGCGATTCAAAAGAGATCCGTACAGCAATATCCGCGTAAGGGTGTAACTCAGCAAGCTGATGCACCCAGCTCCGGTCCAGACTCACCTCACTCGCGGCATCAACCAAGATCGGTTCGCCCCCGTGGCCTACATCGTCATCCGCATAATATTGAGCCGTAATCGCGTACTCAACCGCCGCCAACGCCGCCAGCGCAGGCCAGTCAAATGCATCGGCTCTCGCCCCATGCACCTGAGCCGCCAACAACTCGGCGAACTGGTCACCGTAGCGATTGATATCCCACTGGCTTGCCGGAAAGTGCTGCACATAGACATTAGACAGCGCCGCAAACGGCGTTTCGCCCAGCTGTGAACGCACACACAGAAAAATATTATGCAGGGCTAAAGCATGCACACCCATGTAGTTGTTGGTATACGCGGATACGTTCGACTGGCCTTCCAGTACAGCATCGGCAAACGCGGTTAACGATTCGCGATAGCTGCTGCCGTTCGACGGTTTGTCTGCTTCATTCACGCGCGCTCTGCTCCTACGGTCTGAGCTTGGTCCTGAATGTTTTGCGCCATCTCTCGCTGCTCCAGCAACACCTCAAACGACGGTAGATTGGCATCCCATTCAATCAGACAGGGAACATCAGCTCTCAGTTCACAGAAATCCGCATAGGATTGCCACACCGCATCACATACCGGAGCGCCGTGCGTATCAATCAGCATTCCATCCTGTTCAGTAAACCCGGCCAGATGGATCTCTCCAACCCGCGCTAATGGCAGTTCAGAGATAAAACGCGTCATATCCTCACCCAGATTACACTGGTTGACGTAGGCGTTGTTCAGGTCCAGCAGTAATCCGCAATCTGCTTCGTCACACACCGCGGCCATAAACTGACCTTCGCTGAGATGGCTTTCATCGTAACTGTAATAACGCGAAAGATTTTCGATCAGAATTTGTCGACCCAAACGGTCCTGAACCTCACGTACCCGCCCAGCCAGATGCCGGACAGCTTCATCCGTAAACGGCACAGGCATCAGGTCATGGAAGTACTGCCCCGCGTGAGTCGTAAAACACGCATGCTCAGATACCAGCGCAGGATTGAACTCATCCACTGCGACCCTAAGACGTTTCAGGTATTCCGCATCCAAAGGTTCAACCCCGGCCAAACTCAGATTGACACCGTGAAAGCTCAGCGGATACCGTTCATTGATCTGATGGAGTAAAGCTCGACTCAACCCTCCTCCCAGATAGTTGCAAATATGCACCTCAAACCAAGGAACATCGGGCGTATCCCGCAACACTTCACGCAGATGGGGCGAACGCAGGCCTAAGCCTGCGCCACTACAACCTCTGTCGGTCATATTGTCGCCGCCTGATTATTTAGCAGGCTTAATTTTAGCAACAACACCACCGGTAATTTTCTTACAGGTGCCTTCAGGTACGTATACCCATTCATTCTCCATGTTGTCGGCTTTAGCCTGACTTGCACAACCGTGGGAACCGTCCAGCGCACCACAATCATTCATACCCGCTTTTGCAATACCCGCACATTTTTCCCAGTTCTTAGGCGCATCAGGCACAGCATATGCGGAAGTGGCAACGGCACTCAGGCTAATGATCGTCGCGGTAATCAACGTTTTGCTATTCATTGTTGGGTCTCTCCTCAAAGCATTATTGTTGAAGTGGATTCAGGCCACTCAATAAAAGAGACGTTTGGATGTTCGATTCGATTGCATCTTTTTTGAATTGTTTTTCAAATATGAAAATTCAGAGCCAGTAACGCTCACTAATCAGCGAACTAATTCCATGCGAACGTACGATCCACCATTGCAAGGCAGCCGACCTACGCGCATTATTAGATGCTTCGTTCATTCAACCTAAGGCGCTGTTATGTTAGAGATTATTCTTCCTCTCCTACTTATCGTGATCGTGTTTTTTGTGTACAAAACCAGCCAAACGAACAAACGTCATTCGGCGGAAAACAAAGCAAGCGGAGAAAAATTTCTAGCGGACAATAAAAATGATCCCGACGTAAAAACCACCGCATCAGGATTGCAATACAAGGTACTTCAGGAAGGCACCGGCAGCGAACACCCAGTAGCATCCTCAAAGGTTAAAGTGCACTATCACGGCACGCTGATTGACGGCACCGTCTTTGATAGCTCAGTTGAACGTGGTGAGCCGATTGAGTTCGGCCTGAATCAGGTCATTAAAGGCTGGACTGAAGGCTTACAGTTGATGGTTGTAGGTGAGAAAACCCGACTGTACATCCCTAGCGAACTGGCTTACGGCAATGGCTCTGCTGGCGTCATTACACCGGGGTCAACGCTCATTTTTGATGTCGAACTATTGAACTTTAAATAAGGGTCTCTTCGGCCTTCCGCTGAACTGATCCGATGTTGGCGGTGCAGAGCTGATTACGGCCTTTTTTCTTAGCCAAATACAGCAGCCTGTCCGCCTCTTCAATCAAGCTTTCTTTTTGTATTGATGTGTCAGGTACTCTGGTCACCACCCCTGCACTGATGGTTAAGACCGGACTAACTGGCGATGTTTCATTGGGAATATCCAAAGTCTCTACCGCTAAAACCAGCCTGGTAGCCAACACAGCAGCTTCTTCCGCGGTTGTATTTCCCAATACCAAGGCGAACTCTTCCCCCCCGTAACGGGCACAAATATCACTCGACCTTTTAGCAAAACTATTTGCACACTGCGCAACTGACCGAAGATGTTGATCACCCATTTGGTGTCCGTAGATGTCATTCACTGATTTAAAGTGGTCAATATCCAACAACACCAGCGTAATGGGTAAGGATTGGCGTAAACAACGATTCCACTCTTGCTTATAAAATTCATCAAAGTACCGCCGGTTATACAAACCGGTTAGCCCATCTTGCCGGGATAAGTTCAGAACCTTCTCTTCAGCAAGTTTACGCTCTGTGATGTTCTGGTGTGACAAAACACAAAAGCGTTTTCCATCACTCACGAGACATGACACACGCATCATAAACCAGCGTTTCTCTTCGTCACTATGGCAAGGATACTCTAAGGAAAATGAGTGTCGCCCAGAATTCAGTACTTGTTTTATGCCCTGTACAGCCTCCAACGCCAGGCAGTCTCCCGTTTCAGCTGCTTCTTCGCAAACCGTAAGGTAGTTAACACCTAGCCATTGCACCGTATCCGGTACACCATTCCGTTGACCAAAAGTAATCCATCGATCGTTCACGAAAAAAATCGTCCCGTCACCCTCAATGACAGCAACACCGACATCCACACTATCCAGAACAGCTCGTAAAAAATCGTCGGAATACTCCATAGACAATCTCATCCATTGATTGCAGCCTAATTTTTCAATCCAGCTTGCACTTCAAGTGACAGAAACGCCCACCCAAACCAAGCGCCCCATACAACCTAAATGCCAAGATAAAAAATACCTGATTTAAACATAGTTGATAGAAAGGGTTACAGACCAGCTTTCTATGAAGAAAGCAACGATACATTGTCGAGCGTCTGATTTTTAAGGAAATTTGGAGGCTAAAATTGAAGAGAAGAAAACAATGTGACGATAAAATGGTCGGACTTAAAACAACTGATTCGCTTAACCCCGACCCGATGGAATCATTTATTTCATTAGGGCTCTGGATTTACGAAGGTATTCTCTCGCTCTAAACGATACTTGACGCCATAGTGGTTTTTCCAATTGATGCTCATCGTTTTGTCACAAGATTGCTCCTGAGCGACCTCTATGAAATAGGGTTTTCCGTGACCGTCTTTGACATTCCACACAAGATTTCGTCTCACCCGTTCTGGCGCTCCTAACTCATATAACGTTCTCTGAGCCCCATGCAGGCTGGTATGTAAAAAACTTCGCAATGTGAACGCAGCAAATGCAGGCAGTTTTTCTTCTGTGATATAGCGTGGCTTTCCATTAACGCTGTAAGTAATACGCTGATGTTTAATCTGTTGAAGCTGACAAATGCGCTCATCATCCTTTGCAAAGGCCGCTAATCCCGGCTCGGGAATCAGGTTGTTTTGAATGAGGCTTTCGATTGTCTTCCGGCTTTTAGAGGCTGGATTGCGGTAGGACAGAACAAACTGCTTTATACAGCCGTTCTCCTTGGTCAGATTCAGGTGCACTTCGTTCTTACCCGCACTCTGATGCCAAACAAACGTTTTTTTCTTCTCATCCGTGGCCTGAATCTCTGGCGCAGCGGTAAAGAAACTGCTGATATACGCATCGGAAGCATCAATGGGGACGGTGCCAATTTCCTTAAAGATCTGCGCCATCACAGCCGGCACACTGTCCGGCGTTTTCTCAAAGCGCGTCCAGGTGTCCGATTTGTGTTCTCTTTTATCAACGAGATACACGTTACTGGTACAGTCCGAGTCGCGCTCGTGAGCAGCTTCAACAGTAGAAAATGATGCTAACGCACCTAACAGGTAGAGGATTGATCTCATTTATAGCGCGGTCCAAAATTCTGGTTTCGATGTCGCAAATAGCGTCAGGATAAAGTCATCAAGAATCTCAATCCATTGTTTTTGCAGGCGGTAATGTAACTGAATGCACCGTTATCAATCCAGAGTGCCGCGATTTGAGTGTCTTTGCTACTGCCAGAAAGTATATCGAATGGAAAACCTCAGCCACGCCCCTCAGGTTACTCAATAAAGACCGTCTCCACTCCTTTCCAGGCACTTAACCTCTTCAGAAATCAAACTTATACCCCATCGCGTAAACGGAATGGATCAATACCTGCTCGGAGTAGACTGCGTTGATTTTCTTACGGACTGATTTAACTAACGTATCGATGGTTCGATCAGAAACGACTCGGTGATCATCATGGATTCGATCCAACAGCTGATCACGGCTAAAGATACGCCCTGTGTTGCTATGCAAAACGTCCAGCAAGCGAAACTCGGCTGCGGTCAGCTGAATCTCGTGGTTGTTGATTCTAAGTTTCGCAGAATCACTTACCAGTTCGATAAACTCCTGACTCATTTGAGTAGGTGTTAACTGCTGGCTACGGCGTAAGGTGGCGCGAATACGTGCCACAACACTGGCCATTTCAAACGGCTTGCAGATGTAATCATCCGCCCCAAGATCAAGCCCCTGCAACTCATCAACCTGCTCTACGCGCGCCGTCAGTATGATAATCGGAATGGAAGAGATTTTGCGTAGATCCCGGCACACATCAAACCCCTCTTTACCAGGCATCATAATGTCCAACAGCAACAGATCCGCATGATTGTCTTGCAACCAGGGCTCTACGAGATCACCGCGATCAACGTGGTGACACCGGTAGCCTTTAGCGTGCAGATAGTTGGTCAACAGCCTAGCCAGTTTGTGTTCATCCTCTGCGATCAATATCGTGGGCGTATTATCCGTCATACGTCATGTTCCGTTTTATTTCACCTGATCAAGCGGGAGCGTGATCTCAATCGCCAGCCCCCCCAAATCGGAATGGCGCGCAACTATTGTACCTTCCTGAGCATCGATAATACTCTTACAGATCGACAAACCTAATCCAGAGCCTCCGGTTGCCCGACTCCGGGACTGTTCTACCCGATACAAACGATCAAACAATTTCGGCAAAGACGCTTCCGGTACCGCAGGTTCGGAGTCCTCCCATACAATGATCAGAGAGCGGTCAATATGGCGCACGCTTAACCTGACGTGACCACCCGCATCGGTATAGCGCAGCGAGTTCTGTAGCAGGTTATCAAACACCTGACGTAAGCGATTTTCGTCTGCAAACAAAGTCACATTCTGTGAAAATTCAGCACAGGCACTCTCAAGCTGCAGATGATGTTTATCAGTCGCACTCCGTACTTTGCCTGCGTACTGCTGCAGCCAGCGATTCACATTGATCTCTTTACGGTCAAAATTCAGGCCACCTAAATCCGAGTGACTCAAGGTTTTCAGATCACAAATCAGAGTATTGAGCTGTGTAATCTCTTCACGCATCGATTCCAGCATATCTTCCGATGATCCTTGAATTCCCGCTTCTGCTGACTCTATCTCAGCGTTCAATATGCTTACAGGTGTACGCAGCTCATGCGATATATCACTGATCCAGCGTTGACGGGTTTCCTTACTTTCACCCAATGCATGACCCAGAAAATTCACATCATCACTGACCGGTTTGTAGGCCATGTTTTTTAAGGCAGGAACCCGAGCGGTAAAATCACCCGATGCCAGTTTGCGTAACGCCGACGATATTTGTATTAAGGGCCGCGTCAGGTTTTTGCTCACAATATAGGCAAACATCAGAGAGAAAATGACCGTGATAAAGAATCCCCAAGCCAGTGTTTCAGTCGCGCTATTCCAAACACTGAACTTGATCTTCTGGATCTCTCTGAGCGGACGCGGACGCTTCAAAACCCCCACGATTTCACCCCTCACCCGAATAGGTATTTCTACCGAGGTGATGCGTTCATGCTTGGGATTTCCGCGTAGTAAGTTACCTTCGGTATCGTAGAGTAATAACGAACCCGCTAACTCATCCAGTGAAGGTAAACGCCGACGCGGAGGCGGCAAAATATTCTGACGCTCCGCATCCGCTGACGGATCAACAACCCGGTCTTTTTCAATCAGTGACGGGCGGCCACCATAACTTTCAGATGTGAGCATAGGATGGAGGTAGCTGTGATTGCGACGCATATCACGGTCATCGGGCAAGCTGCCATCGGGATTCGGAAGTAGCGCTAATGGCGAAGCCAGAGTCCGCCAAAGGCGACGATTATCGATGACAGGTTGCCAACTGTCAGCGTACACATAATGGCGCGCCAGCACCCGCGCAAGAGATGCCAGCCTGTCGACCTGACTGTCACCTACTGTCTCACGCGCACTGCGATCAAGTGCATGTTTACCCACAACAGTCATAAAGCCAATACTCAGCAGGTTCGCCAATAAGATCCAAACAAAAAACTGCCGCAGCAACACACCTTGTTTCATCGACTGCATCTACCTTATTTCCGTTTCAACGAAGGCCAATATACCGCCTGATTCCCGCCAGAAATAGCCTGACTTGAGCAACCTCACATTTACCTCACATTTAGTTTTTAGTCTGTAAATCAAACTCTACACACGATCTGCTTTGCATTCGTTCAGATCCATCAGCGTGAAGTCATAAGAATAAAAAGGAATTCGCCATGACCCCTACTCACAGCTATTCCGACGGACAGGGCCCATTGCCCACAGCGGTACTGAACCAGATTCAGGACGAGATGTTCAACTACAGCAACAGTGGCAAAAGCATTATGGAGCTAAGCCATAAGAGTATCCTCGCCAGAGATCTGATTGATGATACGGTCGAACGGTTACGCAAGTCCCTTCGGTTAGATGACGCCTGGGATCTGCTCTTACTGCAAGGTGGCGCTTCACAGCAATTCGTCATGGCTCCGCTGAATCTTTCAAAAGAGTTCGACAAAGTTGATTACGTCGACAGCGGTTACTGGTCACAACAAGCGATCAGTGAAGCTCGCCATTGTGCGCGTAACGTCAGCATCATCGCTAGCGGTGAAAACCAGCATTACCAAGCACTGCCGTCGATAGACACCCTTAACAGCCGCGCCGATGCACGCTACCTGCACCTGTGTACCAACAACACCGTTATGGGTACCCAGTGGCATCAGCTGCCTGATTCCCCTACGCCGTTGCTACTGGATGCATCATCTGACTTCCTCAGCCGCGACATTCCTTTGGAAAATGTGAACTGCCTCTACGCTCATGCGCAGAAGAATATTGGTTTAGCGGGAGTCACGGTTGTGGCCGTACGTAAACGTGCGATTCTCAACAACAACTTACCGGCTTATCTGGACTATATGTCTCATATCACAGCGGGTTCCAGCTATCACACGCCTCCCCTTTTCTCGATCTACGTGACCAACCTGATGCTGAAATGGCTTGAAGAACAGATCGGCGGTTTGAGTAGCATGGAAGAGATCAATCGACAGAAAGCCAAACTAATCTATGACGCGATTGACGACTCCCGTCTGTTTCGCACCCATGTCAATGAGTCAGATCGCTCGCTCATGAATGTAGTCTTCAGCACGGGGAACAGCATCAGCGACGAAGCCTTTGCCATGTACTGTAAAGGACGTGGTATCAACACCATTGAATTACATCCTCGCGGCACAGGCTTACGCGCCAGCCTTTACAATGCGATTACCATCGACGATGTGCAGTCATTGGTGACCGCCATGCATATGTACCAGCTCACACTGTCCAGCCTGTTCTTTGAAAGTGCTGGTGTTCGGGAGGCACGTTTTACCCAGTAACCCACACGCAGATATTCAGTCCCATATTACCTCTGCAAACACAGCCCAAGCACAAGGATGTGAAGGCCTGATCTACACCAACCGTTCGCCAGGAATTACCTGCGGGTAATGTATTTCAGCGGTACGGCACAACTATCGACGATCTTACGCATAACAAATGACGACTTTACGCCGGACACACCCTTAATACGCGTGATCGTTCCCAACAACACGTTGTGATAGCTGTCCATATCCGGCACAGCAATCTTAAGCTGGTAGTCCGCCTCATGACCGGTGATCAGCAAACATTCCATCACTTCTGGCATGTTACTAATCTCACGCTCAAACTCTTCAAAGCGCTCCGGGATATGTTTATCCATGCTGATATGCAAGATAGCAATCAGGTTGAGGTTGACTGCCCGCTCGTTGATCCTGACCACCCGCTCGCCAATCACACCGCTCTCTTCAAGCTGTTTGACCCGCCTTGAACACGGCGCGGCGGTCAGTCCTACTCTCTCTGCCAAGTCTTGGTTCGATACACCACCATCACGCTGTAATTCGTGCAATATTTTGATATCAAAACGATCCAAATCGACATTAGATTTCATGATTTTTTATCTTTACGCAATAATATTAGATATAAAATATTAATAGCTTTAAACTTATTGCGCAAATAGCGTTAATTCATTGAATTTAGCGGATTAATTGCGCAGCACTTTGCCTAAACTATCTCTCGTTGGCTGCTTCGACAGAAACACCAGCATTACACGGAAAGAAGATACCCGGCGGCTTATCGGTCACCGGCGGTTTAACAGCCACAAGCTGGTATCACCCGTCACTTTCCAGGTTTATCGAACCAAGCCCAAGCGCCAAAAGTGCACTGAAAACCTGAAGCCCCGTTTCTGCCAAAATGCGGGGCTTTATGGCATGAACCACCGATATATTTAACATCCCAGCAACACCTAAACTCAGGAATAGTTTTATGTTTGACCATCGTAAATACAGTCCCTTTCCAGCGCTTCGTCTGACAGACCGCACTTGGCCGGACAAGCAGATCACTCAGGCTCCCGACTGGTGCAGCGTTGATCTACGCGATGGCAATCAGGCGCTGATCAACCCGATGTCGGTTGAGAAAAAAGCCCGCTTGTTCCAGTTGCTGGTGAAATTGGGTTTTAAAGAGATCGAAGTAGGTTTCCCTTCGGCCTCATTGCCCGATTACGAATTCATGCGTAAGTTGATCGACGAGGAGATGATCCCTGACGATGTCACGATTCAGGTATTGGTTCAGGCACGTGAGGAGTTGATCCAGCGTACCTTTGAATCTCTGAAAGGTGTAAAGCAGGCGATTGTTCACGTCTACAACTCCACCTCCACCGTTCAGCGTGATCAGGTGTTTGGTTTAGACCGCGACGGCATCTCCAATATCGCGGTGCAAGGTGCAAAATGGTTAAAACAGTATGCGTCGCAGCACCCGGATACCGACTGGAGTTTCCAGTATTCACCGGAGAGTTTCACCGGCACCGAGATGGATTATGCCGTGGAAGTCTGTGACAAAGTGATCGCCGAATGGCAGCCAGAAAACGGCCAGAAGGTGGTGATTAACCTGCCATCAACCGTCGAGATGTCCACGCCGAACATCTTTGCTGATCAGGTCGAGTACTTCTGCCGTAACCTGAAACAACGTGAACATGTGCGTATCAGCCTGCACACCCACAACGACCGTGGCTGCGCAGTCGCTGCCGCAGAGCTGGCGGTGATGGCCGGCGCTGACCGGGTTGAAGGTACATTGATGGGTAACGGTGAACGTACCGGTAATATGGATATCATCACCATGGGGATGAACCTTTACTCTCAAGGTGTCGACCCTAAACTGGATTTCTCTAACATCTCAGAGATCATCGAGACCGTTGAGTATTGCAGTGAACTGCCGGTACCTGCACGTCACCCCTGGGCTGGTGAATTGGTATACACCGCATTCTCTGGCAGCCATCAGGACGCGATCCGCAAATCGATGGCGTACCACGATACCCATGAGCTTCAGCACTGGGACGTGGCGTACCTGCCAATCGATCCATTGGATATTGGCCGGGAATACGACGCAGTGGTCCGTATCAATAGCCAGAGTGGTAAAGGCGGTGTAGCGCTGGTTCTGGAACGAGACTATGGCATCGAACTGCCAAAATGGATGCACGCTGAGCTGAGTAAAGTAGTACAAAAAGCCACCGAAGTGACCGGCCGTGAAATCTCACCTGCTGAGATCAAGGCGCTGTACGAAGACAACTTTGAAACGGTAGCGGATACGTGGGTATTGGATGGTTATGACCTGCACAATGAAGGCGACCAGATTCAGGCAGAAGTCCGCGTAGCAGGTCATAAACTGCAAGGTACCTGCTCCGGTGCTGTTGGGGCACTCTGCACAGCGCTGACGGGTCAATTTGATTGTCAGATTGAAGTCACCCACTTTGATGAGTTTGCCGTTTCCAAAGGCACCGATGCCAAAGCGCGGGCTTGTGTGGGCGTCAAACTCGACGGCGAACAACACTTCGCCGTTGCGGTTGCAGCCGATACCTCAGCTGCCACGCTGCAGGCGGTACTGACTGCCTTCAGTCGTAGCAGCCAACACGCCGTTGTCGCGGCCTGATGCCCTCTATCAGGTTCAGCTTAATCGGATTTTTCTGCTTAACCTGAACCTGAGGCTGAACCAAAAATTCGGCCAGATCTTTCTCAGGATCGCTCTAATCAACGCGATCCTGAGTAATTCACACTGATAAACCCGTCCTCAAACCACAGACTTTCCGCCGAGCTTGTCCCATTAGATAAACCGTTTAATCAGCAGACGAAGGGGTCAGAAATCCGATCTTGGACACGGATCACCAACCGTCAGGAAACCATCAGCCAGCGAATTACGTAGCGATTTTGCCGCGCCACGCCAAAGCGGAAATCGAAATTCCTGTTGGCCCGGGATGACGATAACGGGACTCGAATCGGCACGGTTCAGGCCCTCAATCAAAGATTCATGAGGGATCCATATCCACTGTGACCGTTCGACATCACGGCAGGTACGTGGGGCAGAAATATCTGTCAGCAGGAAGAACGGGACTTCCGCAACGTAGCTGTAAAAACGTCCGGACTTACTTGGCCCTTTCAGCTTAAGTGTTCGTAGCGTTTCCTTATCAAACACACAGTTCGTTTCTTCATACAGCTCACGCAACGCGGTTTGCCTGGCTGTTTCATCTCCTTTCGGTCCACCACCAAACGCACCCCAGCCCTGTCGCTTCGGATGCGAGTCATATGCCAACAGATATTGCGCCCCTGTGTCCGTGCAAGCATAAGGTGTCACTCCCGCATTCACACCCGAGAGTGAACCCGCCGATGCGTATAACGGAAACAGAGAAGCGACAAACATCAATCGGAGAAGAAACATAAAGCAGTCCAAAGGCCTAACTAAGCTCAGCAATAAGAATGGGGGCTACTATACCGCAAGACTGTCCACAATTTCATAATGTTCAACATCTGGAAACGGATCATAAAAGTGATGCAGAAGTGCTCGCCACTCAAGATATTCCGGAGAACCACGAAAACCTTCCGTATGGTCCTCCAACGTTAGCCAGTTAACCAACAAAATATAGCGGTTCGGTTTTTCGAGACAGCGCTTCAAGTCATGGGAGACATAACCCGGCATACTGGCGATGATCGCCTGTGCATTCGAAAATGCCACTTCAAACGCAGCCTCATCCCCTGCCTTCACATCGAGAATAGCGACTTCCAAGATCATTGTGGTTTCCTTAGCAATAGACCGTATGTTTAGTTATGTGGGTTGCATCTAAGATCTGATGAATACCCAAAACAGAGCATAGGCAACTATCAGCACGCATAACGCCCTTAATTTAAAGAGCCCTAAACACCCTCGTGGCTAGTCAGCCGCACGATCTTGTTGGTGATCAACATAATCAGTAAGACAGAAGCACCAAAGACATACAGCCCGCCATGTACTTCAATACTAGCGATGGCATCGAGCTTGACCGTCACGATCAACACGGCGACAACCATAACGTCTAACATCGCCCAGCGTCCGTATTCATGCATCAGATGCAGATAACGTTTTATCTTCGGAGTTTGGAATGATTCAGCACCCAGTAGCTTAAACAATACGCCTATTTTCAGAATCGGCAGCACAATGCTAAAAGCTGCAACGACGGAGAATAGTAATATGTGACCATTGCTGAGAAGCTCAAGCACACCAGACATGACGGAGAAGGAGTTACTCACCACGATAAATTTGCTGACTGTAATCATCGGCAAACAAATCCCCACCAAAAACAACCCCGTTGCCAGAATCAACAACCAACGCATTCGTTTTGCTTGGACTACGGGAATGCCGACAGGATCTGCATCATTGGGTGAAATATCGTTCATCCTTATTATTATCAGTAAGCGGTTAGCCCTCGCTGACCGTAGATATAACCAGAGTGTTCATGATCACAAACACCGCTCTTCAACTATACGGTTGGAAATTTTCGCTGATTCCGACGCCACTGAATAAAGCCATGCACCAGCAACGTACCAATAACCACCGCTCCCCCCTGCAACGCCTGAACGCCAGGTACTTCATCCAACCAAAGCCATGTCCATAGTGGGCCCATCGCTGTTTCCAGTAACATCAGCATACTCACCTCTGCGGCGGGGATTCTCATCGGGCCTAGGGTAATCAGAATAAACGCCAGCGGCACGATGCCGAGACACAGCAACAACATCCACCCCCATTCTGGACCTTGCAGGCTAAATGGTGAACCAAAGGTTGCGCTGATGATTGCGATGATCAGACCAGAGAGGATGAGCGCCGGTGTCATATCACGTTTTGAGTTTGCACGATCATTCACAAACTTAGCTGACAGCGCCAAACCACACACCAGCGCAATCAAATCACCTGCCAAATTGGGACTTTGCCATGATCCCGCCAGCACCCAGCTGATTCCCAGCATAGAGATGATAATCGCGATCCATGTCACCAGCGAAGATTTTTCACGCAGAAAGATCCTGGCCATTACCGCAGCAAATAAGGGTTGCGCACTGATGATCACCAGCACATTTGCCACAGATGTCAGCGTAATCGCCGAGACAAAACAGATAGCACTCACTGCGAACAATAAGGCGGAGCGAATAAACGCAACATCCCAACTGAAGAGTGCTTGTTCAGGCTTGCGATAGCGGCACCAGAAAAATACGGCGACACTGAGCAACAACCCTCGCCAGAATAGCAGATCAAACGATTCAGAATTGATCAGCCGAATCAGTAACGCATCAAAGCTCAGTACTAATACACCCAATGCGGTGAGTAAAAAGCCCTTCATGTAATCCGTGTTCAAGCGTTACCCTCTTCCCATTATCCTGGCTCGCCGGCCCTAACCCATGGGTTAGACCAGATTGTTCTTTCACGTCAATACGGCGATGCCGCTACACAGGTACCACTTCAAGATTCAGGCTTGTTGTCCACTGAGTTCATCCACTCCTCATCTTTTGCCTCATCCCCTGCGCTGATGGCATCAACTACATCAGATGCCGCTTCAGGAATGCTTTCAACAACCGCCACCGCAACATCCATAGCGTTGTCTGGTGCTGCCTCAGACAATCGCTGAACCAGTTCGACCGCCGCTTCATGCTCTGGCGTATCGTCTACTGTATCGGAGGCCACATCCAAATCTGTTTCGACGTGAGTATCGGTTTCCTCAGCAGTGTCATATTCAGACTCTGCAATGTTACCCGCCATCTCCGCAGCAACGTCAGCAGCACTGTCAGGATCAGCTTCGACCACCGCAACAGCAACATCCATCGCTTGCTCCGGTGCCACCTCAACCAAACGGGACACCAGCTCAACGGACGATTCATAACTGGCAACGTCTGAATCATCCATCTCACTCGCCGTCACATCCGATGCCTTATCAGCAACGTCAATGTCTTCACTCTCTTGTTCTGAATCCCCAAAGCCACTGGCAATCTCTGCTGCGACAGCTGCTGCACTTTCTGGCTCTGCTTCTACCACCGCAACAGCAACATCAACCGCCTGCTCTGGCGCAGCTTCTGCCAACCGCGACGCCAGCTCCACCATCTCTTCGTATTCCGGCTCTGCATCAGTCTGTTCCGCTTCTTCCGCGGCGACTTCATCTTCGGATGCAGAGATACTACCCGCCAATTCAGCCGCCACTTCAGATGCACTTTCCGGTTCTGCTTCTACCACCGCAACAGCAACATCAACCGCCTGTTCGGGTGCTACCTCAGCCAGTCGCGATACCAGATCCACCTGTTGCTGATAGGCATTTTCCAACTGCTCCAAAGAACTACCCGAAGATTTTTCAGCGTTATGACTGACTTCCAATGCGGCCTCAATCAGGTCACTAGCCATATACTCTTCGGCAACCGATACCGCTGTTTCTGGCACCGCATCGACCATGGTAGCCGCCATATCCAGCGCCTGATCAGGTGCTACATCCCATAGCTCAGATACGACATTCACCGCATCTTCTTCACTGGTATCATCGGCACGATCTGCCGGACGCAGAGCTTCACGTTCATCCGCAAACACCTGAGCATAGTACTCAGCAACCTCAATCGCCGTTTCCGGGGCCGCTTCTGCCGCTGCACGTGCCATCTCCATACGACGCTCAGGGAAGGTGCGACCAATTTCCTGCGCAATGCTCACCACCTGATCGGGATACCACTCAGCCAATTTCGCCACCAACTCAGTGGCCAGCTCAGGGCGCGTAGTGACAATGGCATTGGTCACATTCAGGATCTGAGATGGGATCACCTGTTTCATGACTTCATACAGGTCAAAGACATCAACACCCTCGACCTCCGCAACGACTCCCGCCAACTCGACACCCTTAGAAGGATCACTCAAGGTAATCGCCTGTGCCATTTTCACAGCCGCAGCAGGGTTATGCAGTGCAACACTGATCACTGTTTCTGCTTCAGCACTCAACGGTGTTTCAGACTCAATATATTTAGTACGTGGATCAAGATCGACGGCAGCAGACATACCCGCCCCCTGCATGACGAAGTTCTCCTGATCTTCCACCGGCAATGCTTCTCGCACCTGCATGCGATACAACACAAACATCGCCAAAAGAGCCTGAATCACCGCCAGGAAATAGAACAATGCGTTATTGCCGAACGCCTGCATCGCCAATGAAGCGGTATAAGGCCCGAGTACTCCGCCGACAGAAAACGCCAGAATCATACTGCCCATTGCGGCCACCATCTCATTCTGACGCAACTTATCAAACGCCTCTGAGATACTGATCGGATAGGTACAGGCGATGATGCCACAGGTGATCGCTGTCGCCAGAAAGACAGCCCAGGTCATCCCCATCAGCGCCAACACGTTCACCGCGATACAACTCGCGGCGGACAATGCCAACAGACATAACAACACCGTTCGACGGTCGAAACGATCCGAAAGATACCCTACCGGGAATTGCAGCAGGAACGCCCCAAGAATTGCCGCCCCCATATACAGTGAAAGCTGGAAATCAACGATGTCGTACTCTTTCGCAAACACGGGTAACAGGTTAAACGCCGCCGAGTAGATCAGGCCGGAGATCAGACAACTCACTACGCCCAGCGGTGAGATCTTAAAGAGTGCCCGCAGAGACATCGAACTGGCATCTTCGACAACAGGTCCTTTGTGACGGCTCATCACAACGGGGATAACCGACAAACTCAGCAAAACCCCGGCAAAGACAAATAACGTTGTGGTCTCAGGCGATGCTATGTTCATAAAGAACTGCCCGATAAACAGACCTGCTAAAACGACCGCATTGTATACAGCGAGAACCTTGCCACGCGTATCTTTCGTTGACGCGTCACTCAGCCAGCTTTCCATGGCCGTAAAGGCACACGCGTTGCAGAAGCCAAGCACAAAACGCATCCCGCCCCATACCGCAGCATCTGCAAACAAACTGCAGATCAGCATGCTGACGCCACCCAGCGACACGCAGCCCGCGAACATACGAATATGACCCGCACGCATAATCAGGTTTTTACTGTAAATCGCCCCTAACAACAGGCCAACGTAGTAGAGCGACTGCACCAGACCGATCCAATCCGTGCTGACCCCGTCCAGCCCCATGCGCACGGGTAACAGCACGTTCATCAGCCCGTTCCCCAGAAGGAGAATAAAGCAACTGACAAACAATGAAATGAGTGAAAAGAACGTCGCGGTCACGGCGGCAAACTCTATGGGTTAAGACGTCGGATTCTCAAGGCTGAGTGAGTTAAAGCGCTTAAGATATAGCCAGACTGGTAATTTAGTTAAGTCCACCGGATGGCTTTTAGCCATTTCTCGGTGCTCCAAGAACGACAAAAGCCGACGGCGACAACCGATCAGTTCCCTCGGGAAGCATTCGGCAGAAGCGTATCGGCTAGTCTAAATGTATGGTGCTCTTGTCCAGGCTATTAGTTCATTCGTTCACGCCCGGTTGGATCAAGTCATCAATTTCAAGCGATGCTATTTTAGATCAAGGCTGAAAGCAATCCATTTTAAAAATCTTTTTTGGGCGGTATTTTTCTCTAAAAAGAAGGGCCAAAATAGTCAAATTTCACGAAAAATATGTCGCGATTGGACAAGAAAATAACGACCTGGTCGTGATCACTTTACTGGCAGGATAAATATTCCTCATAGCGTTATGAGAATTACTTACTTGGCGGGGTAACAAGGGTTTATGATAATGCCGCCCCCTCTCCCTACACGCGCCTTGCATGATGATTTCTGACCCGATTTTATTTACCACGGCACTTATAGCAGTCACACTCGGCGCTATCTTGCAAAGCTTAACGGGGATCGGCATCGCAGTTATCGCAGCACCCGTTTTGGTCCTGATCGACAGTACATTTTTACCCGCTCCGATTCTCTCGCTGGGTTGTACACTCTGTGTGCTGAACACTTTCCGCTATCGCCAGAAGCTGCAATTCGGCAACACCCGTCTAGCCTTATATGGACGCCTTCCCGGTGTGCTCATCGGCATTACCCTACTGACATTGCTGCCTCAGTCGTTACTGATGATTGGTTTCGCACTGCTGATTATGCTGTCGGTAGGACTGACCTATCGTCATATCAAACTACATCAATCCCCACGCAACCTGATGGTTGCAGGATTCTTCTCCGGCGTGATGGGCACAACAACATCCGTTGGCGGACCACCCATTGCACTGGTCTATCAAAACAGTGAACCCCAACAGGCACGCGCGGAACTTGGATTGTATTTCTTGATCGGGACGTTGATGTCGCTGAGTGTGCTCGCGTGGTCAGGTCACTTTACAGCAGAGCAAGTCACGCTCACACTCCAGATGATACCGGGCGTGGTGCTTGGTTTTCTGGTATCGATTCTGTTGGATAGTCGTTTTAAAAGCAGCTACCTGAAACCGTTGATTGCTCTGCTCTCACTCGGCTCCAGCATGGCCATATTGTGGCGGGCATTTACTCAACTCTATAGCTGACATAAGAACAAACGCTATTTACTGTTCGATTCCATGATGAAGCGTTCAAGCTTTTTGTCTGTGCCTAACACGTGACGCATGAGCCATTCACGCAGAAACAGCGACAGGCTTTTGCGCAGATCTTCATCATAACTTTGATGCTCTTCCAGCATTGTGGCCAGCTCACGACGAAACTTGTTGTGCGCGTCCTTATGAGCATCCCGATCAGGATAATCCAATTCGAGCATATATTGCTCTTCCAGCATGAAATGATACTCAGCGTAATCGTTTAGTTTCTTAAACACACTGTTATCCACACGGCTTTCTTTTATCTGATCAATCAGACGAAACAGTTGCTGATGTTGTGCATCCTGCCATATCAGTTCGCTGGTTTTTTGCATCACCATGAATCACCCTACCCGGCCTATTTATTCAGACTTATTATTTAAGCCTAAGTGCCCGTTCGTAGATGTGCTAGGTCCACAAGACACCTTCATGACAAGGATCAGTTTTAGGTGTTTTGTGCCCCGGTGATGAACCAATGTTGCTATAGGGTGATCGTTCCAACACGCTGATTGCTGGAAAGCACTGTCAAAGAGGAAAGCTGATGCGAGTGATCAAATACGAACCAACGCCGCCGCTTCTTCACGGGTAAAGAAACGCCCTAAACGAAAGAACCCCGAGATCACTGAGCTTTTAATCTCAGTGACGTGTCCAGATACATCGCGGGCTGTCACCCAACACTCAGGTAATCCATCAAGTGTGTGAATAGGTGCCAGCATCCCATTTCTAAAACGGGACAGTACGATATCGCCGCTCAACTTATCCATAAACGCGGGGATAAAACCCTGATGCTGATTTTGCTCACTCACGCCCCCAGTTCCTGAGAACTGGCCATTTTCCCGTACTAAACGGTTTGATTGCAGCTGAGTATCCATGACACATACCTCTTCCAGGCCCTTGAATCACCGTGTTTACGGTGCCTCTACTAAAAACTTAAGCCACACAGCTGAAATGAGTCTGAAAAGGAGAAAATTATTTTGCAGGCGTATATTGCTTGAAAAGAAACAGCGAGGAAGGAAAGCGAAGAACCCTGTAACAGCAACGCCGCTACAGGGCTTGAATACTGAATCCGGTTATCAGAAGACCAGATTCATCATCACGATTAATACAACCAGGAACAGAATGGTCATGATGCCACCCGCACGGATGAAGTCTGGCACCCGGTAACCCGCAGGCCCCATGATCAAAGCGTTTACCTGATGAGTTGGGATCAGGAAGGAGTTAGATGTTGCCAACGCGACAGTCAGTGCAAACACAGCAGGATCAGCGCCCGCCCCAATGGCAATATTCACCGCCAAAGGTACCAACAATACTGTTGCGCCAACATTGGACATCACTAAGGTAAAGAACGTCGCCAAAACCGCTACTGCCGCCTGAATACCCCAGATCGGCATACCCTCGAGCAAACTCAGAGTTTGATCCGCAATCCACGCCGCTGTGCCTGTACTTTCAACGGCCATACCCAGCGGGATCAAGCTCGCCAGCAGGAACACAGTCTTCCAGCTGACCGCCTCGTAGGCTTCATCAATGCTTAGCACACCACTCAGAATCATACCCATTGCCCCGGTCATCAGAGCAACAGACAGACGAATATCCGTGAACAACACCATAGTCAACGCGATTACAAAGAAACCCAACGCCCAGTTAACTTTGTGCGGACGTAATTCTTCTTTCGGGTAACTCTGCGTCATCACGACCAGGTTACGATCACGTTCCAGGCGCGCCAGAGATTCCCATGAGGTGTGGCACACCAGGGTATCACCCGGCTCAAACTCGATAGCACGGACGCCCTGTCCGGCATGGGATGTTTCACCTGAACGGTGCAACGCCATCAGCGTTAAACCATAGACATTGCGTAAACGCAGTTCTAATGCAGACTTACCGATCAGCTGAGAACCCGGCGGAACAACCAATTCGGCAATACCAGACTTACCCGACGACAACGCTTCCGAAAAGGTTTCCATATCCGGGCGGCGCTGCAAATCATATCTATTAGCAAAAGACTCCAGTGCACCGGCTTCACCGATCACCGCCAGCACAGAGTTTTCTTCCACCGCGACGGTACGCGCTAAACCACCGTTACCGATACGCTGCTTACCGTTGGCCAGCTGCACAGCGGTGACACGTACACTGTTTTCGGTTTCAAAGTCTTCCAGTGTCTGACCCACCAGCGAGGAGTCAGGCGATACCATCACTTCCATCACGTCACAGTCGAGACCGTAGATCTCTTTGAAGTAGTCCATGGTATTCGTACTGGTATCTTCACCCTTCGTAGTAGGCAGTACAAATCGACCCGCAATCACGAAATACAAAATACCCGTGATCACCAAACAGATACCCACCGGCGTCACAGAGAACAGAGACCAGGTATCCATCTGCTGGTCTGCAGGCAATGTCTGATTCGAGGTTAGAATAAGGTCATTCAGCAAGATCAGCGGGCTGGACCCGATCATAGTCATCGTGCCACCCAGAATCGCGCAGAAGCCCATTGGCATCAGCAAACGCGATAAAGGCAAACCGGTACGGCCAGATATACGACTCACCACCGGTAAAAACAGCGCCGCAGCACCTACGTTCTGCATGAAGCAGGAGATAAAACCAACGGTACTGGAGATAATTGGAATAATACGAGTTTCTGTTGTACCACCCACTTTCAGAATCCAGTTAGCGACTTTGCCCATCAATCCCGTCTTATCCAGACCGGCACCGATGATCATCACCGCGATGATCGAAATCACCGCGTTACTGGAGAAGCCGTTAAACAGTTCAGAATTTGGCACCAGCCCTTCGCTTAACCCCATTATGGGTGCGAACAGTCCTGTCAGGCCCAGCAGCACCATAATGGTCGCCGCAGCGACATCAACACCCACGATTTCGAAGGCAAAAAGATAAATAGTCAGTAGCAAAATAGCGCTGACCCAAGCAATTTCAATACTTGGCACCATCTGGCTGATCAGCAACGCAAGCGCCAGAAACACACCACCGGCGACGAGCTGTTTCATCGGCAGCTGCCGTTTGGGTGCTGCGGTCGAACTTTTTAGGTCTGCTTCATTTTTATTATCTGAAGTGTTTGTCACAGACATTGCCTTCTCCAAAGTGAATAAGCTTCCGTGGACACGTTCCCGGCATCCACTTCATCCACCAAACCGAAAATTAGCCAGTTGCCGCCTAACGCATTTGCGTTTGACGAAGTTCTGGCTCCTATACCCATGCTAAGTAGAGGGTCGATTCTGAACAACGACCAGACCGCTAGCACATATGGAGCCAGCACCCAGATGGGGCCAACCTGGACCCACTCTAAGGTCTAATCTGGATCATCAAAGCCATGGTATGCTTCTTTACACTTGCGACCCATCGGTCAAAGCTCCGCCCAGAGCCCGTCACCGACTGATCTTTTTCTTTTCTTCCATACTTATTTTTAATGCCCAGAGAGGTTGATACCCCACTGATGGAACTGATGACCCTGTTGCCTTTTATAGCCATTATTGCTTTCGCCACCTACGTGCAGACCGTGACCGGTTTCGCACTGGGCATGATAGTGATGGGAGCCGTAACCACCTTTGATCTGGTTCCGATTGCCTTCACTTCGGTCATTATTAGTGCCGTCACCTTTATCAACGGCCTTGTCGCAATAAAAGGCAACACAAAGACGCTGGATCTGAAGCGTGTCGGCCTGACGTGTGCAGGTATGTTCCCGGCAATTATGCTGGGTCTGCTTTTATTGGATTACATGAGCGAAGAGTTCAATCACATCCTTCAACTCCTGCTAGGCGTGACAATTATTGGGGCGGGCCTGATGATTATGCTAAAACCGGAGCCCTTGAAAGCGCCCTCTTCAACCGCAATGTTCGCTGGGTCTGGCGCAGCAGCGGGTGTTATGGCGGGGTTGTTCAGCATGGCCGGACCGCCTCTGGTCTACCTGTTTTATCGGCAGCCGTTTGACCTGAAAACAATTCGCCTGTGCTTGGTGAGCATCTTTTTACTCAGCGCTGTGGCCCGTACCGGTATGGTCGGTGCACAAGGTGGATTGACGATGGATATGCTGATCTTCTCGGTCTTCTGCATCCCGATGGTGACGCTGTTCACCTGGGTCGGAAAACGTTATCCGCCGCCGTTAAGCAACACCAACATGCGCCGCTTTGCATTTTTCCTGCTGATCGTCATTGGTGCCAGCTTGGTGCTGAAGAATATCTAGTACCGGGATTTGATGGTGGGTATCGCGCTGCTCAACCCAACCTTGTATCTCTCCATCTGCTCTGTTTGATTAGATAGAGCTCCCCGGTCAGGTGAGGCTGTACCC
>NZ_JADEYS010000019.1 GCF_015209595.1 Pontibacterium sinense | reverse complement strand
TGGTCTGCATGGTCTGCATGGTCTGCATGGTCTGCATGGTCTGCATGGTCTGCATGGTCTGCATGGTCTGCATGGTCTGCATGGTCATCAGTATGATGATCGGTGTGTTCTTCATCGTTGTCAGCCATCTGCAGGGTAGAGGCTTTCACTGTACGCAGCGATTTCGCCAGAAACTGCTCCATCTCCGGTCCAACCCAAATCACAAGCCCCGCATCCGCAAGCTTACGCATATCCGACGGTTTCATAGAGTAGTGGTGAGGAGATGCACCCGGTTTCAGCAACAGCTGAACCTCTCCCGTGGTTCCTACAATATCGTGAGCGATCAGCTGCAGTGGTTTAATACTGGCCAGTACCTTCACATCGTCAGCCGCAAGAGAAAACTGGCTGAAGAACAGGCTGAGAAATACAATAATGGCTTTAAAACGCATGGTGTCGGTTCATCCTGATAAATGTTCCGTTATACTATAACAAAACAAGAAGGTTTTTCTCTATATGTGCGCTGACACAATCGCTTTCGAGACACACCACGATCACAGCCAATGTATTGAACAAGCGATGGATGAAGCCCGCTCGTTGTGCAAAGCACGGAGCCTTCGCCTGACCCCTATTCGTGAGCTGGTGCTGAAGCTGGTGTGGCAGAGCCATAAACCTTTAGGTGCCTACGAGATCCTGCCCGCGCTGGCAGAGGCCGGATTTAACTCGGCACCGCCCACCGTCTATCGGGCACTCGATTTCTTGCAGGAGCAGGGGCTGGTACACCGTATTGCCATGCTCAACGCATTTATAGGCTGCCCCCACCCCGACGATGCACATCATGGCTGTTTTTTGATCTGCCGCCACTGCAACACTGCCGTGGAAGCGGATAGCAGCGCCGCGGAAGCACTGATCCGCGAGCAAGCATCTGCGTTGGGGTTTACCACGGAGCAACAATCTATCGAAGTGCTCGGTTGCTGCCCTAACTGCCAGGAGCGTGCCTAAAAATGAAGTCTCATCATGATCTGGTCCGCCTGGAACAGGTTAATCTGCACTTTGGCCGTAACCATGTCTTGCAGAACATCGATATGGCCCTGCATAAAGGCTGTATCACCACGATAATCGGCCCCAATGGCGCCGGTAAAACCACGCTGGTCAAAGTGGTATTGGGTTTAACCAAACCTTCCACGGGCAATGTATGGTGTGAAGACGGCCTGCGCATCGGCTACATGCCACAGAAGTTACACATCGATCGTACCTTTCCATTGACTGTGCAACGTTTCCTTCAAACCGCACAATGCAAAGATAAATCGTTGATGTTAGAAGCGCTTTCAGATGTAGGCGCAGAAACATTGCTGAAGGAATCTATTCACGGATTGTCTGGCGGAGAGATGCAGCGGGTACTGCTGGCACGGGCATTACTACGCAATCCAAACCTGCTGGTACTGGATGAACCGGTGCAGGGCGTAGACATCAACGGACAGCTGGAACTCTATGCGCTGATCGCCCGTATCCGTGACCAACGTAACTGTGGCGTACTGATGATCAGTCACGACCTGCATCTGGTGATGTCATCCACCGATCACGTGATCTGCATGAACCACCATATCTGTTGTTCCGGGCACCCGGAGCAGGTCAGCAACGATCCGTCATTTGTGGATCTGTTTGGTCAACGTGGTGCCGAACAACTGGCGCTGTATAACCATCATCATAACCATCGCCACAATACGCATGGCGACGTTGTCCACGAACATTGCGAGCACGATCATGGCTGATTTTCTAATTCTGGCCCTGCTGGGAGGCTTAGGTGTAGCAGCCATTGCCGGACCACTGGGTTCGTTTGTGGTATGGCGCCGAATGGCCTACTTTGGCGACACCCTGGCGCACTCGGCCCTATTGGGGGTATCGCTGGGTTTCCTGTTTGATATTAACCTGAACGTGGCGGTGATCGCCTGCTGTGTCATTCTCGCGCTGACACTGGTGACATTGCAGCGGCAACATTTAGTCGCCACCGATACCCTGCTAGGCATTATGGCGCATAGCAGCCTGTCGCTGGGTCTGGTCGCCATCGCACTGATCGATGATATCCGCGTGGACCTGATGGCCTATCTGTTTGGCGACCTGCTGGCCGTGACCCCGGAAGATCTGTACTGGATATACGGCGGTGGCATTCTGGTCGCGGCACTGCTCTATAAGCTCTGGGAACCTTTGTTGGCGATCACCATCAACGAAGAGTTGGCCCAGGTGGAAGGCGTACGGGTGACCTGGGTACGACTGGCGCTGATGTTGCTGATTGCCGTCATCATCGCGGTCGCGATGAAGATTGTGGGTATTATGCTGATTACTTCACTGCTGATTATCCCGGCAGCGGCGGCGCGAAGACTCGCCAGCACACCCGAGCAGATGGCCATTGGGGCGGCCATCTTAGGCTGTATCGCGGTCATTTTTGGTCTGGGGCTGTCCTATCAATGGGATACGCCTGCCGGCCCGTCAGTCGTCGTGGTCTCGATGCTTGAGTTCCTGATTTTGTATAGCTGGCCTCAGCGACAGCTCGCCTGATCAAACACTAAAAACCCGGCGTATATGCCGGGTTTTGTTTATTCTGAACGGGACTTCCAAGCTAATTCGGAACCTTTGCTCAACGCTTCCACAATACGTTGATCAGCGCCCCGGTCATGATCAGCCCACCCCCAATCAACGTCCAGAGTGTCGGGATTTCGGCAAAGAAGACCCCGCCCAGTACAAGCGAAAAAATAACCTGTACATACGAGTAAGCGGTCGCTTTGCTGGCCTTCTCATGCTGCATCGCCTTGGTCAGGCCAACTTGTCCCACCTGCGTGAACACCCCCACCAATATCAGCAGAACAAGCGCCTCACCGTTCGGCATCACGAAATCACTACCCAGCAAGAAGACCGACACCGGCAAGGCGATCAGTGGAAAGTAAAAAATAATAACCGAACTGTCTTCGCTCTGACTCAACCGTCGCACAATCACATAGGCCACCGCACTGCCTAACGCGCCGATTAACGCCGCCGCCACACTGATCCAGGGTAATTCAACACTGTAACCGGAAATCAGATCAGGTTTTACCATCACCGTCAGCCCCAGAATGCTGAGAACGATACAAATCATGGTGGAATACTGGACCCGCTCCTTCAGGAAGAACAACGCCAACAACGCCGTAAATACCGGATGCAGGTACTGCAGAATCGTCGCTTCCGCCAATGGCAGCGTGGTCACCGAGAAATACACACACATCAGCGCCAGCGCCCCCACCACACCACGGGCGATCAACAGCGGTTTGTGTGTCCCCCACAGTGAAATACGTTTGCGCTTAACATCCAGATAGCTAATCACCAGCGATACGATCGCTCGGGCCGCTACAATTTCCAATACCGGAATATCGTAGCTACTCACCGCTTTGACGCACACGGCCATCAACGCAAAACCCAATGCGGATAACAGCATGTAACGCACACCGGGTGAGAAGGTCTCTTTTAGCTCAAGTAACATGATCAACATTCGGAATGAGTTAATATTAACCCGGAGATCACCGGGCGACGCTATTCTGGCCCAGCGCCTCGTCAGAGGCTATGTTTATCTCAGACTATTTCGACAACAATACAGGTTGAATCGATGAACAATAGCCTGCGATCCATCGCTCTGACTGTTCTGCTAATAAGTACGCCGCTCTGCGCCCGCACATTGCCATTGGAACGTTTGCAGCTGCCGCCGGGTTACCAGATTCGCATTGCAGCAGAGGTGGACAATGCCCGCCAGATGGCACGCGTCGATACGCCAGAAGGGAAGGGCATCTTGTTTGTTGGCTCACGCCGCGCCGGTAAAGTTGTTGCCCTGCTTGATCGGGACGGCGATGGCTATTACGAGCAGCAGTACCTGATCGCTCGGGGGCTCAATCTCCCCAGCGGGGTCGCTGTGCAGGGGAACGATCTTTATGTCGCGGCCGTCGATAAGATCTGGCGCTACCCGAACCTGGTAACGCGACTGGAAAACCCTCCCACAGCAGAACTGCTCACGGATCAGTTACCGGATGAAACCCATCACGGTTGGAAATATCTCAAATTTGGTCCCGACGGCTGGTTGTATATGAACGTAGGTGCCCCCTGCAATATCTGCCTGTCCCGCGACCCCCGTTTTGCATCTATTCTCCGCCTGAATACTGAAACCGGTGAACAACAGGTGGTGGCCTCAGGTGTGCGTAACAGCGTGGGTTTCACCTGGCATCCAGAAGATAAAAGCCTCTGGTTCACCGACAACGGCCGCGACCATCTGGGCGACGATCGGCCGGACGACGAACTGAACCGTAGCACGCACATAGGCCAGCACTTTGGCTACCCTTATGTACACGCGAAAGACATTCGTGACCCTCGATTTGGCCAACAGGGCCAGGGGAAGTACATCGCTCCGGTGCTGGAGTTAGGCGCACATGTGGCCCCACTAGGGCTGACATTCTATACCGGCGACCAGTTCCCTGATGCCACACACAACACCCTGTTTATTGCCGAACACGGCTCCTGGAATCGCAGCCTGAAAGTGGGTTATCGGGTTGTCCGGGTTGAAACCCAAGCAGGCGAAGCAATCAGCCACACACCTTTTATCAGCGGCTGGTTACGCGGGCAACGCCACTGGGGACGCCCCGCTGACGTGATGATCGATCACGACGGTAGTCTGTTGATCTCAGATGATTACGCGGGAGTAATCTACCGGGTGACGTCAGCAAAAAAGCCCGCTAAAGCCACCCGATGAGCGTTATGACTGCTCGACCTGAGGAATCTGTGCCCGGGTGAACGGGCGCATCACTTTTTTCTCCAGTTCAACCAGGATGAACACAACCAAGGCCACCAGCACGATCCGTGTCCAGGACGCCATGTCGATCGATTCCACCCGGAAGAAGGTCTGCATCAGCGGGGTGTAAGTGAAAATCAGCTGGAAGAACAGCACCAGCGCAATCGCCATCAACACGTACCGGTTGCCAAACAAACCTTCGCGGCTCAATACCGATTCGTTGAGATAGCGGGTATTAACCAGATACACCACCTCCAGCATCACCAGCGTATTCACGGCCACGGTGCGGGAGTATTCGAGGCTAGACCCGGCATCCATTTCCCAGAGAAAGAGCCCGAAGGTGCCCGCTACCATTAGCAACGACACAAACACAATTCGCCATGTCATAAAGCGCGACAAAATCGGCGCACGGGTATTACGTGGCATACGGTGCATCACACCCGACTCGGTCGGCTCAAAGGTGAGCGACAATGCGAGTGTCACCGCGGTGATCATATTCACCCACAGGATCTGGGCAGCGGTCACCGGTAGCATCGTACCCAGGGCAATCGCCGCCATCACCGTTAAGGCTTCACCGCCGTTGGTTGGCAGGATAAACAGAATCGATTTCTTGATGTTATCGAAGACCGTACGTCCCTCTTCAACGGCGTGTGCAATGGAAGCAAAGTTATCATCGGCCAACACCATCTCAGCCGCTTCTTTCGCTGCCTCAGTGCCTTTGATCCCCATTGCAACGCCCACATCCGCGCGCTTCAATGCCGGGGCATCATTGACCCCATCACCGGTCATCGCCACCACTTTTTCCTGTGCCTGAAGTGCGGTCACGATACGTAACTTGTGCTCAGGGCTGGCGCGGGCAAACACATCATAGGTCAGTACCGCCTGCTGCAGCTCCTCATCGCTCATCCGCTCCAGCTCACTACCGGTGATTGCATCCCGACTCGTAGTAATCCCCATCTGATTGGCAATTGCAGCCGCTGTTTCAGAATGGTCACCGGTAATCATTTTGACGCTGATACCCGCCTGATGGCATTGCTTCACCGCTTCAATTGCCTCCTGCCGTGGCGGATCGATAATCCCCACCACACCCAGTAAAATCAAACCGGATTCAATCTCATCAAAACGCAGTGAACGGCGCCCATTTTCGGTCGGTATGCAGGCGATCGCCAAGGTACGCTGGCCGCGGCGGGCAATACGGCGTTGCTGGGCCTTCCAAAAGTCCCTGTCCAGCCCTTTATCCTGATCACCGGTCCATTGGTGATCGCAGCGCGGCAGGATCGCTTCGATCGCACCTTTAACATAAATCATGCCGTTGCCATCGTGGTCATGATGCAGTGTGGCCATAAAACGGTGCTGAGATTCGAACGGAATCAAATCATCACGCGGCCGCTCCAGATGGGTTTTCACCGCATCGAAACCTGCCTTCACCCCCAGTACGGTTAATGCACCTTCGGTAGGATCACCCACGATATGCCACTCATCGTCCGTTTCATGCAACGAAGCATCATTGCACAACAATCCTGCCAAACAGAGTTTACGCAGGGCAGGGTAGTCGTTGGGATCGATGTCTTCTTCACCCAGCATGAATGAACCATGCGGGTTATAGCCAACCCCGGTGACGTCGACTGTCCGATCGGCCGTCACCACAGTAGTGACCGTCATCTCGTTGCGGGTCAGAGTGCCCGTTTTATCCGAGCAGATCACGGATACCGAACCTAAGGTCTCCACCGCCGGTAAGCGCCGAATAATCGCGTGCCGGTTTGCCATACGCTGCACGCCGATCGCCAGCGCAATGGTGATGACAGCAGGTAAACCTTCCGGAATAGCAGCCACCGCCAACCCAACGGCCGCCATAAACATCTCATCCAGCGTAAAACCGTGAACATAAACCCCGAATACCACGGTTAATGCAGCGATGGCCAGTATGATCCCCGTTAACCAGCGGGCGAAAATATCCAGCTGACGGGTTAACGGGGTGGTCAGCTGTGTCACTTGTGCCAGCATCGCACTGATGCGACCAATTTCTGTCTTGGCCCCCGTTTCAATCACCACCCCCAGCCCTTGCCCGTAGGTCACCAACGTACCGGAAAACGCGATATTACAGCGATCACCCAGCGCGGCATCCTTATCCACCGGAGTGGTATTCTTATCCACCGGCACTGATTCACCCGTCAGCACCGCCTCTTCAATACGCAGGTCTTTCACCCAGAACAGGTGCAGATCAGCGGGCACCCGATCACCCGATTGCACAAACACCACATCACCGGGGACCAGCACCTCCGCATCCATCTGTGTACGATGCCCGTCGCGGGTGACTGTCGCTTGGCGCGACAGCATTTTACGCACAGCGTCGATCGCTTTTTCCGCTTTCCCTTCCTGAACAAAACCCACCAGCGCATTGATTACCACCACTGCCGCAATCACCCAGGCATCCACCATATGATCCAGCAATGCGGTCACAACTCCCGCCACCAGCAAGACATAGATCAGTACATTGTGAAATTGAGAAAGCAGACGCATCCACGCACTACGACGGGGCGGTTCGGGTATTCGGTTAGGCCCATATTGTTGCTGACGCTTAATCGCATCCTGATGGGTCAAGCCATCATTCGAGGTATCCAACTCGGTGAAGGTATCTTGAGGGTTGTGCGTGTGCCAAAGAGAAGACTTCTGATCGGATTTCTGTGTGTCCATGATACACCTCCAACATTGATCAGCGGTGATGCCAGCCTTTCCAGACTACCTCGTCCTGATCGCTAGATCCCTGATCCGGCGCAGGTATTTGCTGTGCATTTTGGTCACCCGGATAGCATGGTATCGGGCTGTCTGAAACAAATCCACAAATGAGAATTATTCGTATTGATATAGCGCACAAAATCCACGATAATGCTTCTCATTAACAAAGGAGATGTTGCGATGAATATTCGAATGAGTAAGCCCGATCTGGGATTTCCGGTGATCGCGCTGACAGGCGGTATCATGCTTTGCCTGTTATTTGTGCTCTAAACCACGAAAGAACATACAACGCCCCAGACACCCGGACCTTGTGGCCGGACGTGATTGTAAGCATAGACCAGACTCGGCCTTCAGGCCGCTGGTTAAGGCGGAGTCACGTTATGATAGACAATTGAAAGATACCAGAGGTAACAGCGGAGCCACCTCTGGTAACAGCCAGGAAAGGATCAGTGATCGCGACGTTTGGAGCCCGGATTGGCGACAAAATTAAGCGGCTGAGCATCCGCCGGAATAGGTTCCGGCACACGGTTTACCCGTGTTTCCAACTCTTCCGCTGCATCAGGCTCTCCGTCCAGACGCATCGCATCCTCGAAATCACACTCGACACATTCACGGTACTCTTTCTCTTCATCCCGGTACATGCGCAGGGTGTCCATCTCCCCACAGCGAGGGCAGGTTGCCCCGGCAACAAATCGTTTTACAACACTCATAATCAAGACTCAGTTACGGTGATACCGCTGTGTCGTAACAGCGCATCCACCTCAGGCTTACGGCCACGGAACTCAACGAACAGATCCATCGCTTCACGCGATCCACCCTGTTCCAGTACGGCATGCAGGAAATCAGCACCGGTCTGCTGGTTAAAGATACCGTCCTCTTCAAAGCGAGAGAAGGCATCGGCAGACAGCACTTCGGCCCATTTGTAGCTGTAATACCCCGCAGCGTAACCACCGGCAAAAATATGGCTGAAGCTGTGTTGGAAACGGTTGAAGGCAGGTGGAGTGACCACGGCAACTTCATCACGAATCCGGTTCAGAACGGCCTGAATATCGGTTTTACCCGCTTCGAACTCACGGTGCAGCTGGAAATCAAAGATCGAGAATTCCAGCTGACGCACCATCATCATACCGGACTGGAAGTTTTTCGCTGCCAGCATTTTGTCGAGTAGTTCACGTGGCAACGTCTCGCCGGTCTGGTAATGCCCGGAGATCAGCGCCAGCGCTTCCGGCTCCCAGCACCAGTTTTCGAGGAACTGACTTGGCAGCTCGACAGCATCCCATGCCACCCCATTGATACCGCTGACATCCGCCGTTTCGATGCGCGTCAGCATATGATGAATGCCGTGCCCAAATTCGTGGAACAACGTCGTGACTTCGTTGTGGGTCAGCAGGGCCGGATCATCGCCCACCGGCGGATTAAAGTTGCAGACCAGATACGCCACCGGCAGCTGCAAGCTGCCATCATCCAGACGACGGCGGACGCGGCAGTCGTCCATCCAGGCTCCACCACGTTTTTTCTCACGTGCAAACGGGTCCAGATAGAAACGGGCAATCAATGTTTCGTCGCGACGTACTTCAAAGTGACGGGCATCTTTATGCCAGCTATCGAAGTCCTTAATCTCGCAGATCTCGATACCAAACAGACGCTGAGCAACTTCAAATAACCCATCCAACACTTTGGGCATAGGGAAGTAGGGGCGCAACATCTCCTGAGAGATCTCATAACGGGCGTGTTTCAGTTTCTCGCCGTAATAGGTCACATCCCAGGCTTGCAGCTGTTCCATACCGTATTCATCGCGGGCAAAATCACAAAGTTCCTGATATTCACGCTCTGCTTCAGGATGGCTTTTCGCCGCCAGATCACGCAGGAATCCAATCACCTGATCCGGGTCTTCGGCCATCTTGGTCGCCAGTGAGTACTCAGCATAGTTATCAAAGCCCAGCAGTTTGGCTTTTTCCTGACGCAGTTGCAGAATCTCCCGCATGATCTCCGAGTTATCCCACTCGCCAGCGTTAGGCCCCTGATCTGAAGCACGTGTGGAAAACGCGGTGTAGACCTCTTCGCGCAGCGCACGACTATTCGCGTAGGTCATCACCGGAATATAGGACGGGAAGTCCAGCGTCAGCATCCAGCCGTCTTCACCTTTCGCTTCAGCAACTTGTTTCGCCGCCGCAATCGCCATCTCTGGCAAGCCTGCCAGTTCAGACTCGTCCTTAATGAGTTTGCTCCACGCATTGGTGGCATCCAGGACGTTCTCGGAAAACTTCGTGGTCAGCTCAGACAATCGCTGCTGCAGCTCACCGTAGCGCTGCTGCTGATCCGCAGCCAAGGCAATACCCGACAGCTTAAAGTCGCGCAACGTATGCTCGATCGCCGTTTTCTGCTCGGTGTTCAGAGTCTGGAACTCATCGCTATCCGCGTATTGCTGATGCAACTGGTACAGCCCCTGATTCTGGCCCAGCTCGGTCCAGAACTGTGACAGTTTTGGCAGACAGGCATTGTAAGCTTCTCGCAGCTCATCGCTGTTGACGACTGAGTTCATGTGGGAAACCGGCGACCAGGCTTTTGCCAGCACATCGTTGATCTGCTCCAGCGGAGCAATCAGTGTATCCCAGGTTGGATTGGTCACCTTCTGCACCAGCATATCAACCACTTGACGGTTGTCTGCCAGCAGCTTATCAACCGCCGGTTCAACGTGTTCCGGCTTGATCTGCGCAAACGGGGGCAAAATATGAGCGTTTAACAGGGGGTTCGTCATCGACTTAAGTCTCCATGAACTGGGCTACTGAGGCGCTCTGAAGCGGCTTCGAATAAGTATACAATGGGGTTCAACACTGAGTTTTCAACAGGACCCTCACTATGCATATCCGTACTTATCAGGGCATGACCCCAAAACTGGGTGAGCGCACCTTTGTAGATCCCAGCGCTGTTGTACTGGGTGACGTCGAACTGGGCGAAGATTGTTCTGTCTGGCCGCTGACGGTGATTCGCGGTGACATGCACCGTATCCGTATCGGTCAGCGCACCAGTGTACAAGACGGTTCTGTGTTACATATCACCCATGCCGGTCCGTTCAACCCTGATGGCTATCCTCTGATTATTGGCGATGATGTGACAATCGGCCACCAGGCGATGCTGCACGGCTGCACTATCGGAAGCCGGGTTCTGGTCGGAATGGGCGCCATGGTGATGGACGGTGCCGTCGTGGAAGATGAAGTCATCATCGGTGCAGGCAGTTTGGTACCCCCGGGTAAAACACTGGAAAGTGGCTATCTCTACGTGGGGCGTCCCGTGAAGCAACAACGGGCACTGACCGATAAAGAGCGCTCATTCTTCACCTATACCGCGGGTAACTATGTGAAACTCAAAGACCAGCACCTGCAGGAAGACTACGCTCAGACAGCGCCTGACTAGCCTCTCTCTTTGACGCGGATGATCACCTTTATCCGCGTCCTCAACCTTCACTCTCCGCGTCATCTCAACACCTGAATACCTGATCCGCATCATGAAACCACGTTTTAAACCACTAGACTTTAATATTCGTATGGAGAAGCATTATCATTTGCATTACTATACGTCTTATTAACCCCCTATCAGAGATGAGAGATCCAATGAAATTTCGTGCGACATTACTCAGTCTGGCAATTGGCACCACAATGCTTACCGGCTGTGCCGACCAGATGCAAAAGGAACAGGCTGCTGCACCAACAGCCGATGCAGTACTGGGCAACTACGCGGATATTGCGCTGGCCACTTATGAGGACTCTCTGACAACGGCACAAACGCTGCAGTCGACTATTGATCGCCTGCTGGCAAACCCAACGGATGCCAACCTGAATGCCGCAAAAACAGCATGGAAAGCAGCCCGCGCGCCTTATCAGCAGTCCGAAGCGTACCGTTTTGGCAATGCGGTTGTTGATGACTGGGAAGGCCGTGTAAACGCCTGGCCGCTGGATGAAGGCCTGATCGATTACGTGGATAACGGTTACGGGACTGAATCGGATGAGAACCCGTACTACACCGCGAACATCGTCGCCAACAAAACTCTGAAGCTGGGTGGCGTGACCGTTGATGCAACGGCCATCAACAAAAAACTGCTGGCTGAAACCCTGCATGAAATCGATGACGTTGAAGCTAACGTAGCGACCGGTTACCACGCGATTGAATTTTTGCTGTGGGGTCAGGATCTGAACGGCACGAACCCGGGTGCGGGCAACCGTCCGGTCACCGATTTTGATCTGAACAACTGCACCGGTGGCAACTGTGACCGTCGTCGCGACTATCTGTCCGCAGCAACTGAGTTGCTGATTGATGATTTACAGGAGATGGTCGACAACTGGAAAACCAACGGCGCAGCACGTACCGATTTGATGGCGAAAGGCCCTCAGGGTGGTCTGTCCACCATGCTGACTGGTATGGGCAGCCTGGCATACGGTGAATTGGCCGGTGAACGTACCAAACTGGGCTTGATGCTGCATGATCCGGAAGAAGAACATGATTGCTTCTCTGATAACACCCACTGGTCCCACTTCTACGATGCCAAAGGCATTAAGAACGTATACCTGGGTGAATATACCCGGGTCGACGGTAGCATGATCAAAGGCCCAAGCCTGTCTGCACTGGTGCAGGCAGCGGCTCCAGCCGTTGATGCAGAGCTGCGGGGCAAGCTGGAGAAAACCGAAGCTGCCATGCAGGTGATGGCCGATACCGCTGAAGCGGGTAACCCGTTTGACGTATTGATCGGCGAGAACAACCCAGAAGGCAACCAGATCGTTCAGAACGCGGTGGACGCACTGACTGACGAAACGAAATCCATCGAACAGGCGATTGTTGCTCTGAAACTGGACAACATCGAACTGGAAGGGTCTGACAGTCTAGATAACCCAGCCTCTGTAATGGCTGAATAATCTGCCTGAAGTCCTAGAAGGGTAGCCAAAAGCTACCCTTTTTTATTCACTGCGCAAACGATTGCTTATATCAACCGAGAGCCCATGTCCTATCGTCTTTCGGTACTGACACTCGGGTTGCTGATGTGCAGCCCAATGGCAGTATCCGCCCAGCCAGCCGAGCCAGACTTCACCCACAGTGAAGCAGGCGAGCGTTACGCCGGTGGCCGGGGAACCTATCTCAAGCGTATCGATAAACGTGCTTTTCTCCATCCATCCTCAAACCTGCCGTTTGAACAACAGCTGGATTTTCGGGTGGGGCAGGGCATTTTTAAAAAACTCTGGGTATCAGCACCCACCGCCACCACCGCCAGCGATGGTTTAGGACCGGTGTATAATGCCCGTGCCTGCCAACGCTGCCACCTGAACAACGGGCGCGGCCATCCACCCACGGCTAACTGGCCGGATGACAACGCTGTTTCTATGTTTTTGCGCCTGAGTATTCCGCCGCAAAATACAACCCAGCAAAAGCTAATTGATGAGCGCAGGCTGGGCGTTATCCCTGAACCCACATACGGTGGTCAGTTACAGGACTTTGCCGTACCCGGCATCGCTTCTGAAGGTCGGATGCAGATCCACTATCAAGAGCAGGTCATCACGCTCTCCGACGGTGAAAGCGCACGCTTAAGACAACCGACCTACAGCGTCAGTGATCTGGGATACGGACCGCTACATCCACAGACACAGCTCTCCGCCCGTGTAGCCCCACCGATGATTGGCTTAGGCCTGCTGGAAGCGATCAGTCGCGAAGATCTTCAGGCACAGGCCGACCCGGATGATCAGAACAATGACGGTATCTCCGGACGTACTAATGAGGTCTGGAATGCGGACCGTCAGCAGGTTGATGTGGGTCGATTTGGCTGGAAAGCCGGACATGCCACCCTCAATCAGCAGAACAACAGCGCGCTGAACGGCGATATTGGTATCTCCAACCCGGACTTTCAAAGCCCTTACGGCGACTGCACCCAGCAACAGTCAGACTGTCTGAAGATGCCCCATGGCAATACGGAGCGTCACGATAATCTGGAAGCGTCCCGTCAGATGACCGACCTGATGCTGCTCTATACCCGCAACCTCGCGGTGCCCGCCCGTCGAAATACGGATGCCCCAGAGGTACTAGCCGGAAAGAAAGTTTTTTATGGTAGCGGCTGTCAGCAATGCCACCGCGCCAGCTTTACCATTCACCATGATCCGGCTGAACCCGAGAACGACAAACCTCAGCAGATCTGGCCTTACAGCGACCTATTACTGCACGATATGGGGAAAGGTCTCGCCGATCAGCGTCCGGAATATGCTGCCACCGGACAAGAGTGGCGTACCGCACCGCTCTGGGGTATTGGCCTGACGCATACGGTGAACGGGCATACTTTTTTCCTGCATGATGGGCGCGCCCGCAATTTACTCGAAGCGATTTTATGGCACGGCGGAGAAGCAACCGCCGCACGGAACGCGGTGATCCGGATGCCAAAACAAGACCGTCATAACCTGATCCGCTTTTTGGAGTCCCTTTAATGTATAAGCGATCTGTCGTTTTATCCCTGTTTTTACCCGCCGCGCTGCTTTTGAGTCAGTCAGTTAGCGCAGCACCTGAGGCTGGCCAATGGCAAACGCTCAACGTCCAGCTGAGCCAGCAACATGTTCTGCCACGTTATCAATCGCTTGCGTCCAGCAGCGAGCAGTTGAAGCTGGCTACTGCCAGCTTGTGCCAGCAACCCGGAGAGGCTCAGCTCAACGCCAGCCGCAGTGCTTTTCACCAGACCATGGATGCCTGGCAGGGGATTCAGCATATTCAGTTTGGTCCGGTCGAGTTTTTGATGCGTAACTTCAGCCTGCAATTCTGGCCTGACAAGAAAAACCTCACCAGCAAACAGCTGAACGCCTTGCTGAGCGCCGAAGATGAGAACAGCTTAAATGCCGATTACTTCCGTGGTGCCAGCATCGCAGTCAAAGGCCTGCCGGCACTGGAACGCTTGCTGTTCAGCGATAAGCCGCTCAGCCCCTACGGGTGCCAGCTGGCCCATGCGATCGCGACCAACGTCAACCTCATGAGTGATGAGATTGCGCAGGAGTGGGCATCTCAACAGTTACCCCGCATCAACAGCGCGCCCGACGGCAGCGATTACTACGAAGACAGCATCGAAGCATCCACCGAGCTGATGAAAGCGCTGGTCGAGCCAGTCGAAGTCATCCGTGACCTGAAGCTGCTACGCCCGTTACACAAGTCTGCCCAGAAAGCGAAACCGCGCCGTTCAGAGTCCTGGCGCAGTGAACGTTCCCTGCGCAATATCAGAATCAACCTCGCCGCGTTGGCGGAGCTCTACCGCGGCAGTGACACCAGCAGCGTGAAAGCCTTGCTGCAGGCTGAAGGACAGGGGGCTCTGGCACAGACCATTGATAGCCACTTCAGCGAACTGGATCAGCAGTTGGCAGCCATCGAAAAACCGCTATTCGACGCGGTCAAAGATCCAAAAGGTCATCAGCAATTGCGAGCTATTTCAGATCAGATGAAGATATTGCACGTCGAATTGGAACAAGCAATGCAGGTTCTCGAAATTCAACTGGGGTTCAACAGTCGCGATGGGGATTAATCGCCGTCAGTTCAGCTTACTGATGACGGGAGCGCTGGTGAGTCCTGCGCTTTTAGCCCGTCAGTCACCGGGACAACCACTTTTTGCATCTGCGGCCACCGACAATCAGGGGCAGCACTACCTGCAACTGGTCAGCGATCAGGGTCAGGAGTTACTGAGTCATCCTTTATTGTCGCGTGCACATCACGTCGCGGCCCATCCATCTGAGACGTGGCTGGCGGCAGTGGCACGTCGCCCCGGTACCTATATCGATGTGCTGGATTATCGTCAGAATACGTTGCTGCACCGCGTTGAATCCGCTCCTGATCGTCACTTCTACGGTCATGCCATTTTCAGTCGTAACGGACGTTACCTGATCAGTACGGAAAACCAGATCAGCGATGGCAGTGGCCGGATCGTCGTGCGAGATTGTCAGCAGCAGTTCAACATCGTCGCAGACCATCCATCTTACGGGGTTGGTCCGCATGAGCTGGCACTGTTGAGCGACGATAACACGCTGGTTGTCGCCAACGGCGGGATCCTGACCCATCCAGACAAGGGTCGGGATAAACTGAATCTGGACAGCATGCAGCCCTCACTGGCCTATATTGATCTCACAAGCGGCACCCTGCTGGAGCAGGTCACCCTACCACCGAACATGCATCAGCTCAGCATCCGGCATCTGGATGTCAACGACACGGGCACTGTAGCAATTGCGTTACAGTATCAGGGTCCTAAGTACGATGATGTGCCTTTGGTGGCGTTACATCGTCGCGGCCAAGTCATTCAGCCCCTGCGTGCACCTGATGCAATCAACCGGGCGATGAAACAATACTGTGGCAGCGCACGCTTTGACGCCAGCGGACGGTACGTCGCGATATCCTCACCACGGGGGGACCTGGTCACATTCTGGGATAGCTATACAGATACGTTTATCGACCAGTGCAAAACCCGGGACGGCTGCGGTCTGGCCGCAACCGAGGCGACCGGTGAGTTTCTGATTTCCAGCGGACTGGGGCGACTGTACCGCTACGATCTGACCCAAGGCAAAAAACAGCGTATCCCGCTGCTCCTAAGGCAGCCGATCGCCTGGGATAATCACATGATCAGCGTTTGAATCGATACTGCGCGGGAATCACAAAAAGGGCCTTGAAGCAAGCCATTACGCTTTCGTGTTGTTGCGGGCTGACTTTCCTTCGAGGAGATCTAACTGGGGCGTTTAGCCCCAGTTTTGATTTCACGTAATTCGCACCACTATCACTCAAACTACAGCCAATGTCCGCTCTCGACCCTTAGGCGACATAACGTTCGAGTCACTAGGGTACTTCCGTATCCTCACAAACCCCAGAAAGCGACCCTGTACATAGAATTGTGTAACTGCCTATCATAGAGCCAGAAATGGCTAAGGATAGGCAACATGGACAAGAAACAACTCGAAGCCTTCGCTCGCGAAGCAGATAAAAGCATCAAAACCGAAAGTGATCTCAATGACTTTCGGCGCATGATAACCAAAGTCACCGTCGAAACGGCCCTCAATGCTGAACTGGATGAACATCTGGGTTACGACAGACATGGTAAAAGCCCCTCTGATAACAGCCGTAATGGCTATTCCAGCAAGACCTTACGTACCGAAGATGGACAGTTCGAGATTGATGCCCCGCGGGATCGGGATGGCAGCTTTGAGCCGAAGTTAGTTAAAAACAGCAGACACGTTTCACGTCAATGGATGACAAGATTCTAAGTTTGTACGCCAAGGGGATGACTACCCGCGAGATCGTCGCTACCTTCAAAGAAATGTACGATGCTGATGTCTCTGCCAGCCTCATATCCAAGGTCACGGACGCCGTACTGGAACAGGTGGTCGAATGGCAGTCACGACCTCTGGATGAGGTGTATCCGATTGTTTATCTGGACTGTATCGTCGTTAAAATCCGGCAGGACAAACAGGTCATCAACAAGGCTGTTTACCTGGCCTTGGGGGTTAACCTTGAAGGCCATAAGGAATTACTGGGCCTGTGGCTCTCTGAAAATGAGGGTGCCAAGTTCTGGCTAAACGTACTCACAGAGCTTCAGAATCGAGGCGTTAAAGTCATCCTGATCGCTTGTGTCGACGGTCTAAAAGGCTTTCCCGATGCGATCAATACAGCGCTCCCCAAGACGCAGGTCCAGCTCTGTATCGTTCACATGATTCGCAACTCGGTTAAGTATGTCCCTTGGAAGGACTACAAGGCCGTTACCAGCGATCTCAAGCAGATCTATCAATCCGTCACTGAAGAGGAAGCACTGCATGCGCTGGAGCAGTTCTCAGAACGCTGGGACGATAAGTATCCCCAAATCAGTCGTTCATGGCGTACACACTGGGAGAATCTGAATACTCTGTTCAACTACCCGCAGGACATACGCAAGGCTATTTATACAACGAATGCCATTGAATCATTGAACAGCGTTATCCGTAAGGCGATTAAAAAGCGGAAGCTATTTCCAACGGATGACTCAGCACGAAAAGTGATCTATCTGGCGGTTCAGGATGCTTCCAAAAAATGGACGATGCCCATCAGAAACTGGAAGGCCGCCCTGAATAGATTTATGATCGAGTTTGAAGACCGTTTAACGGATTACATTTAACCCTGGCAGTTACACAGAATTACTTACAGGGTCCAGAAAGCAGACATGAACCTTAGTTTCAAAGTTGAAGCTGTGCTAAATGCATTCAAGAAAATTGTAGTGATTCGCGCTTGGGGTACCATCCTTGAGACCTGAAATCGGAAATTGGCTGTGCCGTTCGGGGCATCTGTAAGTGTTATAGTCCCACCTGCACGACTAAGCCGCATGCAGTTAAACTCTCTCTATCGCGCTTGGATGCGTTGACTAAGTGCGCCCGGAGTAATCATCTGAGCCGGGCAGCCCCTGCAATAGAGCCTTCGTCTACGACAGCAACAAGGCTTACCAACAAACCAATCTCCATAAGTTTTACTTACGCTTAGATCAAAAAAAACATGGTATTTGTTTTGCAGTGCAGAGGCTAGAGTTCGTAAGGTCTTCCAATAACTATAAAAGGCCTCCTATGTCTCTTAAGAACAAGCTTACGATTACCCTACTTTCAACGGTGGTCGGTCTGACTACTGCTTTCTCCGCAACCACTGCAAGCGCAGAACAGTCCTATGTAACCATCGGTACAGGTGGTCAAACAGGCGTGTATTACGTTGTTGGCCAGTCCATTTGTCGTCTAATAAACCGTGAAACTAAAGATCATGGCATCAAGTGCACTGCACCTTCTACTGGTGGTTCCATAGCGAACATCAATGCGGTCCGTCAGGGTCAGCAGGATATGGGACTGGCTCAATCTGACTGGCAATACCACGCTCTGAACGGTGCTAAGCACGATACTTTTGTTTCTCAAGGTAAGTTTGAAGATCTGCGCGCAATGTTCGCTGTACACAACGAGCCTTTCACTGTAGTGGCCCGTGCAGACTCAGGTATTGAGTCTTTCGATGACCTAGCTGGTAAGCGTGTAAACATGACCAACCCAGGTTCCGGTACTCGCGGTACCATGGAGGTAATCATGACCGAGAAAGGCTGGACCCAAGATACTTTCAAGCTGGCCGCTGAGCTTAAAGCGTCTGAGCAGGCTCAGGCACTGTGTGATAACAAGATTGATGCGATGATCTATGCGGTTGGCCACCCATCTGGTGCGATCAAGGAAGCGACCACTTCCTGTAATGCGAAAGTGATTCCTGTAACAGGCACAGTAATCGACAAGCTTATCGCAGAGAATGATTTCTATGCTGAGGCGAAGATTAAAGGCGGTACTTATAAAGGAACTGATAAAGATATAGTGACCTTTGGTAATGCTGCGACCATGGTAACTACAGCCAACGTTGATGCTGATACTGTTTACCAAGTTGTGAAAGCGGTATTCGATAACTTAGATCGCTTCAAGCGTCTGCACCCGGCATTTGCCAACTTGAACCCAAAGCAGATGATCTCCAACGGCCTGTCTGCACCATTGCACGAAGGTGCGGTTCGTTACTACAAAGAACAAGGCTGGATGTAAATCATACATTGAGTCCTGTATAGGGGGTTAACCCCCTCCAGAGGCCGCGGATCAGTTAGCACCCAAGGTATTTAATATATAGGTATTAAATACCCTGATGGCTGTTCCGGGGGCTCTTTTTCTATTCTTGTTTTTTGGAGCTGATATGATGAATATGCATAGCAGACAGGCCGAGGCCGACGAAAAAGAACTCCAGGACATGGTGGCTGCTACCGATACCGGTGCCCGCATTCCTGAAGGTTGGCAGGGCAAGGTATTACTGGCTGCGGCGCTATTGTGGTCGCTGTTTCAGCTGTGGATCGCATCGCCTCTGCCATTCTATGACTGGCCGGTAATCGGCAGCTTTGGTATTTTCAACGACACTGAAGTGCGCGCCATCCATCTCGGATTTGCCACTTTTCTGGCATTTACCGCTTATCCCGCACTAACCCATTCGCCACGCCATCATATCCCGTCGAGGGATATTGTACTTTGTCTCCTTGGCGCGTTTAGCGCATCTTATATTTTCCTGTTTTATGAGCAGTTGGTTGATCGTCCGAGCTTGCCGAATATGCAGGACCTGGTGGTTTCTGTGGTTGGTATCCTTCTATTACTGGAAGCGGCTCGGCGAACTCTGGGACCTCCGCTGATGATCGTCGCGATTGTGTTTTTGACCTATTCGCTGGCCGGTCCTTATATGCCGGAGATTATTGCGCATAAAGGCATCACACTAAAAGAGCTTGTTAACCATCAGTGGCTGACCACCGAAGGCGTTTTTGGTATAGCGCTTGGCGTTTCTTCAAACTTTGTATTCCTCTTTGTACTCTTTGGCGCGCTGCTGGATAAAGCCGGTGCCGGTAACTATTTTATCCAGGTTGCGTTCTCCCTGCTGGGGCATATGCGCGGCGGTCCGGCTAAGGCTGCTGTAGTTTCTTCCGGCCTGACCGGTCTGATTTCGGGTTCTTCTATCGCCAACGTGGTGACTACCGGAACCTTTACTATTCCAATGATGAAGCGCGTCGGATTCTCATCTGAGAAGGCTGGTGCGGTTGAAGTGGCGTCTTCGGTAAATGGCCAGATCATGCCGCCGGTTATGGGTGCTGCGGCTTTCCTGATGGTGGAATACGTTGGCATCTCATACGTTGAAGTGATTACCCACGCTTTCCTGCCAGCACTGATCTCCTACATTGCACTGGTGTATATCGTGCATCTGGAAGCGCTGAAGCTGGATATGCAGGGGCTGCCACGCCGTTCTGCTGTTAAACCGTGGCAGATGCGCCTGATCGGCATGCTCACTGGCTTCCTGGTGACTGCGGCGATCGCCGCCGGGGTCTACTTCGGTATCGGCTGGATCAAGCCTGTATTTGGCGCGTATGCCGGACTGGTTATCTCGGCGTTGCTGGCACTGGTGTATTTATACCTGATTCGCTTTGCAGCAAAAGTACCTGACCTTGAACTGGATGATCCTAACTCGCCGATGATTAAGCTACCGGAAGTAGGGCCGACGGTTAAGTCAGGTCTGCACTTTTTACTGCCGGTTGTAGTACTGGTGTGGTGCCTGATGATCGAACGGCTATCGCCGGGTCTGTCTGCATTCTGGGCGACCGTGTTGATGCTTATTATTCTGGTAACCCAGCGTCCGTTACTGGCCTACTTCCGTGATCAGGGTGATATCGCGGCCCGGCTGCGTCAGGGCGCAAGTGAGCTGGTCGATGGCCTGATTGTTGGTGCCCGTAATATGATCGGTATCGGTATCGCCACAGCGACCGCTGGTATTATTGTCGGTGCGGTTTCCCAGACTGGTGTTGGCTCTGTATTGGCAGATCTGGTAGAGATTCTGTCAATGGGTAACCTGCTTCTGATGCTGATGCTGACCGCAGTGCTTAGTTTGATTCTAGGCATGGGGCTGCCAACTACTGCGAACTATATCGTAGTGTCTTCGTTGCTTGCTCCGGTAGTGGTTTCACTGGGACAGGAGTCCGGCCTTATTGTGCCGCTGATCGCGGTACACCTGTTTGTATTTTATTTTGGAATTATGGCTGATGTTACTCCGCCGGTGGGTCTTGCGTCATTCGCTGCGGCTGCGGTTTCCGGTGGTGATCCTATCCGTACCGGTTTCGTTGCCTTTGCTTACAGTTTGCGTACGGCGGTACTGCCATTCCTGTTTATCTTCAATACTGATTTGCTGCTGATCAGTGTCAGCTGGCTGGAGGGGATTCAGGTATTCATTATCGCCACGGTTGCCATTCTGGTATTCACCGCAGCTACCCAGGGCTACTTCATGACCCGCAATCGCTGGTACGAGACGGCGCTGATGTTACTGATCGCGTTCTCATTGTTCCGCCCGGGCTTCTGGATGGACCGTATCGTTGAGCCGCATCAGCAGGTTGCGCCAACCGAGTTGGTTCAGGTTGCCGATAGCTTGGCTGCCGGTACCGAACTGCGCTTCTGGATTGATGGTGAAGATGATGTCGGTAATCACCGCTCCTTCCTGGTCAAGCTGGAACTCGGTGAGGGCACCAGCGGTGCAGATCGTATGGCCGCCACAGGGGTTGAGCTGCTGTCGAATAATGGCAATACAGTGATCGATTATATCGGCTTTGACAGCCCGGCTGAAAAGGCTGGACTGGCGTTTGATCAGATTGTTGTTGCTGTTGAGATCCCTCAGGCACAGCCACCAAAACAGCTGATCTATATCCCGACGCTGACACTGTTGGCGCTACTGGTGATGGTTCAGCGTCGACGTCGAAAAGTTCAGAGGTGCAGCCACAGCCGGCTACCTGTTGACTACGTAAGCTAAGACGCTTACATACCCGGCTGGATTCCAGCCGGGCTACTCTCGAGGCACAAGATATGTTCAAGAAAGTACTAGTCCCGGTAGATCTGACTGAACCGGAATTTATCCGTCAGGCGTTGCAGCTGGCTCTGCGTGAAGTGCGGGAAAACGATGCTGAGTTGCACCTGATAACGGTAGTGCCGGGTTTCAGTAACTCCTTTGTGGCGTCTTTTTTTAGCGAAAGCGAGCACCAGAAAGCGGTCAATGAGGTGGCGCATAAATTTAAAAAATTTGCCTTGTCTGAACTGCCTGACGATGCCAAACCGGTACTCAAAGTCTATGAAGACTCACCGGCAGAGCTGATTGTCGAGTACGTCAGGAAAAAAGAAATCGATCTGGTGCTGATGTCGGCCCATCATCGCTCCCGAGTGGATGAGTTCCTGCTCGGGTCTGTATCTGCAAGAGTCGTGGAGCGGGTCACTTGCTCGGTTATGTTGCTCAAATGCTAGGTGAATCTCCATCATGGGCCAAACAAAGAAAGTGGCTCATGATAGAAACCAAATGCAATCGAGCGGTAAACCTTAATCAAACATCACTGAAGTTTAATAGCAGTTATCTGGAACCTGATCGAAAATAGCAAGAGTGGTCTTAACGCTTTCCCAAGCACTTCCATTGGAATATCACTGGTTGGGATTTTTATGGTGTACCAGCTACTCTGCGGAGTTGCAGGCATAGTTCCTCTAGACAGACATTCTATCTTGTAGCTGAGTGAAGAAAATATCTACGAGCTTAGGTCTTGTTGGATGATAGGGACACATTAAAATCATCTTACGTTGGTATTTAACTTCTTTGATAACCGTCGCAGATATGCTTAGCTGCTGGAGGTCTAATCCGGCCCATGCAGGTACAAGAGAGACCCCTACGGATTCAGATACTAACTGTGCTATTGCCTCCAAAGAATCCAGATCAAAAATAGAATCTGTAAAAATACCATTATCCTGTAAATACTGTTTAGCCAGCTGACCACCCCAACAAAGTGGGTCGTACCGAATATAGGGATGATCCGTCAGAATCTGCGTAATAGAACCTTTAATAGCTTTGTGGTGTATCAACATCAAAGGTTCGCTTCTTAATATCCAATACCGTAAGGATTTGGGTATTTTTGATGGGGGCATGACCATAATCGAAGCGTCAATCTCATCGCTTTGCAAAGCACGATAGAGTCCGATAGACGTACCGGGAGTAACATGCAGTTTTGCATTGGGAGCGACGCTTTCGATGCCCCTCAGGGCTCGGGGTATCATACCTGTCAGTGCAGTTGAAATCGCTCCGATTCGCAACGTCCCGGTCAAACCTGAATCATCGATATCTCCAACTAATGCCTTAGATTCGACTATCAAGCGTCGTGCCCGTGGGAGCATATTACAACACGCATCAGTTGGCTTCACCTTATGGCCAGCGCGACTAAGCAGCAAGCAGCTAAGCTCCCGCTCTAAGGCTTGAATACGCTGACTGACTGCTGCTGGAGTAATCATCTGAACCCTGGCAGCTCCTGCGATGGAGCCTTCGTCTACGACTGCAACAAGACTTTCCAAGAATCGAATATCCAATAGTTTTCCTTATGATCTCATCAATTAAAACATTGTATAGCTTTCCGACTTTACTCGCTAGACTATAAGAAAATCAACATAACCTTGACGGTTATGGATGAAATATTCTTGTACGACTGAGGGTGGTAAGAAGATCTCGCTAGACTTCTTTTAAAGCTCCTGTCTTAACTTTTTGAGAGTAGTAAATGAATATCGATGAAAAGCTAAAAGATTTAGGAATCACATTGCCGGAAGCAAATTTCCCCGCTGGAAATTATGTAAGCTACCAAGTCATTAATAATATGGTTTATGTTTCTGGGCAAACAACTCGAATTGATGGGCAAGTGAAATTCCCTGGCCGTCTGGGCAAAGAATTCAGTATCGACGATGGCAAAGAAGCCGCAAGAATATGTCTTGAGAACATTTTATGCCAAGTAAAACACGCGTGCTCTGGAGATTTGAATCGTGTGAAATCAATCGTGAGAATAAATGTGTTTGTACAGTCTACAGAGTGTTTTACTGGGCATGCCCAAGTAGCAGACGGAGCTTCTGATTTACTGGTTGATATATTTGAAGAGAAGGGAAAGCATGTTCGCACAAGTACAGGCGCAAATAGCCTACCATCTAACACCGCCGTTGAAATTGATGCCATTTTTTGTTTAGGAGATTATTATGATGCTTAATCCAGAAGGTATTATTCAGGCAGATAAAAGAATAAATCCTTATATAGAAAAGACTCCTGTCTTAAGCAGTTCATACCTGAATGATTTGGTTGGCGCTGATCTATTTTTTAAATGTGAAGGACTGCAAACTACCGGAGCATTTAAGCTTCGAGGGGCGTTAAATGCTTTACTGACACTAAAAGATGAAGGAAGCCTGCCTAAGCATGTTGTCGCTTTTAGCTCAGGAAATCATGCACAAGCGGTTGCTTATGCCTGTAAGACGCTTGGTATCAAAGCTACTATCTTTATATCAGAATCATCATCTGATTTTAAAATTGAGGCTACACGCGATCATGGTGCTGAAGTGATCTTGACAAAGACTAAAGCGGAAGCTGAAGAGCGAGCGCTTGAGATGCAACAAACAGGTGCATATTTTCTCCCTCCATTTGATAATGACGATGTCATTCTTGGGCAAGGTACTAGCTGCTATGAAGCTCTACTCGACGGCCTTTCGCCAGATGTAATAATAGCCCCTGTTGGTGGCGGCGGCTTAATAAGCGGTACCTATCTTGCTGCACAATTATTATCACCATCAAGCTCTGTGATTGGCGCAGAGCCAAAACTTGGTAACGATGCATTCCAAAGCTTAAAGACAGGAAAGATCGTAAGATGGCACGATGCACCAAACACCATCGCTGATGGTGCAAGAACCCTTTCAATTTCCGAACGGACATTTGAATATATAAAACAACTGGATGGCATCATCGAAGCAGAAGAAGAAGATATAAAATATTGGACGAGAATGCTCTTTCTTCATTTAAAAGTGACCGTAGAGCCAACCAGTGCTGTCGCAATGGCAGCGTGTAGCAAGTGGTTAAAGGCTCAAACTGGCCAAGATAGAAAATCAGTGCTGATCATTCTTTCAGGAGGAAATATTGATGCAAACACATATAGAAAAATATGGGATGAGTAATTAAAGATCTGGTATTAAAAAATCGCTTGTGCTTTTCACCTAATTTGCATTGGTGGTAATCCTCTTAAGGGTTAAGCCACAACTTGGCTTACCAGTCCTGAATTCGCGGTTAACTAATTCCGAACAATAACTGTCTTGGCTGGAAATGGCTCATAGCTTTACTATTGGGGCCTTTTCCAGTTGTAGTGCAGTTCCATGATACTCAGATGAATCGCCTTAGGCTGCTAAGCACACAGGACCCCAACTCCGACGCTGAAACTTATACCCGCTTTCGGGAATTTTCACTGATTCGGAGTCGTCTTTTTGGGTCGAAGGTAAATGTCGCCTCTGCGGCGCTTGTAGACGCCAAGAACGGCACATGATATGTCCGCTTTCAAATTTCACAGATGCTGAATCCAAGCTAAAAGAAGCCGGGTTATCATGACTCCTTTGTGCCGAAAGCGGACATTCTTTACTTGGACAGATTTTTGTCCACGATGCACTCCAGTTAACTGGGTATTTGCCCAGTACTCTTGAGGCATTTTCTAAGAAAACGCCATTACGCTAACAACACGAAAGCGTAATGGCTTGGCCTTGAAGGCCCTTTTTTATTTATTCGATTTCAACTCGTAACGTGCGTCAGCAATATGTTCCGCTAAGCGCTCACCTTTCATCGGCTCACCGTACAAAAAGCCCTGAATCAGTTCACAGCCTTCGCCGCGTAGAAAATCCAGCTGGCCACGGGTTTCGATACCTTCAGCAATAACTTTTAATTGCAGACTGTTCGCCATGGAGATAATAGCTTTCACTATCGCCTCATCGCTGCTCTCGCGCGCGATCCCCTGCACAAAAGTTTTGTCGATCTTCAACATATCGATGGGCAACTCGCGTAAACGAGAAAGTGAGGAGTATCCGGTACCAAAATCATCGATGGATATTTGCAAACCTTCCTGCCGCAGTCGTTCCAACACGTCGGACAGATCGTCCAGCGAGTGCATCAGGAGGGTTTCAGTCACTTCAAACTCTATCCGATGCGGGTCGATCCCAAAGCTCTTCAACGAGTCGATAATCAGCTGGCAACAGCCATTGGTGATCAACTCAATACCGGCAATGTTGATCGCCACCTTGGGAATCATCACGCCCTGTTTATCCATCAGGGTCATGAACCGACAAACTTGCAGGAATACCACTTTAAACAGCGGATACGCTAAGCCGCTGCTCATCGCAACAGGCAGGAACTCAGCCGGAGGCAGCACACCCCGTTCCGGATGCGGCCAGCGGACCAGCGCTTCCACGCCCACCAGCGCCGTGCCATCAATATTCAGCTGCGGCTGGTAATACACCTCCAGCTGGTCTTCTTCGAGTGCAGTACGCAGCTCCCGTTCCAGCACATAGCGCCGAACCACCTCTTCAGACAGCTTACTCTCGTAGAAGTGATACTGGTTTTTGCCGTTCTCTTTAGCCCGGTACATCGCCATATCCGCATTGCGGATCAGTTGATCACCGTCCTCGGCATCTTCCGGGTACAGCGCGATACCAATGCTGGCACCGATCTCCATTCGATTGCCGGATACAGCGTCCTGATGTTGCAGGCTGTTCAACACCTTGGTGGCGATACGTGCCAGATGATCAGGGCTATCAACCCCGTTAATCAGGACCACAAACTCATCACCACCCATGCGCGCCAACAGATCATCCGCGCGAATTTCCGCTTTCAGACTCTGCGCCACAGATTGCAGCAAGCGGTCACCCACATGATGACCCAAGCTGTCATTGACCAGCTTAAAGCCGTCCAGATCAAGAAACAGCAAACCGAGAAGCTGTCCCGTCCGATTGGCATGGGCCAACAGGCGCTCCAGATTCTCCATGAACATCCGGCGGTTAGGCAATCCGGTCAGCGGATCATGCATCGCCAGATGCTCAACCTGTGCATGCGCACGTTTCAGTGAGGTGATATCAGAGAGGATACCAATGTAACGGTGCGGTTTGCCCTGGGCGTCCGGCAACGCTGAAATCGACAACCATTCCGGATACAACTCGCCATTCTTACGCCGGTTCCAGACCTCGCCCTGCCACTGACCGCTGGCCCGCAACTGGTTCCACATGCGGTCATAAAAGTCGCCATCATGGCGGCCCGATTTGAGGATGGCAGGCGTATTGCCTAAGCACTCCCGTAAACTGTAACCCGTGATATTCGTGAAAGCCGGGTTAATGCTCACGATCAGGCCACGTTCGTCGGTGATCATGATGCCTTCAGAGGCTTTATCAAAAACAGCGGTCGCCAGCTGATGATCCAGCATGCGTTTTTCATTGCCGAGCGCACTGCTAAACAGTTCGGCCGCGACTTTCATCACATCCAGCGTCATCTGTGACCAGCTAATAATCTCCCGATCGGCAAAGGCGATAAATCCTTTACACTGCTGGCTACCCAGCGTCAGAGGCATCAGTAACAATGCCTGCAAGTCATGCGTCTGCTGTGTGAGCAACGCGCTCAGCTGCGCTTTGCCCAGCCTGACAATCTTTCCCTCTGCCAGCAGTTCCAACCACTGTTGAGCCGATTCGTTGCTGAAATCAAATTCGACGTTGCCAACAGCGCCTGCGCTTTCATCAAACCAAGCGCCACGAAACTGCGCCCGGCACAACCCAACAGCATCTTGCTCACGCACAAATAGTGAGGTGTGACTGACAGACACCATCTGCCCCAAAGAGGCCAGAACCCGTTCGATGATCTGATCAAAATCGTCGTACGAAAGACAGTCCGCCGCGATGCTGGTGAGTACCTTTAGCATCTCAGAATGCCGTACCTCATGATTCATAATTGTCTCAGGCCTTTGCCTTCGCAAGCTCTCTCAAACGCAGCACGACTTTATGGTTTACGCTGCGTTGGGTGAAACTGCCATCGTCCTTACGGCTGCCTGCTTTGCGTCCCATTAAAATCTCAAGACATTGATCAACACTTGCGACTGCATGCACATGGAAAAGTCCCTCTTCCACAGCATCAACAACCTCTTTCTTGAGCATCAAATTACGTACATTTGCCCGTGGAATCACAACACCTTGCTCTCCCGTCAGCCCACGTAGCTGACACAGCTGGAAGAAGCCTTCAATTTTCTCGTTAACCCCACCGATGGCCTGCACTTCACCGTACTGGTTAATTGAGCCGGTAATCGCAAACTGCTGATTGATCGGGATATGGGTTAACGCAGAGATCAGCGTACAGATCTCTGCCAACGAAGCGCTGTCGCCGTCGACATACCCGTATGACTGCTCCAATGCGATGCTGGCCGACATCGTCAGCGGGAAATCCTGTGCATACTGATGCCCCAAGAAACCAGACAGGATCAGCACCCCTTTAGAATGAATCGGCTGACCCAGCGTCACCTCACGTTCAATATCAACGATGCCACGATTGCCCGGATGGACAGTGGCGGTGATACGCGCAGGTGTACCAAAAGAGACATCGCCGACCTGCAGTACGGTCAACCCATTACAGGTCCCCACCGACTCCCCGCAAGTATCAATCAAGACGGTTTCATTCAGAATACTGTCTCGAATTTTTTCTGACAGACGTGATGTCCGGCGCTCTTTTGCATCCAGTGCCATCTCCACATGCTTGGCATCGATCAGCTTGTCATCGGACTTGATCCGCTTAAAATCCGCTTCGCACAACAGATCGACCAACTCACCGATGTGTGCTGATAGCAGCTCCTGATCCTGTGACAGACGGGAGCTGTGCTCCACCAGCCGGGCTACTGCATGACGGGTCAGCGAGGCTAAATGTTCTTCGTCCACCAGCGTTTTCATCAGGCGGGCATAGTTGCGGATCGACTGGGGTGAACGACCAACATCTTCATCGAAATCAACCACCACACGGAACATCTTTTCGAAGTCGTGATCCAGCTCCTGCAACAGGTAGTAAATATCCCGGCTACCGATCAATACCACCTTAACCGTCAGCGGCACGGCCTGAGGATTCAGGGTGATGGTACTGATGCCGGTCAGCTCACTGGCCGGACTTTCAATACGGATTTCGTGGGACTTTAATGCGCGTTTCAGCGCGGAATAGACAAACGGCTGTTCCAGCAGTTTTTCCGCTTCCAGAATCAGGTAACCGCCATTGGCCTGATGCAAAGCGCCGGGGCGGATCAGTTGGTAGTTAGTGCTCAACGCCCCCATGTCGGAGCTATATTCAACACGTCCGAACAGGTTCTCATAGGTCGGGTGCGATTCGTGCACCACCGGGGCCCCTTTGGTTTTATCGTTATCCACCAACAGATTAACGCCGTAGGTCTCTTCCAGATAACTGCGACGTGAGGCATCGCTTGGCGGCTCGACTTTATCGTCACCGATCAGATCCGCGCTGTTTTTCACTAGCGAATTTTCCAGCTGATCCAGATAATCGCCTACACCAGAGATGTTGGTGTATTTATCTTTCAATGGCTGGACCAGCGGGGTCACAGCCGCACGTGCCGTATCCCGATCCAGATACTTCATCTTATCGGCAGCTTCACGACGCCACTGGGGCAGGCCAGTCAAACAATCATTCAGGTATTCTTCCAGCTCGGAAATCGCCCGCGTAAATGCATCACGTACCTCTTCCGGCAACTGGGAAAAGGCCGCTTCGTCCATCGCCTGACCATCGGCCACCGGGGTAAAACCAATGGTCCCGGCATCACGGTAGATCGCGATGCTGTGTTCACGTGCACGACGGTCAACGGTTTCAATCGCCTGATCATACATACGGTTAAAACCGCGTTCGATGGTCGCTTTCTTACGTTGATAGGCGGGATTTTCAAACGCAGCGGGCAGTTCAGCCAGCAGACCTTCCAGCAGGTTTTTGATGTCGCGTTTAAAGCGCTGGGCTTTACCAGCAGGGAGCTGCACGGCCAGCGGATGTCGCCGGTCTTTCAGATTATTGAGATACACCCAATCGGTTGGCTTACGCTCCTTTTTGGCAACCACTTTAAGGCTGTCCATGGCAAAGGAGAAACGACCTGTATGGGGGTTCCCCATCACAAACAGGTTATAACCGGGGCGATGCATGCCTACACCAAATTCCATCGCCTCAATTGCACGCTCCTGACCAAAGAATCCGCTAAAGGGTTCCAGGGTTTCGGTCGTCTTAAAAGGCAGAAGTTCGGGGTCGCAGGTGCGGTAGAGTGCGTCGGGGTTCAGCTTAGTATCCAGTTCCATGTGACATCCCCACAATCAGCTAAGCAGGCCCGCCGTAACGGCAGGGGTATACATTATTTATACGCTGCAAAGCTGAAGGGTGCAAGTTGGAACTGAACACTAAAACGCCTGTTTGGCGCCTGATAAATCAAGGAGTTAGGGCGGCACGCAAGGTTGCGATCACGGGCTGAGTAGCCGGCCGGATACCACGCCAGATATAGAAGGATTCCGCCGCCTGTTCGACCAGCATACCCAGACCATCAATCGACTTTTCAGCGTTGTGATCTTGAGCCCACTGACAAAACGCAGTCACATCTGCGCTGTACATCATATCGTAGCACCAAGCTGCGGATTTGAGCAGATCATCCGGCAAAGGAGGCACCTCACCCTGTAAGCTGGCGGCCGTACCATTGATCACCAGATCAAACTGCTGTCCGTCCAACGCATCAAAGCCACAGCCTTCCACATCACCCAGATCAGCCACCAGATCGGCCAGTAACTCCGCTTTAGACGCGGTCCGGTTAGCAATCACCAGACGACGCGGTTTCTGTTCCAGTACCGGCTGCAATACACCACGCACAGCGCCGCCTGCACCCAGAATCAGTACATCTGCGCCTTCGATTTTGCCGCCATTGTTCTCGACAATATCACGCACCATACCGATACCATCGGTATTCTCGCCACAGAGCTGACCTTCTGCATTACGGTAGAGGGTGTTCACCGCGCCAGCCAGCTCAGCACGCTGCGAGCGCACTTCAGCCATCTGCCAGGCTTCCTGCTTAAAAGGGATGGTGATGTTCAGACCTTTTCCCGGACCTTGCATGAAGCTGTTCACGGCTTCGGGAAAACCGCCTTCATCCACACAGATTGCGTCGTAGCTCAGCGCATGCGCCGTTTGTTCAGCAAACGCGCTGTGAATCTGCGGTGATTTCGAATGCTTGATCGGGTTACCGAACACCGCGTAACGGTCGGTCATATTAAACCTCCAACCAGTTCCGCGGTTTCAGATAGCGTTCGTACAACACCGCTTCTTCGGAGCCTTCTTCCGGCTGCCAGTCGTAACTCCAGCGCACTTCCGGCGGCAACGACATCAGAATGGATTCAGTTCGGCCACCGGACTGCAGACCAAACAAGGTGCCACGGTCAAATACCAGATTAAATTCTACGTAGCGTCCACGTCGGTGCAGCTGGAAATCACGCTGCTGCTCACCAAACTCGGCATCTTTACGTTTTTCGATGATCGGAACAATTGCCGGCACGTACGCGTTACCGATTGACTGCATCAACGCAAAGCTATCATCAAAGCCCAGCTCATTCAGGTCGTCAAAGAACAGACCGCCAACACCACGCGGTTCGTCACGGTGCTTGAGGTAGAAGTAATCATCACACCACTGTTTAAAGCGCGGATAGATCTCTTCACCAAAGGGGTCACAGGCGTCTTTTGCCGTCTGATGCCAGTGGCGGCAATCATCGTCATTGCCGTAATACGGTGTCAGATCGAAACCACCACCAAACCACCACACCGGATCTTCACCTTCTTTCTCTGCAATAAAGAAACGGACGTTAGCATGTGAAGTCGGTACATAAGGGTTGTGCGGATGAATCACCAGCGACACACCCATCGCCTGAAAACTGCGACCCGCCAGTTCTGGACGGTGTGCGGTTGCAGAGCCCGGCAGTTTATCGCCGAATACGTGGGAGAAGTTCACGCCGCCTTTTTCGATCACAGTACCGTTGGCCAGCACCCGGGTACGACCGCCACCACCTGCGTCCCGATCCCAGGAATCCTCAGTAAAACGGCCTTCACCGTCCGCCTGCTCAAGCGCCTGACAAATATTGTCCTGCAAGGACATGAGATATTCTTTAACAGCTCCGATGTCAGGTGCTGACATGGCTAACTCCTTGGAAATGTGGGATTAATAAAATCAGGTTCTGATCACAGCTTCGGTGATCAGGTCGCGAATTTGGGTTGGCTGATCCAGATCGCCCAGAGGGCCCGGCATCACCGCATCAACCCGGTTTGCGAAATATAGGTTCACTCGCAGCAGATCCTTGGCGGGCTGAGCGCCTGCTGGATTGGCCGAAGTGGAAACGATAGGTCCACCAAAACTGTTACACAACGTCTGGACCACCGGATGCGCAGAGACGCGCACAGCAACGCTGCTGTGTTTACCTTTAACCCATTCGGGAATCAGATGATCAGGATCGGGGAGTAACCAGGTAACAGGCCCTGGCCAGGTCGCTTCAACACGCTGCCGCTGGGCAGGGTCAAGGTGACGCAAGAGAGGTTCAACCTGAGCCACAGAGGCGGCGATCAGGATCACACCTTTATGACGCGGGCGACTTTTGAGGTACAGCAAACGTTCCAGAGCTTCTTCATTAAAGGGATCACATCCCAAGCCCCAGACCGCCTCGGTAGGATAGGCGATGACGCCGCCTTGGCGCATCGCCCGAACAGACTGGTGAATATGCCACCAGTTCATCGCTGTCTTACAGCTCACCGTTCTTCAGTTTTTCCTGCAGAGCAGCATCTTTTGCGATTACTGCATCGGTGTTTGCCTGACGCTCGTCTTTCAGACGCTGAGCCAGATCAGCATCACCAACCGCCATGATCTGAGCCGCCAGGTAAGCTGCGTTTTTCGCGCCTGCTTTACCGATAGCAACGGTTGCAACTGGAATGCCACCCGGCATCTGAACAGTAGACAGCAGCGCGTCCAGACCGTCCAGAGAGGAGTTGATTGGTACACCAATCACTGGCTTAGTAGTGTTTGCAGCAACAGCACCCGCCAAATGAGCCGCCATACCTGCAGCACAGATGAAGGCAACAGCGCCACGCGCGTCAGCGTCTTTTACGTAGTCGTGAGTCTGTACCGGAGTACGGTGAGCAGAGCTCACTTTAACTTCACATTCAACGTTCAGGGATTTCAGCGTTTCAACTGCAGTTTTCATGATAGGCAGATCGGAATCAGAACCCATCAGAATGGCAATAAATGGTTTAGACATTTTGCTCTCGGCGTTCAATATTAACGGAAAACAGTGAACACTAAACGTTCAACGCCCCGCTTGCAAGCCCGCCTTATGCCAGTTTTTCATACATTCCAAACCATCTATAACCTTAGCGTGCAGCAAATCAATTCCTTACTTTTTCTAAGCATTTCAGGTCATGCGGTACTTGTTAGATACGGCAGTATCCGTCACCGCTGTTTTCAAGCACGCCTTTTAACTCTAAAGAGATCAATAATACGTTGAGATCAGCCACCGAAATGCCGGTCAGCGCCACCAACTGATCCATACTGACGTGTTCAAAGCCCAGTGCCTGCAACAGATTATTTTCCTGTGTGCTCAGCTCGGGGAGTACTGTCGGCTCAACCGCCGGGGCATCCTCCACAGCATAAGCACCCAGCATCGGTGCCAGTTGTTCGAGAATATGATCCACCGACGAGACGAGCTGGCCGCCTTCACGGATCAGCTTATGACATCCCTGACTGAGTGGGTTATTCAACGCACCGGGCAGGGCAAATACTTCACGCCCCTGCTCTAACGCCTGTCGCGCAGTGATCAGCGATCCACTGCGCGGCGCGGCCTCAACCACCAGCACGCCGGCGCTTAAGCCACTGATAATACGGTTGCGACGGGGAAAGTTGTGGCCTAGAGGGCTGGTTCCGGGCGGCAGTTCACTGACCCAGGCGCCACCAGTCTCCAGAATCTGACTGGCCAGAATACGGTGCCGGGCGGGATACAGCACATCCGGTCCCGTGCCAAATACAGCGATGGTGGGTCGGTTCAGGTTCACTGCAGCCTGATGTGCCGCACCATCGATACCGTGCGCCATGCCAGAAGTCACGATGAAACCGGCGCGTGTCAGCGCCGCAGAGAATTCAGACGCATGTTGAACACCCGCGCGACTGGCGCTGCGGCTACCAACCATGGCGATTTGTGGTAGGTGCAACTGGTCAAGCGCACCGCGCACATAAAGCAGTGGCGGTGGATCAGCAATGGTTTTCAGCAGGGCGGGGTAGTGGTCATTGTCTAGTGTCAGCAGGTGGGTATCCGGCTGTTTTAACCAGTCACGGACATTAAGCTGGATCTCTTTCAACGGGCCGCGCCCATGTTTAAGGGCCTGCAGGTTCTGGCGAGCCAACAGGTTTAATCCCAGCCACTGCCACTCATCTTCACTGGCGCGCACTATGCGATGTGGCGGCCAGCCACTTTCGAGCAAACGCAGAAACGCCGTTGCGCCCACACGGGGCAATGCAGCCACGGCGACCCAATCCATCGGATCACTTTGCATCTTATCACTTCCTTGTATTGGTACTTTATGTTGGTCAATGCGCGGGTCATCCAACCCGCGTTTATTCATTTAAACGCTGGCTGCCACCCGCTAAGGTTCGCGAACTTCATCGCCGACAGACACCACGTTGGAACTCATCATAATCAGGCCGTAGGAGACTTTCTCAAAGGTTTTGAACACCATCATCAGACCCGACCGTTCCGCCGGTAATTGCAGTTTCTCTTTTGTAATCGGATCCACCACCATCTCACCGGTACGATAAATTGCAAATACGTGCCCCGGCTCTAACCCTTCGCGGACGCCTCGGTTGAGCGCCACAACATCAAACTGACCACCGTCGTTCACCGCTCCCAATACAGACAGGATCTTACCGGTGAGCGCTTCGGGCGACGGTTTTGGATAGAACACTGACTGTATCCGCTGCTCTTCTGCCGGGATCACCCGATCCAATGCGCGGGTTTCCAGCACCGAACGGTTAACGCTCAGGCTGACCACATCATCATTTTCATCGTCCACAGTGACATCTGACACTTTCGTCAGCTCATACCCCAGTTCCTCCTGGGTCTCAGGGTCAACGTACTCGTTGGTCGCACGGTAGACCACCTGACGGCGCAGATCTTCCAGCAAACTGCCACGGGCATAGATACGGTCACCGGCGCCGGCAATCAGACGCTGGTTTTTACCCGCCAGTACATACGGTGCTTTCTTGAACAGGCTCTGATCTATAACCCGGGTCTCTTCCAGAAAGCTGAGAATATCTCTAAGTGGGATCGCCGGAATCGCCCGATCCAACGGTTGCGCCCGAGCGGTCGGGCTCAGTTTACGCATACCCCGGCGGACTTTAAGCTTCGGCTGACCATTTTCCCAGACCAGATAGATTACATCGCCCGGGTAGATCAGATGTGGGTTGGGGATCTGCGCATTCATATCCCAGACTTCCGGCCAGCGCCACGGGCTTTCCAGAAAACGGGACGAGATATCCCATAAGGTATCGCCTTTCACTACCACATATTCCTGCGGCCGATCTTCCCTAAGTTGCAGTACATCCTTTCGGGCATTGGCTTGCGCTGGCAAGCTTACCAGCAACCATACAGCGGCCAGAGCGCAGAGAAACTTTTTCATTTCTATGTCCTTTGATGTCATTCACCGAAACCCATTCGACGATATTTGGGTCAAACGGCGTAACGACAATGCATTGAGCGTCGCAATCAGTATAATATGTAGCTAATAGGTTCCCAGTCGGACAGGCATTATTTTCTGCCACGGGAAACAACCCAGATTAGATGAGTTACGGCTAATCATATCAACCGTATCAACCTGAAGAAACGATGGCAAAACTTAAGATTCTAGAATTTCCGGACCCACGTCTACGCACAGTGGCTGAACCGGTGACCGAGGTCAACGATGAGATCCGCACCATCATCGATGACATGTTCGAAACCATGTATGACGCACCAGGAATTGGCCTTGCGGCAACGCAGGTAGATATCCATCTGCGCATCGTCACGATGGATCTGTCGGAAGAGCAGGACGATCCGCTGGTGATGATCAATCCGGAATTCGAAGTACTCGACGAAGAGCCTCACAAGTATCAGGAAGGCTGTCTCTCCGTACCGGGTTACTATGAAGATGTGGTACGTCCGCAAAGCATCCGCGTGACCGCATTGAACCGTGATGGTGAAGAATACAGTTTCGAAGCCAATGACCTGCTCGCGGTCTGTGTGCAGCACGAGCTGGATCATCTCAACGGTAAGCTTTTCGTAGATCATATTTCTACGCTTAAACGTAACCGCATCCGCGGTAAGCTGGAAAAGAAACACCGTCAGGAAGCTCACGCTTAAAACCGTGACCCGACACCTCCAACAACAGGTTTGCCCGGACAGTTGCCAAGATACATGCGTAACTGCCGTGACAAACCTGTTTTGGTTTCAGGAGTAGATTGATGTCCAAGCCTCTTCGCATTGTCTTTGCCGGCACACCTGATTTTGCCGCATCCAGTTTGCAAGCACTGCTCAATTCAGAGCATGAAGTCATTGCCGTATACACCCAGCCTGATCGCCCAGCCGGACGTGGCCGTAAACTGACCCCGAGCCCGGTTAAAAAGCTGGCGCTGGAGCATGATATTGCCGTTTACCAGCCGCTGAGCCTGAAAGGTGACGCTGAGCAGGCAGAACTGGCGGCACTCGATGCCGATATTATGGTGGTTGTCGCCTACGGCCTGTTGCTACCCAAAGCGGTGCTGGATACCCCGCGTCTGGGTTGCATCAACGTGCACGGCTCCCTCCTGCCACGCTGGCGGGGCGCTGCACCAATACATCGGGCAGTATTGGCCGGTGACAAACTGACCGGTATCACTATCATGCAGATGGATGTCGGGCTGGATACGGGCGACATGCTCTATAAAGTGGAAACGCCCATCAACGCGGGGGATACCAGCGGTGATCTGCACGATCAACTGGCAGAGCAGGGCGCTGAAGCACTAGTGACAACCCTAGGGCTGATTCGTGACGGTAAGGTCGAACCGGAGAAACAGGACGATTCACTGGCGAACTACGCACACAAACTGGAAAAGCAGGAAGGTGAGATCGACTGGTCCCGCTCTGCGACCGAGATTGAGCGCCAGATCCGCGGCCTGTCACCCTGGCCTGTAGCGTATTGCTCTCTGGACGGTAAAACCATGCGTATCTGGGGTGCTCAAGCGTCCGACACATCCAGTACCGAAGCGCCCGGTGCCGTCGCCGAAGTCACCAAGAAGACCCTGAGTATTGCCTGCGGTGAAGGCAACCTGCTACTGACGAATATTCAGTTACCCGGTGGCAAACCACTCGACACGGCAGCCGTCTTAAATGCCAAACGCGATCTGTTCCCTGTCGGCAAACAGCTGGATTAAATGATGAATGTAAACGTAAGACAGCTCGCAGCAGAAACGCTTGAACCCCTTCTGCGCCACCAGGGTTCATTGAATGCCGTTCTGCCCGAAGCCGCTGCTCGCTGCCCCGAACGCGACCGCGGCCTGTTACGTCAGCTGTGCTACGGCACCATGCGTGACTTTCAGCAGCTCAATATTATCGCCAACAAGTTGCTGAAACGCCCATTCAAAGTCGCTGACTTTGATATTCGCGCATTGCTGTTAGTGGGCATTTACCAACTTCGTAGCCTTCGCGTTCCGGCTCATGCCGCCATTAACGAAACCGTTGAAGCGGCGCACGGGCTGAAAAAATCCTGGGCCGCAAGCCTGATTAACGGCGTTCTGCGTCGCTATCAGCGCGAGACCGAAGCGATTGAAGAGAAGGTCCTGGAAAGCGAGCTGGGACGCCAAAATCACCCTGAGTGGTTTATTCGCAAGGTTCAGAACAACTGGCCCGATCACTGGCAGAAAATCATCGACGGCAACAACGACAGCGATGCACCGCTAACGTTACGTGTAAATAAGCAGCAGATCAGCCGTGAAGACTTTTTGCAGGCGCTGGCGGATGAAGAGATTGATGCCACTGCGACGCCATTAAGTCCGCAGGGTGTCACGCTGGAAGAAGCTTGTGATGTCACTATCCTGCCGGGATACGACGACGGCTGGTTCAGCGTGCAGGATGAAGCCGCTCAGCTATCCGCTGAACTGCTGGATCTGCAACCGGGACAACGGGTGCTTGATGCCTGCGCGGCCCCCGGCGGAAAGCTGGGTCACATTCTGGAACAGGAAGCTGAGCTATCACACGTTGACGCCGTCGAGCTGGAAAAACGTCGTACCGATCGGGTCTACGATAATCTCGCCCGTCTGAAGCTCGAAGCCAACCTGTACATCGCCGATGCCAGCAAAGACGATTGGTGGGACAAACATGCTTACGACCGTATTCTGCTGGACGCACCATGCTCCGCTACCGGTGTCATTCGCCGTCACCCGGATATAAAATACCTGCGTAAAGGTGAGGACATTGCGGCGCTCGCCGATATACAGTTAAGTATCCTGCAGAACCTTTGGCAGATGTTAGCACCCGGCGGTAAGCTTCTTTACGCCACCTGTTCCATCTTTCCGCAGGAAAATGAAAGGCTTATCAAACGATTCGTTACGCAACAGAACGATGCGGAGCATATCCCGTTAAGCGCAGATTGGGGCGTTAGCCGACCGTACGGTCGTCAGCTTTTCGCAATACCCAACAGCCACGACGGGTTCTATTACGCTCTGCTGACCAAAGCAGTTGATTAGGGCAGTGGGTAGATAAGACCAGATCATGAAGATCATTATCCTCGGAGCAGGGCAGGTAGGTGGCACACTGGCAGAGAACCTTGCCAGTGAAGCCAATGACATCACGATTGTGGATACGGATACCGCCCGCTTGCGCGAGTTGCAGGACCGTCTCGACATCCGCACGGTCGAGGGTAAGGCCTCTTACCCCACCGTTCTGGATCAGTCCGGTGCGCAGGATGCAGACATGCTGATTGCGGTCACTAACTCCGACGAAGTGAACATGGTCGCCTGCCAGCTCAGTCAGACCTTGTTTAACACCCCCACCAAGATTGCCCGTGTCCGCGAGCATGATTACCTGAAGAAGAACCACTCCATCTTTGGACCCAAAGGCATTCCGGTGGATGTCCTGATCAGTCCAGAGCAGCTGGTTACACGCCATATCAAGCGTTTGATCCAGCATCCGGGTGCGTTGCAGGTATTGGATTTTGCCGACGGCAAAGCCCAGTTGGTGGCGGTAAAAGCTTACTACGGCGGTCCACTGGTCGGACGCGAAATATCCTTCTTGCGCGCCCACATGCCCTCTATCGATACCCGTGTAGCCGCGATCTTCCGTCGTGGTAGTCCGATCATCCCGAAAGGGGATACGGTGATCGAAGCCGATGATGAGGTGTTCTTCATTGCGGCAAAACGCGATATTCGCGCCGTGATGAGCGAGCTGCGTCGTCTTGATCGACCATACAAACGCATCATGATTGCCGGCGGCGGCAACATCGGTGCCCGTCTGGCAGAAAGTATCGAAGACAGTTTCCAGGTAAAAATCATCGAGCGAGGCATGCAGCGCTGTAACCATCTGGCCCGCAACCTGAACAACACCATCGTATTGCACGGCAGCGCATCTGACCGCGATCTGTTGATGGAAGAGAACATCGAAGATACCGACGTATTCTGCGCCCTGACCAACGACGACGAAGCCAACATCATGGCCTCGATGCTCGCCAAGCGCTTAGGCGCACGTACTGTGATGACGCTGATTAACAATCCGGCCTATGTCGATCTGGTGCAGGGCGGGGCAATTGATATTGCCATCTCGCCGCAGCAAACCACCATCGGTGCATTGCTGACCCACGTACGCCGTGGTGATGTAGCCGCCGTGCACTCATTGCGCCGCGGTGCAGCCGAGGCATTGGAAGCGGTCGCGCACGGAGATAAGCGCTCATCCAAAGTGGTGGGACGCACCATCGAAGAGATTAATCTCCCACCGGGTACCACGATCGGTGCCATCGTGCGGGATGAGGAAGTATTGATTGCGCACGACGATGTCATGGTCGAAAACGGCGACCATGTCATTCTTTTCCTGGTCGACAAAAAACGCATTGGCGAAGTCGAACGACTCTTCCAGGTTGGCTTAGCATTCTTCTGATCAGGACATACTGATGCACTACAAGGTGATCCTCCGCATTCTTGGCATTCTGCTGATGATCTTCAGCATCACCATGCTGCCACCCATGCTGATCTCCATGCACTATGAAGACAACACGTTGATGGCGTTTGCAGCGGGTTTTGCAATCACGCTCGTCACCGGCTTCATGCTCTGGATTCCGGTTCACCGGGTCCGGCAGGACCTGCGAACACGTGACGGTTTCCTGGTTACGGTGCTTTTCTGGGCCGTACTGGGGCTGTTTGGTGCATTGCCTCTAATGCTGGCAGACAACCCCCATCTATCCTTTGTTGACGCGCTGTTTGAGTCCCTGTCAGGCCTGACGACAACCGGAGCAACGGTGATGACCGGTATCGATCAGCTGCCTGAGTCGATCCTCTGGTATCGCCAGCAGCTTCAATGGCTGGGCGGTATGGGTATTATCGTATTGGCGGTGGCCATTCTGCCGATGCTCGGTATCGGGGGAATGCAGCTCTACCGTGCAGAAACTCCGGGACCGGTCAAAGATTCCAAGCTGACCCCGCGTATTACCGAAACCGCAAAAGCCTTGTGGTACATCTATCTGTCCCTGACCGTGCTCTGCGCCCTGGGCTACTGGGCCGCAGGAATGACACTGTTTGATGCCGTTGGGCACAGCTTTTCGACCGTCGCCATCGGTGGTTTTTCCACCCATGATGCCAGTATCGGCTACTTTGATTCTGAGCTGATCGAGGGCATCGCCATCTTCTTTATGGTGATCTCAGGCATCAACTTCAGCCTGCACTTCTTTGCGTGGAAACACCGCAGCCTGAAGCACTACTTTTTGGACCCGGAATTCCGCTTTTACCTGACGGTTCTGACGGCCATTATTGCGTTGTCGTTTGTGGCTCTCACGATAACAAACACGTACGAACCCGGTGACTCACTGCGTAAGTCAGCCTTTATGGTGGTCTCAATTGCGACCACAACAGGCTTTGCGACCGCTGATTTTGCCCACTGGCCCACGATGTTGCCGTTCTTACTCTTTGTCGCGGCCTTTGCCGGGGGTTGTGCCGGCTCCACCGGCGGTGGCATGAAAGTAATCCGCATCCTGCTGATCCTGAAGCAGGGCTATCGTGAGATTCAGCGCCTGGTGCACCCCAACGCTGTCATTCCTGTAAAACTGGGCAACACCCCCATCTCCGATCGGGTACTAGAAGCGGTCTGGGGCTTCTTCTCCGTCTACATGATTGTATTTGTAGTCATGCTGATTACCTTGTTGGCAACGGGTCTGGATCAGGTGACCGCCTGGTCTGCTGTCGGTGCCACGCTAAACAACTTAGGACCGGGTCTGGGTGATGTCTCCGCTCACTACGGCGATATCAACGATACGGCTAAGTGGGTGCTCTGTTTTGCGATGTTATTGGGCCGGTTGGAAGTATTTACTTTGTTGGTCCTGTTTACACCGATCTTCTGGCGCAGATAATAGGAACCTTCTGAAGAGGAGGTAACCATGCGTTATACACTTTACCTATCCGGTGAAATTCACACCGACTGGCGTGACCAGATCAAACGGGCCGTTGAGATGAACGGCCTGCCGGTCGACATTCTGACTCCAAACACCGATCACGCATCCAGCGACGACTGCGGTGATGAGCTGCTGGGCGCTGAAGACAAAGCGTTCTGGAAAGATCACAAAGCCGCCAAAATTAACACCATGCGTCATATGACGGCGCTGAAACGTGCCGATATTGTCGTAGTTCGCTTTGGTGATAAGTACCGTCAGTGGAATGCTGCTTTCGACGCGGGTATCGCTATCGCGCTGGGCAAATCCCTGATCGTGGAGCACGCACCTGAATTGACCCATCCCCTGAAAGAGATCGATGCAGCGGCACATGCCGTGGCAGAGAACACCGATCAGGTAATCGAAGTACTGAAATACCTCTGTCTGGATTACTAACCAGCTCCCTTGGTTCTTAGGGAAAGAAGGGCAGGGCATACTCCCCCTGCGGTCGCGGCAGTACGATGCAACAATCCACCGAAATACGAGTCGGTCTCAGGGATTCGTGCGATTGTTGCACATCGTGCCAGTGACTGTTGCGAATATACTGCTGCCCTTTTTGTCCAAATTCATTTATTTTTGACGTAACGTCACTTAAAACTCAACAAGCCGGGTATATGAGTCCTAAATTTATTGACGATGCCACGCGGGAAGCGCGTGAAGCTGAAATTCTACAGACCGCGTTGGATGTAATTGCCCGGGATGGCGTCTCCGGTCTGACAATCGACAAGGTTGTTTCCAAGGTGCCCTACTCAAAAGGCACCGTATACAACCACGTTAGCTGTAAAGAAGACTTACTGACGGCCCTGTGTAACAACTGCGTGCGCCGCCTTGCAGATATATTCTTCCGCGCAGCCTCGTTTGATGGCAACAGTCGGGAAAAGATGCTGGCGATCGGTATTGGCTACATGCTGCATTCTCAGTTCGATCCAACCGAGTTTATGCTGGTTATCTCCGCTAAAACCCCATCGGTCACGGAGAAAAGCTCGCAGAAACGTCAGGAAGAGCATCAGGAGCTGGAAACAAAACTGCTGGGGACCATTCTTCAGATCATCTCTGAAGGTTTGGCCAATGGTGAGCTAACACTTGCCCCACACCTGAGCCCGGCCCAAGTAGCTTTTTCCCTCTGGGCAATGAGCTTTGGCACTATTGCTCTTCTGCAGGACAATGTTGAGCGCTGCGGCGTGCGTCAGGAAATGACACTGGAGCGGGAGCTGACCAACCACGCCAATCTGGTGCTGGATGGCCTGAACTGGACACCCTATACACCCGATCATGACTGGCATGAATCAGTACAGCGCATGAAAGCAACCGTGTTTGCACCGGAAGTTGAAGCACTGAGAACTCGCCGGAACCTGAACCTGCAGGGATAACAGATTTGTACGACGGAAAACGGCGGAAACGCCGTTTTTTTAATAATGTTTAATGACGCTTCGTCATTAAACAGACATAAATTTATAACCTAAGTTGCCATTAGAGCATCCAACCCAACAACTCCTCAATGGAATCGGGGAACTGGAGAAGGACTATGAGAGACCGACTTTTCCGTTTTGTACTGAATCATCCGATATGGGTGATTCTGCTCACGATTGTGCTGGTTTTTGGCGCTGCCTCAGGCGCAAAGAACCTGGTATTCAAAAGTGATTACCGAGTGTTCTTCAGTGATGAGAACCCTCAGCTCACGGCTTTCGAGTCGATGCAAAGGATCTACAGTAAAAGTGATAACGTCGCTTTTATTATTTCTCCGCCGGAAGGCAAAGTATTCACCCCGCGTACACTGGGTGCAATTCAAGAGCTGACCGAAGAAGCCTGGCAGGTTCCCTATTCCACACGCGTAGACTCCATTACTAACTTCCAGCACACCTGGTCGGAAGAGGACGATATGATCGTGGAGGATCTGGTACTGGATTCCACCACGCTGACCGATGCGGACATGCCTCGTCTGCAAGAGATTGCACTGAACGAGCCGATGCTGCTCAACAAGCTGATCTCTCCTCAAGCCCATGTCACCGTGCTTAATGTCACCGTTCAGCTGCCGGGAATAAACCCGGTTGTGGAAGTGCCGGAGGTCGTTGCGAAGGCACGCGATATGCGCGCTCAGTTCCTGGAAAAATACCCGGATATGGAAGTGCGTTTATCCGGCATGGTGATGATGAACAACACCTTCGCCGAGTCTTCCCTGAATGACAACGCCACGTTGGTGCCTATCATGTTTGGTGTTGTTCTGCTGGGCATGATCTTCCTGCTGCGTACCTTCAGTGGTACGTTCGCCACCGTGATCGTCATCATGTTCTCCATTGCCGGTACGATGGGGCTGGCAGGCTGGACGGGGTTCTTCCTCACCGGTCCATCGGCAAGCACACCGATCATGGTCCTGACATTGGCGGTCGCTGACTGCGTACATATTCTGACGACCATGTTCTATGAGATGCGTCAGGGCGTGGAGAAGAAGAAGGCTATTCAGGACAGCCTGAAGATCAACTTCCAGCCTATCTTCCTGACCAGTGTCACCACTGCCGTTGGCTTCCTCAGCCTCAACTTCTCCGACTCACCACCGTTCCGTGATCTGGGTAACATGGTCGCAATGGGTGTCATGCTGGCGTTCGTGTTCTCCGTCACGATCTTCCCGGCAATGCTGAAACTGCTACCGATTAAAGTGGCAGCGATCAGTGATGAAGACCGTAACGACCTGATGCACAAGCTGGGTAAAGTAGTCATCAGCAAGCGCAAAGTACTGTTGCCGGGTATGGCCGTTGTCATGGCAAGCCTGGTTCTGTTTACCCCGCAGAACGAACTGAACGATGACTTTGTGAAGTATTTTGATACCAGCGTTCCATTCCGTCAGGCAACTGACTACATGCAGGACAATCTGTCCGGTATGACCACGATGGAGATCTCGATCGAGAGTGGGGAAGCGAGTGGGATCAATAAACCGGAGTTCCTGAAAGCGGTTGGCGATCTCACCGATTGGTTACGGGCTCAGCCGGAAACAGACCACGTAAACTCCATTACCGATACGATTAAACGTCTCAACAAAAACATGCACAGTGATGACGACAGCTACTACACGCTGCCCCAAGAGCGCGAGCTGTCTGCTCAGTACCTGCTGTTGTATGAGATGTCATTACCGTACGGTCTGGACCTGAACAACCAGCTGAACGTCGATAAATCATCCACGCGTTTGATCGGTACGTTTAAGAACATGACCAGTACTGAGCAGATCGATCTGGAAGCAAAAATCTACAACTGGTTTGCAGAGAACGCACCTCAGTATAAAGCTGAAGTCGCCAGTACCAGTCTGATGTTTGCCCATATCGGCCAGCGTAATATCAGCAGTATGTTGATCGGTACCTCTGTGGCCTTACTGCTGATTTCTGTCATGCTCGGTCTGGCGTTACGCTCGGTACGTTATGGTTTTATCAGCCTGATTCCAAACCTGGCACCCGCCGTGATGGGTTTTGGTCTCTGGTTCCTGATCGACGGTCAGGTCGGTCTGGCACTGTCTGTTGTGGCGGGTATGACACTGGGTATTGTGGTGGATGACACCGTTCACTTCCTCAGCAAGTACCTGTACGCACGCCGTGAACGCGGCAAGGACAGTCAACAAGCTGTCCGTTATGCATTCGCGAGCGTTGGACGCGCTCTGTGGGTTACCACACTGGTGTTGGTCGCAGGCTTTATGGTGCTGGCGCAATCCAGCTTCAAGCTCAACGCGGATATGGGTCTGCTGACAGCACTCACGATTCTGATCGCACTGATCGTCGACTTCCTGTTCCTACCACCGCTGCTGATGAATTTGGATAACGGCGACAAAGTTGCCGACACCACTGAAGACAACGATGCTGACTCCAGCAACAATCTTGAAAACAAAGGAGATACCCATGAACCTGCTAATCAACCCGCTTAAGTCAGTATTGATCGCGGCGCTGGTCTCTGCCCCGATGGTGGCGCTGGCCGAAACGCCGGAAGAGAAGGGCATGGCGATCTCAGTTGAATCGAAGAAACGTGATCTGGGCTGGCAGGATATGCAGGCCGAAATGAACATGGTCCTGCGTAATAAGCAGGGTCAGGAAAGCATCCGCGAGATCCGGATGAAATCATTGGAGATCAACGGTGACGGAGATAAAAGCCTGTCAGTCTTCGACAAGCCTCGCGACGTAAAAGGGACAGCATTCCTGAGCTTTTCTCACCCGGTTGGAGCGGATGACCAGTGGCTGTACCTGCCAGCATTGAAACGTGTAAAGCGTATTGCGTCACGCAACAAATCAGGCCCGTTTATGGGCTCTGAATTTGCCTATGAAGATCTGTCTTCGTTTGAGGTAGAGAAGTACACCTACAAATACCTACGTGACGACGCCTGTGAAGGCGGCACCTGTTTTGTTGTTGAACAGTACCCGGTCGATAAAAACTCCGGCTATACACGACGTCTGGTTTGGCTGGATCAGAGTGAATATCGCATCTGGAAAATTGATTTCTTCGATCGTAAAAACTCACCCCTGAAGACACTGACCTACCATGACTACCAGCAATATCTGGGTAAACACTGGCGTTCTGATCTGATGAAAATGGTGAACCACCAGACGGGTAAAAGCACCGATCTGAGCTGGAAAAGCTACCAGTTCAAAACCGGTTTATCCGACAAAGACTTCAACAAGAACTCACTGAAACGAGCACGTTAAGTCATGCGTAAACCCTCAACGCTTTTCAAAACAGGACTCACTGCAGGGCTGCTCGCAGCTCTGCCGGTGCAGGCCGAAACCTACTTTGAGGCATCCGGCAAGGTCGCAGCAGAGCTGCGTGGTTTTACTCAGGATGCTCAGTTTTCAGGCCAGGACCATGACTCGAATCTATCCTTCTACGTGGAACCAGAGTTTTTCTGGGAGTGGAATGACGGTGACGATAGCCTGACCTTTACTCCGTATTTACGTGTGGACGAGAACGACAGCGAACGGACTCATGCGGATATTCGTGAACTGAGTTGGGTTCATGTGGGCGAGGACTGGGAACTGCGCACCGGAATCCGCAAGGTATTCTGGGGTGTCACTGAGTTTCAACATCTGGTCGATGTGATCAATCAGACCGACGGTGTTGATGACTTTGACGGTGAGGACAAGCTGGGGCAGCCCATGGTCAACCTATCTCTGGTAAGAGACTGGGGTATCGTTGACCTGTTCCTGCTACCGGGTTTCCGTGAGCGTACCTTTACGGGTACAGAGGGGCGTTTACGCGGGGGACTGGTTGTTGATACCGACAGTGCTGAATATGAATCCAGCGCCGAGGAGAAACATCTGGATACCGCTATCCGCTGGAGCCATACCCTCGGCGATTTCGATCTGGGTGCGTATTGGTTTCACGGTACCAATCGTGACCCTGAGTTGAGCGTTCGAACCCAGTCAGGCAACACCGTTCTGGTACCGCGCTATGTGCAGATGGATCAGTTGGGTTTTGATCTGCAAGCGACCCTCGACAGCTGGTTGTGGAAGGTCGAAACCATCTGGCGCGATACCGAGAAAGAGGAGTACTTCGCGGCTCAAGCTGGTTTCGAATATACCTTCTATGGCATTCAGGACAGTAACGCTGATCTCGGTGTTCTGCTTGAATATGGCTGGGATGAAAGGGGAGAGGATGCCAGTTCCAACGTTCAGAACGATCTGTTCTTTGGTGGCCGAATCACCCTCAACGATGCATCCAGTACTGAACTCTTGGCCGGTATTGGCCATGATCTGGATTTTGATGGCCAGAGCCTGATCGTTGAAGCCAGCCGTCGCTACGGCGACAATTGGAAGGTTAGTATCGACGGACGGTTCTTCAGTGCCGACGACCCTAGAGACCTTGCTTCAGCTTTGGACAAGGACGATCACCTGCAATTCACAATCGAACGTTACTTTTAAGTTTCCAATCGTACTGAGGAAGCCGCCCCAATTCGGGCGGCTTTTTTAATGTTCCACGTGAAACATTTCACATTTACCTTTAAATTAATGCACAACTTCTACCTTTCGCCCAGTCACACCTGTACCTGACTACACTGCGTACACCTATTTTGGTGTATAATTTCCGCCTTATTTTCGGGCCAAATTTATAGTTATGGTGAATTACGTGACTGACCAGGTTACCTCAGACGTAAGTACATTTCAGGGGTTGATTCTCGCCCTGCAAGAATATTGGGCAGAACACGGCTGTGTAATCGTTCAGCCGCTGGACATGGAAGTAGGCGCAGGGACATTCCATCCTGCTACCTTCCTGCGCTCTATCGGACCAGAAAGCTGGAACTCTGCCTACGTGCAGCCAAGCCGTCGTCCAACCGATGGCCGTTACGGCGAGAACCCTAACCGCCTGCAACACTACTACCAGTTCCAGGTTGTAATGAAGCCGTCACCGCCGAACCTGCAGGAACTTTACCTGGGCTCTTTAGAGCGTATGGGTGTTGACCTGAATGTTCACGACGTTCGCTTCGTAGAAGACAACTGGGAATCCCCAACATTGGGTGCCTGGGGTCTTGGCTGGGAAGTGTGGCTGAACGGTATGGAAGTGACCCAGTTCACTTACTTCCAGCAGGCAGGTGGTCTGGAATGTTACCCGGTAACCGGCGAGATCACCTACGGTCTGGAACGTATTGCGATGTACCTGCAGAACGTTGATAGCGTTTACGATCTGATCTGGACCAAAGCACCCGACGGCACTGTCGTGACCTACGGCGATGTGTTCCACCAGAGCGAAGTAGAGCAGTCCACCTACAACTTCGAACACGCTGATGTCCCGATGCTGTTCCGCAACTTTGACCACTATGAGTCTGAGTGTGAGAAATTACTGGCACTGGAAACCCCTCTGCCACTGCCTGCTTACGAGCAGGTACTGAAAGCGTCCCATACCTTTAACCTGCTGGATGCACGTCACGCCATCTCTGTGACCGAGCGTCAGCGTTATATCCTGCGCGTACGCACACTCGCCCGCAAAGTTGCACACGCTTATTTTGATGCCCGTAAAGCCCTCGGCTTCCCGCTTGCGACTGAAGCGTTGCGCCAGGAAGTAATGGCTGCAAGCGAGGAGAAAAAGTAATGGCTACACAAGATTTTCTGTTCGAGCTTGGCACCGAAGAGCTGCCACCGAAAGCACTTAAAAACCTGTCTAATGCGCTGGAAGCTGATGCGCTTGCAGGCATCAAAGACGTGCTGGGCAAAGATGCGGCAGCACTGCTGAAAGACGCAACAATCAAAAGCTATGCCGCACCACGACGTTTAGCGTTGCTGATCGAAAACCTCGTGACCGAAGTGCCTGCCAGTGAATTCCTGATGCAGGGCCCACCGTCACGTATTGCATATGATGGTGAAGGTAATCCAAGCAAAGCACTGGAAGGCTTCGCGCGTAAATGTGGAACCGACGTATCTTCCCTGGAAGAGATCGACGGAAAAATGTGTTTCCGCCAGCAGACTGAAGCCAAACCGCTGCGCACTGAACTCGCGTCTGTTATGCAAAACGCGCTCAACAAACTGCCAGTACCTAAGCGCATGCGCTGGGGTGCATCACGTATTGAGTTCGTCCGTCCGGTTCAGTGGCTGGTGATGATTTTTGGCGATGAAGTGATCGATTGCGAAATGCTGGGTGTTAAGTCCGGTCGTAAAACACGCGGTCACCGTTTCCACTACAACAATCAGATCGAGCTGATGACAGCGGCAGAGTATGCTGTCACGCTGAAAGAAACCGGCAAAGTTGTTGCCGACTATGACAGCCGTCTAGAAGATATTCGCTCCCAAGTGATTAAAGAAGGGGAGAAGCTCGGTGGTGTTGCACAGATCGATGAAGACCTGCTGCACGAAGTAACCGCACTGAATGAATGGCCTGTAGCTTTGACCGGTCGCTTCGAAGAGCGCTTCCTGGACGTGCCTGCTCAGGCACTGATCTCCTCCATGAAGGAGCACCAGAAGTACTTCCACCATGAAGACAAAGACGGCAACCTGATGCCGAACTTCACCACCATCTGCAACATCGTGTCTAAAGATCCGCAGCAGGTGATCGAAGGTAACGAAAAGGTTATTCGTCCACGCCTGTCCGATGCGGCGTTCTTCTTTGAAACAGACAAGAAGAAGTCACTGGAATCACGTATTGACGACCTGAAGACCATCGTCTTCCAGAAAGACCTGGGAACCTTGCACGCGAAGGCTGAGCGTATCTCCGCTATCGCACAGCGTATTGCGGCAGACCTTGGCAATAACACTGAGCAGGCAGCCCGTGCGGCAATGCTGGCCAAGACCGATCTGATGTCCGACATGGTGTACGAATTCACCGACCTACAAGGTCTGATGGGTTATCACTATGCACTGCACGACGGCGAAGACAACGACGTTGCGCTGGCAATGAACGAACAGTACATGCCTCGTTTCGCAGGTGATGAGCTGCCGGAATCTGCACCGGGTATCGCAGTAGCTATCGCAGACCGTCTGGACACGCTGACCGGCCTGTTCGGCATCAATCAGCCACCGACTGGTTCCAAAGATCCGTTTGCACTGCGCCGTGCCGCTCTGGGTGTGCTGCGCATTATGGTCGAACGCAATTTGGATCTGGACCTGCGTGAACTGATCTCTGTAGCAGCAGACAGCCACGATGATCTGCCAGCACGCGACGGACTGGAAGACAAAGTTCTGGATTTCATGCTGGATCGCTTCCGCGCATGGTACGAAGACGAAGGCATCTCCGTCGATGTATTCCTGGCGGTACTGGCGGTTAAGCCGACCAAACCACTGGACTTCGACACCCGCGTTAAAGCGGTTAACCATTTCCGCTCCCTGAGCGAAGCTGAAGCACTGGCGGCTGCCAACAAGCGTGTTTCCAACATCCTTAACAAACAGGGTGGTGCGGTATCCGGATCGGTTGATGAAGCACTGCTTCAGGACGATGCTGAGAAAGCACTGGCTTCAGAACTGGCAGCACTGTCCGGTCGTATCGAGCCACTGTTTGCCGCGGGTGACTATCAGGCAGCACTGGAACAGCTGGCAAGCCTTCGCGGCAGCGTTGATAAGTTCTTCGACGACGTGATGGTAATGGCTGATGATGAAGCGGTACGTCAGAACCGTCTCGTGCTTCTGAGCAATCTGCGCAGCTTGTTCCTGGGTGTAGCGGATATCTCTGTCCTGAGCTAAGCATTCTGCAATGCCTATCTATACCTAAAAGCCGGGTTCATAGACCCGGCTTTTTTGTGCCTGTACCGCCCCGGTCAAAAAGATGTTTCACGTGGAACATCTTAAAAGCGGACTGTTTAAGAGGCCGAGAAAGAGTCACTATTCCCTAGACGAACCAAAGTCACCCGCGTTCCAATCCCCCAATCAGTCTAATGCATCTGTCTGCGATTCGTATTCAAGCAACATAGACGGTGTCACTGCCTTTCTGATCAATCGAATTTCTGACCCGCTCACCAGCACCTCGGGAATGATGCTACGGCTGTTATACGCAGAACTCATCACCGCGCAATACGCCCCTGTACAGAGAAAAGCGACCCTGTCTCCTGCAACCAACTCTGCATCCATCGGATAGTCGCGCGCAAAGGTATCAGTAGATTCACAGACCGGTCCCACAACATCATAACGACGTACCGAATCCGACAGATTAGTTTGTAGGGGAACTATAGGATGATCGGCCTGATAAAGAGCCGGACGCATCAGGTCATTCATCGCGGCATCAAGAATCATAAAAGGGCAGGGATCCGCTGCTTTTACGTAACTGATCTCTGACACCAGAACACCCGCATCTCCCACCAGTGACCGACCCGGCTCCACACACACTCGTCCTTCAAACCCAGCAACACTTGATGCAATGGTCTGCGCGATGACCTCAAAATCCAAGCTCTGCTCATCGCCGTAATCGATACCAAACCCACCACCAAGGTCGAGCACCTCAACCGTATGCCCATCAGCTTCAATCACAGTGACAAGCTCCAGCAACTTATGGATCGCATTTGTATACGGTTCCACCGTGCAGATCTGAGAGCCAATATGCATAGCCAGACCTGCTATATTCAGGTACGGATGATCTGCATACCTTTGATAGAGTGGCACAACCTGCTCCATGCTCAGGCCAAATTTATTGCCTTTGCTGCCGGTGGTAATGTGCCTGTGGGTGTCCACAGACACAGCAGGGTTAACACGTAATGCAACAGAAACTGGCCGAGTAAACTGCTCTGACAGTGAAGCTAACAGCACTAACTCTTCCTGAGATTCGACGTTAATCTGACCCACAGCTGACTCGATCGCCGCACACAACTCTTGTCTGGTTTTTCCGACGCCAGAAAAAATCATCCTCTCTGGCGCAATGCCGGCCGCGTGTGCTCGCAACATCTCTCCACCGGAAACCAGATCAACACCCAGTCCGGCTTGCTGCACCAACCGCAGAATACTCAGGTTGCTATTGGCCTTCACCGCATAGTAAATCGCAATGTCAAAACGCTGGAAAGCCGCCTGACAGCGATAAATGTTCTGAAGGAACTTAGCTTCTGAATAACAATAGAAAGGCGTGCCGATACGATCAGCGATGATTGAAAGCGGAAGCGATTCGATGTGTAATTGATGATCTTGATAGTGAATATGATCACTGAGTGGCGCGGTCATTTTCAATCCCTCTGAAGCGGTATAATTGACAGAATAAATGGCATATCGACAGAATTAGCTTACCGACTTCAGGGGTTCTCTACTGCTGCCATATCCACCGTATAACCCGACATAGCGACGGAACTTTGGTCGATCTGACAGCCAAACAAACGTATCGTCGGAACGATTGATAGCCCCAAACACCATTAGGAAAATAAAGATCTCAATGGACAAATTTGATCGTGAAATCCTCAACCTGCTGACACAAAATGCGCGTCAGTCGGTGACGGCTATCGGAGAGGTGATAGGCCTGTCCCGTACCGCCGTGAATGAACGTATCAGAAAGCTGGAAGATCTGGGTGTCATTCAGCGTTACACGATCGAAGTAGGGGATCAGGCACAGAAGCAAAAAGTCTGCGCCTATTTTGAAATGACCTTCAGACCCTTCGACCTGAAAGCGGTAAAGAAAAGCATTCAGGCCATCAGCGAGATTCGTCAGGCACACGCACTCAGCGGCGCAACGGACGTACTGGTCTATGTCGAAGCCCGGTCAATGGAGCGCCTGATGCAGGTGCGCCAGCAGCTTGCTGAACTCGAACACCTCGACAAGATCGTTACATCCACGGCACTGGAGCAGATGGTTTAGCTCAAATACGGTTGCTGGTAATAGACATTCACAATGTTTGTTACCAAACTGGAAGACAAAAAAAAGCAGCCTAATGGCTGCTTTTTTATATCGGGCGCATCCTGAAATCAGATATCCAGGTTCGCCACGCTCAATGCGTTGGACTCGATAAAGTTACGACGCGGCTCTACTTCATCACCCATCAGGGTGGTAAATAGCTGATCGGCCGCAATCCCGTCTTCAATCGTTACTTGCAGCATGCGACGTGCATCAGGATCCATGGTGGTTTCCCACAACTGATCAGGGTTCATCTCACCCAAACCCTTATAGCGCTGGATGCTGTGACCACGGCGTGACAGGTCGAGCAGCCAGTTCAGGCCTTCTTCAAAGTCAGTCAGCTCTTTCACGCGTTCACCACGCTTGAAGTACGCACCTTCTTCGATCAGCGATTTAAGCGTCTCCGCCATATCGGTGATCTGCGTGTACTCGCGTGATTTAAAGAAATCACCGCCAAAGATGTAGTCATGGTCAACACCATGCTGGGTGACAACCACTTTAGGTACAAAGCGGCTGTGCTCTTTGTCTTCGGCAACAACACAGTGATACTGAATCGCTTTATCGCTCGCATCGGCCAGCTGATCGTCCAGCTGATCACACCATTCAGACACCGCAGCCTGATCAGTGAGCTGATCGCCTGCCAGTGCTGGCAACGACAGCATTGATTTCAAAGCGACCTGTGGGAACAAACGGTTAAGACGGGCAAAGGTCCGCATTACCGCGCGATAATCATGTACGACGGACTCCAGCTGATGACCGCCGATTCCCGGAGCATCTGCATTTACATGCAAGGTAGTACCATCCAGTGCACCTTGCAGCAGGTAGTTATCCAGCGCTTCGTCATCCTTCAGATACTGCTCTTGCTTACCTTTTTTGATCTTATACAGCGGTGGCTGAGCGATATAGATATGGCCACGTTCGATCAGTTCAGGCATCTGACGGAAGAAGAAGGTCAGCAGCAGGGTACGGATGTGAGAGCCATCCACGTCCGCATCGGTCATGATGATGATGCTGTGGTAGCGCAATTTATCCGGGTTGTATTCTTCGCGACCGATACCACAACCCAGTGCGGTGATCAGTGTACCCACCTCGGCAGAGGTCAGCATCTTGTCGAAACGTGCTTTCTCAACGTTCAGAATCTTACCCTTCAGCGGCAGGATCGCCTGCGTCTTACGGGCACGACCCTGTTTCGCGGAACCGCCTGCAGAATCACCCTCCACCAGGTACAGTTCAGAGAGGGCGGGATCCTTCTCCTGACAGTCTGCCAGCTTACCCGGCAAACCTGCGATATCCAGCGCACCTTTACGGCGGGTCATCTCACGTGCTTTTCGAGCCGCTTCGCGCGCACGGGCCGCATCGATCATCTTAGAGACAACCGCTTTAGCATCCTGTGGGTTTTCCTGCAGGAACTCGGATAGCTTCTCACCCATGATCTGTTCAACCGCGGTTTTCACCTCGGAGGACACCAGCTTGTCTTTGGTCTGGGAAGAGAACTTAGGATCAGGCACTTTAACCGAAATGATCGCCGTCAAACCTTCGCGGCTGTCATCACCCGTGGTGCTGACCTTGCCACCTTTGTTCATGCTTTCAGATTCGATGTAACTGTTCAGGCAGCGTGTCAGTGCGGTACGGAAACCAGACAGGTGGGCACCACCATCACGCTGAGGAATGTTGTTGGTAAACGTATGGATGCTTTCCTGGAAGCTATCGTTCCACTGCATCGCGACTTCTACGCCGACACCATTTTCATGCATCGCCGTGAAGTGGAACATATTGTTAACGGTGGTTTTTTTGCTGTTGAGGTATTCAACAAACGCACCCAAGCCACCTTCGTATTCAAAGATGTCTTCGCGGCCACTACGCTCATCTTTCAGAACGATACGTACACCGGAGTTCAGGAAAGAGAGTTCGCGCAGACGCTTAGCCAGAATATCGTACTGATAAGAGATATTCTTGAAGGTATCTTCCGATGGGAAGAAACGGACACTGGTGCCGCTGCTGTCAGTCTCACCAACCACCGCAAGTGGTGCCTGAGGAACACCATGCACATAGGTTTGTTCATGAACCTGGCCGTTACGACGGACGGTTAGACGCAGCTCGCTGGAGAGGGCGTTTACCACAGAAACACCTACACCGTGCAGACCACCGGATACTTTGTAGCTGTTATCATCAAATTTACCGCCGGCGTGCAGCACGGTCATAATAACCTCTGCTGCTGATACGCCTTCTTCCTCATGAATATCCGTCGGAATACCGCGGCCATTGTCGAAGACAGAAACACTTTCATCCGGATGGATGATTACATTGATCTCGCTGCAATAACCCGCCAACGCCTCATCGATTGAGTTATCTACTATCTCAAACACCATGTGATGCAAACCGGTACCATCATCAGTATCACCGATGTACATACCTGGGCGCTTTCTTACAGCATCAAGTCCTTTCAGGACCTTAATACTGGAAGAATCATAGTCTTGGTTATCACCGCTCATTCAAGTCTCCTAACGCGTTTATAGGGGCGTTACACTTCCATCATTTATGCTGTAATGCAGCACATCTGTGTTCGGTTGCCACTGATAGGACAGGGCGCGCGAATCTACACAGGTAATAAAACATTGACTGGCCATCTGCTCCACAAACTCACAGAACAGTTGACAGTGAGTCGCATCAAGCTCCGACGGCAAGTCATCAATAAGATAAATACAGGGGCGTCCGGTCATCCGGTAAAAGAGTGCGCCCTGTGCCAGCTTAAGGGCACTGACGGCCAGTTTCTTCTGCCCGCGCGATAATCGTTCAGCGGCAGTGTGACCATCAACTTTAACCCGCAGGTCTGCGCGTTGAGGTCCGGCGCTGGTAAAACCCTGACGCAGATCGCGTTCAAAGTTAGCCGCCAACAGTTCATCCAGTGGCTTCTTTAAATCCCAGCCCGGCGAGAACCCCAAGCTTAAACTTTGACCCGGCAACAGCTTCTCAACAATCTGCTCAAACTCCGGTGTCAGTAGTTGCAGATACTCCTGTCGCAGGCGGGTGATTTGCTCGGCAAAACCTACAAATTCATGGTCCCAGGCAGCACGCATCTGATGTCCGATCTTACCACATTTCAGCAGTGTATTGCGCTGTTTCAGAACCCGCCGAAAGCCTCTCCAGAGCTGAATAAAGGCCTTATCTGCATGGAACACTCCCCAATCGATAAATTGCCTCCGAATTGAAGGTGAACCGTCCAGCAAATCAAAGGTGGCCGAGTCAATTACCTGGAGCGGCACCAACTCAGCGAGGGACGCAAGATCAATATCCGAACCTGCAAAACGAACCCGCGTCTGACCTTCTAAATTACGTTCCACACCCAATGTTTGCTCAACACCCTGTGCAAGCGAATCAACTTTTCCCTGTACGGTTGCTGCGGGATCACCTGCTGCAATCAGGTGGCGCACTTTGCTGGTACGAAAAGACCGCGCTAAGCCAAGCAGATGGATCGCTTCCAACACACTGGTCTTGCCGCTGCCGTTGGGGCCAGAAAAGATGTTGATGCGGGCAGACGGTGCAATACTGACAGAAGAAAGATTACGTACGGAACGTATGTTCAGGCGGGAAATTGTCATTGATGATTCTGGAAGGGCGGATCAGCAGATGTTGAATCTGCTGATCCGAACGCAATTACATACGCATTGGCATGACAACGTAAACGCTGCCATCTTCGTCAAAGCTTTCTACCAACGCACTGCTATTCGGGTCTGCAACGGTAAAACGCACCACATCAGAGTTAATGATCGAAAGCACGTCTAGCAGGTAGTTAACGTTGAAACCGATCTCCAGGGAGTCGCCCTGATAATCTACAGCAACTGTTTCTTCCGCTTCTTCCTGCTCTGGGTTATTCGCCATCACCTGAAGGTAACCATCACTCAGCGATAAACGCACGCCACGGTACTTTTCGTTAGACAGGATAGCGATACGGCTGAAGACCTGACGCAGTTCCTGACGATCGCCCAACATAATCTTATCGCCATTACGCGGAATAACACGCTGGTAGTCCGGGAATTTACCGTCGACCAGTTTAGAGGTGAAGATAAAATCACCTACATGGGCACGGATATGCGTTGCACCAATCACCAGACGCAGAGGCTCATCACCTTGCTGTAACAGGCGCGCCAACTCGAGGATACCTTTACGCGGTACGATGATCTGATGTTGAACAGACTCATCCACTTCCACGTCGGACACACAAGTCGCCAGACGGTGGCCATCGGTTGATACAGAACGCAGCTGACCGTTCGCAATCTCCAGCAACATACCGTTCAGGTAGTAACGAACGTCCTGCTGCGCCATGGAGAAGCCGGTTTTATCAATCAGCTTACGCAATTGATTCTGGGAAATAGTCAGATCCAGCGTTTCCGGACCATCTTCCACATTCGGGAACTCTGCCGCTGGCAGGGTCGACAGGGTAAAACGACTACGGCCTGTCTTAATCACCATCTTCTGGCCTGAAAGAGCCAACTCGATGCGTGCCTCATCCGGCAGGGACTTACAAATATCCATCAGCTTACGTGCAGGCACTGTAATTGAACCGGCTTCAGCAGGCTCATCCAGTGTTACACGGCCAACCAGCTCAACCTCAAGGTCAGTACCGGTCAGGGACAGCTGATCACCCTCGGCCACCAACAGTATGTTGGAGAGTACCGGCAGCGTCTGACGACGTTCAACAACACCCGCCACCAACTGCAAAGGTTTGATTAACGCTTCACGCGAAATAACAAATCTCATCGGTTTTCCACCTTAATTTCGAACGGTACCACTACGCCGTAAGATGACGCAGTAAATTCTTATAATCTTCTCTGATGTCCGTATCACTTTCCCTCAGCTCCTTAATCTTACGACATCCATGGAGCACGGTGGTGTGATCTCGTCCGCCAAAAGCATCACCAATCTCAGGCAAACTGTGGTTGGTCAGCTCTTTCGCCAGGCTCATAGCAACCTGACGAGGACGTGCAACAGAACGGCTGCGGCGCTTGGATAACAGATCAGCTACTTTGATCTTGTAATAGTCAGCCACAACACGCTGAATATTATCAATACTAACCTGTTTATCCTGCAATGCCAGCAGGTCTTTAAGCGATTCTTTAATAAAAGGAATTGTGATCGCATTGCCGGTGAAATGTGCGTTCGCAATAACCCGTTTCAAGGCGCCTTCCAGCTCACGTACATTGGAGCGAATTTTTTGCGCCAGGAAGAAGGCTGCGTCGTCAGGCAGGGATACTTTCGCTTCCACCGCTTTACGCATCAGTATAGCAACACGGGTTTCCAGTTCCGGCGGTTCGATAGCAACCGTTAAACCCCAACCGAAACGGGATTTCAAGCGCTCCTCAACCCCCTTGATCTCTTTTGGATAGCGGTCACTGGTCAGAATCATCTGCTGACCCCCTTCAAGTAGCGCATTGAAGGTATGGAAGAATTCTTCCTGTGAACGCTCTTTACCCGCAAAGAACTGAATATCATCAATCAGCAGCGCATCAACTGAGCGATAGTGACGTTTAAAGTCGTTGATCGCATTCAGCTGCAACGCCTTAACCATATCCGCGACAAAACGTTCAGAGTGCAGATAAACAATCTTTGCATTCGGGTTGTACTTACGCATCTCGTTACCCACCGCATGCATCAAGTGGGTTTTACCCAGACCAACGCCGCCGTAGATAAAGAGAGGGTTATAAGAACTACCCGGGTTATCGGCCACCTGACGGGCCGCAGCCAACGCTAGTTGGTTCGATTTACCCTGAACAAAGGATTCGAACGTAAATGAGTTGTTCAGATTCGATTGATGCCGGACACCACCTTCAACTTCAACCAGGCGCTCACTGACCGGCGCTTGAGTCACCATACTTGTGGTGCTGAGCGTCGCTTCATGACCCAGAGGCAGTTCAGGTTGAGGCATTTGAAACAATGACTCACGTGCTTCAGATACCGTAGGCGGGGTGATGATTTCGGCTGATTCAGGTACACCAAAGCTCACCGGTGCGGCGGCAACAGGCGCCGGCGCCGCGTGAACAGTCGCAGGTTGCGCTGCAGGTGTCGCAGCCGGTATCGGCGCTACCGCCGCAGGACGTGCACGTGACGGCATAACAGGGCGCTGACGCATGCCACGTGCGGCACCAGCCATGCCCGCCACATCCAGAGAGACACTCGCGCTGATATCGCCGCTGACGTCACACACGACCTGACGAATCCGGGACAGGAACTTGTCGCTGACCCAGTCCTTAACAAAACGGTTTGGCGCCAACAGGACCAGCTTATCTGGAGAGTCGGGTGATGCTTTCAGAGGTCGGATCCAGGTATTGTATTGCTGAGCAGGAAACTCTTCCTGAAGGCTCTGCAAACAACGATCCCACAATTCCGTCGACATAATTTAACTGATCCTCTCCACGTTCTAAGTACGTTCTGTACTTGATCCGTACGCTGCTAGACACACATTGCACCTTATATACAGTCTGCAAACACAAGGGTGTTGCACGACTTGTACACAGCGCAGCGGGCCTGCTTTTATGCAGCTTCGGTGGCACTGAAGGCTTTATTTATCCAAGGGTAAGGATTTTATCCTCAAGCCGCCCACTTATCCACAAACAATTCCATTATTTGCAAAATACCTTATTCAGAACCCGATCTGGCCGAAGATGCCCGTTTTACGGGGACTAGAGAATTTTTTGATGATTTAAACAACAACCTTTCAACGTGATTCCCCCAACGTTAATCACAAGCTATCTTATTGATTATTTTTTGGATACCTAAGTTTTCAACAGATTTAGACAGATATCCGTAGGTTATCCAGATTGCCATTTTTTTGCCGAAAATTTATACAAAAGAGGTAAATTACGGTTGAAGGTGTAGAACAGATTACGTAGAATCCGCGGTCTAATTTTTACCGTGCTGATACTCAGGCACCCAAAATTAACGAGTGTTAGTAGGACTACTCCGATGAAAAGAACATTCCAACCAAGCGTTCTGAAACGCAAACGTACTCACGGTTTCCGTGCTCGCATGGCTACCAAAAATGGTCGTCAGTTGATTAACCGTCGCCGTGCTAAAGGCCGTAAGCGTCTGTCTAAGTAATGGCTTCCTGAAAAGGTCTGGTTATTTGAATGACCACATTCGGATATCCCCGCGAGTTAAGAATTCTGACTGGTGGGGGCTTTCAGCGAGTATTTGATAATGCTTCTCTGAAAGTACCAGACCAACAGATCCTTATTCTTGCCCGTCCCAACGGACTCGATCATCCTCGTATCGGGTTTGTCTTATCCAAAAAAAATGTACGCTTAGCGGTGCAACGTAACCGTGTTCGGCGTATCATTCGCGAGTCTTTTCGCCTCAATCAGCATAAATTACCTGCGGTTGACATTGTCGTGCTCGCACGACGTGGACTAGGCGACCTGGAATCCGAAGATCTTCACAAATTGAGCTCCAAGTGTTGGTCACGGCTAAGAAAAAAAGCTAAACAGCGTACAAACAAAGAAAACGGTTAACCCATGGATGTACAGCGAATCATACTGATCACCGCAATGGCATTGATCTCTTACATGCTGGTACTGCAGTGGAACGAAGACTACGGCCAGTCGCAGACAGCGGGTGAGCAGGTAGTGACTTCGGTTTCCGCGTACAGTACTCCTGCTGTAGAAACAGATCTGCCCGTTGCGGCTGACGAAGAAACAGCAAGCGCAGACGTACCAAATACCGGCACGAAAGTTAAAGCAGCTTCCGCACAGTTGATCACCATCAACACTGATGTGCTGAATGTCATTATCGACACTAAAGGTGGCGATATCATTCAGGTGGCCCTGCCAGCACATAAAGCAGCTCTGGGTTCTGAGCAGCCATTCGTATTGATGGAACAGACAGCCAACCGCACATACGTTTCTCAGAGCGGTCTGGTTGGTAGCGACGGTCCGGATGCCAGCAAAGCAGGTCGTCCAACCTATCAGGTTGATGCGGCTCAATTTGAGCTGGGTGAACAGGAAAGCATTAACGTTGATTTGAAACTCACCGATTCTAAAGGTGTGAAGATCACCAAACGTTATACCTTCACCAAAGGTTCCTATAACGTTGGTCTGTCCTATATTGTCGATAACCAGTCTGCAGAGAACTGGAAGGCAAACCTGTTCGGCCAGATCAAGCGTGATAGCAGCGAAGACCCAACCACCAGCACCGATATGGGCATGCAGTCTTACCTGGGTGCAGTGTTCTCCACCGTTGAAGACAACTATCAGAAAGTTGATTTCGACGACATGGATGAGAAAGCGTTTAAAGCGACTTCTCAGGATGGTTACGTTGCCTTTGTTCAGCATTACTTTGTCAGTGCCTGGATCCCTGAAGCCGGTGCCGAGTACAGCTACAAATCTCGTAAGCTGAACGACGCATACATCATGGGTTTCATCTCACCTGACTTCATTGTTGCACCGGGTGAGACTAAGACCGTTACTGCAAACTTCTACGCCGGTCCTAAAGACCAGGATCAGATGGCAGCAGCCAACGAAAACCTGAAACTCACCGTTGATTACGGTTGGTTGTGGTGGGTTGCCTCTCCTCTGTACTGGTTGTTGACCAAGGTTTACGCCTTCCTGGGTAACTGGGGTCTGGCAATCATCGGTGTTACCGTACTGGTGAAAGCTGCGCTGTTCCACCTGAATGCGAAAGCGTTCAAGTCCATGGCGAAGATGCGTAAGTTCGGTCCAGAAATGCAGCGTATGAAAGAGATGTATGGCGATGATCGCCAGAAGATGTCTCAGGAAATGATGAAGCTGTATCAGAAAGAGAAGATCAACCCTCTGGGTGGCTGTCTGCCAATTGTTGCGCAGATGCCGGTCTTCATCGCTCTGTACTGGGTACTGATGGAATCTGTGGAACTGCGTCATGCCGAGTTCTTGTACCTGATTGACTTGTCATCCAAAGATCCATATTTCATCCTGCCGTTGCTGATGGGCGCGAGTATGTTTATTCAGCAGTCGCTGAACCCAACACCTCCAGACCCAATGCAGGCGAAGATCATGAAGATGCTGCCAATTGTCTTCACCTTCTTCTTCCTGTGGTTCCCGGCAGGTCTGACCCTGTACTGGGTAGTGAACAACGTACTCTCTATCGCACAGCAGTACGTGATCAACAAACAGATCGAGGGCAGTGGTGAACCGGCAAAAGCCAAGTAAACCACCTCCCTATTAAAAAGGCCCTTATGGGCCTTTTTTGCTTTTGACGGTACAAGAATATGACACTGATTGATCAAGATACCATTGCAGCTCAGGCCACCCCTCCGGGACGTGGCGGTGTGGGCATTATCCGCGTCTCGGGTAAACAGGCGCAGGCCATCGCCCGTGACATACTCGGATTGGAACCCAAACCCCGTTACGCCCATTACGGTGCGTTTATGGATGGCAGCGGTAACCAGATCGATCAGGGGATCGCTCTCTACTTTCCCGGACCAAACTCCTTTACCGGAGAAGACGTACTGGAGCTGCAGGGTCACGGCGGTCCGATCATCATGGACTTCATTCTACGTCGGGTATTGGAACTGGGTGCGCGTCTGGCACGTCCGGGTGAGTTCTCTGAACGGGCGTTCCTCAACGATAAGCTGGATCTGGCGCAAGCAGAGGCCATTGCCGACCTGATCGACAGCTCCTCCGAGCAAGCGGCACGTTGCGCCTTACGCTCACTGCAGGGCGAGTTTTCCAATCGTATTCATGAGTTAGTTGAATCTCTGATTCAGCTGCGTATCTATGTCGAAGCGGCCATTGATTTCCCTGAAGAGGAGATCGATTTTCTGGCTGACGGTAAAGTACTGTCCGATCTGGAAAGCGTGCTGGAGAGGGTAAATGCCGTCCAGTCCGAAGCCAAGCAGGGTAGCTTGCTGCGTGAAGGCATGAATGTGGTAATCGCGGGCCGTCCGAACGCCGGTAAATCAAGCCTGCTCAATGCTCTGGCAGGGCAGGAACGGGCCATCGTCACAGACATTGCCGGGACCACCCGTGATGTCCTGCGCGAACATATCCATATCGACGGTATGCCGTTACATATCATCGATACAGCCGGTTTACGCGAAGCACCTGATGAAGTGGAACGTATCGGTATCAACCGTGCCTGGGACGAGATCCGCAACGCCGATCGGGTGCTATTAATGGTGGATAGCACAACAACCGATACGGACGATCCCGAACAAATCTGGCCGGAGTTTGTTCACCAGCTGCCCGATGCAGATAAAATTACCGTCATCCGCAACAAAGCGGATCTGAGCGGTGAATCCATCGGTCAACGCGAATCCCACGGCCACACCTTGATTGCACTCTCGGCAAAAGGCAACTTGGGTGTGGATACTCTACGCGATCACCTGAAGACTTGTATGGGTTTCACCAGCACCACCGAAGGTGGATTTCTGGCCCGTCGTCGTCATCTGGAAGCGTTGGAACAGGCCCATGAACTGCTGCAAACGGGTCATGACCAGCTGGTGATGAATGGGGCGGGTGAGTTACTGGCTGAAGATCTGCGTCAGGCACAGCAGGCGCTGAACGAAATTACCGGTGAATTCAGCTCAGACGATCTGCTTGGCCGAATTTTCAGTTCGTTCTGTATCGGCAAGTAAACTGAAGCCCAGCGCAGAGCCGAGCCGTGTGTTGGACTCACAAGGAAAATAACGATGTCACTTAATCTTAGTTGCCCACACTGTAACGTCACCAACCGTATCCCGGCGGATCGTCTTGGCGATGGACCGAAATGTGGCAAGTGTAAACAACCCGTCTTCAGTGGTAAGGCACAAGAGCTGTCTGCCGCCAACGTCAGCAGCGTACTTAATCGCAACGATATCCCGGTGCTGGTTGATTGCTGGGCGACCTGGTGTGGCCCTTGTCAGCAGTTTGCACCGATCTTCGAGCAAGCAGCAAAAGAGTTTGAACCCAACATCCGACTGGCTAAGCTGAATACCGAAGCAGAGCAGGGCATCGCTGGCCAATGGCAGATTCGCTCCATTCCCACCCTGATCCTATTCCGCCAGGGCAAAGAGGTTGCCCGTATGAGTGGTGCATTGCCACTGCCTCAGCTCAAGCAATGGCTACAGCAGCAAGGTGTTTCGGTTTAACGTCCGCCATATACAGAGACCTACCTCGTTCCCATGCCCACGCATGGGAACTCAGGCAGCTGTATATTGGGGTCAAAACGTAATGAACGCTCTGACCTCCTACTTCTGACTACACCTGACTTTCCGCTGTGCTCACCGCACGGAATATCCCACTGACAGAAAAACGTCCTGCCCCCATAAACACCATCACCTGACTGCCCGCCAGACACAACATCGCCCACTCAAACCCACCATCACGGGCATAAAACCCCTGCGGCAGATGAAAATAGATCGCAACGATCATCAATCCACTCAATAGCAGTGCAGCATGTCGCGTGAAAAAACCCAGCACCAGCGCCCAACCAGCCAGCAGTTCGATCAACGCGGCTGACAGCGCCAGATAGCGAATCTGATCGTCAGAAAGAAAACCAAATAAACCCGCTACTAGTTGCGTAAATCCCTGCAATTGAATCAGGGTATAGTCCAGCAGGTTATCTTCGCGCCAGAATACACCGCTATCCCATCCCAGCTTATCCGCCCCATGAACAATAAAAATCGAACCTAAACAAACTCTTAACCCTACCAACGCCAGATCTGTTCCCACAATTGCATCCCTTCCTATGGCAAAATCAAACAACACAATCTAAATGATAATCGTTTTTATTATTGAAAACGATTATAAAATGCATAGAATGTAGGGCTAAATAACCCTGAAGTACTCAACTTCATACACTCTGGAGACACACGTGGCTGTTCGCTTTCTGCTGGCGCTCGTTGTATGGATACCCCTGATCGCACAGGCAGAAACAGCCAACGAGTCACCATCCCCCCTTAGAGTTGAAGCATTAGACTCTTCCGATCTGGCCGGAAATCTGAAAAAACTCGAGCAGTACTATGCACGCGTGAATCAGCAGATGGATAAACGTCTATCGCGTAACGCGCGTGACCCATTTGCCGATACCGAACAGACCCGTCAGCCTTCAGCACCGAGCCGCCAGAAAAAAGACCTCTTTGTCCCTAAACGTCTGGGGGGTAACACCACCGAGGATACAAAGAGCAGCGGTAAATTCTCGCTAAGCCAAGCACAACAGGAAGAATCTCAGGGTATCCCTCGCATGCAATTTCGCGGCTTTATCCGTATGGACGGTGAAAAGGCCGGTCTTTTAAATATCAACGGTCTCGGCACCTTTGTCGTGAAGGAAGGAGACAAAGTGGGCCTGCAACAGATGACCAGCGATACCGTTGTACGGATCGTTGAGATCAACCCGCTTAACCTGATTATTGAGTTCGGCAACCTTGGTGAAAAAGTGGTGATTCAGTGATGAAAAAATATATCCAGACGCTAATGGTCTGTCTGTGCATCGCGGCCCCTACAGCCAATGCAGTCGCCAAAACGATCGAGTTTGTTGAATTTAAAGACGCAGCCATCGAGGATGCGACCCGTATTCTGGCAGCGATGACCGGCAGTAACATCGCGGTCACTCAGGCCGCCAGCGGGGCTCAGGTTAATCTGCTGCTACGTGATGTAAACCTGAAGCACGCGGTGGATACCTTAGCGCGCGTATCCGGGCTCTGGTATCGCTATAGCAAAAACAATAACAGCTATCTGATCATGACCGAAGAGCAGTATCAGGGCGATATTGTGGTTTACCGTGACGATATCGTACGCACGTTCACCTTACGCCATCAGAATACGGAGTCCGCAGCTCAAACCATTAAAAATCTGTATGGAGACCGCGTTGAACTGACCTTGGAAGAGGACAATAACGGCTTTGACGGGCTGAATTTTGATACGGCCGATGAAGCAACGGTTGTCGCTCGCCGCTCCGAAAATGACGACGAAAACAATAACAACGATACCAATACGGATAGTAGCGACGACACAGACGATAAAGACAAGACTGTTCAGCTCGCCGATCAGGAGCTCAGCAGTGGTGTGATTAAACAACTGGGTGAAACGGAAAACGTCGACGCGGATAAAGCCAGCCGCTTGCTAGGTGCAACGACACCGATCTACGTCACCACCAATGCCATTCATAACCTGCTGTTTGTACGCACCAGCGATGAAAATGCCATGGCTGAGATCGAAAAAATCGTCCAGGAGACCGACCGGCCAACACCACAAGTCCTGCTGGAGATGAAGATCGTGCGGATCAGCGTGGGAGATGAGTATGATCAAGACTTTAACCTGTCGTTTAATGATGCTCAGGTCGTAGAGGGCATCACCGCAACCGGAACCTTCACACCGTCCTCGACCAACTTTGCCAACACTCCTTACACTGCCAGTAGCGATACCATATCGACGCTAGCGCGGCGCTTCTCGCAACTCAGCGGAGACAATGTCACTGCCGCAGGCTTCGACTCGGTTACCGGTGGTTTTTACCAGCTTTACAGTAAATACGTGAATGCCAAGGTCTCTTTACTGGAGAAAAACAATCAGGCAGAAGCGATCGCCAAACCGGTGGTGATGGCGTCCAACAACCGACCCGCACGCCTGTTTATCGGTGAAGAGAAAGTGATCGCCACCAGCCTGGATACCTCGACGCTGTTTTCTAACGCTAACGAATCCGGTGATCGCTCAACCAGCACCACCTCAACGCTCGAAACCGAACGGCGCAAAGTGGGCAACACCCTGATACTGCTGCCGAGCATCAACGCAGATCGCACAGTGACAATTGATATTCTGCAGGAAACCTCCACCGTAAAGCGGGGGGGCTTGCGCTTCCCGTACTTTGATAACAGCGATAATCAGATTAAATCCGTGGATCTGGACTCTGTCGAAGAGGAAAACGTCAAAACAGTCGTCGTGGCTAAAGACGGCTATACCATTGCACTGGGCGGTATGATCGACAACTCCTCATCCGAGGCCGAAACCAAAGTGCCGCTATTGGGCGATCTTCCATTCCTTGGAGACCTGTTCAAAAGCAAAAACACAGCCGACACCAACTCACAGTACGTCATGCTGCTGACACCGCATATTCTGCTCAGCCCGGAAGAGTCACAGGACAAATCCCGAGAGATCAGTGAGTTCGACTACGATACGTACAAAGAACCGTCCAGCACCACCGCTACGCCACAAGCCAGATCTTACGAGGTCGCCGATTATGTTGCCCTCAGTCGATACGCCTACGCACAAGCTCATGATCAGCCGCTACCAGCGCTTTCAGGCCTACAGGTGAATGAGGTGGTACAAACACCTTTAGCGGCGTTGCTGGACAATACCGCACTGGTCGCCTGGCCGGTCAGGGCAGCCGAACTAGATGGATTACATATCACTACAGTTAAAGTCCGCAATCAATCCGATTCAGCTCAACCAATCCGGCTGCCTGAGCTACCGGGCGAGTGGCTGGCGGCAACAACCGATCAGGAAAGTCTGGCCCCGTTTAATCAGGGCAAAGACAGTACCCATCTCTATCTGCTCTCGGATAAACCGATGGCAGACATAATTCAGACATTGGAGGCTGGGAACCGATGAGTCACAGACCCATAAAGCGAATCACAGCCCTGATAGCAATCGTATTACTTACTGGCTGCACACTGGGTCCGGTTAAAAAATCCGTCTCTATCACATCTGAAACTCAGGTCGCCACGCACGACTTAGAGAAAGGATCCGCACTGAAGATGTTTGTTTTTCAGAAGGCCTATTCTGGTGAACAAAAAGAGCAGGCTGGATACATCGTCGAATTTGAACCTAAAATCTCCGAAAACACAGAAAAAACCCGATCTGTGCTGATCTATAAAGATTAAATTTCGTACTTTTTTATTCACTGTTCAACTTTAAGCTTGACTCATACCAATAACGTAATGATAATGATTTGCATTAGCAGTGTTATTAAAGCCCGGGATGGAGTGTTATGACTGAACAGACAGTGAAGGCGAAACAGCTGGAAGAAATTGACCAGCATAAAGCGGTTCTCCAGACGCTATTTGATCTCTACGCTGAACTGTTTGAACACGATGGCTATGGTGATATGCGGATCGAAATGAAGATCCTTCGCCGTGGTCAGAAGGAGATCATCATCCATTGCGGTAAACAACACCGTTATGTACTCAATTGCAGTCACGCGCTTGCGGATGAATCGGTCATCAAAGCCTGGCTGAAGAAGGATATTCTGGCTTAATCACCAGAAAGAACGGACGCAGTAAATACGTGAGGGTGGCCACACCCTGATAAACAAAAATGGTAGGAACCAACGGATTGTGTTCTGAAGCGGTGTCGGGCGGGGTGCCCGGGTCTGATCAGCAGACAACACCAAGGGAAGCGTTCAATTGGACTGGGTAAGTTGTCACAGCTCCCGCGGGGGGAGTCTGCTCTTACGTCAACAGTCTCAAACCCAAACTTCGATTGAACTGGAAAAACAATGTTTAACTCTCTGATGAACAAGCGCGCTGCGCTGACCGCTAAATTCGCTGACGTAAAAGAAAATGACATTCAGGACGTAGAGCTGCGTTCTAAATTCCGCACACTTAAAGCAAAACAGGGCGGTTTCACCCTGCTTGAATTGCTGGTTGTTGTTGCGATTCTGGCCGCGATCGCCGGTACCGCCTCTCTGGCACTGCAGGACACTGACGCACGTGCATCTGCTGCGGCTCACGTCACTATGATGGATGAGCTGAACAAAGGTATTCGTACCTTCCGTGTCCTGAACAGAAATGCATTGCCGACCGGCTTTGATTCCCTGGTAGAAGTCACTGATGCAGGAACTGACTTCGCCGCAGGCGCAGCCGTTGCCGGAACTGCAACCTCTCCTTCAAATGAGCTGCTGGCAATTGAAGATATCGCACTGATCAACCTACCAGTGGAGATTGCCGAAATCATGAACGCTGGTGGTATTACCAGCCTGAAATACCTGAACGCTGCAGGTGATCCACCCGATGCAGGAACATGTGCTGATGTAGATGCACTGATCGCATCACGTGGGAATGCAGTCGTTGCCGGTAACATCTTCCTGTCTCCGGCTGCAAACGGCTGTGGTGCTACATGGAATAATATTGATGGTGACGCTGGAACAGCTGGCTTCCAGCTGAACGATGCTCCTAAAGTTGCCCTTTGGACTGGTGGTTACGAACGAGTCATGGGACAGGCGGGGGCTGGTTTTGATGCTACAGCACTGGCGACTGACGGTTCTGCAATCACTGCAGGTGTTGCAAACGCACCAGTATTGATGGCGGTAGGCTTAGGTCCATCGTCTTCTCTGTTTAATGCGAATGATCTGGGTGGTATGACCTCCGTACCGGTATACCGTCATGTATCTGAAACCCAATACAACCGATTTGTCGCTCTGTTTAACATCGGTACGGTTGGAGCAGGTGGTACCGGTATCACTGCCGGCGAACAGGTTACTCTGGCCGCGATTGTCGATGGCGCTGGTGACACCAAAGAAGAAGAACTGGGTGAATGGGATGGTACACGTAACACCATCTAATCGTATGACCGGTTAGCTGGAGTTAATACCTCCCGGGCCGGTCAGGGCAACCTGATCGGCCTTTTACGTTTCAGATTCTCCCCTTCTTCTTACCCGAGTCATCACTATGCAGTTGTTTAGCTTGGCATCTCTTTCATTACGCCCGTCTATTTTGCTTGCGCTGGTGTTATTGGCATTTAGCGGCCAAGTCTTTGCAGCAGATATACCGGACACAGCGGCTGTTTCACCGCCATTCGAATCGGTTGTGTTGAACGAGTTTATCGACGCCAACCAACTTTCCGCACAGATGATCGAAAAGCAGCAGCGTCTGATGCTGCCTCCTTCGACCATCCAATTTGACGCGACGCTGATGGCTCCTCCAAAAGCGGGTCATTTTTCACTGGTTTACGATGCGTTAAACCTCTGGGGTGACGGGGATATGCCCGAGATCAGTCACAGTGCTTTTGTGGGCGCAAAAGACGGACGTGTTATTGCCGTTTATGTCAGTAAACCAGCCGCCCTGCAATTGAAGTTACTACCTCAAAACGAACTCAGTCATTTTTATGCCGTTCATATCTACAACTACGCCAAAGGCCCGCGTTTGGTTGTGATCGGAGCGGAGACGCTTCACTAAGCATCATCATTAATCGCGAATGATTCCGTAACACAACAAACGGACACACATCCAAAACGTCGCCCTCGGTGAGGGCTGCGACAGAACACAACCGGAAGCATCTGTTTTGAAAAACCTGATTAACAAACTGCTGCGCCGTAAAACCGAAACGGTGATTGATGATCACGTCACAGAGATCGCCCAGGATCCTGAGACGGTCAGTATCAATCCGTTCACCGGTCAGCCCGTTGATCAACAGGACGATCATCTCCATCAGGATGTGGATCTGGCTGAGACGCTACCGGATGTGCCAGAAGGTGCATCCAGAGAACGTTTTAATCTACTCAAACTCAATACCTTGGCTGGATATTTTTCGGTCGGGCCAAGCTTCGCCATGATTGCGTTTCAAGCGGGTAGTTTTGGCTTGCGCGGAGCACTGATCCGCAACTCCCGCCATTACGCTGTTCCGGCCATCGTGGCCGAATCCCGCAACGTAGATTTCACCCGTGCCATTGCCGAAGTGATGGAACAGCTGAAGCAGCATCAGCGTCGCCTGCCCAAACGCGCGATTCTGATCACCCCCAGCGTCGTTTCATCCTTAGTTGATCTGCCCGTCAGCCCATTGCGTCCACGTTCCGATGAACAGATGCAGGAGCTGATCCGCTGGGAGCTGGAAGGGGCGGTGACTCAACAGAATAAACAGTGGTTGATCGGCTCCATGCTGGTCGAGCGCGGATACCTCAGTCCGCAGCAGCGTGATGAACTGGTCACAGAACTGCAGCTACGCCAGAGTCAGGGCGGTGAAAGCGCCATGATCCGCTTTGGTGATCTGGCTGTACAGATGAAGTACATCAGCTATGCACAGCTGGAAGAGTGCTTTTCCCTGCAGGGCAAACTGGTCGCACTGGATGATGATCTGGTATATGGCTGGCAGGCAGAAGAAAACCTCTCAGAGCAAACACTCAGTGATGAAGTGTTGCTCAGTGCCGAAGAGGACAATAACAGCGCCCATAAATGGCTGGTCAGTGGCATGAGCAAAGAGGTTCGCCGCCGCTGGGTTGGGGCATTTAATCTCAACGGCCTGAAAATTGAAGCCTTTTATCCGTCTGTAGGGGCGAGTTTCGCCAGTTTGTCCCATCGCTGTACCGATCAGGAACAATGGCTGATTGAACTGCATCAGGAACAACTGGCCTGCATCAGCGGGCATGCCGGGGGCGTAACCGAAATACAGGTCGCCGAACGTTTACCCGGTGCGGTTGATGCCCACCAGATCAACACGCTGACCGGTGTGTTACCGTCCGATCTGAAAAACCTCTATATCAACCATCAGGAACTGCTGGGTGATCAGCAGTTACGCCAACTCAGCCTGGAGTTGGGCATCAACGTACACAGCCTGACGCTGGATGCTCCGGATTTGGTCACACCTGATGGACTCAGTGACGATGCACTGCTCAGCCTCTCCGGCGCAGCAGATCACTTCCTAAATCATGTTTCCCGTGCACGTCTGAGCTGGATTGCCGCCCGTGATATCGAACCACCTATCTGGCAAAAGCTTCTGCAACCCAAAACACTGAAGCTGTCAGCGGCCATCGTTGTCATATCCACACTAGCCGGTTTTATGCTCTGGATGCACGCCAACATGTGGCAACAGGAACAGCGCCTTGCCGAGCTGAACGAAAAGTTCGAAAAAGAATCCGCCAAGCAAAAACAGTTTGGCTCCATTATCAGTCAACAATCAGGGTTGAAAGCGCTGATTGCGGATGCGCAATTGGAAGTAGGCAAGAATACTGAACTGTTGTCTCAACTCAGCCGAGAGCTGCCGCAACAACAGCTCACGGTGCCCGTCCTGTTAAAAGCGATCAGCATCAGCATACCCACAGGTGTAAAGCTGGTATCCGTGCAGCGCACTGCGGGGCAGGTACAAATTCGCGCTGAAGCAGGCGGAGATTCTCAGGGACAGGAATTTACCCATAACCTGAACCAACTGTTGAAACCGATGAATCTGCAAGTACGTTCATCCGATGTCATCCATGACCCGGAGAACCTGACACCATTGCCTTACACCATCGATATTGTGTTGCAAACAGCAGTGACACCTCTCCACTCTTCAACGCCCCCAACCCAGTCAGGAACACGCTCATGAGTTTGATCAGTGACAAGTATCAGGCCCTGCCCGAACGTGATCGTAAGATGCTATGGATCTTCATCAGTTGTTCCTTGGTGGCTGGCTATCTGTTCTGGGCAGCCGCTACTTGGGCACAGATGTTTGAGACACAAAAGATGGCTAACCGCAAAGCGGACCGAATCGAAAAGCGCTTAGGAAACGTAGATATTCCCAAACTGGAAGAGGGCATCTCCGAAGCGCATCTGGCGACCCTAAAAAACACTCTGGATAGCCAGACCCGCGAGCTGCGCAATCTGGCGAGCACACTGTTGCCGTTGAACGATGCCGGCGCCCGCGAAGCACTGAAGCTGGAACTCACACAACTGGCCCAAAGCAGTATGTTACGGGTGAGCCGCCTGACCACCAGCAAAAACACACTGCGCTCTAATCATCAGCAACTCGACGGGCAGGCACTGCGCGAGCACTTTGCCAACCGACCGCAGTTTCTATTCTCGCTGGGCGGGCATTATCTCAACTTGATCGATTTTCTCGATGCGCTGCCCGAACTGAGTTACCACATCTATGTCACCGATATCTCACTGGAAAGCGTACCCGACAGCGAAGGTTATCTGAAAATTCAGCTCAGCCTGCAGATTTAAAGTCCAGATTCAGGACGAAGTTTAAAGAGCTTAAAGAGTTTAAGGACTTAAAAATTGTTATGACCCAGAGCCTTGAGAGCCTACATCACGACATGCAGCAGGCGGAACAGATTCGTGAGTTGATGGACGCTTGTGCCACACTCGGCGCATCGGACCTGCACCTGTCCCATGGACTACCAGCAACTTACCGTATCCGAGGGCAGATCCGTTCGTCCGGAGAGCACCAATACAATGGCGCCGAAGTCGATGCGATGGCCCGTGCATTAATGTCCGAACTGCAACAAGGTCAATTCCGGCAGGATATGACGCTGGATATGGGATTTAGCACCCAGCTGGGCAATCGTTTCAGGGTCAATGTATATCGGGAACAGGGTAATACCGCGCTGGCGATCCGTTATCTGGACGGCAGTCTGAAAAGTACCTCTGAACTGGGCCTGCCTCCTCAGATGGAATATCTGGCACAGTTAAAAAGTGGGTTGGTATTGGTCTGCGGTGCCACAGGTTCGGGGAAAAGTACCACCCTGACCGCCATCCTGAATGACATCAATGAACATCAGGCCAAACACATCCTGACCGTGGAAGACCCGGTGGAATTTGTTCATCAGAACAAAAAATCCATCGTCCACCAGCGCGAGCTGTACACCGATGTGCCTAACTTCGCCAGCGCAGTAAAAGCCGCCCTGCGTGAAGACCCGGATGTCATCATGGTCGGAGAGATGCGCGATCTGGAAACCATGCGCACCGCACTGACCGCCGCTGAAACCGGCCATCTGGTCTTTTCCACCCTGCACACCAATGATGCGGTCGGCGTGATCGAACGACTGATTGGCAGTTTCCCCGGCAACGAACAAACCGTGGCCCGCCAACGTATCGCCCACGCCCTAAAAGCCGTCGTCGCACAAAACCTTGTCCCCACAATGGACGGGAAAAGTCGCGCCGTGGTGGCAGAAATTCTGATGGTGAACACGGCGGTCGCCAATCTGATCGAATCGTCCAAGAGTAAGCAGATCTACTCAGTGATGGAAAGTAGTACCCGTGAGGGGATGCAAACGCTGGATCAGGCGTTGGCTCGCGTCGTCCGCACGAAACAGATCACGGCTGACGCTGGCAGGATGTTATGCCGCGATCTGCAAACCTTTGAGCGTTTGCTCGGTGCCAAAGGCGGAGCACGCTGATGGCGTTGCAGGAAAACACCCTGATTCAGGCGGGGATCACTGCTGGGCTGATTGATCCGCAGCAGCTGCCCGAGCTCAAAACACAAGCGCGGCGTGCCGGAATCAACTTACCGGAACTGCTCTGCCGTCACGGTCGTTATCCCCTTACCGCGCTATACCGAGCCCTGGCCGAAAGCCGCCAGTTAGCGTTTTATGAACGGGGCGATATTCAGATTAAATCCGAGTTACTGACACCCTTTAACGGCGATATTTTGCTGCGCCGTCTGTTCCTGCCGGTTGAGCACAATAACGAACTGGTTGTTCTGCTGACCGATCCGGATGATCGTATGCCGGTGGATGCAGTCATGCGTTCACTGGGCCAACGTCCCCATATGGCAATGGCCGACCCGTTGCTGATCGAAACCTGCCTGCGCCAGCATTTTAAGCTCTACGAAAACAATCAGGACGCGGTCTCGATCTTCGAAGCGATCATGAAAGAGGCCTATGTCTGCAAAGCCACGGATCTGCACTTCGAACCGCTGGAAGAGGGCATGCAACTGCGTATGCGTCGGGACGGCAAGATGCATAACTACGAACGCCCGATCGATCAGGCGCTGGCCGAAGCGCTAATCAGCCGTATTAAGGTTCTCTCCGGGCTAGATATTGCCGAACAGAATATGGCGCAGGATGGCGGCTTTGCCTATCGCATCAGCGACTGGCCTGAAGCGGATGAGGTGGAGATGCGTGTTGCCACCATCCCGACCCGTTGGGGAGAGCGGGCTACCCTGCGTATTTTAGGTCAGGACACCAGTAATCTAACCCTGTCCCAGCTCGGGATGCCGGACCCTGTATTGCAACCCATGCGGGATGCTGTACGTAAACCCCATGGCATCGTATTGGTGACGGGGCCCACCGGTAGCGGCAAAAGTACCACTCTATATGCGGCACTGCGGGAACTGGATGCCAGCGAACTCAATATCCTGACCGTCGAAGATCCCATCGAGCAGGTGGTAGAAGGTACCGGACAGGTACAGGTTTCAGAGAAAGTCGGTTTCGCCAAAGCCCTGCGCTCATTTCTGCGTCATGACCCTGATGTGATGCTGGTGGGTGAGATCCGTGATAAAGAAACCGCCGAAACCGCCGTGCGTGCCGCCATGACCGGTCATATGGTGTTATCCACACTGCACACCAACAGCGCCGTTGCCTCCATCAACCGCCTTGTGGATATTGGCTGTCCGCGTTATCTCATCGCTTCCACACTCGTGGGTATTTTGGCCCAGAGACTGATTCGAAAGTTATGCACAGCCTGTCGAAAACCCCGTCCATCCACTGCGTCCGAACAGAATCATCTTCAGGTGGATAAAACCGTCACACTCTACGAACCCTGCGGCTGTGCACAATGTCTTGGTAGTGGTTTCCGGGGGCGTATCGGTATCTACGAAACCCTGTGGATAGATTCAAAAATGGAAGTGCTGATTCATGAAGGCGCCGACGATGAAGCGCTGAAAAAATACGCCAACCAACAGCAGCTGTTGAGCACTTTATGGCAGGACGCTCGCCACAAAGTACTGGATGGCACCACCAGCCTGCATGAAGCCATGCACCTACATCAGGAATAGCAGGAGAGATCTCATGGCAAAGTACAGATATAAGGCGCTCGATGCCCGCGGGCAGGAGAAAAAAGGCAATGTTGAAGCCGCCAGTCCGGCAGAAGCCACTGCACTGTTACGTTCTCGCTCCCTGCATGTATTGAAAGTTGAACTCGCTTCCAGCTTCAACCCGCTACGCCTACTCGCGATGTTACGCCGTTCGCTATCACCCAAACGGTATGCCGGTATCAGCAGCGGTGATCTGGTGATGACCTTTCGTCAGCTTGCCTTGATGTTGCGGGCGGGTAATACGTTGATTCAGGGTTTGGAGCTTTGCTCAGAAATGACGGAGAAAGTGCAGCTGCGTAACACACTGATCAACGTGCTGGTCGCGATTCAGGGTGGCTCCAGTTTCGCCGCAGCTATACAAAAACAGGGCACCCGCTTTCCGCCGCTGGTCGCCAAACTGGTTGCCTCCGGTGAAGCGTCCGGTGAGTTACAAGCCACGCTGGAACGACTGGCAGAAAGCCTTGAACGTTCGGCCGCACTGAAGCGTCAGTTTATCTCGGCCATGACCTATCCGATGTTCCTGCTGGTCGCCTCGGTGGGCGTCACGCTGTTTCTGACCCTAAGCATCATCCCCAAATTTGCCACACTGCTTGAGGGCCGCTCGCAGGATCTACCCGGCGCCACACAGGCGATGATGAATATCTCGACCTGGCTGGTGGATTACGGCCTGTATCTGGCCATCGTGCTGGGTATCGGACTCTTCCTGACACTGGCCTCGTACACCACGGTGCTCGGAAAATCGGTAATCGACCGAATTCTGCTGCATGTACCGATGGTGGGTCACAGCATCCGCACCTCCGCCATGTCTCAGATGGGATGGACCATGTCTCTGCTGCTCAGCTCAGGTTTGACGGTCCTCGAATCCCTGCGTGTGGTCAGCGACATTATGGCTAATAAACGGCTCTCTACCTGTTTCCAGCAAGCAGGGGACGAAATTCTTGCCGGACGCAGCCTCGCGTATGGCCTCAAGCAAAACAATATTCCACCCATGGTCCAGCATATGGCCGGTATCGGCGAGCGCAGTGGCGAGCTGGAACACGTGATGCGTGAACTGGGTAAGTACTATCAGGAGATGGCCGAGGCCCGGATCAAACGCATGATCTCCACCATGGAACCGGCGATGACCGTGATCGTCGCGGGGCAGGTGGGCTTCGTTTATTACGCCTTCTTTAAGGCCATGATGCAGGTATCTGCCGGGTAACCGGTAAGGAGAAGATTGATGCAACTGAACCTCAATGCGCTGGACATAAACCCTGACAATCTGGTGTTTACCCTGCAGGAAAACAGCCGCGATAACCTGACCCCGGATGAGCTAACCCACAACGACCAGACCGCACCGCTATTCCTGAATCGGATGCTGTTGGATGCGGTGAAAACGGGGGCCTCAGATATCCACTTCGAGCCCTTTGAAGAGAGTCTGCGTATCCGCCTGCGCGTCGATGGTGTCATGCAGGAGATTAACCATCTGCCAACCGGTTTTGGTCGTCAGCTGATTATTCGCCTGAAAGTCATCGCCGGATTGGATATCTCCGAGCACCATGGCACCCAAAGTGGCCGTTTCCGTATGTTGCTGGATGATAAAACCGGACTCGATTTTCGCTGCTCGATAACACCAACCCTCTACGGTGAAACCGTGGTATTGCGTCTGTTGCATCTGCCGTCTGAACTGCTGGACCTCACGATGCTGGGGCTGAGTCAGCCACAAATTCAGCTGATCCAGCATGTCAGCCAGCGTTTGCAGGGCATGATTCTGGTCACCGGCCCCACCGGCAGTGGCAAGACCGTCACTTTGTATACATTGCTCAAGCAATTGAACAACCACCAGCGCAATATCTACACGGTCGAAGACCCGGTTGAGATCAACCTGCCCGGTGTCAATCAGATCAATATCAGTGCCCGCCAGAGCATCACATTCGCAAACATTGCCCGCAGCATCTTAAGGCAGGACCCGGATGTGATCATGCTCGGAGAGATGCGCGATGAAGAAACCATCGATACCGCGATCAAAGCCTCCCACACCGGCCACTTGGTGCTCTCTACTCTACATGCCACCAGCGCCACCAAAGCCATTCCACGCCTGAGAAATCTGGGTGTGAACGATCACAACATCGGCTCCACATTAAGCCTGGTGATCAGCCAGCGTTTGCTGCGCAAGCTTGATCCCAATAGCCGCGAGCGGGACGAAGTATCCCCGCAACGTCTCAAAGCGATCGGTTTTAAGGACGACGAAATCGCAGAGCTACAGCTCTACCGTGCTAAACCCAGCGATACCAGTCGCACCGGATATAAGGGCCGTATCGGTATCTTTCAGGTTCTGCCGATCAACCATGACCTGGAAGGTCTGATTGCAACCGGCGCCAACGATCAGCAGCTGGAGATCTATGCCGAGCAACAGGGGCTCGCCAGCTTACGCCAATCCGCACTCGACAAACTGAAGGCCGGTATCACCGATATCAACGAAGTCCAGCGCGTATTAGGTCTGGCTGAAAACCGGATCGCAGAGTAGGGGAGGCACAATGAAGAACACACTACGAACGCCTTATCCAACCTACAAAAGACAGCAGGGTTTTACCTTGCTTGAACTGCTGGTCGTAGTCTCTGTTCTGGCGTCTCTTGCGGGTATTGCAGCGGTGGCGATGGACGGCTACGAGCAAGATGCGCAGGAACAGCTAGTGCATGTCGAGATGAAACGGATCGCCAATGCGATCTACCGGTTTAAGGAAGATACGGGGTATTTTCCGAAAGAGGGGATGTTTACAGCAGATAACCTATTCGGGGCTAGCGATAGCAGCACCACAAAATCCAAGTATGAACATCAAAATAATTTGGGTTGGCTTTTATCAGCTCCTGAGCTCTACGACACCAATGGAGATAATGATACTGACAGCTCCGACGGTGATCCTAGAAATCGATTACCTTGGAATCATAGTACGGGCCGCGGATGGAATGGCCCCTATCTAACAATCGAGTCCAAGCAGTTACTAAGCACACAAGACTGTGATTTGTCGGTCACAGGCTCCAACAACAGCTTTGATGCGATAGCTGATCCGTTTGAGCGTAAGAAAACCTATTCCGGTAGTGATTCATGCTTTCTTGTCTTGGATGAAGGTAATTGGGTATCCCGCGAATTTGCGGGCATGCCATATAGATATGACACAAACTATAAAGACAGCAATGTTTCCGAATGTACTTCCAGTTGTATTGCGTTAATTAGTGCCGGCAAAAACAGTGAATTTAACGAAGCGACTGCTACTGACGACGATATAGTCATTGTTCTGAGGTCTGACGGATGAAGCAAAAAAATATTAGAACTCAAAAAGGCTTTACTTTACTTGAGCTGGTGGTTGTCGTAGCTGTACTCGGTTTGATAGCTAATCTAGCTACCGAATTCGTTGCCCAAAATACCAACCAAGAACGTTTTGAAGCGACAAAATCCAGACAAACGATGATTCGGCAGGCAATTCTAGGCACCCCATCTGAAATACTCTATGGCGTTCCTAATATCGATGGCTTTATTGCCGATATCGGTCATCCTCCTATGTACCTTCGAGAGCTTCTCACTTCCTCTGGATATTGCCCAAATCCAGAGTTTTTAAATAGTGAAACCAATTGTAACGACGCAGCAACCGCATCAGGCAAGCCTGATGAAGAATGGAGAACAGGATTAGGGCCAAAGTGGAATGGCCCCTACATCAGTGGCTTTGACTTAGTCTCAACGAAATATAACGACATGAATATTAGTTATCCTGTATTGAGAGATGCGTGGGGGAACACCTTCTTAGCCTGGGCTAAACCAACAGACGATGAGCAAACTAAACTAATAAAAGATGTTCTCAACTTTGGATGGAAATATGAGATAAATACCAGCTCAGGTCATATATACCTATACAGTGCAGGCTTAAACGGCCAACAAGATCCGGAAGATAATAACTATAGTTTGCAGACAGATAACGCTGGCTATAACGCTTACCATGAGCAGTCCCGATATGAACAGGATCTTCCGAGAACTATGTATGTTCCATTATCTACACCTTCGAACGGAATGACCCATGAATTGAAAAAAGAAGTACCTCTGATTGCAGCATCAGAGTATCGACTTAACAAAGCCAGCTTCGGATCTGACTTCAGCATCGAAATAACTGTTAACAACCTAGAGTCAGGTCTTTGTCCGCGTATTTGGAGGGGCTTTTCCAATGTCAGAAGTAATACTTATACCTCCTCAGAAATACTCACATCTCCTATAGTATTGGAGTTTTCTGAACTTCAGGAAATTACCGACCAATCAGGATTCATCTCACACGGTGTCTTCAATATAGATATTGCGGATTGCAGTACCATGGAAGCTGTATCCAGATGCGCGGAGGATGACTTAACAATCGCCGTTTCTTCAACTACATCCCTGATATCCCCAACCTCTTGGACATGTAATATAAATTAGCCTGCTGATGTCGTCGGGTGCTACCGCACTTCGCTCGTTCCCACGCTCCCGCGTGGGAATGCATACATATCCAACCAATTTACCCATACGTATGGGTTCCCACGGAGGACCGTGGGAACCAGAAAATATCCAAATAGCCCTCACGCGAATAACATTTTCAAAACCAAACGCGCCACCCTATACATAAATGTTATAGATCATTCAAAATTCGCCTGTTCTTTGTCTCCAGCTGATCCAAAAAACCTAAATAGAACAATTACCTACTACGTAAAGTCGCGTTCGGAGAGCGCTGCTACAATTTCCAACTCCAACCGAAGATTTGGCCAATACCGACATCGACACACTTTGGTACTAAATCATTATTGCTAATACGAATAATTATCAATAAACTAACCGCACATTTTTTGAACTGTTTTTACCTGCCATTTTTTATCGCTATCCGGCAGTGGTTATTGTTCGTTATTCCGTTAGAAGTGTATCTGTTCCAGCATCTGAGGCTGATGTGGCACCGGTTACTTTCTGCGTATAAGGCCTGATCTGAAATCCAGCATCTGTGAGGGGTGTGGAGGCAGGAGCCGCGCTTTATTTTTACGGCCTGTGTACCGCAGGTTTTAAATCTATCGTAGATAAGATCTGGAGCAGTTAATGACTTCCCCTTTGCGTTCTCGTACCCAAAATCCCGCCCAACTTCATACCTCATCCGCCGATTTTGTGCCGGATATTCGTTGTTGTTCTCTCAGCGTTACTTTGCCAAACAGAGCCCCATATTGCCGGTCGTCTTAACCCGACCTTTGCAATCACACACCGCTGAATTCTGATCATCGCCGGAGCCTGTCTTAGCTCTGCGCGTATCTCTGTGAACAATAAGAACTGAATACCTCTCATGACTGAACTCGAACTGTTTTATCTGTCTCAGCTTTTCCGCACTTACACTGTAGGACTTTGTCTGGGCGTCTCCACACTGGTACTCACCTTCTACTATTTTGTCGTGGCCAAAGGCCATACGGAACCGGCTGAAAAACGCCTGCTGCATGTCGCCTATAACGTGCTGCGTATCGGTATGGTGCTGGTGGTATGTTCTGAAATCACCATCCTGATTTACAACTATCACGTCCATAACTTTATTTACTGGACGGACAACCCTGAATTGCTGATCCGTGTGACGATCTTCTCCGTCATCCTGATCAACGCATTGCTGATGCAGTACCACAAAATCAGCATGTGGCTGGGCCCGGTCTTTGCGGGTGGTTCCTGGTATGCCTATTTCTTCTTTGCCGTCTGGGTCGAAACCGAGTCCACTTACAGCGCGCTGCTTATCGGTTATCTGGGTTGGCTCGGCGTCTTTGGTCTATTCCTCGCGCTTCTACGCACATTGCTCACGCGCAAATCCACCCCCAGTGACAACGCCCAGCTGCAAACAGCAGGAGCGTGAGTCATGTCCCATACACCTCATGCACCTCTCACAGCAACCGAAACAGTCGCAGCTCAATCCAGAACAGGCAGTTCACTAGTACTAAAAGCCGGAATTGCGGGTCTGGTCGTGGCATCAGGCGCGTTGGCCTATCAAGCCTATCAAACCTTGTGGCTACCCTTTGATGGCTACGGGGCTGCGGATATGAGTTATCTGCAGCAGGAACTGCCAGCAAGTCTGTCCGGGGGTGACCTGACCCATTTTCATTCTCAGGGCATGGCGTTTGAGCAAGAAGCCCCGAACCTGTCATGGGGGTTATCCGCTGCCTTTGACCGGGGAGATGGCGTATTTGAGCGCGCATTTACACCCAGTGTCGCATCTGGCTGGCGTGGCGATGCCGATGGCGTCGGTCCGATCTTTAACCACAATGCCTGTGAAGCCTGCCATCAGGCTGACGGACGCGCAAAACCACCCGCAGGCCCTGATGAAGTGCTCGAAGGGGGCTTTGTTCGTGTATCGATCCCGGGCACCGGACCTTATGGCGAACCACTATCGCCACCAGGATATGGTGCGCAATTAGGTGATCGAGCGATCGACGGTGTTAAACCTGAAGCCAAGGTGCGGGTGAACTGGATTGAGGAGGTCGGTCAGTTCCCGGATGGGGAAACCTATTCGTTACGTAAGCCTGAGTTCCTGATCTCCGAACTGGCCTACGGCCCGCTACCAAAAGATACCGTCTATGAAATGCGCATGGCCCCGCCCGTGTTTGGCTTAGGTCTGCTGGAAGCCATTCCGGAAACAACGATACAAAGCTGGGCTGATCCGGAAGATAAAAATGGCGATGGCATCTCCGGGCGTCCGAACTATGTCTGGGATCTGGAGCGCGGCGGCAAGATCATGGGGCGCTTCTCCTGGAAGGCCAATGCCTTTGATATCCGTCAGCAATCGGCCATCGCCGCCTATAACGATATGGGTATCAACAACGAGCTGTTCCTGTATCGCCACGACGATCAGGCCACGAATCATAAAGCCCGTCAGAACTGTGAGCCTGAGCAAACCGCGTGTCTCGCAGCCCATGACAGCCTCGATTTTGAGATGCGTCCTGATCAGCTCAAAGACATCACCACCTATCTGCAACTGCTGGGTGTGGTGTACCGCCGCAACATGGACGATCCAGCCGTGCAGGAGGGCGAACAACTCTTCCACAGTATTGGTTGTGAATCCTGCCATAAATCGGTGGTGCAAACCGGTGAGCACGAGATCTCCCGTCTGGAAAATCAGCTGATTCGTCCGTACTCCGATCTGTTATTGCATGACATGGGTGAAGGCCTGAGTGGACGCCGTGACTTTGAGGCGACGGAAACCGAATGGCGTACCGCGCCGTTGTGGGGAATAGGTGTGACAGAAACAGTGAACGGCCATACCAACTTCCTGCATGACGGACGTGCACGCAATGTTCAGGAAGCCATTTTGTGGCACGGCGGCGAAGCGCAACAGGCGCGAAATAGCTACATGCAGCTGACCCGGGACCAACGCCAGCTATTGCTGAATTTTGTAAATAACCTTTGATGACGACAGTGTCTGCCGCCGGTGTATTCGCCGGCGCAGCAGCACATGCACCGTGCAGGCCGCCAACGCCAGTAACAGCGTCAGGCTGCTTTGCAGAATAAACGCCAGCGATAACGCATAGGCGGAATAGAACTTAGTGATCAGTGTCAGCCCCGGCAGGGTGGTCAGAAAGGCCATCGGCAACGTTTCCATTCATTGCGGCAGTTCATCTCACTATAGATGGTCATTTAACCGCGTGCTGAAACGGAAATGATTCTGAGAACAACTCACAAACAGACCCGATCCATTTTCATCGCAGACCCGCGACCATCTAACAGGACAATACTGTGACTTCACTCGCGTTACATACCTCATCCCATAACAGCCTCCATTCGCTGAACGTGCGTCCGGAACTGGCCCCGGTATTTGATCAACTCAACCAGCTAATTCTGGGAAAAGAACTGCAGATTAAACTCTCGCTCAGCTGCTTGCTGGCAGGCGGACATCTGCTGTTGGAAGATCTGCCGGGTATGGGTAAAACCGTATTGTCGCACTCGTTGGCTGCAGTGCTGGGGCTGGACTATAACCGGGTACAGTTTACCAATGACCTGCTACCTGCCGACCTGCTGGGTGCATCAATCTATCAGGCGGATCAGCAAAACTTCCGTTTTATGCCGGGTCCGGTATTTACCCAGCTATTGCTTGCCGATGAGATCAACCGTGCAACACCTAAAACTCAGAGCGCACTGCTGGAAGCGATGGAGGAGAAGCAGGTCAGCCTGGAAGGTGAGACCCGTAAACTGCCCGATCCGTTTTTTGTCATCGCGACCCAGAACCCGGCGGAGCAGATTGGTACCTCACCTCTGCCTGAATCCCAACTGGACCGTTTCCTGATCCGTATTGAGATGGGCTATCCGGTGAAGGATGCCGAGCTGGCCATTCTCTCCGGCGTCTCCCGTCGACAGCTCCTACAACAGACCCAACACAGCATCCGTCCCGACGATCTGATCACATACCAGCATTCGGTTGCTGACGTGGAGTGCAGCGCCATGGCACTGGAGTATCTGTACGAGCTGTTGCAGTTCAGCCGTCACAGCAGCCTGTTTGTAAACGGCTTATCAACGCGCGCTGGGCTGGGCTTGTTAAATGCCGCCAAAGCCTGGGCCTGGCTGGATGGCAGTGACCACTTACTACCCGCCCATATTCAGGCGGTGTTTCCCTTTGTTGCCGGTCATCGTTTACAACATACCGAAGGCAATCATTCACCGTTGCGTAACGGTGAGCTGATTCTGGAACAGGTTCAGGTGCCACGATGATGCAGTGGCGCATTGTACCGACCGCTGCAGGAATCGGTTATTTGCTGATGTTGCTGATCCTGATGCTGGTGGCCGTCAACTACAGCAATAATCTGATCTTTACGCTCTGTTTTCTGATGACCGCAACGATGCTGCTGTCGGTGTGGTTGTCCATCCGCAACTTATGGGGGTTCCGCGCAACACACGTGCGCGTGCGTCCTGTACATGCCGGTCAGGATCTGGCGTTTGAGATAGCACTCAACGAACACAGCGGACAACATCACCTTTATCTGACGTTGAGTAGCCAGGATAAGCAGCGCAGTAAAACAACGCTGCAACCCTTCTACCATCTGCGCAGTGGACAGCCTTTTGAGTGGGTTTATCAACAACCCACTCAACAGCGTGGCCTGCATAATCCACAGCGGCTCAACGTTGATACTGTCTGGCCTCTCGGGCTGTTTAAGTTATCCCGTCCGCTGATTGAGCTGCCGGAAACACTGGTTTATCCACAAGCCAAATCAGCACAATCTATACCGGAAACAACCTGCGGTCAGGCCGCCCATGCCCATACTGAAGCAGAGGAACTGGCTGGCCTTCGAGCATACCAGCCAGGCGACAATCCACGTCGAATCAACTGGCGTTCACTGAGTAAAGGACAGAACCTTCAGGTCAAAGAGTTTGATGGTGCCGCTGGTGATCCGGCTATCTGGCTACGCTGGCAAGATCTGCATGCGATCGGTTATGAAGCCCGTATTCGTACCCTCTGTCATCACATTCTGGAGTGTCAAAAACGGGGACAGGAGTTTGGTCTGCTGTTGCCGGGTATTGAACTGCCGCCCAAGCGGGGTGGCCAGCATATCAGTACCTGCCTGAAGCAACTGGCACTGCTACCCGGAGAACGCTGATGCGACAGTATTTTGGTGATCGGTCCCAGCGATTATGTCTTGGGCTTTGGTTTCTGGCCCTGCTACCGGCCATTCATCAGCTTGCATGGGTACATTTACTGCTGTGCCTTGTGCCAATAGCGCTATATCACACCATGCGCCAGCGCCCCTTTGTACGCTGGGCAATGATGGGCACGGTACTTTTCATCGCGATTGGATGGATCGTCCTGAACGGCCAGCCTTGGCTGAGTGCGCAAACGATTATCAGCGTGTTAGCGCTGGTTTTACTGCTGAAATGGGCAGAATCACGCACCGCCCGAGAGTTACGGCTATCCGCGATGGCCTCACTGGTGCTGGCGACATTAAGTAGTCTGTATCTGTATGGCCTGTTGGCGCTGGCCTATCTGGTCAGCTGCGGAATTCTAATGTTGCTCTGCCTGCTGGCGATCAACGATAGTGAACACCAACTTAGTTACCGGCAGCTACTGAAAACCACCCTCAATCTTAGTGTGTTGGCACTGCCCGTGACCGTGCTGTTATTTGTCACGGTACCGCGCATTCAGGGCCCGCTTTGGGATATTGGTCTGGCAATTGGCTTGCCGATTGAACTGGCAATCGACCAGGATGCGCGGGATATTGGCCTTAAAGCGACGTTAAAAGCCGGTCAGGTTAGCCGCTTAAAACGCAGTGATGCACCGGTACTTGTCGCTGAATTTTCCGGGGCAGTACCTTACAAAAGCCGTCTGTATTGGCGGGGGCCGGTGTTCAGTGACTATGACGGTATCAGCTGGACCTTACCTGACAACTGGAACAATCGCGGCCGCTTATTACGACATTCATTACGGGGGCCTGACGCTGTACTCAATGTGCTGACCTCCAAGCGTGACCGGGTGCATTATGAAGCCCGTGTTTCTCCTCACTCTGGACGTTGGCTATACAGCCTGGATCTGCCCAGCGGACAAACACCAGAAGCCTTTATCTCCGGCGATTTCCAGCTGCTGGGGATTCGCAAAATCAGCCGCGAATTCAAATACGATGTTGATGCCTGGCTGGAGTACAGCGGCGGAATACCACTTTCAGCCGAGCAACGCTCCGCTTACCTGCAATATCCGGCTAACAGCAACCCTAAACTGCGTGCCTTCGGTCAACAACTCGCGCAATCCTCACCAGATCCTCAGGATATTCTGCATCAATGGCGAAAAACCCTAGTGACGGGCGGATATCAGCTGACAGAGATTACAGATATCGACAGCGCGCGTGACAACCTGGATACCTTCTTCTTTGAGCGCAAGACTGGCGGTATTGAGCATCTTGCCAGCAGTACCGCGTTGGTGCTGCGTGCCGCAGGGATCCCCACCCGACTGATCAGCGGTTATCGCGGTGGCAGTCTGATCGCCCTGACCAATTTTGTCGTCGTAAAACAGGAACATGCCCATGTCTGGGTTGAGATCTGGACCGATGAGCAGGGCTGGCAACGCGTAGATGCCAAGGATTTTGTCGCGCCACCTGAGCCAGAACAACGTCTGGCCCAATCAGCTGCAGCAGTAAAAGCCAAACCTCAAGAAGAAGCGCAAACGCCAAATAGCAGCGCTGCATCTTCAGCCAGTCAATCGAACCCCAACGCGAAAAAACCCGCAGATTCTCAGACAACTAAAGATAGGTCTTCTGACAAAGGATGGCTGAGCCGACTCAATCTGGGCTTCGAAACTTGGATGCTTAACTACAACCCAGACCGTCAGATCGAACTGATGAAGAAGGGTGGTTTACGCCACGTAGACTGGAAAAATCTGGCCGCACTCGCGGTGCTTGGACTGATCTTATTGGCGTTGATCTATGGTCTGCTGTTGCAGATTGGGCAGCAGAAACAGGACCCCGTACGCCGTAGTTTCGAGCAGCTAAACAAGCAGATGCGCAAACGACAGCTTGCCTGCCATGCGCAGGAATGTCCCTCTCAGTGGCTGCAGCGAATAGCCACTTCTCAGCCGCCTTTTTACCCTGCGCTGGAGCAGATTGTAGGTCAGTACATGACACTACGGTATACGACCAGTACAGAACTTCTCCCCAAACGGATTCAACAGTTTCAACGTGACGTTAAACGTCTGATAGCGATGTTATAAACCATGAAAACATACCTCAAACACAGCCTTTTTCTTCTGTTATTGGTGCTGCCGCTACAGGCCCAATCAGCCTCTGATTACCGGGCCATTATGGCGGACCTGATCCAGCGAGGCGATCAACTCTCGTCGGATTACAGTCCGGGGCAGGCTTTAGTATTCGGCAATCAGTATTCGCAGTTGTACTTTGGGCATTTTGAAGGACAAGGTCTTGAATTTGCCGTCGGGCAGGCGGATAACGATGCGATGCTGGCTATTGAGATCCAATTCAGCCGTCTGATTAACACTGCAATGACCGGTCAGCCAAAACCTGAAATTGATGCCCAATGGCAGGGACTGAGACAACAGCTATCGTCAGCCCCGATGCTTGAGTCCGGTGGCGCAAGCTTTGCTGAGTTGGTCGTACAATCCTTGCTAATACTGTTGCGCGAAGGGATCGAAGCGCTGCTGGTGATCGCCGCCTTGATCGCTTATTTGCGCAAGGCCGGTGCAGCAGACCGGGTTTACCTGATCTGGTTGGGCTCATTGGCTGCACTTGGTGCCAGCGTACTGACCGCCATAGCACTGCATAAACTGATTCAGAATAGCGGTGCAGCCCGTGAAACTCTGGAAGGGGTCACCATGCTGATCGCCGCAATCCTGCTCAGCTATGTCAGTGTGTGGCTTTTTGCACGACGGGAGATGCAGCAATGGCAGGGCTTTATTCAGGACCGGTTAGGATCAGCGGTCAGCGGCGGCAGCCTATGGGCGATCGTGTCAGTCGCGTTCTTCGCAGTTTACCGGGAAGGTGCAGAAACCATTTTGTTCTATCAGGCGCTGGTCGGTGATGCAGAAGGCCAGTGGCACGCCATCGCGACCGGTTTTGGTTTAGCGGTCATCGCACTGCTGATCGTCTATCTGCTGATATTCCAGCTCTCTGTACGCTTGCCACTGAAGCATTTCTTTACCGGAACGGCAGCATTACTCTATGTATTGTCGGTTATCTTTACCGGCAAAGCGGTTCTGGAGCTACAAGTGGCAGGCTGGCTAGGCAACAGCTATCTAGCGTCGGTGCCGACCATTAGCTGGCTTGGCCTATTCCCAAGCCTACAATCGATCCTCAGCCAGCTGGTGATGATACTGCTACCCGTGTTGGGCTGGTTGTTGATCCGCCTACGCTCATCACAAGCCTCAGCTATTGATACCGAAGTAACCTCCCGTCCGATCTGAGCGGCTTCATTTTAAAATGCAGAATCCCGAGTAACCGCCAGGCACTTGGGGTCTGCATTTAACACTCACACCGCCATACACAGCTTCCATCTCAGATCCCCTCGTCGACACAACACTTTTACTGCTCGCACTTACACGTTCAACCCATGTTCTAACCCAATATCCTCACTCAGCAGGACCTATTTTTTTCAGTTACGTATCGATGCCTGAGTTTTTATCCACATTTTTTAGTGTCACCACCACACACCGGAATTTTTTTTTCGTTCTGTATAACTTGATGTAAAACAGACCATGATCATTCACGAATAACCCTGTGCGTAAACCTGTTAATTACTGTGGAAAACCTCAAGTTTCACACGGGATAACCACAACAACAAATCGAAACAACCCATTGTTATATATATAATTAATCAACTTAACCACACAAATATAAGCTATAGTTAGAAAACACTTTTATTCAAATTTTTATAAACATCTTTTCTCATCTGTCTGTGTTTTATACATCCAAAAATTTAATCCAAGGGTTGTTAACAACTAACCGACAATCTATCCATGCTTTTTACTTACTCACACAGGGCTGTGGAAAACATGTAGAGGGATACTGGACTAACCCGGGGGTATGTTTGTGGGTAATCAGGCATGTGAATAACCCGCCATTTCACACACAGGTTACCCATCAGGATACTAAGACCTTGAAGGCAGTTTATGTACACAGTTTCTTGCTCTGTAACTTCATGATTTTCAACAGGTAAGTCAGATTAGCCACAGAAAAGGGCCTTGCTATATATAACAACCACAACAAACTCTTTATATATTTCTTTATATATTTCTCTTTATTAGAAGACAGGGAGAGACTGCTTAAATTTTGATCATTTTCTCGTTGGACAGAGAAGGGTATACTTAGCCCCCTTTTTCCAGAGCCGATTCCGGTTCTCCTGATTCATTGTTCATACGAGGTACTGGCTAGTGGATTATCCAAGCCGTTTTGATGTCATTGTCATTGGTGGAGGTCATGCAGGAACAGAAGCTGCATTGGCTGCTGCTCGAATGGGCGCACAAACATTGTTGCTGACTCATAACATCGAAACCTTGGGTCAGATGTCCTGCAATCCAGCCATCGGGGGTATTGGCAAAAGTCACCTTGTCAAAGAGGTTGATGCACTGGATGGGGCAATGGCACGGGCCACGGATCGCGGTGGTATCCAGTTTCGCGTTCTGAATTCCCGGAAAGGGCCGGCTGTTCGTGCTACCCGTGCTCAGGCTGACCGTATCCTTTACAAAGCCGCTGTCCGTGAGATTCTGGAAAACCAGCCTAATCTGCAGATCTTTCAGCAATCAGCGGACGACCTGATCGTTGAAGGTGAAACCGTCAAAGGGGTAGTGACCAACACCGGTATCCGTTTCAGCGCCGATTCCGTGGTACTGACAGCAGGTACCTTCCTCGGAGGCATCATCCATATCGGTATGGAAAATCACTCTGCAGGACGCGCAGGTGATCCACCTTCGATAGCACTGGCTCACCGCTTGCGTGAATTGCCGTTGCGTGTTGATCGTCTGAAAACAGGCACGCCTCCACGAATCGACGCCCGTAGCGTCGACTTTTCTGTGATGCAGGAACAGGCAGGTGATACACCCACACCGATCATGTCTTACATGGGATCACTGAGTGAACATCCGCAGCAGCTGAGCTGTTACATCACCTATACCAATGAACAGACCCACGATATTTTACGCTCGGGACTGGATCGGTCTCCGTTATATACCGGTGTGATTGAAGGGGCGGGCCCACGTTACTGTCCTTCAATTGAAGACAAGATCATGCGCTTCGCAGATAAAGACCGCCATCAGGTCTTTGTTGAACCGGAAGGCCTGACCACCCATGAGTTGTATCCGAATGGTGTATCAACCAGTTTGCCGTTTGATATTCAGCTCGCAGCCGTACGCTCAATCAAAGGTTTTGAAAATGCGCATATCACCCGTCCGGGTTATGCCATCGAGTACGATTACTTCAATCCGCAGGACCTGAAGCACACCCTGGAAACTAAACATATTCACGGGCTCTATTTTGCCGGGCAGATCAACGGCACAACCGGATATGAAGAAGCCGCGGCTCAGGGGTTGTTAGCAGGCAGTAATGCTGCCGCCCGTGCTTTGGACAAAGAACAGTGGTCCCCACGTCGCGATGAAGCCTATATCGGTGTGTTGGTTGATGACCTGATTACATTAGGGACCTCTGAGCCTTATCGTATGTTTACCAGCCGTGCGGAATACCGTCTGGTGCTGCGTGAAGACAATGCGGATCTGCGCCTGACAGAAAAAGGTCGCGAGCTTGGCTTGGTCGGTGATGAGCGTTGGGCGCAATTCAGTGAAAAGCGCGAAGCCATTGAGCAGGAAAAGCAGCGTCTTAAAGACACATGGGTGCAGCCAAAAACCGAACAGGCTGAAACACTGAATGAAAAGCTGAAATCTCCACTGTCGCGTGAATACAATCTGGCGGATCTGATTAAACGTCCGGAGATCGGTTATGCGGATGTAGCAGATCTGAAAGGTGAGTCGGTGACAGATCCGCAAGTCGCTGAACAGGTAGAGATCCAGTTCAAATACGCAGGTTACATCGACCGTCAGCGTGATGAAATTGAGCAGATGCGGCGACAGGAAAACACTAAACTGCCGGCGAGCTTCGATTACGATCAGATCAGCGGTTTGTCGAACGAACTGACATTGAAATTAAAAGAAGTGCGTCCGGACACGATTGCGCAAGCATCCCGTATTCAGGGTATGACACCCGCGGCAATCTCTCTGCTGCTGGTTTATTTGAAAAAACAGCAGCTCAGCAACAAACAGAATAAGGCAGCCAGTTAATGGATCCGCAGTTACAGAAAACACTTGAGAATGGCCTGAGTAAAATGAATCTGTCGCTGGATAGTGAGCAGATAAGCAAACTGATGGCGTATCTTCAGCTGCTGATCAAGTGGAACAAAGCGTACAACCTGACTGCCGTGCGCAATCCGCAGGAGATGGTCAGTCGCCATTTATTGGACAGTCTCAGTGTGTTACCACACTTACAGCCGGGTGCGTTGATTGATGTTGGTAGCGGTCCGGGGCTTCCCGGTATTCCGGTTGCCATTTGTCGACCGGATATTGCTGTCACTACGTTGGACAGTAATAGCAAGAAAACCCGTTTCCAGGTCCAGGTGAAAACTGAATTGGGTCTGGATAACCTCACCGTTATACATGAGCGTGTGGAAAAATATCAGGTTGAACCGTTTAAACAGGTGATTTCCCGCGCGTTTGCCTCATTACAGGACATGATCGAGTGGACTGAACATCTGTGTGCCAGCGATGGTGTTTTTCTTGCAATGAAAGGTCTGTATCCTGATGAAGAGCTGGCGACATTGCCGACGGGGTATACATTACAGAACAGCCACCGTTTGCAGGTGCCGGACACGGACGGAGAACGTCATCTGTTGATCCTTGGGAGATCCTGAACGTGGCGAAGATACTGACAATCACCAACCAGAAAGGTGGTGTGGGTAAAACCACCACCTGTGTGAACCTGGCGGCTTCGCTTGCAGCGACGAAAAAGCGTGTACTGATGATCGATATGGATCCTCAGGGCAATGCCACCATGGGATCAGGGATCGACAAGCACACGCTTGAACTGTCTGTCTATGACGTGCTCACCGAAGGGTGCAGTGCGGCGGACGCAGTGATAGAAAAAAGCCCGGCCGGATATGATCTGATCGGTGCGAATGGTGATTTGACCGCTGCTGAGGTTGAGCTGTTGCAGCTGTCTCGACGCGAATTCCGTCTCAAAATGGCATTGAAGCCGGTGGAAGATCAGTATGACTACATTCTGATCGACAATCCTCCATCGCTGAACCTTCTCACCGTGAATGCGTTGTCAGCATCCGGCGGCGTCATTATCCCGATGCAGTGTGAATATTACGCGCTGGAAGGTATTTCCGCTCTGGTTGGGACTATCAACAAAATTAATGCACGCCTGAATCCTGATCTTAAGATTGAAGGGATCCTGCGGACGATGTTTGACCCGCGCATGAGTTTAACGAAAGACGTTTCTGAACACTTGGTCGAATACTTTGGTGACAAGGTGTATCGCACCGTGATCCCGCGTAACGTACGTTTGGCTGAAGCGCCGAGTCATGGTCTGCCGGCGTTGTTATACGATAAGAATTCCCGTGGTGCTGTCGCATATCTGGCGCTGGCAGGAGAGTTAAGTCGTCGTATAAAACAACAGAATAAAGAGTTACAGGAAGCATAAAATGGCAGCGAAAAAACGGGGCTTGGGTCGTGGTCTGGATGCGTTGCTATCCAGCGTAACCGATGTGGAAGACGTTGCATTGGCACCTACGCCAGACAGTGAAATCGCAAAACCGATGTACCCAGAGCTGGCAGTGCATCTCATTCAACGTGGGCGTTATCAGCCACGTCGGGATCTGGAGCCTCAGGCACTAGAAGAACTCGCGAATTCCATTCGTGCACAGGGCGTAATGCAGCCGATTGTGGTGCGTCCGATTGACAGTGAACGATTTGAAATCATTGCCGGTGAACGTCGCTGGCGTGCGTGTCAGATGGCGGGTCTGAATTCAATTCCTGTGGTTATCAAAGATGTGCCGGATGAAGCGGCCATCGCCATGGCGCTGATCGAAAATATTCAGCGTGAAAATCTCAACCCGATGGAAGAAGCGATCGCTCTGCAACGTCTGCAACAGGAGTTTGAACTGACCCAGCAGGAAGTCGCAGATGCGGTCGGCAAGTCTCGTTCGACAGTCACCAATCTGTTACGTCTGATGAATCTATGCGGCGATGTTCGTAAGATGCTCGAATACGGCGATCTGGAAATGGGGCATGCCCGTGCCTTGCTGCCTTTAGATGAAGAGATGCAGATCAACGCTGCGCGGGAAGTATCCGGTAAAGGTTTATCAGTAAGACAGACGGAAGACCTGGTACGTAAACTACAATCTGATGCGCCAAACGAAGCTGAGCAAAAAACTGAGCCTGATGTACAGCTGGAAAACTGGGCGGACAATCTCTCGCGCAAACTTGCTACAAAAGTGAGTATTTCCGCAAATGCGAAAGGTAAGGGCAAAATCACCATCGCGTATGAGTCTAAAGAATCACTTGAGGCAATCCTCGAAAATCTACAATAGGTAGTGGTTTATATCGGCTTAAACCACCATATATGCGGTTTAAGTCCTGATATTCCCCATATACCGGTTTTGGGGGGGATCATACATTAGTGCAAATACTTACAATGCCTGTTGTTTCACTCCCCCATTGTTCATATAATCTGCAAGCTTTTCGGGGGCTACGCTCCGAAATAGGGCATCAAACAGCACAAATGATTCAGGATTACAGTGGCACAACATGGGCAAGCGGCGCCAAAAGCAAGGAATCCATAGCCAAGTCACTCGCAAAAAGATTTTCCGAATCTTCCTGATTCAGGCAGCAATTGCGGTTTTTATCTCAGGTGGTCTGTTACTGATCGACTTGGTAACTGCATACTCCGTACTACTTGGAGCTGCGCTGTACCTGATCCCAAACCTCTATTTCGCCAACCGGGCATTGAAAAGCAAATCCGACCATTCGCCAAATACAGCGTTGGTCGAACTGTATGCAAGTGAAATATGGAAAATGGGAATCAGCATAGTCGCGTTTGCTGCTGTGTTTATTCTGGTAAAACCTCTGAGCCCATTTTCCTTATTTGTCACTTTTATCCTGATGCAGATCTCTGGCTGGATTGCACAGGTAAAATTGAATAACCGGTTCCTGAAACTTTGAAAGAGAGACACTGAGAATGGCTAGCGAAAGCGGAACTCTCACATCCTCAGAGTACATCTCCCACCACTTGACCAATCTGACGTTTGGTAAGTTGCCTGCTGGCACTACCCGTTACGATGGTACAGTGGTTGGCGAGAGCGGTACTTGGACTTTTGCACACGGTACTGAAGCTGCGGATATGGGCTTCTGGGCACTTAACGTCGACACAATGTTCTGGTCTGTTGGCCTCGGCCTGCTGTTTATCTGGCTGTTCCAGAAAGTTGCTAAATCTGCAACTGCTGGTGTTCCAGGTAATACTCAGAACTTTGTAGAAAGCATCATCGAATTTATCGATGACAACGTGAAAAGTATTTTCCATCACAAAAATGACCTGGTTGCGCCTCTGTCGCTGACCATTTTTGTATGGGTCTTCCTGATGAACGCCATGGACCTTGTGCCGGTCGACTGGATCCCATTTGTTGCATCTGAAATGGGTATCTCCTACATGAAAGTGGTACCAACCACTGACGTGAACGCGACCCTGGGTATGGCATTGTCTGTATTTGGTCTGATCATCTACTACAGCGTTAAAGAAAAAGGCGTTGGTGGTTTCCTGGCTGAGCTGTCTCTGCAGCCGCTGGGTAAGTGGATGCTGCCGTTCAACCTGTTCCTTGAGCTAGTTGGCCTGTTCGCGAAGCCTGTATCTCTGGCACTGCGACTGTTCGGTAACATGTACGCAGGTGAGATGATCTTTATCCTGATCGCACTGATGCCATTCTGGATCCAGTGGATTCTGTCTGTACCTTGGGCGATCTTCCACATTCTGGTTATTACGCTGCAGGCGTTCATCTTCATGGTCCTGACTATTGTTTACATGGCCATGGCGCATGATCACCACTAATGCGTAACAACTGAATAGAAACAATTTAAAACTACTCTTTAAACTTTCAAAACTTAATATTGGAGAAATCTGATGGAACAATCTTTGGTGTATCTGGCTGCTGCTCTGATGATGGGTCTGTCTGCAATCGGTGCTGCTGTTGGTATCGGTATGCTGGGCGGTAAATTTGTAGAAGGTGCTGCTCGTCAGCCAGAACTGGTTCCACTGCTGCGTTCTCAGTTCTTCATCGTAATGGGTCTGGTTGATGCGGTACCTATGATCGGTGTTGGTCTGGGCATGTACCTGCTGTTCGCTGTTTAAGACTAGTTTAAGTAGTTAACAAACGTCCCTTGGGACAACACCTACTTTTAATTAGCTAAACACCGCGAGAGGTAATGGCGTGAATATCAATCTAACCATCATTGGTCAGGCCATCGCATTCGCAATTTTTGTAATCTTCTGCATGAAGTATGTGTGGCCGCCAATCACGGCTGCACTGGCAGAACGTAAATCTAAAATTGCTGAAGGCCTGGACGCTGCTGACCGCGCTGAACGTGATCTGCAACTGGCTAAAGAAAAAGCCGCTGCCGACATGCGTCAGAGCAAAGACGAAGCAGCCGCCATCATTGAACAAGCCAATAAGCGGGCTAACCAGATTATTGACGAAGCGAAAGAGCAGGCTCGTGAAGAAGCGGAGCGCGTGAAAAACGCTGCTCAGGCTGAGATCGAGCAGGAAGCTAACCGCGCTAAAGAAGCACTGCGTGCTCAAGTAGCGGTTCTGGCTGTAGCTGGCGCTGAGAAGATTCTGGAAGCCTCTATTGATGAGCAAGCTCATGCACAGCTCGTTGAGAAACTGGCAGCTGAGCTTTAAGCGAGGTTTATGATGGCTGAACTCAATACAGTCGCTCGCCCATACACCAAAGCAGCTTTTGAGTATGCGCTGGACAAAGGGGCTCTGGATCAGTGGTCTGACATGCTGGCTACCGCTTCTGCGGTAACACAGGATGCACTAATGGTCCGTGTTCTGGGTAACCCTGCTCTGACAAGTGAGCAAAAAGCTGATGCGTTGATTTCTGTTTGTAAAGAACAGATCGACGATGCTGGCAAGAACTACGTTTCTTTGCTGGCTGAAAATCAGCGTTTGCCACTGTTACCAGAGATCAGTGCACAATTCGAGCTGCTGAAGGCAAGTCAGCAGCAGTCCGTCGAAATCGATGTGACTACTGCCTTTGACCTGGATGAGCAGCAGCAACAGAAACTAGCTCAGGCATTAGGCACGAAGCTAGGTCGCGAAGTGAATCTGACCTCTAAGGTAGATAAATCTATCTTAGGCGGTGTTGTGGTTCGTACCGAAGACCTGGTTATCGATGGCTCCGTTCGCGCTCGACTCGCGAAACTGGCCGAAGCTATGAATTCCTGAGTGTGAGGAATAAACATGCAGCAACTGAATCCATCTGAGATCAGCGAGATTCTGAAGAAACGCATCGAGAAGCTGGATGTGTCTTCTGAAGCGCGTAATGAAGGTACTATCGTCAGCGTATCCGACGGTATTATCCTGATTCACGGTCTCGCAGACGTAATGTACGGGGAAATGATCGAATTCCCTGGTGGTGTCTACGGTATGGCGCTCAACCTTGAGCGTGACTCTGTAGGTGCTGTAGTCCTGGGTGACTACCAAGATCTGGTTGAAGGTATGACCGCGCGTTGTACTGGCCGTATCTTGGAAGTACCTGTAGGTCCGGAATTGCGTGGTCGTGTAGTAGACGGCCTGGGCAACCCGATCGACGGTAAAGGCCCAATCGAAACTAAACTGTTTGACGCTGTAGAAAAGGTTGCACCTGGTGTAATCGAACGTCAGTCCGTTGATCAGCCAGTACAGACTGGTCTGAAAGCGATTGACGCTATGGTACCGGTAGGTCGTGGTCAGCGTGAGCTGATCATCGGTGACCGTCAGATTGGTAAATCTGCGATCGCTATCGACGCTATCATCAACCAGAAAGACACTGGCGTAACATGTGTCTACGTAGCAGTAGGTCAGAAACAGTCTACTATCGCTAACGTAGTACGTAAGCTGGAAGAACACGGCGCGATGGATCACACCATCGTCGTGGCTGCAGGCGCTGCTGATCCAGCTGCGATGCAGTTCCTGGCTCCATACGCTGGTTGCTCCATGGGTGAATATTTCCGTGACCGCGGTGAAGATGCACTGATCGTATACGATGACCTGACTAAACAGGCATGGGCATACCGTCAGATCTCCCTGCTGTTGCGTCGTCCGCCGGGTCGTGAAGCATACCCTGGTGACGTATTCTACTTGCACTCCCGTCTGCTGGAACGTGCTGCGCGCGTTAACGCTGACTACGTTGAGAAGTTCACCAACGGTGAAGTTAAGGGCCAGACTGGTTCCCTGACTGCACTGCCAGTGATCGAGACTCAGGGTGGTGACGTGTCTGCATTCGTACCAACCAACGTTATCTCCATCACTGATGGTCAGATCTTCCTGGAAGCGGACCTGTTTAACGCAGGTGTTCGTCCGGCGATCAACGCTGGTCTGTCTGTATCCCGTGTAGGTGGTGCAGCTCAGACTAAGATCATCAAGAAACTGGGTGGTGGTGTACGTCTGGCCCTGGCTCAGTATCGTGAATTGGCAGCGTTCGCACAGTTCGCTTCTGACCTTGACGATGCTACCCGTGCTCAGCTTGAGCATGGCCAGGCAGTAACTGAGTTGATGAAACAGAAACAGTACTCTCCAATGTCAGTCGCTGACATGGGTCTGAGCCTGTTCGCTGCCAACGAAGGTTACCTGGGCGATGTGGACCTGAACAAGATTCTGGACTTTGAATCTGCGCTGATCTCCTTCTTCAACAGCGAATACGCTGACCTGATGGGCAAGATCAACGAAAACGGCGGTTACAACGATGAAATCGCTGCGCAGTTCAAGGCTGGTATCGAGAAGTTCAAGTCTACCCAAACTTGGTAAGTACTCAATTTGAGTAGGTGGTCTGGGCTGCTTTGCAGCGCAGACCAGCCACTAAGTTAAGGTTAAGAAGGCGGAACTATGGCAGTCGGAAAAGAGATTAAGACGCAAATTGCGAGCATCGGTAGTACGCGTAAGATTACCAGCGCCATGGAAATGGTTGCTGCGTCTAAAATGCGTAAGGCCCAGGATCGCATGCAGTCGTCCCGTCCCTATGCCCGGAGTATCCGTGGTGTAATTCAGCACCTGGCTAAGTCGAACCCTGAGTACAAACATTTGTACCTGCAGGAGCGTGAGACTAAACGCGTTGGTTTTATTGTAGTAACAACCGACCGTGGCCTATGTGGTGGTTTGAACGTAAACGCTTTTAAAGCAGCTGTATCCAGCATGAAAGAGTTCCATGACCAGAACGTCGAAATCGATGTCTGTGCACTGGGCTCCAAAGCGGTTGCATTCTTTAAGAGCTATGGTGGCAACGTTGTTGCGGCAAAAACCCAGATGGGTGACCAACCAGAAGTTGGTGATCTGATCGGGGCCGTAAAAGTGATGCTCGATAGCTATGAAGAAGGCAAGCTGGACAAGCTGTTCATTGTGTCTAACGAATTCGTTAACACAATGACACAGAAGCCAAACGTCGAACAGGTGCTTCCCCTGAAGGCAGAAGACGACGATGAGCGTCTTAACCATCACTGGGATTACATCTACGAGCCAGATGCAAAAGAGCTGTTAAACAGCTTGCTGGTTCGTTATATCGAGTCTCTGGTGTACCAGGCGGTGGTTGAGAATAACGCCTGTGAACAGGCAGCTCGTATGTTGGCGATGAAGAACGCAACTGACAACGCAGGCAATCTGATCGACGAACTTCAGATGGTCTACAACAAAGCGCGTCAGGCTGCGATTACTCAGGAAATTTCTGAGATCGTTAGCGGTGCTGCTGCTGTTTAATGCAGTTAACAGGTTTAAAAGTTATAGAGGATCCGAACATGAGTAGCGGAACTATTGTTCAGATTATCGGTGCAGTTGTAGACGTGGAATTCCCACGTGAAAGTGTGCCGAAGGTTTACGACGCATTGACCGTCGATAAAACCGGCCTGACACTGGAAGTTCAGCAGCAGCTGGGTGACGGTGTCGTACGTGCTATCGCAATGGGTCAGACTGAAGGCGTAAGCCGCGGTCTGGACGTTGCAAATACTGGTGCGCCAGTTTCTGTACCTGTTGGTACTGCGACCTTGGGTCGTATCATGGACGTACTGGGTAACCCAATTGATGAGTGTGGCGAAATTGGTGAAGAAGAGCGTATGCCTATTCACCGTAAAGCGCCTACTTACGCGGACCAGGCAGCTTCTAACGAACTGCTGGAAACCGGCATCAAGGTTATCGATTTGGTATGCCCATTCGCGAAGGGTGGTAAAGTTGGTCTGTTCGGTGGTGCCGGTGTAGGTAAAACCGTAAACATGATGGAACTGATCCGTAACATCGCGATCGAGCACTCTGGCTACTCCGTATTTGCGGGTGTAGGTGAGCGTACTCGTGAAGGTAACGACTTCTACTACGAGATGAAAGAGTCCAACGTACTGGACAAAGTATCTCTGGTATACGGTCAGATGAACGAGCCTCCAGGTAACCGTCTGCGCGTAGCGCTGACTGGCCTGACTATGGCTGAGAAATTCCGTGACGAAGGTCGTGACGTACTGTTGTTTGTCGACAACATCTACCGTTACACCCTAGCGGGAACCGAGGTATCTGCACTGCTGGGTCGTATGCCTTCAGCGGTAGGTTACCAGCCAACACTGGCGGAAGAGATGGGCGTTCTGCAGGAACGTATCACCTCTACTAAGACGGGTTCCATCACGTCTATCCAGGCGGTATACGTACCGGCGGATGACTTGACTGACCCATCTCCAGCGACAACCTTCTCCCACCTTGACGCAACAGTAGTACTGTCTCGTCAGATTGCGGAGCTGGGTATTTACCCTGCAGTAGATCCACTGGATTCTACTTCTCGTCAGCTGGATCCACTGGTAATCGGTCAGGATCACTACGACACTGCTCGTCAGGTTCAGGGTGTTCTGCAGCGTTATAAAGAGCTGAAAGACATCATTGCGATTCTGGGTATGGACGAACTATCTGAAGAAGACAAGCAGGCGGTATCGCGTGCTCGTAAGATTCAGCGCTTCCTGTCTCAGCCGTTCTTCGTGGCAGAAGTATTCACCGGTTCCCCTGGTAAATACGTGTCATTGAAAGACACCATTAGTGGCTTTAAAGCTATCTTGGCAGGTGAGTACGACGACATGCCAGAGCAGGCTTTCTACATGGTTGGCGGCATCGACGAAGCAGTTGAGAAAGCTAAGAGCCTGTAATCAGGTCCCGGCGGAAACACCTTTAAGAGGTAAATAACATGGCTATGACTGTTCATTGCGACATCGTAAGTGCTGAAGAAGAAGTATTCTCCGGCCTGATCGAGTTCGTATCCGTAACAGGTAGCCTGGGTGATCTGGGTGTTTACCCAGGTCACGCTCCGCTCCTGTCGGAACTGAAACCAGGCCCTGTCGAGCTGCGTAAGCAGGGCGGCGAGCAGGATATATTTTATATATCCGGCGGCTTCCTGGAAGTTCAGCCTCACAAGATCACTGTACTGGCAGACTCTGCTCTGCACGCAGGCGATCTGGATGAAGCTGCGGCAATGGAAGCTCAGAAGCATGCTGAGCAGGCGATGGCGGATCAAACTTCCGAGTTCGAATACTCGAAAGCAGCATCCCAGCTTGCAGAAGCAACAGCTCAGCTGCGTACTTTGCAGCAGATTCGCAAAAAGCTCAGCCGTTAATTCAGCTGTCGCTTAGCGACTCTACCCAAATAAAAGGCAGCCATCGGCTGCCTTTTTTGTGTCTGTTGTATATAGATTGACGATTAATACGCTTCGTTCGAAAGTTAAAAACTGATAGCTACTTATATTTTCTGTTCAAATAGTGAACGCGACCACTGATTTTCGCTCAATATTTAATCAGGTTCATGGTTTATTTCATTTATTTTACGTTTTTTTGAAGTTTTTTAACAAAGGCTGTTGACCCTGATTCTGAGGTCTGTAGAATGCGCCTCCTCGCTTGAGACAACAGCTTCTTCGGACAGCAAACGGATCGCGAGACTGTTTAAATAACTCCTTGATTTACAACGTAAATTAACGGATCATTTAAACAGGTCGGGTCACCGGCAAGTCTTCAAAAACTTTTGAAAAACTTGCAAATAAACGGTTGACATCGACGCGGCGCACAGTAAAATATGCGCCTCGCTTGAGACGAAACATCAAGCAACGCTCTTTAACAAATTGATCAGATAATTCGTGTGGGCGCTTGTCAGGATGAAGCACAAAAGCTTTTATCCAGAACAAGCAACCTAGTGAATTCATTTTTACAAAGTTGTTTTAACTGGAGCCGAATATCTTCGGATATTCACAAATGATTTAAACTGAAGAGTTTGATCATGGCTCAGATTGAACGCTGGCGGTAGGC
>NZ_JADEYS010000018.1 GCF_015209595.1 Pontibacterium sinense | reverse complement strand
TCGATCTGGCTCTGGATGTCAGCTTCTTTAGCTGCATCGCCCGCTTCGCGTGCTTTGTCCAGTTCACGGAACAGGCCACCCAGTTCACGTGCATCAGCCTGACGCAGGAAGGTGTACAGCTCAGCTACCAGAGAAGCTACAGAGGTTTTCTCGTGCATGGACTGATCTGGCAGAGGGCCGAAGTCAGAGCGCAGTGCAGCAACCATCCAGCCGGACAGGTACAGGTAACGACGTTCAGTAGAACCGAAGTGTTTTTTGATAGAGATCAGCTTCTGCTGACCTACAAAACCGTGCCAGCAGCCCAGAGACTGGGTGTACTTGGTTTTGTCTTTGTCGAACTCAGCCATGTCACGACGCATGATGCCAGCAGTGTACTTAGCGATGTCCAGGCCAGTTTTGAATTTATTCTGAGCACGCATGCGGGCAGCAGATTCTGGGTTGATGGCATCCCAAGGGCTACCGGCATTCGCTTTCAGAGAGGAGATGCTGTCGATATCTTTGTTTAATGTAGACATGGTTAATCCTTCATTATTAGGGGGCAGCCTATGTTGTGGCCGCTCAATTCGGGAACGAGATCAATACTAGAGTGCTCTGCGGCATAAATGAAATAAATGGCGGTTATCTTGGGTATCATTTTTGTGAATATGATATATTCGTTTAATGTTTCCAAACAGTTACGTGGCTGTGGCAGTCTGTGTGCGAGAGGGTGATTTATGAATCTGGAACGGATTGATCTTAATCTGCTGGTGTATCTGGATGTCTTATTAAGGGAGCGCAATGTCACACGATCAGCCAGTGTGCTCGGTATTACGCAGCCGGCTATGAGCAATGGACTGCGCCGATTGCGGGAGACCTTTGATGACCCGTTACTGGTACGCAGCAGCGAAGGTATGATGCCTACCGAGCGTGCACTGGAACTTCAGCCGCTCATTCGGCAGGTGTTGGCGACGATTGAGCAGGCGGTTGAGCCCAATACGGAATTTGATGCGGCGTCCAGTGATCGGGTTTTCAGGATCATGACCAGTGATTACGGGGAATCAACATTGTTACCCCGTTTATTGGAGCGTTTGCGCGATGAAGCACCGGAAGTGGTGCTGGATATCCTGACACCCAGTGACATGAGCTTTCTGGAGGTTGAGCGTGGTCAGGTCGATCTCGTTATAAACCGTTTTGACTCCATGCCGCAGTCGTTTCATCAGGTGACGTTATGGCGTGACAGTTTTTCCTGCCTGTTGAGTTCCGAAAACCCAATTGTGGATCGATTTTCGCTGGATGCTTATTTGCAGGCGAATCATGTTTGGGTGAGTAAAACAGGTATGGGGGCTGGGATGGGGCTAACGCCCAAGGATACCAAGCGTCTTGGTTGGGTGGATGAAGCGCTGCAGCGAATTGGTCGTCAGCGGCACATTACGGTCTTTACCCGGCACTATCAATCGGCCGCACTGCTGGCGCAGCAGAAATCGCTGGTGGTGACGATTCCGACAAAAGCGGCGGTCGCGCAGGAAGGGAATCCCAATCTGGTGATTAAGGAACCGCCTTTTGAAATAGCACCGTTCGAACTCAAGATGGCATGGAGCCCGCTTCTGCAGCACAACAGCGCGCATAAGTGGATACGCCGTTTAATCGTGGAGGTCGCGAAATCGGTGGAAGAGGAGGCTGCCGGAAACGCATAAGTTGCGTTCCGGCACAGGGCGGAGCCGGGTTACTCGCAGTACACTGAACCTTGATTCAGTAACTGAACCAAGAGTTTTAGTGCCTCTTCAGACCAGTCGCCCTGATTGATTACAATGTTCGGGTTCTGGCATAAAGAAGTAGCAAGTGTGCAGGTGGAGCCTTTGCACAGGAAGCTCTCGCCATCTACAAACAGCCGAACCTGGTTTTCAGGGAGCTGAAAGAAAGAGAAGCGGCTGCCTTCATTGCGGCTCAGTAACAGGTCTCCATCTGCGAGTGTTTCCTGTAACTGTTCCAGAGCGATCTCATCTTCTGGGGCTTGATCCAGATCCGGATATTTTGGATCAGTCACAAATTCTCCCAGCCATTTCGATAACTGCGCGTCATCATTCAGGTACTGGTTAAAGATGTCACGTACCTGCTGTAGCGATTCAGCTTCTATCTGCCCAGGATTATCCTGCAGCTTTAAGTCTGGATCGGTATAGCGAGATTCCGATGTGAGTTTTTCACCCACGAAATCAGTGAAGCTACGCAAAATTTCTGCGTGGGAGGGTGCTCGGAAGCCAACTGAATAAGTCATACAGTCGTCGCTTTCGCTGACGCCGTTGTGGCCAACCTGAGGTGGGATGTACAGCATGTCACCCGGTTCCAGTACCCAGGTATTTTCTGCTTCCCAGTCTGGGATGATCATCACGGGCATGTCGGGACGACGTGGAGAGTTCTGATCAAAGAACCCACCCACTTCCCAGCGACGTTTACCCTGTGTCTGAATCAGGAATACGTCGTAGTTATCGTAGTGAGGCCCGACCCCGCCTCCTTGGCTGGCGAAGCTCACCATCAGATCGTCATAACGCCAGTTGGGAATAAAGCGGAACTGTTCAACGATCTCATTGGCTTCAGGTACCCAGTGGTCAACGGCCTGAACCAGTAAGGTCCAGTTGTCTTCAGGCAATGCGGCAAAGGTGTCTTCGTTGAAGGGACCGTGTTTCAGTTCCCATTGGCCTTCTTCTGGACCTTGAATGACCAAACGTGCTTCGACGTCTTCTTCGCACGCCAGTCCAGCCAGTTCGTCTGCACCGACAGGTGCTTCCAGGTCAGGAAAGGCGTTGCGAATTAGTAGCGGTTTTTTCTGCCAGTATTCTTGCAGAAAGGTTTCGACTGAGATGTCGCCAAAAGGGGAGGGCTGCTCTGTCATTAGCCAATAAACCCAGCAAGACGTTCTACGGATTCTTCTAACTCACCCATAACCTTACGCATATCGCGCGCAGAAAGTGCTGCCATGCGGTTGTTACCTGCCAGGCGTACGCATTTCTGGATGCTGGCCATGCATTCGTTAATGCCAGCTGCATCATATTCCAGGCGGCGTGACTGATCGTGTGCGGCCTGAATGCCTCCACGCAGGGAGTCCATATGTTCGCGCAGCTGGTCGGTTTGTTCTAATAATGTGGCGAGATCTTGATGCATAGCGATTTCCAAAAAAGAATTGTGTGAGTCGGTTACGACTTCTCGTTATCAAGTGATTCCTCGACCGAGGTCAGGATACCACGCAGCATATTCAATTCCGTTTTCTCAGGGCGTGACCGGTTAAAATAACGGTGCAGCTTCTCCAGTACCTTTCCCTGATGTTGAGGAATAATGAACTTCGTGCGATTCAGGACCCGTTCGAGGTGGTCATAGAATAACCCCATCTCTTTGTGCAGAGGATATTCCTGCTGCGGATACTGCGTGTCATCGCGATTGGATTCCATCCATAATTCGTAGCACATGACCTGAACCGCCTGTGAAATATTCATCACCGGGTATTCGGGGTTGGATGGAATAAACACATGGTAGTTGCACTGTTGCAGTTCGCTGTTGTGCAGTCCCATGGTTTCGCGACCGAAAACGATGGCCACCTTGCCTTGCTGTGATTCGGTTGTGGCCTTGGCGGCGCAGGCACGAGCGTCCAGTTGTGGCAAGTTAAACGTACGATTGCGGGCGCTGGTGCCAATGACAAGCTGGCAGTCGCTGATCGCTTCTTCCAGCGAGCTAACGATCGTTGCGTTGTCGAGCAGGTCTTTGGCGCCTGCTGCGCGTGAGACTGCTTCGTCGTTCGGGTAATCGTTGGGTTCCACCAGCCAGAGGTCTGTCAGGCCCATGTTTTTCATCGCGCGCGCTGCAGCGCCCACGTTACCGGGGTGGAATGTGTTGATGAGTACAATACGGATGTTATCGAGCATAGTTAGATCAGGCTTCACTCAAGCGTGTTACAAAACGGCGCAGATCATAGACAAATCGCTCGCGATGCCAAAGCTGAGGCGAGTGATCTGAATTTTCATAGATATGCAGCTCGGAGTCATTGATCTGGGTCGCAACCCAGTTCGCTAGTGTCTGAGAATAAAACTGGCTTTCGTCGCCGTAGATCAGCAGCGCAGGCACATTGATGGCGGAGACAATGTCACGATAATCTTGTGCAGTCAGAGATTGCCAGCATGCTGTTAGCATCGGCCCCGGCAGTTTCTGCAAGTATTCACGCATCTGCTGGAAGCCACGGGAGTTGCGTTCGAAGTTTTCCCGAGAGCGCACGTTGTTGCCAAAAGCGACCAATTCTAAAACGCCTTCGGCGAAGTTTTCAGATAGACGTTGAATTAGCTGCTGGTTTTTATCAGCGGGGAAGTTGCTATAAATGCCATGCTCCCAGCTATCATCAGTGACGAGCTTAGGGGACTGGTCGACAATGCACACACCGCCCAGACGCTCGGTGCCAAACTGGCGAATATATTCCCAAGTTGTCAGCGCTCCCATTGAGTGCCCGACCAATACCACATCCTGCAGATCGTATTTATCGATGAGCAGTTGTAGGTCTTGAGCCATGGTGCTGATATGGGTGTCGCAGTCTTCTCCGTACTGGTGGTCGCCGTGGCCGCGGGCATCCCAGCAAAACACCTGAAACTCGTCAGCGAGTTCGGATGCAAAAGGGAGCCATTCGCGCGCGTTGGCCGTCCAGCCGTGCAAGAAAATCAGTGGTCGGCCGTGACCGATGCTGATGTAGCGAATTGAGGTGCCGTCCGATGCAGTCAGTTTTTCCATGTGCAGTGTCTTTTAAAAATCAGAATTAGAGTCAGAAAAAACGGGGCACCAGGCCCCGTTTTTTAGATCAGTAAAGCGCTTAGATCGCTTTTGCTTGATCGATTGCGTTGCCGATGTAGTTCTGCGGAGTCAGTGCTTTCAGGCTGTCTTTTGCTTCCTGAGGCATGTCCAGCGTATCGATAAACGCCTGAATGGTTTCTTTGTTCATTTCCTGGCCGCGGGTCAGAGCTTTCAGCTTTTCGTATGGCTCTTCGATACCGTGGCGACGCATTACCGTCTGGATTGGCTCAGCCAGAACTTCCCAGGAACCTTCCAGATCAGCATCCAGAACAACCGGGTTGATCTGCAGCTTGCTAATACCTTTCAGCGTGGACTGGTAAGCGATCATGCTGTAGCCGAAACCTACACCCATGTTACGCAGAACAGTGGAGTCAGTCAGGTCACGCTGCCAGCGAGAGATTGGCAACTTAGCCGCCAGGTGCTGCATGATTGCGTTTGCAATGCCCAGGTTGCCTTCGGAGTTTTCGAAGTCAATCGGGTTAACTTTATGCGGCATTGTAGAGGAGCCAACTTCACCTGCGATGGTTTTCTGCTTGAAGTAACCCTGGCAGATGTAACCCCATACGTCGCGATCAAAGTCGATCAGGATCGTGTTGAAGCGGCAAACCGCATCAAACAGCTCAGCGATGTAATCGTGTGGTTCGATCTGAGTTGTGTATGGGTTAAAGGTCAGGCCCAGGCTTTCAACAAATTCCTGTGCGTTTACAACCCAGTCAACGTCTGCGTATGCAGAGATGTGTGCGTTGTAGTTACCTACAGCGCCGTTGATTTTACCCAGAATTTCATTGTTCTGAAGCTGTTTGATCTGACGCTGCAAACGGTATGAAACGTTTGCCATCTCTTTACCAACAGTGGTTGGTGATGCAGTCTGACCGTGGGTGCGGGACAGCATTGGCTCAGCCGCGTGCTCACGACCCAGAGCAGCAATCTCATCGTTAACCTGTTGCATCATAGGCAGGACAACGTCCATACCTTCTTTCAGCATCAGTGCGTGAGACAGGTTGTTGATGTCTTCAGATGTGCATGCAAAGTGAACGAATTCGCTGATCGCCGCCAGTTCAGCATTGTCTGCGATACGCTCTTTGATCAGGTATTCAACCGCTTTAACGTCGTGGTTGGTTGTACGCTCGATCTCTTTAACGCGTTCAGCTTCGGTTTGACCAAAGTTGTCGACCAGAGCATTCAGCACAGCGTTAGCTTCATCGCTCAGTGCTGGCACTTCGGTGATCTGCGGGTGTGCAGCCAGTTTCTGCAGCCAGCGGACTTCAACAGTCACGCGTGCTTTGATCAGGCCAAATTCACTGAATACAGGGCGCAGGTCAGCAGTTTTGCTACCGTAGCGGCCGTCAACCGGGGATACAGCTGTAAGGGCGGAAAGCTCCATGGAATAGATCTCTTCGTTCACTAGTAAAATCAAGGGCGGCATTATACCGAAAAAACCGCTCGCGCTATAGAGAGCTGGCGAATAAGTCCCAGACTTTCTTTTAGGCCAATTGGTCAGCACGATATGCGGGAGAGTCTGGTAGCCTTAAAACGTACAGCTTTTGCTACCAGACTATTGGAAGTTTGTTCCAGCCCATCTGCGTAGGTGGGAGGAACAAGTTCGCGGGTTGTTTAAGGGTGTGGCTGGATCTTCTTCAATGAAGGCCGCATACGGGACTTAAAGAAGAACAGATGCCAGCGTTTGCCGCCGACCTGTCGCCACAACATGGCAGATCGAATGCCTGCAAGTAGCAGTCCGCGGATTTTTGCCGCGTTTTCTGCGTTTTGCAGATGGCGGGGATCGCCTCCAACCTGGATGCGGAAGCTAAAGGTGCTGATAGTTTCCTGATAGAGGCTTGCGAGGTTGGCGATGACGCTAGGATGGCAAAACGTCGATGGTGTTAGCATCGGGTCTTCATTTTCCGGGCTGAAGTAGCGCGCTTGTTCGCGAATCTGATCCAATCGGGAGCCCACGGACTGCATCATCTCTTTGTCGCTGCAAAGCTTGCGCTCCAGATGCATCATGCTTAAAGCATAACGGACAATGTCTTTGTTGTGTTCTGAACGCTTCTTTTCAACCAGATCCTGCAAGTTTCGTAGGCCTAGCTGAAGATTGAATGGCAGCTCTTGCGCGCCACCGTAAATCTCTTCTGTTGAGCTGGGGTTAGTCACGAAGGTGCTATACAGCGATGTTTCGAGGCTGTTTTGAGGGACCATTCCACGGGTCGCAATCTGCTCTACAAGTGCGGCAGCCTGAAAAAGGCCGGCCAGAGCGATAGCTTGTTCATCGTGCTTGCGCGACATCAGGCCAGTTCCTCCGAATGATTATTTTTTCCCATATTCTCTATAACACCGCCGCCGAGGCAAATATCACCATCGTAGAATACGACAGATTGTCCCGGTGTAATGGCCCGTTGAGGCTCGTCGAACGAAACATAGTATTCGCCTTTTTCGTTCAGAGACAGTGTGCAGCCCTGATCATCCTGACGATAACGGATTTTTGCTCTGAGTGTCATTGGCAGCTGAGGTACTTCGCCACTGATCCAGAAAATATCAGAGGCCGTCAGCCAGTCAGTGTAGAGCAGATCGTGCTGCTTACCTTGTACAGCGATCAGGACATTTCGAGTTAGATCCTTTTCAGCAACGAACCAAGGTGCTTCAGGGTAATTTTTTAGCCCTCCGATATGCAGGCCCTGGCGTTGACCTATCGTGTAGTACATCAGCCCGGAGTGATCGCCAATCACCTCGCCGTCAGGTGTTTCTATCTTGCCTGGCTGGGCGGGTAAGTATTGCTGCAAAAAATCCTTAAAGCGACGTTCACCGATAAAGCAGATTCCGGTGCTGTCCTTCTTATTGTGGGTGATGAGGTCATGCTCTTCCGCCAAACGGCGTACTTCAGGTTTCTCTAATTCACCAACAGGGAATAGGGTTTGTTTAAGCTCTTCGGTGCCTACCTGATGCAGGAAATAGCTCTGATCCTTGTTTGCATCAAGACCTTTTAACAGAGCTGCTTTACCGTTAACTTCACCACGGCGCGTGTAATGGCCAGTAGCAATCAGCTCTGCCCCCAGGGCTTTTGCGTATTCCAGGAATGCTTTGAACTTGATCTCACGATTGCACAAGATATCTGGGTTGGGCGTACGGCCAGCCTTATATTCTTCCAGAAAGTGCTCAAATACATTGTCCCAGTACTCTGCGGCAAAATTTGCTTTGTGCAGGTGGATGCCTAACCTATCACATACCGCCTGTGCATCGGCCAGATCATCTTTCGCCGTACAGTATTCTGTGCCGTCATCTTCATCCCAGTTTTTCATAAACAGGCCTTCGACCTGATAGCCTTGCTGCATCAATAGCAGGGCAGAGACTGAGGAATCAACGCCGCCGGACATGCCGACGATTACTTTGGTGTTTGCGGTGTCTGTCATTGAGAGAGCGTTCTGCTTGTTAATCCAGATGTTCAAATACAAAATCTAACGGGTAGTTCTTGCCCGACAGATAATCATCAATACAACGCAGTACCGTTGGGCTGCGCAGGCGGTCTTTGTTCGCTTCGAGTTCTTCGCGCGTCATCCATAGTGTGCGGATGATGCCGTCGTCCAGAGGGCTGTCCGGGTAATGCTGTACTGCGTCAGCGGCGAAGCAAAGGCGGTGATACGTGATTTTACTGTTCGGGGACTTGTAAGCATACATCCCAACCACGTACTTTAATTCTACTTTCCAGGCTGACTCTTCCATTGTCTCGCGCAGAGCTGCCTCGGCAAACAGCTCGTTTTCTTCCAGATGACCGGCGGGTTGGTTAAGAACGACTTGCCCGCTGGATACCTCTTCGATCATCAGAAAACGGCCGTCACGCTCTACAACAGTGGCAACAGTTGCGTGGGGCGTCCAACACATAGCGTTTCCTTTGGCATCTTACAAAAGCGCAAACGATAACATTAATGTTATTATTTTTCTTGTATGCGCGGTAATAAGTCCTTCAGCGTTCACGTAATTTATCAGAGGTATACGGATGTCCGGTACATATATAAAGGTTCAGACCGACGATTTTAATATTGGCCAGTTATCAGAGCAGGTACGGGCTGATGATGCGACCAGCGGTGCGATTGTGACCTTTACCGGGATAGTAAGGGAGATGGAGGTTGTTGATGACCATCTCAAGGCGCTTTATCTGGAGCATTATCCGGGAATGACAGAGAAAGCTTTGCTGTCGATTGCTGATCAGGCGCGCGAGCGCTGGGAGTTGGGCAATATTGTTATCGTTCACCGTGTGGGCGAGCTGGCGCTGAACGAGAACATTGTGTTTGTCGGTGTTGGCAGTGCTCATCGCGACAATGCATTTCTCGCATCACGTTTCATCATGGATTACCTGAAACGCGATGCGCCATTCTGGAAAAAAGAGATCACCGGTGAAGGTGAGCAATGGGTCGAGCAGAAAAAGACAGATCTGGATGCGGCGGAAGACTGGTAAACATCCGCTAATTCTTACCGTGTGGAGCGCCTGCGTGGATTGGATCTTCCGGCAGGCTTTCCAGTGCGGGGGCGTGTATTTTTTTTTGGCGCAGGTAAGTTTATTTGCTCGCTGCGATAGGTGCCCAGTTCAATTCCATTCAGCGTCCAATTGCCAATGGCGTAACGAATTAGCCTCAGTGTTGGAAATCCCACTGCAGCAGTCATGCGGCGTACCTGCCGATTGCGCCCCTCTGTAATCTTTATCTCTACCCAACTGGTTGGCTGATTTCGACGTTCCCTGATCGGTGGGTGTCGTGGCCAGATGTCAGGTTCTTTTATGCATTGGGCTTTGGCAGGGCGTGTCATCCCGTCTTTGAGTTCCACACCTAGGCGAAGCTTCAGTAGTGCATCTTCATCTATCTCACCTTCAACCTGCACCCAGTAGGTCTTTTCCATCTTGAATTTTGGATGGGCAAGTTGGTGTTGAACATTGCCGTCATCAGTCAGCAAAAGTAAGCCTTCAGAGTCGTAATCAAGACGCCCTGCAGCGTATACGCCTTTCTCTTTCACGTAGTTTGCGAGGGTGTCGCGACCTTCGCTGTCCGTGAATTGGGAAAGTACATGAAAAGGCTTGTTAAAAAGAAGAACGTTAGACATCTATGCTTCTTATATAAGGGAAAGGGTCGGGCGCCAACGGCGCGTTCTGGCTGTGCTATATATTACACGCTGCACGGGATAATTCTAAGAACGCAATTGAGTCTGCGTGAGGTGTTGCGGGCGTAGGCTACTACAGGTAATGGAGATAGTTATGGGATACCAGAATATTCAGGTTCCGGAAGGACAGAAGATCACGGTGAATGACGATTTCTCGCTTAACGTACCTAGCAATCCAATCATTCCCTACATCGAAGGTGATGGTATAGGGATGGATGTCTCACCGGTTATGATCAATGTGGTGGATGCTGCCGTTAAAAAAGCGTATGGCGGGCAGCGCGTTATATCCTGGATGGAAGTTTATGCCGGCGAGAAGGCCACGGAAGTATATGATCAGGACACTTGGTTGCCGGAGGAGACGCTGGCCGCATTTAAAGACTTCAAGGTTGGTATCAAAGGGCCGCTGACAACTCCTGTAGGTGGTGGTATTCGTTCGCTAAATGTAGCGCTACGTCAGGAGCTGGATCTCTATGTGTGTCAACGTCCGGTGCGGTGGTTTGAAGGTGTTCCCAGTCCGGTTGTGAAGCCGGGTGATGTGGATATGGTGATCTATCGCGAGAACTCCGAAGATATCTATGCCGGTGTGGAGTGGAAGGCAGGAACACCAGAAGCAGATAAGGTGATTCGCTTTCTTAAGGAAGAGATGGGCGTCACCAAGATACGCTTTGACCAGATGTGTGGCATCGGTGTGAAGCCTGTATCGGAGCAGGGTACTAAGCGCTTGGTGCGACAGGCATTGCAGTATTGTGTCGATAACGATCGGGAATCTCTGACGTTGGTACACAAAGGAAACATCATGAAATTTACTGAGGGCGCCTTCAAGGAATGGGGGTATGAGCTGGCACGAGACGAATTTGGTGCGCAGATAGTTGGTTCAGGTCCGTGGATGTCGTTTAAGAATCCAAATACAGGGCGCGACATTGTTGTAAAAGATGTTATTGCAGATGCGATGTTGCAGCAGATCTTGCTACGACCAGAAGAATACGATGTTGTCGCAACGCTTAATCTCAACGGCGATTACCTGTCCGATGCGTTGGCTGCTGAGGTGGGTGGAATTGGTATTGCGCCCGGTGCTAACTTGTCTGATGGCGTGGCCATTTTCGAGGCAACGCACGGTACTGCGCCTAAGTATGCCGGGCAGGATAAGGTGAATCCGGGGTCGGTGATTTTATCGGCAGAGATGATGCTGCGACATCTGGGTTGGCTTGAGGCCGCTGATCTTATTATTAAGGGTATGGACGGCGCGATTGCCGCAAAAACTGTGACCTATGATTTTGAGCGTTTAATGGATGATGCCACATTGCTTTCAAGCTCAGAATTTGGCGATGCAATTATCGCTAATATGTGATGCCTATGGCGCTGAGCAGGTTGCTTGCTCCAGAAACTAAAAAACCAGCCGCTGGGCTGGTTTTTCTGCTTCGATCTATTATCGCTTGAATCTAAGTTGGCTATGAATCTAATCTAAACATTGATGAATCTGCCCCGATTACACTCCACCCATCGATGAATACAGCTTTATAATAGTTATATGTGCAGCTAACACTTCTTGCCTTAGGTCGATATCGGTTTGATATTTACAGCGTGAAGACCTTTAGGGCCTGGAGCTGTGTCGAACTCGACTGTTTGACCAGCCTTGAGGCTTTTGTAGCCGTCGCTTTGAATGGCTGAGTAGTGAGCAAAGAGATCCTCGTTATGCTCCTCGGAGAGGATAAAACCATAACCTTTGGCGTTATTGAACCACTTTACTTTCCCTGTCTGCATGGAAAGACTCCTAATATCCTGATCCAGTGAAGATGAAGAATGCTAATGCAACCCTCAACTGCAGCCCTCGGTGCTGTTAGTATATAGATTAAGGGGACTGCAAATTCCTTTACGTCTTCGCAGGGACACCAGATACTCATCACTCCTGCTGCGGACAATTATAGCATGCAGAACTCGGTCGTGTGGATAGGCGTGCAATAAATGTTCAATAGTTAATTGATTTACCCTAAAAGACAGATTTTCATGGAAACTAAAAAGACACTGAAAACCATTCGTCTTGCGAATGAGCCTTCCGAAGGCGAAGACTATCCCGAACACGGGTTGGTGACAGAAGAAGCGAAGCCCGAGCTTAAGCGGCCTTCGATGTACCGTGTGGTGCTGATGAATGACGACTATACGCCGATGGACTTTGTGATCGAGGTGCTGATGGCGATCTTTAACATGAATGAAGAAAAGGCAACGCAGGTGATGTTAGCGGTGCATACACAAGGAAAAGGTGTCTGTGGCGTCTATACTCGTGATGTAGCCGAAACTAAAGCTGCGATGGTGAATCAATATGCAAGGGACAATAAACATCCTTTGCTGTGTGAAATTGAAAGTGTATAGGGGGCCGCTATGCTGAACCGAGAGCTAGAAGACACGCTCAGTGCAGCCTTTAAAGCCGCTAAAGAGAAGCGTCACGAGTTTATGACGGTCGAGCACTTGTTGCTCGCGTTACTTGATAACCATGCAGCAACGGATGTGCTGAACGCATGTGGTGCGGATCTGGATAAGCTTCGCCAAACATTGGTCGATTTTATCGACGAAACAACGCCCCTGTTACCTGACGATATTCCGAACATCGAAACGCAGCCAACGCTTGGTTTTCAGCGTGTGTTGCAACGAGCGGTGTTCCATGTGCAGTCATCCGGCAAAAGTGAAGTTACGGGTGCCAACGTGCTGGTTGCGATCTTCAGTGAGCAGGAGAGTCAGGCCGTTTTCGTTCTGCAGCAGCAGGGTGTAGAGCGTATTGATGCGGTGAACTTTATATCGCATGGTATTTCTCGTGTATCTGATCATCAGCACGATGTCGGTGAGACACCGGTTGAGGGTGAGGCCAAGGAAGATTCTGATAAAAGTCCATTGGCGAAGTACGCGGTTAATCTCAATGTAGAGGCCTCTCAAGGACGTATTGATCCGTTGGTTGGTCGTGATTCTGAAGTTGAGCGCGTCGTGCAGATTTTGTCGCGCCGCAGGAAAAATAATCCGTTGCTGGTCGGTGAGGCGGGTGTGGGTAAAACCGCTATCGCTGAAGGTTTGGCAAAACGGATTGTAGAACAGCAGGTACCGGAAATTATCGAAGATTCAGTGGTGTATTCTCTGGATCTGGGCGCATTGTTGGCCGGCACTAAATATCGTGGTGATTTTGAGAAGCGCCTGAAGGCATTGTTGAGTGAAATTCGTCGTCAGGAACATGCCATTCTGTTTATCGATGAGATTCATACCATTATTGGCGCTGGTGCTGCATCGGGCGGTTCAATGGATGCATCCAATCTCCTGAAACCGTTGCTAAGTTCCGGTGCGATCCGGTGCATTGGTTCGACGACGTTCCAGGAATTCCGTGGCATCTTCGAAAAAGATCGTGCGTTGGCGCGTCGATTCCAGAAAGTCGATATTCTTGAGCCAACGGTTGAAGATACGTATCAGATCTTGAAAGGGCTTAGTGGTCGTTTCGAAGAGCATCATGATATCGAATACGATGATGAAGCGTTGCGCGCAGCCTCTGAGCTGGCTGATCGATATATAAACGATAAGCACATGCCTGATAAAGCGATTGATGTCATTGATGAGGCTGGTGCATATCAAAGACTTCTGCCGCCCGAGCTGCGTAAAAAGCAGATCACTGTAGAAGACGTTGAGGCGGTGGTAGCCAAAATCGCACGGATTCCGCCTAAGAGTGTATCCGCGTCCGACAAAGATCTGCTGTCTAAGCTCGATTCAAACCTGAAAATGGTTGTGTTGGGGCAGAATGAGGCAATTGATACGCTGGCTTCAGCGATTAAGTTGTCCCGTGCAGGTCTGAAAGAGCCGAATAAGCCTGTTGGTAGCTTTCTGTTCTCTGGTCCTACTGGTGTTGGTAAGACCGAAGTCACTAATCAGTTGGCCCGTTTGATGGGTATTGAGCTGGTGCGTTTTGACATGTCTGAGTACATGGAGCGTCACACGGTATCCCGATTGATCGGTGCGCCTCCAGGGTATGTTGGTTATGACCAGGGTGGTTTGCTGACGGAAGCGATTACCAAGTCGCCGCATTGTGTTCTGTTGCTGGATGAGATTGAGAAGGCGCATCCGGAAGTCTTCAACTTGTTATTGCAGGTGATGGATAACGGGACGTTGACTGATAACAACGGCCGCAAAGCAGATTTCCGCAATGTTATTATGGTAATGACAACGAATGCGGGTGCTGAGCAGATGGCGCGTAACTCGATTGGTTTTGCTCATCAGGATCACTCTACCGATGGTATGGAAGCGATTCGTAAGCTGTTCACTCCAGAGTTCCGTAACCGTTTGGATGGCATTATTCAGTTCAAGGCACTGGGTACGGATATCATCAAAGGTGTGGTTGATAAGTTCTTAACTGAGCTTCAGGTGCAGCTGGATGAGAAACATGTGGTGTTGCATATGGATGATGCTGCGCGTAGCTGGTTTGCTACCAACGGATACGATGAACAGATGGGTGCGCGTCCGATGAAGCGAATGATTCAGGAAAAGCTGAAGAAACCGCTTGCTGAAATGATTCTATTCGGAGAGCTTGCCGAAGACGGCGGTGATGTTGTGATTACTGTTGATGATGAGGGCAATCTGAGAGTGGAGGTGATGGAGGCAGCCTAATGGCTGCCCCCATAAGTCCGGTCGGGCGATAAATTAACGCGCGCGGTAGACGATACGTCCTTTGCTCAGGTCGTAAGGTGTCAACTCGACCTTTACTTTATCGCCAGTCAGGATGCGGATGTAGTTTTTACGCATCTTACCGGAGATGTGCGCTGTAACAACGTGACCGTTTTCCAACTCAACACGGAACATAGTGTTGGGAAGCGTGTCGATCACGGTGCCGTCCATTTCAATGCTATCTTCTTTAGCCATTCAGTAGCTACCTCTTGAGGCCTTGCAGATCCAAACCCGATTTTTTAAGCGCAGTATTGTGCCTGAAATGTTCAGGCATATCAAAGAGATTAACGAAAAAGGGCGGGGAAAATTGTTTCAGTTAGGTGATGGACACCCAGTGTCCGTCGAGTAGTAATTCAATTGGTCGGAACATGATCTTGTAGTTCATCTTCCGGCACTCTCTTACCCAGTATCCCAGATAGACATATTGCAGGCGGCGGCGCTTTGCTTCGGCGATTTGCCAGAGTATGCAAAACGTACCAAGACTGCGTTTTTCTTCGTCCGGATCGTAGAACGTGTAGATAGGAGAGAGTCCTTGCTCTAGCTCGTCACAAACGGCAATAGCCAATAGCTTGTTATCGCTGTCACGAAACTCGAAAAAGATTGTTCCCTGTGCGCCATCAACCAGAAATGAAGTGAACTGGTCGATGCTTGGGGGGTACATGTCGCCATCTTTGTGGCGCAGATTGATATAGCGGGCGTACAGGTCGTAGTATTCTTGTGTGAATTGTGGGTCTAGTGCGCGAAAGGTCAGGTCTTTGTTCTTAGCCAATACGCGTTTTTGGCTTTTGCTGGCGGCAAACATGTCGGTGGGTATGCGTACAGATATGCAAGCCTGGCATTCTTTGCAGTGGGGGCGGTAGATATGCCCTCCGCTCCGCCTGAATCCTAGATCGGATAATTGACTGTAGGTATCTTTGGTGATGACCGCATGCGGGTCCACAAACAGGGTTTTTGCCTGTCGGTCTTTCAGATAACTACAATCATGTTCAGGCGTTGCGTAAAAATGCAAAGTCTTCAGGTTTGTCATCTGGGAGTCTCCCCGAAACTCAGTCTCTCAGGATTGAACACCCAGTCATGACCGGATGTCTGATCCAGATACTTGTTCAGGTAGCGTTTAAACTCTGCTCTTGGAATCTCTTTTGCTCCAAGACTTTTCAGGTGATTGTTGCTTACCTGACAGTCGATTAAAGCATAGCCCCAGTTTTGCAGTTGTTCGACCATGAGAACGAATGCAATTTTAGATGCGTCCGTCTCGCGGCTAAACATTGACTCTCCGAAGAACATTTTGCCCATCGCCAGACCATACAGTCCACCGACGAGACGCCCATCTATCCGCAGTTCTACTGAGTGGGCAATGCCTTGCCTATGAAGGTCGCAATATGCACCCTTCATCGCACGGGTAATCCAAGTACCATCACCATTAGCGCGAGGCTCGGCGCAAGCGTCGACGACAGCTTCGAAGTCGGTGTCAAAGCTGACATCGTAATCCTGCTTGCGTATCCGTTTGCGTAAGCTGCGAGATACGTGCAGCTGTTCAGGGAATAGGACGCAGCGAGGATCTGGACTCCACCACAGGATAGGCTCACCTTGGTTGTACCAAGGGAAAATGCCCTGACGGTATGCTTCCTTGAGTCGTGCCGGGCTAAGGTCTCCCCCAGCAGCGAGTAGGCCGTTGGGTTCCTTTAGTGCGGTATGTATAGCAGGAAAGCTATTGGATTCGTTGTCTAACCAAGCGATCATAAGACAGCGGAAAAGCGGGCGCGAGCGCCCGCATTTCCTTATTTCTCCAGATCGTCCAGGAAGCGTTCAGCATCCAGAGCAGCCATGCAGCCAAATCCTGCGGAGGTAATTGCCTGACGATAGATGTGGTCGCATACATCGCCAGCCGCGAATACGCCTTTTACAGATGTCTGAGTTGCGTTGCCTTCAGTGCCGCTGTGGATTTTGATGTAGCCGTCTTTCATATCCAGCTGGCCTTCGAAGATGTCGGTATTCGGTTTGTGGCCGATAGCGACAAACACGCCAGACAGCTCCAGATCCTGAGTAGCATCGCCGTTGCTTTCTTTGATGCGCATGCCGGTTACGCCCATCTCGTCACCCAGAACTTCGTCAAGCTGGTGGTTCCAGATGATGTTGATGTTGCCGTTTTCTGCACGTTCGAACAGTTTGTCCTGCAGAATTTTTTCACAGCGCAAAGAATCGCGGCGGTGAATCAGTGTGACTTCAGCTGCGATGTTAGACAGGTAAAGCGCTTCTTCAACCGCGGTGTTACCGCCGCCAATAACCGCAACTTTCTGGCCGCGGTAGAAGAAACCATCACAGGTCGCACACGCGGATACGCCTTTGCCTTTGAATGCTTCTTCAGAATCCAGACCCAGATATTGTGCAGACGCGCCAGTAGAAATGATCAGGGAGTCGCATGTGTACTCACCCATATCGCCTTTCAGGCGGAAAGGGCGGTTGCTCAGATCAGTTTCGTTGATGTGGTCGAACAGAACCTGTGTGTTGAAACGTTCAGCGTGAGCCTGCATGCGTTGCATGAGTTCAGGGCCTTGTACGCCATCAACGTCTCCAGGCCAGTTATCAACGTCAGTTGTGGTAGTCAACTGGCCGCCGGCCTGCATGCCGGTGATAACAATAGGGTTCAGGTTGGCACGGGCAGCGTATACCGCAGCAGTGTAACCGGCTGGACCGGAGCCCAGAATAATCAGACGGTGATGTTGTACTTCGCTCATGGTCATCCAAAATTCATACAGGTAGGGGTATGGCGAAAGGATAGGGGCGAAAAGTAAATTTTCAAGGTTAAGTGCCAAATTTATTTTGCAGTTGCTGCATTGGAGAGAATAGACGCATTGGGTTTGTGTAAATAAATTGATCAGTCCAGGTGATGAATCTGGTTGTTGAATCAATGTGGGTATCCTGAGCTCCGCGTGACATAAGTGGTTCGGAATCTGAGAGCATTGGATGGTTTGTTACGTGAGGTGATCTGACAAAACGTTATGCGTGTTTCATCGTTCGAAAGGGAGTAGTCATGCATCCATGAGCATAAGGCGTCTTATGGCGCTCATCTTCTAGGGTATTGGTCGGTCGGGGTTGGCAAATTATTTGGGGGGAGGCAGTGTGTTACGGGGTGACTGATAAAGCTTTTTGCTGGTTCGTGATCAGCACTGTGTTAATGCGATGACATCCTATCTTGTGTTTATGTACGGGCCGTTTGTGGTTGTTTGGCCGGGTGTTTTCTATCATTGATAGAATTTAGTGGCCGCGGGTTGTCGTATCATGTCGTCTAAGTGAAATTTGGAATTAACGAGTGGGGCAACAATTGGCGAATCGTTACAGGCGGTTTGATGAGTGACATGATTCCCGTAACTCACCCACTTTATGATATGGTTCCGATTGTTTTTGAAAGGTGTTGTAAGAGCTTGAAAGTGGAGAATTTCTGTTGAATTTAACCGACAAGGATCAGCTGCTTGAATTCCCGTCATTGCTGGCGCGCGTATTTAAAGAATCAGGGCTGATCATCATCATCGGTGTGAACCTGTTTTTGTTTCTGGCATTGCTGGGATATGACCCTCGTGATCCTGGTTGGTCCCACTTAGGCTACCAACCAGACGTGCGAAACTATACCGGGCAGGTTGGGGCATGGCTGGCTGACTTTACGTTATCTGGTGTGGGGATCGCTGCATATCTGATTCCGTTACTGATTGTCTTGCCCGCTGTCCGCTTTTTGTTGCGTCGAGACGTTGGGCTGATGGATTCCGTCCCCTATTTTATTCTGCGCTCTATTGGCGGCTTGCTTGTGCTGGCGGGAGCCGCAGCGCTGGCGTCGACCCATTTTGATAACCAAACGATGCAGCTACCGTTTTCAGCAGGAGGCTTGCTGGGAGAGGCCTTGTCTGATCAGTTTGTCAGCTTGTTTAGTGTCGTGGGCAGCTCTGTATTGTTGTTCACCTTGCTGTTGTTTGGAAGCACCCTGTTTATCGAGGCATCCTGGGGAAGTTTGCTGGAACTCATTGGCAAAGGTGTTGTAACCGGTGTAGAAAAGATTAAAGAACGCTCTGCTGCTGCGCTGCCACAACGTCATGACGACTCGGAATACGAGGAGGACCAGCACAGGGACGATGTGTCCGATGAATCTTTGCGTTCAGTCGCAACCTTAAGGCCCGAACCGACAATTGATACGGATACATTGCGCAGCACTCAACACGCTGATAGCCATGATAATCCTAGTCATAGTGGGGCGGCGTTATATCCAGAACACAATGAATTCAACGACCCCTTATTAGGCCAGTCCCGATCACCGAGTTTGGTACCTGATTCTGTTGCTGAACCCGCCGTATTACGTCCGGAACCTCAGCGTGAGCCTGCGACAGATGTACGTCAGGAGCCGCAATTCAATGAACCAATGACGAAAACATACAGTACTGACGACGAGGTTCCATTTGAACCCTCTCCAGCGCCAGGTGCCGAGTTTGTTGAAGCATCTAAACATTGCGATCACGAACCGACATCCTCCGACTATGAAGAGGCCCCGGAGGCGAGTTATAACAGCGTGCCGGAGAATAGTTCAGATTCTGGTCTGTTAAATCCTGTGTCGCCTGATGAGCCTAAAGGGCTGCGTATCGTACCTCTGTCAGAAACGCATAAGCCGATGCAGGACAAAGACCTTGGACTTGAGCCTGAGCAGGGGAGTAAACGTCCGACTCGACCTAAAATGCGAATTCCGTCGCTGGATAATCTGGATCCCCCTGTACTAAATCAGTCAGCGGGTTACTCACCCGAACAGCTGGAGATGATGTCCCGTTTGCTTGAGTCCAAGCTGAAAGACTTCAACGTTATCGCTGAAGTGGTTGAAGTGAACCCTGGTCCCGTGATCACCCGCTTTGAAATCCAGCCTGCACCCGGTGTGAAAGCCAGCAAGATTACAAACTTGGCAAAAGACCTTGCGCGCTCGATGGCCGTCAGCAGTGTACGTGTTGTAGAAGTTATTGCTGGTAAATCAGTCATTGGTGTTGAGATACCGAACGAAGAGCGTCAGACAGTGAGTCTGAGTGAGGTGTTGAACTCCAAGCCATACCTTGAGGCCCCGTCGAAACTGACACTGGGTCTGGGTAACGACATCGGTGGTAATCCTGTTGTCGCGAACTTGGCGAAAATGCCTCACCTGCTGGTGGCAGGTACAACCGGTTCAGGTAAGTCCGTGGGCGTGAACGCAATGCTATTGAGCCTGCTGTATAAAGCGACACCGGACGAAGTTCGTTTGATGCTGGTTGACCCGAAAATGCTGGAGTTGTCGATCTACGACGGCATTCCGCATCTGCTGACACCGGTTATTACCGATATGAAGGACGCTGCTGCGGGTCTGCGCTGGTGTGTAGGTGAGATGGAAGAACGTTACCGTCTTATGGCTAAGATGGGCGTGCGTAATATTGCTGGTTTTAACGACAAGATCGAGAAAGCGCGTAAAGAGGGGAATCCTCTGAAAGATCCGCTCTGGAATCCGGAAGAGTATGGTATGCCAGCAGACTCTCCGCCACCGGAATTGAAAACATTGCCTTACATCGTTGTCGTGATTGATGAATTCGCCGACATGATGATGATCGTTGGCAAGAAGGTAGAAGAGTTGATCGCCCGTATTGCACAGAAGGCGCGTGCGGCGGGTATTCATTTGATTTTGGCTACTCAGCGACCATCGGTGGATGTGATCACTGGTCTGATTAAGGCCAACATTCCGACTCGAATTGCCTTTCAGGTATCGTCAAAAATTGATTCCCGAACCATTCTGGACCAAGGCGGCGCAGAGAACCTGTTAGGGTGGGGTGACATGCTGTACCTACCCGCGGGCACCAGTATTCCAAACCGCGTACACGGTGCATTTGTCTCGGATGATGAAGTGCATCGAGCAGTTGAAGCCTGGAAGAAAATTGGTTCACCCGTATTTGTTGAGGAAATTCTGAACGCAGAGAGTACTGATTCAGTCATAACCGGTTCAGGTGGTTTGTTCGATGATGAGCAGGATCCACTTTATGATGAAGCGGTGGCGTTTGTGACCCAAACACGCAAAGCCTCGATCTCAAGTGTGCAGCGTAAGCTGAAGATCGGTTATAACCGTTCTGCACGTATGGTCGAAGCAATGGAAGCGGCTGGTGTTGTGAGTACAGCAGGCAGCAACGGACAGCGTGAAGTACTGGCGCCACCTCCGGTGAAGGATTAATGATGATTAAGTATCTAAAGAAGTTCTGTGTTGCGGCAACGGTGTTGAGTGTTGCTGCGTTTGCTCATGCTGGGCCGTCCGACGAAAAGCTCAAAGGTTTGTTGGACGGATATAACACCTTCAGTGCTGATTTCTCGCAGATCGCTTCTGCAGATCAGGGTGGGCGTGTTCAGGAAAACAGCGGTAGTCTTACAGTTGCTAAACCTAATAAGTTTCGCTGGATCAGTAATGAGCCTTATCCGCAAGAGATCGTGGGTGACGGTACTTATATTTGGGTCTTCGATCCCGATCTGGAGCAGGTGACGCGTAAACCGTCCCAAAACGGTACCAGTAGCGCGCCAGCATTAATCCTGAATGGGCAGATCGATGAGCTGCGCGAACAGTTCAGTATCAGTGGCGGTGGCGCAGCAGACGGTAGCGATCAGCTGTTCGAACTGTTGCCATTATCGGATCAAAATACCTTTAAACGTATCCGCCTATTCTTTGCCGGTGATGTGATCTCTGAGCTGATGCTGGAGGATACGTTGGGTCAGCGCACAACGATTGTATTCGCGAATCAGCAAATCAATCCTGAGATGGATCCTGAGGAGTTTGAGTTTGAACTGCCAGAGGGTGCTGATCTTATTCTGGAAAGCGAACTCTGATGGATGATCTGTTTGGTGCCCCGCAAAAGGTGTACGAGCCTCTGGCCGCGCGAATGCGGCCTGTTCGGTTGCAGGACTATGCAGGGCAATCCCATCTGTTGGCAGAGGGAAAGCCGTTAAGAACCGCGTTGGAGCAAGGAGCAGCTCACTCTATGCTGTTCTGGGGGCCTCCGGGTGTGGGGAAAACGACGCTGGCAAAATTGATTGCACATCATGTCGATGCACACTTTCTGACATTGTCCGCAGTCTTATCCGGGGTGAAGGATATTCGTACTGCTGTGGAGCAGGCGAAACAGATCCAGATGCAGTCTGGCCGTAAAACGATCCTGTTTGTCGATGAAGTACACCGTTTCAACAAGTCTCAACAGGATGCGTTCCTGCCCTACATCGAGGATGGCACCATTATCTTCGTGGGCGCCACCACCGAAAATCCATCATTCGAACTGAATAATGCCTTGCTGTCGCGTGCACGTGTATATCTGCTGCGTAGTTTAGAAATAGCAGAGATTAGAGGATTGATAGACCGGGCGCTGAATGATGAAGAGCACGGTCTGGGTGCACGCAAGCTGATAATCGATGATGATCTGCTGGATAAGTTGGCGATAGCAGCGGACGGTGACGCGCGTCGTGCGCTGAATCTGCTGGAAATCGCATCAGATCTTGCAACAGAATCCGATCACGGTGAAGTTGTAGATGATACCGTGATGGAGGAGGTGTTGCGCTCTACCGGTCGTCGCTATGATAAACAGGGTGATCTGTATTACGACATGATCTCTGCGTTCCACAAGTCCGTGCGTGGGTCATCACCTGATGGTGCGTTGTATTGGTGCTGCCGGATGTTGGATGGAGGCTGTGATCCGCTGTATATCGCACGCCGTCTGGTGGCGATTGCCTCAGAAGATATTGGTAATGCCGACCCACGTGCAATGCAGGTAGTGCTTTCAGCGTGGGACGCGTTTGAGCGGGTGGGCCCTGCTGAAGGTGAGCGTGCTATTGCTCAGGCTGCGGTCTATTGTGCATGTGCGCCAAAGAGCAACGCGCTTTATATGGCCTATAACCAGTGTCGTGCTGATGTAGCATCGCAACCCGGCTATGACGTACCAGAACATCTGCGTAACGCCCCGACCTCGCTGATGAAGGATCTGGGGTACGGTGCCGAGTATCGCTACGCCCATAACGAGCCAGGTGGTTATGCAGCAGGTGAAAACTACTTGCCGCCTGAGTTGGCAGATCAAAACTGGTACATCCCCGAAGACCGGGGTTTGGAAAAGAAAATCGCAGACAAACTGAAGTATTTGCGGACGCTGGATGAGCAAAGTCCGCTGCAAAGATATAAGGATTAGCTCAATGCAGAACATTATCGCGATTGCGGTTGGCGGCGCTTTTGGTGCTTTGGCTCGTTATGGCATGAGTAGTGTGCTGAATAACGCTGAGCACAAAATTCCTTATGGAACGCTCGCCTGCAACGTGATCGGCTCCTTTTTGATGGGAGTTTGTTTTGTGTTGATTATGGAAAAAGCCCGCTTGAACCCCGAGTTCAGACCCCTGTTGATGGTGGGTTTTATGGGAGCCTTCACAACTTTTTCCACCTTTTCGCTGGAAACCGTCGCAATGCTTCACGAAGGGCATGTCATGTATGCGGCGATTTATATATTATTAAGCGTCCTGTTATGTATCGCCGCACTGTCTGGCGGTTTGTGGTTTACACGCTTGTTTTAATAAGGTGCATTAGAGTCCCATGCTTGATCCAAAATACGTACGTTCCAATCCGGAAGAAGTAGCAGAGCTACTGAAGAAAAAGGGATATGAGTTCCCGGTAGACCAGTTTGTTGCGTTGGAAAATCAGCGTAAAGAACTCCAGGTTCAGACCGAGGACCTGCAAAGTGAACGTAACACCCGATCGAAAAGCATCGGTAAAGCAAAAGCTGCCGGTGAAGATATTCAGCCGTTGTTGGCAGAAGTAGCGGATCTGGGAAGTAAACTGGATGCTGCGAAAGCAGAGCTGGCTACTCTGCAGACGAAACTCGAAGATTTGTTGGCAGGCGTACCGAACATCCCTGATGCGTCTGTACCAGAAGGTGCTGATGAAGATGATAACGTTGAAGTCCGCACTTGGGGCACACCACGCGCGTTCGACTTCGAGCCTGTTGATCACGTAGCACTGGGCGAGAAAGCTGGGCAACTGGACTTTGAAACTGCAGCAAAGATTACGGGTTCTCGCTTTTCTCTGCTGAAAGGCAAGTTAGCGCGTCTGCATCGTGCGTTGATCCAGATGATGCTGGATACCCAGACCGAAGAGCACGGCTACAACGAAGTGTACGTGCCTTACATGGTGAACAGCGATTCTTTGCGTGGTACGGGTCAGCTACCTAAATTTGAAGAAGATCTGTTCAAACTGCCGTTTGGTGATCGTCATTACTATCTGATCCCTACAGCAGAAGTCCCTGTGACCAATATGGTCCGTGATGAGATTATTGATGCATCCCAGCTGCCACTGAAGTTTACCAGCCATACGCCGTGTTTCCGCTCTGAAGCGGGCGCCTCTGGTCGTGATACGCGTGGTTTGATTCGTCAGCACCAGTTTGAAAAGGTTGAGATGGTGCAGATGGTTGAGCCGTCTAAATCCTGGGATGCACTGGAAGAGATGACCGGTCATGCAGAAGCGATTTTGCAGAAGCTGAATCTGCCATACCGTGTTGTAGCGTTGTGTGGCGGCGATCTGGGCTTCAGTGCCGTAAAAACTTACGATCTGGAAGTCTGGGTGCCGGGTCAGCAGAAGTATCGTGAGATCTCTTCTGTGTCCAATATGGGCGATTTCCAGGCACGTCGTATGCAGGCTCGCTGGCGTAACCCTGAAACCAATAAGCCAGAACTGTTGCACACACTGAACGGCTCTGGTCTGGCGGTAGGTCGTACCTTGTTGGCGGTCATGGAAAACTACCAGACGGCAGACGGTAAAATTCAGGTTCCTGAAGCATTACAGCCATATATGGGTGGTGTGACCGAGATCTGATCGTATCCGACGATTGATTGAGAAAGGGGCTGTCGATAAATCGATGGCCCCTTTTTTGTGGGTCGTTAGTGACCGTCTTGAAGTACACGGTCATTTGGTGATGACTAAGTTTCAAAAAACTCCTGTCTTTGTTTCTTCTGTTTAATCTCAGTGTCGCAACGTTTGCCTATTTCTGCGCTATTACCATTTTCCGCTTTGTGTTTTTGCCCGTAGCTGCGAACCACCAGTTGCCTTGCCGCCAGGCCTTCATAGCAGTCGATCAGATCGTCGATAGAGAGGTCGGCGACGGCGTTTGCTAGGGCTTCATGACTATCGAAATCCAATGATTGATCATCAATATCTTTCCAGAATCTGTTAGAGCGGGCCGTCAGGTTTTTATCCTGCTTTAAAACTTTTGCGATGACACTTTGTTTAAGGCGGTCCAGCTGCATCGGATTCAAGTTTTTTAGTGTGGTTTCCAGATCTGATACGAAGTTCTTGATGTGAGTTTCAAGAAGCTGGGGTTCCGCGACAGGACTTTGTACGACAAGGGCAAGTCCCGGTGTCTTGACCATCATGACGGGGGTTCCGAATACAATATAGCCTAGCTGTTTTTCGGTGCGTAACTGAGTATAGAAGTCAGAAGAGACCAACTCACTCAGCAAGCTAAACTTGGCGTGAGTTTTGATCTGTGTGTCTTCGCCTTGGTAGTACACGCTGATGGCAGAGTCGTTGTGCCGGATATCGAGAGTTTGCACTAGTGGCTTACCGTCACTCAATCTAACCACGGGTGATTCAACTTCTGGGGTTGCTTGTTGAGCGGGGACGAACTGGTCTTCAACAATGCGGGCTAAGGCGATTGAATCATCGGTGGTGAGGTTGCCGTGGGTCATCATCTGAATATTGCTTTCCCGGAAGAGATTAGGCACAAAGTTCTCTATATCCTCAAGGGAAATGCTATCCAGTGCGGCAACTTTTTCTTCAGCACTCCACTGAGGTAGCAGCAGGCGAAATAGCTCACGCATGGTCTGGTTAAACGGACGATCCTTATTCGTATTCAGCAATTCGTCGCGGTACGCGTCTTTCAGCATGGTGAATCGTTGTGGGTCAAACTCGGTGTCCTTGAGTGAGGATGTGACGGTTTTGAGAAGTACGCTTTGTTTGTCGCTATAGCCGGACACTCTGACACTAAAGCCACGCATATGACTGTAGATCCGTGTGCTTAGGCCAGCCAACTCGGCGTCGTAGAGCGACTCGTTGAGGCGGTCAGATACCATCTGGGTATATAGCGCCGTCATGATGGCGTGTTCTACGCTGCTATTCGCATTGGGTGTGGCGACCGAGAAGTAGGTATCCGCTTTTGGTGTATTAAATTCGGTGTCCTGCAGGTGCCACAGGCGCATACCGTTTCGTTCAAATACGACCTCGGGACGGCTGACTTCCGCGTCATCCGTATTCGCTTTTACGACCATTTCATCGGCCATAAAAGGATTGCGGCTCCGGACATTTAGATCAGCAATGGCGGCAGGTTTTTGCCAGTTTTTCAGCTGATCGGCGTTTAGCGTATCAACCCGATAGCCGGTGTTGTACCACGGGTCTATTCGATCAGTTTTAAGGTCGGGTGATTGGGTTGTAACCAGCATGTTATTTGGCGAAATCTGATCAAGATAGGATTTGATCTGTTTGGCGTCGAAACGCTCCATAACATAAGGGGCGTCGAACACGTGTTCGACGGGGAACCGTTGCATCATGGCTGCAAGGTGGCTGACTTCCTTCATGGGTGTTGTGCCTTGATGAAACCGGAACTCCGCATCTTTCAGTCGCCTTTGTTCCTGATAGAGCGCCAGTTGTATACCGTCGCGACGAATCAGCTCCATATACGAAAAGAATGCTTCAATCACTTTTTGTTGCTGTTCAAGCCCAGCGTCTGTTAATTCAATTTTCACCTTAAACGCGGCCTGATCTTTCAGATCGATGCCGGTCGAGCTTGATAGGCTGTTGGCATACCCTTGATCTTTTAGATAGGCCAATAGACTGCCATGGCCTTCATAGCCAACAAGGTCAGAGATATAGAGCAGTGGTTTTTCCTGCCAGGAGTCCCGCACGCTTTCAACCGGGAAGGTGAGTGCCAGCGTATTGTTGTCCTTAAGCGACTTAATACTCAGGTGGGCGGGCAGTGTGCCGGTTTCAAACAATGGCGCGTCGACGTTGATGGGTTCAGCTTCTTTGTTGGGAATAGCACTGAATAGCTTTTCAACCATCTGCTTCAGTTCAGGGATGGACTCTTTGCCCTCAACCACCAGTGTCATCAGGTTGGATGAATAATACTGGTCATAAAACTCTACGAGGTCTGTGCGTACATCTCCCCCCAATGTTTTTATCGTACCTACGTCAAAGTGACTAAAGCTGTGGGAAGGATTCATCACCTGTTTGGTCACGGCGTACGAACGACGTCGGTCATCACGTATTTTGGACTTGTACTCGGAATGCACGGCATGACGTTCCCGATCAACGTATTTTTCGTCCAGCAGAGGGGCGATAAAGAATTGGGCGAATCGATCTAATGCGGGTTCAAGGTTGTCTGAGGCGATATCAAAATAGTAATTGGTATTTTCGTGTGCCGTGTAGGCGTTCATATGCCCGCCATGCGACTGTATGTAGGCTTTATAGGCGCCAGCGTCCGGATACTTTTGTGTACCCAGGAACAGCATGTGCTCAAGGAAGTGTGCGAGTCCGGGACGGGTTTTGGGATCAGCATTGGAGCCTACCGCAATATTCATTGCCGCAGCAGCCTTGTCAGTCTTGGGATCAGATATAAGCAGTACAGACAGTTCATTTGTGAGCTTGAATGTCTGCAACTCTCGATGGTCGTTGGGGCTTTTATGGATACCGGCATACGCGGCTTTACCCATAAAAACTAATGCGGTCATGCCCAATGCGTGCAGTATCGAACTAGCCAGCTTTTTCCGGGTCAGGCCTTTCTTAATCATGATAGTTCCCCACGAGTTATGGGTTAACCGAGACCCGGATAGAGTTGATCGGGTCCCTGAGCGTGAAACTATCTTGGGTAAGTCGGTAGATTCTGAAAACGTAAATCATCACTAATTTTATGCAAGCTTTTCTGTTCTGTCTAATATTTGATCAGGGGTTGTCTTTTGGTCGGTGGGATTTGGTGTTGATCTCTCACGAGCAGCGGGTGACCGTATTGGGTATACTTGCGAGAATTTTTTGTAATGGACGATGGCGGAAAACCATGAACAAACGGTATGACGTTCTGATTGTGGGTGGCGGTATGGTAGGTGCAACCATTGCCTGCGCACTGGGTGGAAGTAAACTGTCGGTAGGTGTATTGGAATATCAGTACCCCAAGGGATTTGATCCCGATCAGCCTCACGATCTGCGCGTTTCCGCAATCAGCGTAGCATCGCAGAATGTCATTGATATGGTGGGGGCGTGGGAAGGTATTCTTTCTCGTCGTCACTGCCCATATCGTCGTATGAAGGTGTGGGAATCTGATGAAGTACGTGCGTCTACCGAGTTTGTGTCCGACGATATTGCTCAGCCCTATCTGGGACATATTGTAGAAAATAGAATTATTCAGTTAGCACTGCTTGAACGTATGTCAGCTTTTGACAATGTTGATCTTATCTGTCCGGCCAAGACTGAGTCGATCGATTATTCTCCAGGTGCAAGCGTGGTACGCCTTGAAGATGGTACCGAAGTGATCGGGCGTTTATTGATCGCCGCCGACGGTGGTGAATCGCGTGTGCGTCAGGCAGCAGGCATTGGTGTCCATAAATGGGACTATGAACAGTGTGCTCTGGTTGCATCCGTGACAACTGACTACCCCCAGCAAGATATTACATGGCAACAGTTTACATCGACGGGGCCGTTGGCATTCCTGCCTTTACCTGGTCAGCATGCCTCGTTGGTGTGGTACAACACGCCGGCCAACGTGAAGCGTTTGATGTCACTGGGTGAAGATCAGTTTATGGCAGAGCTGACAGACACGTTCCCAGAAAGTCTTGGCAAGATCGATAAGTTATTGGAGCGTGGTTTTTTCCCTCTTCGTCGTCAGCATGCACAGGAATATGTAAAGGAAGGTGTTGCGCTGGCAGGTGATGCTGCGCATATGATCCATCCATTAGCGGGGCAAGGCGTCAATATCGGTTTACTGGATGCTGCCGCATTGGCTGAAACGATTTTGATCGCGCAGCGCAATGGTGAAGACTTCACCTCACTTGCAGTACTGAAAGCGTATGAAAAACAGCGCCGCAATCACAACTTGATGATGATGCAGGCGATGGATATGTTCTACCGGGTTTTCAGCAACGACAATGTGCCGTTAAAGATCGTTCGCAATATAGGGCTTGGTCTGGCAGAGCGAGTGACACCTGCGAAAAATAAGGTCATGCGGTTTGCGATGGGGTTAGACGGCCCGTTGCCAGCGTTGGCAAGGTTGGAAGATATTAACTGATCTATAGAACCATTGATTGCTTAGGCGGGAATATAAAAAATCCGGCCATGCAGGCCGGAAAAAAGGGATAAAGGCTGTAATAGCCAGAGTGGAACAAGTAGGGGGCTGATCGGCCCCCTATAGAGCGCATTCGGTATTACTCTGCAGCAGCTGCAGTGGTCTTGCGAGATGTTTTAGCCGGTGCTTTTTTCGGTGTAGCGGCTTTCGCAGCTTTTGCCGGAGCAGGTGCAGCAGCAGGTGCTACAACGGGCGCTTCAGCGACAGCTTCTGCTGCTTCATTCATGTACTTGCTAACTGTCTCGCTAGCGTCGTTCATGTATTTGGTCATCTCGGTTACGTAATCGTTATCACGCAGGTCCGTCAGGCTTTTTTCAACAACTTCGGTGATCTGATCTTTCGCTTCGTTTAGAGCGTCGTACTCTTTCTCTGCGATATCTGCCAGCTTAGTTTCCAGCGATTTGAAGTAAGTCATCTGCAGCTCTACCGCCTGAGATGGCTCTTTAACTTCGGTCAGCGCTTTCATCTGAGATACGCAAGAGTTTACGAAATCGGTAACGTACTCGGACTGCAGAGCGAACAGTTTTTCTGCAGCTTTCTTATTAATTTCAGCCACGTCTACTGCTGGCTGCATTTTTTCCTTTACGTCTTTCATCAGGTCGTACATGGTTATCACCTTGAGTATAAGCTGGTTTGATTCTTTTGTGCGTTGCAGCAATTAGAGTCAAATATAGTGGCTAAAAAATAACCTGTCAACTTCTATTTGTGCGCTGCACAAAAGTTTTATTTTGGAACTTTTGTTCTTTAAAAACACTTATAAAACAGAATAGTGGGCATATCTCTTTCACTGCTTCCAAAAATTTCGTCGCAACTATTCACTACATGTTGCGCTGCGGAAGAGTGTTTTTTGGAGACAAAACCGAAATTCAGCTTCTAGACTAGAACTTAATTGCAACAGTTTTTTGAAACCTGCGGGCTTCTCTATACAATCGACGATATATTGGCAGTGAAAAGCCAGATTCACCCTCCGGCTTTAATTCGGAAAGGGTGTGCAGGAATTATCGATATCTACATCTATATAAGGCTTCAGTTTCTATGCAAGTACAGGATTGTTACGCCAGCTTCATTTTTGATCGCGCGGAAACCATTGCTTCTCTTGGTGTTGAGGTGGCGGAGTACACCCACGTTAAGACCGGTGCCAAGCACTACCATATAGCGGCAGATAATGAAGAGAACGTTTTTCTGGTGGCGTTTCGCACCGTGCCGATGGATTCAACTGGTGTTGCTCATATTCTCGAGCACACCGCGTTATGCGGCAGTGAAAACTATCCGGTGCGTGATCCATTTTTCATGATGACGCGCCGTTCTTTGAATACCTTTATGAATGCGTTTACCAGCAGTGACTGGACGGCGTACCCATTTGCCAGCCAGAACACGAAGGACTTCAATAATCTGCTGGATGTGTATCTTGACGCAGCATTTTTCTCGCGTCTTGATCCACTTGATTTTGCGCAGGAAGGCCACCGCATGGAGTTTGCCGAAGCCGGTGATAAGACCTCGCCACTGGTATACAAAGGTGTTGTGCTGAACGAGATGAAGGGTGCCATGAGCTCTCCGATCTCCACCTTATGGCAGACTCTGAGCAAATACCTGTTTCCAACGACCACATACCATTACAACAGCGGCGGTGATCCAGAGTCTATTACGGACCTGAGTTACGACGAGCTGCTTGAGTTCTACCGAACTCACTATCATCCGAGCAATGCGGTATTCATGACGTTCGGAAATATGTCAGTAAGTGACTTGCAGCAACGTTTCGAAGAGCGTGCGCTGAATAAGTTCGACAAACTGGATGTTGAGATCGGTGTGGAAGAGGAAAAGCCTTATCACGCACCAGTGTGTATTGAAGAAGCTTACGCACTTGATCAGGACGATATCAGCGCTAAAACCCACCATGTGTTGGGTTGGCTCATGGGCCACTCGACCAATCTTGAAGAGCAGTTAAAGGCGCATTTGTTGTCACGGGTTTTGCTGGATAACAGCGCGTCCCCGCTGCGTCACGCGTTGGAAACGACTGATCTGGGCACGGCGCCTTCACCGATGTGCGGTCTTGAAGACTCTAATCGTCAGATGAGCTTTATGTGTGGCATTGAAGGCAGTGAAGCTGACTGTGCGAGTCAATTCGAGGCGCTGGTGCTTGAAACGCTGGAAAAAGTGGCGGAAGAGGGCGTACCCCAGGAGATGCTGGAAGCCCAACTGCACCAGCTGGAGTTAATTCAGCGCGAGATCAGTGGTGATGGGCACCCTTATGGCCTGAATTTGATTCTGGCGGCGATGCCTTCCGCGATTCATCGTGGTGATGCGATTGCATTGCTGAACCTAGATCCGGTGTTGGAATCTTTGCATGAACAGATCAAGGAACCTGACTTTGTGCAGCGCTTGGTCAAAGAATGGTTGCTGGATAACACCCATCGCGTACGTCTGACGTTACGACCGGATGCGGATCTGGCTAAACGTCGTGATCAGGTGGAAGCGGACAATCTCGAAGCGGTTCGCCAGCAGCTAAGTGATACCGAAGCCCAGGCGTTGATCGATCAGGCTGCGGCGTTAGAAGAGCGTCAGATGCAGGAGGATGATGAAAGCATCCTGCCAAAAGTGACGATCAACGATGTGCCGGATGAAATGAGTATTCCGGAAGCGACGGGTAAAGATCCTAAGTTGCCGCTGACCCAATATGAGCAAGGTACGAATGGTTTAGTGTATCAGCAGATCATTATGGACCTGCCTGCACTCAGCGACGATGAGCAACGCCTGTTGCCGCTCTATAGTCACTTGCTGACAGAGATGGGCTGTGGTGATCGCAACTATATGGAAAACCAGCAGTATCAGGCGCAGGTGACAGGCAGCGTACACGCTTATTCATCTATTCGTGGTGCCATTGATAGTGAGCAGGACGTGAAAGGTTACTTCACGTTAGCGGGTAAGGCGTTGGTGTCGAAGCAGGAAGAGATGACTGCATTGCTGCATGAAACGTTACACCATGCGCGCTTTGATGAAAAAGCACGTATCCGTGAAATTGTTGCCCAGCAGCGAACCCGTAAAGAGCAGAGTATTACAGGGCACGGACACAGTTTGGCCATTATGGCGGCGTTGGCACAAATGAGCCCAGCGGCACGCCTGGCACATGACACCCGTGGTCTGGAAGGGATTCGCGCTACCAAGCAGTTGGATGATCGACTCAACGATGAAGCGGAACTTCAGTCACTCTCCGACCAGTTATGTGCGTTGCATGAGAAGATAAAGACAGCGCCACGTCAGTTTCTGGTGGTGGCGGAAGCCGAGCAGCAGGATCAGTTGGCTAAATCATTGGCTGATACCTGGGCCGGTTCTACCTCCGCATCCACTGATAGTGGATTTGAGTTGGAGTCAGTGCGGGGTCAGGTTAAACAGCTCTGGACTACAAGTACGCAGGTAAACTTCTGTGCCAAGGCTTATGAGACTGTGACGGTTGAGCATGAAGACTCCGCGGCGCTGACGGTGTTGGGTGACTTCTTGCGCAACGGCTACCTGCATCGCGCTATTCGTGAGCAGGGTGGTGCCTATGGTTCCGGTGCAGGACAGGACTCTGCTGATGCGGCGTTCCGTTTCTTTTCCTATCGCGACCCTCGCTTGAGTGAAACGCTGGACGACTTTGATAAATCTGTAGCATGGTTGTTGGAAGAGGAACACGATCCTCAAAAGCTAGAAGAAGCCATTTTGGGTGTGGTTAGCTCCATCGACCGTCCGGGATCGCCTGCTGGAGAAGCAAAGCAGGCTTTCCATAGTGAGTTGTTTGGGCGTACTCCGGAGCAGCGTAAGCGTTTTCGTACGCGTATTCTGAAAGTGACAATTGATGACCTGAAACGTGTTGCGAAGACCTATCTTGATCCGGCGAAGGCCAGCCTTGCCGTGGTCACTAGCGAAGCAGCCGCGAAGGAGATGGTCGGTGACTTCGAGATTATCGCCATCTAATTAACACTGACTGCTCGTCGCTGAACCAGCCAGATGTCCCCTAAAGGGGCGTCTGGCTTTCTTCGTTTTGAAGGGAAGCAAAGTACTTATGGATTATTCTCCCGTGTATCGGGGTGCGTTACTGATTGTGTTGTCCGAATTTTTTCTGGTGTGCTCAGGGATGGTTATTAAACAGCTATCGGGTGAGCTGCCAACGGAAGTGATTGTCTTTGCACGTAACTTGTTTGGTTTGTGTTTGCTGTTGCCGTGGATCTTGCGCAAAGGCACCCGCGCAATTAAAACCGAAAGACTGCATCTGCATTTTCTGCGTGCGGCAGTGGGTGTCACCGCGATGACCTGTCTCTTTTATTCATGGGGACATCTGCCGTTGGCTCAAGCGGCTTTGTTGAAGCAAACCGGTCCGTTTTTTATGCCGATCATTGCATTATGGTGGTTGGGCGAGCGGGTGTCCGGGATCGTTAAATGGTCGATTACCGTTGGGTTTGTCGGCGTAGTACTCATTCTCAATCCCGGTGAGGGCACGTTGAACGTCGCGGTGTTTATTGCTTTGTTTGGTGCCATGTTGGGGGCATTTGCCCGGATTGTTATCCGGCGTATGTCTAGCACCGAACCCGCGAAGCGCATTGTGTTCTATTTCTCGTTTTTTGCGGCGATTTTGTCTTTTGTGCCTGCGATGCTGGTATGGACTACCCCGGATACAGAACAGCTTTTATGGCTGGTATTGATGGCGGGCACCTCCACGGCAGCGCAGCTCCTGTTAAGTAAAGGCTATGGGTTGGCACCTGCAGGGCAGTTGGGGCCCTTTACATACTCGTCAGTTGCTCTGGCGGCGCTGTTTGGGTGGATGTTATGGGATGAAAGCTTGTCGATGGTGAGTTGGGCAGGTATTGCTATTGTGACGGCTGCCGGCTTAATGGCGATGAAGGGTAAGAAGGTCGTATCGAAATAGAGGTAAGAAGGATTCGGTGGTAGGCAGGCTGCGGTAGAGGGATGATTGAGAAAGCATCGCTCTACCGTAGTTAATTGATGTGAGTTGTCTCAGAGGCGTCTTCCATCAATACTGCCTGTAACGCTTAAGAAAACGGTGGATTATTGGCATGTCTGATCATGAAAAAATTAATTACGTTGAGTTTCCCGCAAGAGATCTAAGCGCGACAAAAGTATTCTTCCAAGAGGCGTTTGGATGGGAGTTTGTAGACTACGGACCAGAGTACACAGCGTTTTCTAATCAGGGGTTGGATGGCGGTTTCTATCAAGCAGATATGCCGTCTCAGGTATCGCACGGCGCGGCGTTGATTGTGCTTTACAGCGAGTCACTGGAAGCGACTCAGGCCAAGGTAGAGGGAGCCGGTGGCATTATCAGTACACCTATATTTGATTTCCCGGGTGGAAGACGTTTTCACTTTACCGAGCCGAGCGGCAATGAGCTGGCTGTTTGGTCGGACAGGCAACCCTAAACTGGGTGGTCATGGGCTTAGTATCGCCAGCATTTTACTTTGGCGCTGTGCAGGTCTAGATTATCTGAATTAGATTTTATTTCTGACTACGCGAGTCACATTAGCCGTAGGTCATGCGTGTAGGCTAAAAGGGATTTTTAGGGACAGCGCCGATGCAAATTATTACGAACAGTGCACTAAACTCCGATCCATATGCTGCGGTAGATGAACTCTTAACCGCGCTTCCTTCCGATACATATCCCAGTCTGGCGATTTTGTCAGGTAATTGCAGAATGTTCTCTGAGGACGCCCTCGAACTGCTCTCTCAGCGTTGCCCAACGTTAGTGGCAGGCAGTTCTTGCCAGGGGATTATGACCGAAACAGGTGTTACACCCTCTGATAGTGCAGGGCTTGGTTTGTTTGCGCTGTACGACGAGGAGGGTGCTTATGGTGTAGGTGCTGCTGCTTTGGAGAATGATCCCAAAAAGGCGGGCTATGATGCGCTAGAGCGTGCGTTAGACGATGCGGAGCGTTCTTGGGAAACCCCGGATCTCATCTGGTGCATTCTGCCCCCCGGAAGAGAGGAGGAGGTGATTGAGGGCATGGTCGAGCTAATAGGCGGTTCTGTACCGATCATTGGCGGCAGTGTGGCAGATAATCAGATCGCAGGCGACTGGTGTCAATATGTAGCAGGGGAGTTGCATCGTGATCGGATCGTCGTTGCGGTGATGTTTCCGTCAGGAAGTATTGGGTATAGCTTTTCAAGTGGTTATACCCCTGAAAATATCAGCGCGGTTGTGACCCATGCGGAGGGGCGGCACTTACTGGCATTGGACGGAAAACCGGCTGCGGATGTTTATAACGAATGGACTCACGGGCTGCTGAATGATGTGCCTGAAGGTGGTAGCGTTTTGATGCAGAGTACGGTGAATCCTCTGGGACGTTTAGTCAACGAAACTGAAGGCTGTTCTGAGTATTTGCTGAGCCATCCTGCCGAGCTAAGCCCTCAACGTGGATTACAGCTATTTACCGAAGTCTGTGAGGGTGAACGTCTCCATCTTATGCGCGGAAGTCTCGATAGCCTGATCAGCCGTGCAGGGCGAGTGGTGGAGACCGCCAAGCAACTGTTGCCGGATAGGCACGCACCTCAGGGTGCCCTGATCGTGTATTGCGCGGGCTGCATGTTAACGGTGGCTGATCGTATGCCAGAGGTCGTTACCAGCATTGGTGCCGAATTCCCGCAACCGTTCTTGGGGACGTTTACCTTTGGAGAGCAGGGATGTTTTCTGGATAGCACAAATCGTCATGGCAACCTTATGATCTCAGCCGTTGTGTTTGGAGCGAAAGAATAAATGGAAACAATTGAACAGCTGCGTGAATCGCTACTCGAAACGACACGTCTGAAAGCTCAGGCTGAGCGTCATCATCAGGAGAGTGAGTTGCTGCTTGGTGGAATGCAGGCAGTACTGAAATCGGACGCTCCCGGTGAGATGTTTGCGCAGATGTTCGATGTTTTTCGCCAACTGCTGCCATGTAACTATTGTTTTGTCCTTGAGCCGTCAAAGCCTGGATGGATGTGTTGTACAGCTTGTTCTGACGGGGTTTTCCTCTCCAGCGAATGGCGGATCGATGCGTTATTTAGTCGGATTCTTCAAGGCAGTACGCTGGCTACATTCCGTATTGATAAGCTTCCTGAATGGCAATCTCAGCCTGAATCGCTGAAAAACGAGGTAGGATCAGCACTTTATAGTCCGGTGGAATTGCAGGATTCTACCGCAGTGCTCGTGCTGACCAGTCGTGAGATTGGGGGGTTTAGCAACAGCGATAAGAGTCTGGTCGAAAGGTTTTCCGCGCTGGTGGCTCAAACGATGACAAGCGTTAGGGCAAAGCTACTGCAACTGGAGAACCAACAGTTACGTCAGGCGAAAGAAAAGGCCGAATCGGAACTGGTTCACGCCGAAAAAATGGCGTCTATTGGCCAGTTAGCTGCAGGTGTGGCCCATGAAATCAATAACCCCATGGGGTTTATCTTCAGTAACTCGTCGACGTTACGTCAGTATGTTGATGATATTAGTCAACTGCTCTCTATGATGGAGCGATGGGTCGATAGTACGGAAGAGCCAACCGGAGACCAGCTCAAGCAATGTCTCTCAGGTTTTCGTGACTTATGGCGAGATCTGGACATCGGGTTTCTACGGGAAGATATGGCCAGCTTGTTAGACGATAATGACGCAGGCTTAGAGCGCATTCGGGATATTGTGGCTGCGTTACGTTCTTTTTCACGTCAGGATAAAGGAATTCGTGAAGCGGCCGATATCAACTCAGGACTTGAGTTAACCTTGAAGATGGTCATGAACGAACTAAAGTATAAAGCCGAGATCGTCACGGATCTTCAGCCGCTTCCTTTAGTTAACTGTCAGGCAGGAAGGCTCAATCAGGTCTGGATGAATATGCTGGTCAATGCCAGTCAGGCAATCGATAATTTTGGGACAATAACGCTCAAAACTGAGCCTGTTGAAGATGGCATTCTTGTATCTATTTCAGATACCGGATGTGGAATCCCGAAAGCGAGTCTGGCGCGTATATTTGATCCATTCTATACCACCAAGGATGTGGGTGAAGGTACCGGTTTAGGTCTGTCCATTTCGTATAGCATCATTGAACAGCATGGTGGTCGCATCGATGTGGAAAGTGAGATTAATTGTGGAACCTGTTTTCGTATCTACCTTCCGACAGCAATGCCCGTGGGGTTAGAAGAGGGTGTTGTAGGGGGCGAAGCAGATGTCGAGTAACAAAGAGCAGAAGACGGTAATAAGCAATACAGCCTGATCGTATTGCTGGCTTGAAATGTCGGTATTCGCTGTGGGTCAGCGATAGAAAGTTTAAACATACTAAATAAAAATAAGATAACACATTGGCTCTGGCGCAGGACGCGAAGTCGCGACGGGTAGTAGCTAAAGATCCTCTCCGTATGTGAAATTTGTTACGTAAGTAACAACTAAGGGACGCAGTACCAATAAGAACTCATTGGATATCCCTATGCTGATAAGCAATCTTTCAATTCGTGCAAAACTTCTGATGACCTCTATTCTGCCTGTTCTTGGGCTAATCGCACTGGTGTTCACTGCGTTAGTTCAGTTGAAGGCGGCTAATGAAGGGGTTGACCGTATATACAACCAACGCGTTGTGCCTCTCGAAAACTTAAAAACTATCGCAGATGATTATGCCGTTCTCGTGGTGGATGCGGTTAATAAGGCGAACTCCGGTTTGATCACCTCTACTGAAGCGGTAAAGGGGATACAGAAAGCGCGGATAGAGATCGATGAAAAATGGCAGGCGTATCGTTCACTGAATCTCCAAGGCGAAGAGCTGAAGTTGGCAGATGAAGCCGAATCGCTATTCCTGAAAGCCAACCAGGCTATTGATCGCGTCGAGAATAAGCTCAATTTGCTTAGCAAAATCAGCAATAAAGTCACTTCCCGTCTTAGTGATTACGATGGCCCTCTATACAAAGACATAGACCCGATCAGCGATAAGATAACCGCATTAGTTAACTTGCAGTTGCGTATGGTCGAAAAAGAACAGCGCGAACTTGCAGATGCTTATGAGAATGCATTGATCCTGCTGGTTGGTTTGGCATTGGCGGTGATTGTGGTGCTCAGTTTCCTGAGTTTTGCTGTATATAACTCGGTACGAAAGCCACTCGATAACTTGCGCAGCACGATGGAGCATATCGTCAAAGATGCCGACCTTACCACGGAAGTGGCAGTGGAGCGTGAAGATGAAATTGGCAGCATGGCGAAGAGTTTCAACATCACTATTCAGTCTATGCGTCATCTGATTGGTCAGATCAGTGGTGCAACCACAACGATGGCGGCCGCCGCGGATCAACTTACCTCTATCAGCGGTCAAACAACTCAAAGCATCAGTGCTCAGCGCCTGGAGATTGAGCAGGTTGCGAGTGCGATGAATGAGATGGTGTCTTCTGCACAGGAAGTTGCGACTCAGGCCGAAAGCGCAAACCGCGAAGCACAGAAAACGACGGAGCAAGCTGTGAGCGGAAATGAGGTTGTCGATGACGCAATGGATACGACCAATACGTTGGTTGGCGAAGTTCGGCAGGTATCTGAACGCATCAGTGCATTGGATAGCGACAGTGAAAATATCGGATCGGTCGTTGACGTTATTACCGATATTGCAGAACAGACCAACCTGCTGGCACTGAATGCTGCGATAGAGGCCGCGAGAGCGGGTGAGCAGGGTCGTGGGTTCGCGGTTGTTGCTGACGAAGTTCGGACACTTGCGCAGCGTACGCGTACCTCTACAGAAGAGATTCGAGGCGCCATTGAACACTTGCAGAGCGGCTCACGCCATGCGATGAGCGCTATGGAAACCAGTACCTCTCAGGCAGAAAGTGCAGGACAGAAAGCGTCAGAAGCGGGTGGCGTATTGCATGAAATCGCTGCAGCAGTAGAACGAATCACCAACATGAATATTCAGATAGCGTCGGCTTCTGAGGAGCAAACGAGTGTTGCTGAGGAGATTAACCGTTCGCTGGTGGCAATCAATGAAGTCTCCCAAGAAACAGATGATGGAGCGCAGCAGATAGCTCAATCCAGTCGGGAGCTGTCTGTGCTTTCAAATGATCTTCAGGCTTTACTGAGTAAATATAAAGTCTGATCAGAGTATTTCGCTTGTTAAGAAGGCCTCTTTAAGGGGCCTTTTTTGTGCCTTGTCGGTTTGTTTTACCTTCTATTGGTTACATAAACGCAACGATTAATTACAACTAAAGTTTATGTTTGTACTGGTCTCATGAGGTATTCTCAAGGCAGAACAAAGCGACTAACGTGGTGAAGTTACCTATCTGGTCGCTTGCGAATATAGCCTCAAGGGGAGTCAGGCCAGCGCTTTACGGAGTGTTGGCCTGAAACTACTTTGAGGAATGTGTAATGAAAACCATCGTAATTGTAGGAGGCGGCGCCGGCGGGCTGGAACTGGCAACAAGACTGGGCCACAGGTACGGCAAAAAGAACAAAGCGAAGATCATACTGGTTGATCGCAACCGAAACCACATATGGAAACCTCTGTTGCACGAAGTCGCGACGGGTTCACTCGATATCAACACCGACGGTGTGGTTTATCGTGCGCATTCCAGTATTCACGGTTATCAATTTCAGCTGGGTACAATGACCGGTATCGACCGTACCTGTAAGGTCATCAGTTTGGATGCGTTGCATGACGAGCAGGGCAAAGAGGTATTGCCAGCGCGTGAACTTGCGTACGATCAGCTCGTGATGGCTGTTGGTAGTGTGAGTAACGACTTTGGTACGCCGGGTGTTGCAGATCACAGTTTCTTTCTGGATTCTCACCTGCAGGCTGAGCGTTTTCACCGAGCATTGCTGAACCAGTTCTTGCGACTCAATCAGCAGTCTACGGATGGCACACTTAAGCTTGCAATCGTTGGGGGTGGTGCAACAGGCGTCGAGCTCGCAGCCGAGCTATATCATGTTGCTGATTTGATGAAGATGTATGGTATGCCCGATATGTCGGCTAAACGTCTGAAAATCACCCTGATTGAAGCCGGTCCGCGGATATTACCTGCGTTACCTGTGCGTATTGCGTTGTCGGCTAAGCGTGAGCTGGCGAAACTCGGCGTGACAATACTGGAAGATACGCGTGTTATTCGCGCTGACGAGCAGGGTTTTATCGCCAATGAAGAGCAGCGTATTGACGCCGATTTGATGGTGTGGGCCGCAGGCGTTAAGGCTCCTGATTTCGTACAGAAAATGGATGCGTTTGAAACCGGTCGCGGTGGTCAGATTATTGTTAAACCGACGCTGCAAAGTGCGGTTGACGATGATGTGTACGTGATTGGTGATTGCTGCGCGTGTGAACAGCCTGATGGTACTTGGGTGCCACCCCGCGCGCAATCTGCACATCAGATGGCTTCGTTGGTGTACCGAAATATTCAGTTGGCAGAGCAAGGTAAACCGCTAAAAAGCTATATCTATAAAGATCACGGCTCATTGGTGAACCTGAGTAAATACAGTACGGTCGGTAGCTTGATGGGTAATCTCACCAAGGGTTCAATGTTCATCGAAGGCCGTATCGCCCGGATCGTATATATATCGTTGTACCGGATGCATCAAATCGCCATTCATGGCTGGATCAGAGCCTCAGCGGTGATGTTGGCACAGAAGATCAGTAATGCGGTTAAGCCAAAAATGAAGTTGCATTAAGCGTCACTATTTCCTTTCAAAAGTTCTCCTGTTTGCCGGGGTGTGATCTGCATCCCGGCTTTTCTTTTTCCGACCGTCTATGCTTGTTGAATAAACTTTAAGCAACTCGGATACTTTTTCCACCGTTCTATGATTCCGCTTAGCGGGATATACGTGAGGAGAAGACAGATGGGAACCTGGGTCATGCTCGGGCTGCAGTTCATGTCAGCCCTGTTTATCTTTGCGCTCGGATTAGGGGTGTTGTTTATTGTCTACCTCTACATCAGAGATGTAACGCAGACCAAGCAGGCTATTCGCCGCAACTATCCAGTAATCGGTCGATTTCGTTACCTGTTTGAAAAGCAGGGTGAATTCTTTCGCCAATACTTTTTCGCAATGGACAGGGAGGAGATGCCATTTAACCGTGCGGAACGCAGCTGGGTGTATAGGGCGGCTAAGAATGTCGAGCGTATGATCGCGTTTGGTTCGACCCGCAATCTGGAGCCTCCGGGTTCGATTCTTTTTATGAACTGCGCGTTTCCGACCCTGGAAGAAGATGCGGTGCCGATCAGTGATGTGACAATTGGGCCTTACTGTAAACACCCGTACACCACCCATTCCCTGTTCAATATTTCCGGCATGAGTTATGGCGCAATTTCTAAACCTGCTGTTCAGGCTCTTGCAATGGGAGCTTCACGGGCTGGGTGCTGGATGAATACCGGGGAGGGAGGTCTCAGTCCTTATCATCTGGAGGGAGGTTGTGACCTGGTCTTTCAAATTGGTACGGCAAAATATGGCGTTCGAGATGAGGAAGGGCTGCTTAGCAATGAAAAGCTCAGAGAGGTTGCTGCCCACCCGCAAGTAAAGATGTTTGAGATCAAGATGAGTCAGGGGGCAAAGCCCGGAAAAGGCGGGATTCTTCCCGGAGGCAAAGTCACAGCCGAGATCGCCGCTATCAGGGGGATTCCTCAAGGAGAGGCCTCGGTCAGTCCTAATGGCCATCCTGATATAAGGTCGCCGGAGGATTTATTGTCGATGATCCAGCGGGTACGGGATGTTACGGGTAAGCCAGTTGGCTTTAAGGCGGTATTAGGTGATGTGAAATGGCTGGAGCGTTTCTTTGATCTGATTTTGGATAAGGGAGAGGCTGTTGCGCCGGACTTTATCACTGTTGATAGTGCTGATGGCGGTACCGGGGCAGCACCTCAGCCTTTGATGGATTATGTGGGACTGACTCTGAAGGAAAGTTTGCCGTTGCTGGTTGATATGTTGGTTGAGCGTGGGCTTAAAAAACGGATCAAGATCATCGCATCGGGTAAGTTGATTGTCCCATCCAAGGTTGCTTGGGCGCTGGCGACCGGTGCTGACTTTGTTACCTCGGCACGAGGCTTTATGTTTTCGCTGGGCTGTATTCAGGCGATGCAATGTAACAAAGATACTTGTCCTACCGGCATTACCACCCATAATCCGCGCTTACAGCAAGGGCTTGATCCTGCGGATAAAGCGAACCGTGTAGCGCATTACCATAAGTACATCAGTTATGGCGTTGGCCTGATTGCGCATTCGTGTGGGGTAAAAGAGCCGCGGCTGTTACGTAGGCATCATGTGAAAATTGTATCGGATCATGGATTGTCAGTGGCAATGGATAAGCTGCATCCTATGCCGGAAGAGCGCTCTTATGTGCGGGCGGAAGATATTATTGCGACATCTGAATCGGATTTAAGCCAGGCTGTCGGCCAGAGCAAACTCGATTAACAAAAAGCCCGGAGTAGTTTCCTACTCCGGGCTTTTATCGTCTTCAGTAGACGTTTAGTGATTGCCTAGCAGTGCTTACTTGTTAGCAGCAGCCAGTGCAGCGTTCAGTGTTTCACTTGGACGCATCACTTTCTTAACGGTTTCGCGCTTAGCGTGGTAGTAACCGTCCAGTGCAGCAGGTGTGCCCTGTGCAGCAGCCAGTTCAGCAACGATCTGTTCTTCGTTGTCTGCCAGTGCTTTTGCCAGCGGAGCAAACTGTGCAGCCAGTTCAGCATCTTCAGTTTGAGCCGATACTTCCTGTGCCCAGTACAGACCTAGGTAGAAGTGGCTACCACGGTTATCCAGCTCACCGGTTTTACGGGAAGGAGATTTGTTCTCTTCCAGCAGTTTACCTGTTGCTGCATCCAGGGTTTTAGCCAGAATAGCTGCGCGTGGGTTGTCGTTCTTGATGCCCATATCTTCCAGAGATACGGCCAGAGCCAGGAATTCACCCAGAGAGTCCCAACGCAGGTGGTTTTCTTCTTCAACCTGCTGTACGTGTTTAGGCGCTGAACCACCAGCACCTGTTTCGTACATACCGCCGCCTTTCAGCATTGGAACGATAGACAGCATTTTCGCAGATGTGCCCAGTTCGATGATTGGGAACAGGTCAGTCAGGTAGTCACGCAGTACGTTACCAGTTACAGAGATAGTATCGTTGCCGCGGAACATGCGGTCCATGCTGTAACGGATCGCCTGGTTGTAGGTCTTGATGTAAATTTCCAGACCATCGGTGTTGTGATCTTTCAGGTATTCGTTAACCTTCTTGATCAGTTCAGCATCGTGTGCACGTTTGTAATCCAGCCAGAATACAGCTGGAGTATCAGACTGACGGGCACGAGTCACAGCCAGTTTAACCCAGTCACGTACAGGCTCGTCTTTGGTCTGACATGCGCGCCAGATATCGCCTTTTTCAACGTCGTGCTGCATCAGAACAGTACCGTCTGCTGCAACAACGCGCATCACGCCAGGCTCAGTTTCGTAAGTCTTGTCGTGAGAACCGTATTCTTCAGCTTTCTTAGCCATCAGACCAACGTTAGGTACAGTACCGATCGTAGTCGGATCAAACGCACCGTTAGTCTTGCAGTAGTTGATCATTTCCTGATAGATACGTGCGTATGTGGACTCAGGCATTACCGCTTTAGTATCTTTTGGCTTGCCATCAGGACCCCACATCTTACCGCCGTTACGGATCATTGCAGGCATAGATGCATCAACGATTACGTCGGAAGGAACGTGCAGGTTGGTGATACCTTTAACGGAATCAACCATTGCCATTTCTGGACGGTGCTCGTGGCATGCGTGGATCGCTTCTTCGATCTCTTCACGCTGTGAGCGAGGCAGGCTAGCAATCTTGTCGTATACGCTGCCGATACCGTTGTTCGGGTTTACACCCAGCTTGTCAAACAGTTCACCGTACTGCTCGAACAGTTCTTTGTAGAAGACAGTTACTGCGTGGCCGAATACAATCGGGTGGGAAACCTTCATCATGGTCGCTTTAACGTGCAGGGACCACATGACGCCGGTTTCTTTAGCGTCGTTCATGCTCTCTTCGAAGAACTCGCGCAGTGCTTTAGCACTCATGCGCATGCTGTCCAGAATCTCACCTTTTTCCAGGCTCAGTTCTTTCTTAACTTCAACGTTGCCTGCAGCATCAATGAATTCAATGCGCACATCGCCAGCTTCTTCCATTGTGATGGACTGTTCGCTGGAGAAGAAATCACCGCCGCGCATGTAGTCAGCGTGAGTACGGGAAGCTTTGCTCCATTTGCCCATGGAGTGTGGGAACTTACGTGCGAAGGCTTTTACTGCGCCCGGTGCACGACGGTCAGAGTTACCTTCACGCAGTACAGGGTTTACAGCAGAACCCAGAATTTTAGAGTAGCGTGCTTTGATCTCTTCTTCAGCAGCAGTTTCAGGCGCTTCTGGGAAATCAGGGACGTTGTAGCCCTGAGCCTGAAGTTCAGCAACACATGCTTTCAGCTGAGGGATAGAAGCACTGATGTTTGGCAGCTTAACGATGTTAGCTTTAGGGTCCTGAGTCAGGTTGCCCAAGAAGGCCAGACCATCCTGTACCTGCTGATCGTCAGCCAGGTTTTCAGGAAATGCGGACAAGATACGGCCTGCCAGGGAGATGTCAGTAATTTTAACGTCGATACCCGCTGCAGATGTAAAAGTGCGGACGATTGGCAGCAGAGAAGCAGTTGCCAGCGCTGGAGCTTCGTCAGTCAGCGTGTAGTAAATGGTTTGCTCTGGTGTAGTCATTCTAATCCCCAAGTGTATATAGCTCTGGAATGGCCATAGGCTTCGTGTAAGGTGACTTGTGGTCGCCTTTGTCCCTTATCCGAACTTCGTCGGATTTAAACTCGTTGGTTATAATTTTTCGCGATGTAGTATACAGAAAAAATCATGACATTTGTATGTTGAATTGTTGCACCAAAGGATAATAAATCGACCTCTATGCCGCACTGCAGCAGGGAATAGGGCCTATATCTAAAGTCGGAGATCAGTGTAGATTTTTTACAACACCTCGTAGTACGGGCGTTTCAGCAGGGCTTTCCCAAGCGAATACACAACGAAAATGAGCACTATTTGACCGCTTGTTTCGCTCTCGCAGAAAAGTGATGATGGCGTGAGGCAGTGCGCTCGTTCAAACTGATATTTCAGTTGAACAATATGCGTGATTACGGGTCTGCTGCTATAGCTACTGTCAGGGAATAAAGGAATGTCCGGAGGACTGATGCGGCGTTTGTACATAAGCCTGATTGCGCTTGCAATCATTCCATTACTGTTACTTATGACGGCGTACGCCGCTACGCCATATATGGTGCAGTGGGGTGCAGCGCAATGGTTAACGGCACAGGGTTTTACAGGTATTACGCTGGATATTGAGCGCCCGGAATGGAATGAGTTGCGTGTACGCCAATTCACGGCTTCCAAAGCAACGGACAGTGCAGACCTGTTACTGGAAACCGGTGCCATTCTAATCCGGTTTTCTCCGCTAAAAGTGTGGGCGACACAAAAAGTTGACCTGATCGAGCTGCCCGCATCTCATCTAAGTGTGCGTCTAAAAGATCATGTGGCTGCACAACAGCCGAATAAACCGGATGTGTATCTGGATCTGGCGTCGTTTCTTCCGGCCGTTTGGTTTGCTGCGATACCGGCCGATCAGGTTCGTGTGGGCGAGTTGGACGTGGATCTGGATTATCCCGCCGGACAGCCGGACTGGTCGTTGAAAGGTGCATTGTTGGTTGAATCCGAGCAGTTGTACAGTCGCCTGCGGTTCTACCGTGAAGGGCTGGATCTTGGATGGGGGGATCTCGAGCTCAGGGCGGATAATCATTTTAACCTGCGGTTATTACAGCAGGATACGCCCTTTATCGTAATAGATGGCAACCTCAAAGCCGAAGATGCCGTGGTGCTGAACGCGAACCAGCTTATCGATTTGCAGGGACTAGGGCAGTGGTTGCATCGCTTTTTGCCTGACATGGAGCTCCCCGTGCTCTCCGGGTCTGTCAGTACGCAAGGTATATTTAGTCTCCCGCTTCAGGCCGCGCTATCTCCTGATACGATGCTCTCTCAGTTGGAGTCCGAGCATCGCTTTAATACCCAGGCAACCCTAAAAGGTATGTCGCCATTATTATCGAATGTTGCGCTGAATTTGAGCGGTACGGTTCATGTGTCGGATAAGCATGTCGTAGGCAATCTGGATAAAGGCAACACGGTGACGGTTATGAAACCACAACTCGCGGATGTTCGAATGAAACAGGCTAGGGTGACACTAACGCGTCCGATTGACTTCAATACCGAGATGAAGCGTGACGGAATAGCTCTGACCAATTTACCGATTTCTGGCGAGCTGTCGCTTTCACCAGTATCCATGGGTAAGCATCGTGCAGTTTTCAGCCCGGTACAGTTCAGTGTCGATTCAGCCGATCTGGTTCAACATCAATACAAGGGATCGATAAGTATTGCCCGTTTGAGCTTGAACGTGCCGGATCAGCGTCTGCCTGACATTTCAATCAAGACGGATTTTGATGTCGATCCACAGGTGCTGAGCACAACGTTTGATCTGAATACACGTGAGCTCCCACTGAGAGTCGCTGGGCGATCCTCTACAGATCTGGGTCGTATGAGTAGCGTCATACAGTGGACCTTGAAGGCGGTAGATATTGCTGGGTTAGAGAAGCAATTGCGTAATTATGTCTCAGTCGTTCCAGCAGAACTGACGTTGAAGGGTGGAAGGCTGTTGCATAATGGTGAGGCTAAAATTCGCGATACAAAAATGCATGTTAACTATTGGAATGCGGTCAATCGGGCTGATCTGACCTGGAATAAAACGGAACTGAACAATGTTGTATGGCGCTCTAGCGGCCGTTACAACGAAAACGGATGGCTCAATGATCGCGGGACGCTAAAAATCTCGCGTATTTTCAGCGGCGTAGAAGTGAATTCGTTGAATACGGAGTACCGTTTTATGCGTGAGCCAAGCGGTGAAGGCACGATTAAAATGTCGCCCGTGACGGCTTCGCTGTTAGGTGGTGATATTCGGATCAACGGATTTGAAACAGCGTTGGTACCACTGAATGTGATGACCTCTGTGGATCTGCAACAGTTAGATATGGCGGAGATACTTAAACTGGAGCAGCAGGAAGGCCTGAGTGGAGAGGGACGGCTCAACGGCCAATTTCCTATCATGTTTGATAACGATGGGTTACGCATCAGTGATGGTCGTTTGATTGCCGATGCACCGGGTGGGGCGATCAGATTTCAACCGGATGGCTCTGTCGCAGCATATGCCGCTGCCAACCAGGGATTGGCGATGGCGCTGGGGGCGCTTGAGAATTTCCAGTACGATACACTGGAGATAAAGTTGAACTATGCACCGGACGGTACTGCTCTGTTGAACACCCGTCTGAAAGGGCATAACCCTGATTGGAATAAGGGGCATCCGGTTGATTTTACTATCAACGTGGAGGAGAACATTCCAGATTTGATCCGTACATTGCAGTTTGCAGATGAATTGACGGAAAAGTTGGAAAAACGTTACCGTGACTAATCTCAGCATCTAGCTTTGCTGAGAAGAAAGGACGCGTATAACCGAGGTGTGATGATGAAACTGACAGCAAGCATGCCGCCGATACTGGTTCTCGTGGCAGCGATGGGCGTAACGGCCTGTTCTCCAAGAGTGGAGGTGGCGGTTCCAAGTGAGCCCATTACGATTAATCTCAATGTGAAAATAGAACATGAGATTCTCGTAAAAGTGGATAAAGAGATTGATTCGCTGCTGAATGAGCAAAGCGATATCTTTTAAGGAGCTAGAGGTATTTCTATGTATCGTCGTATACAACAGGTTTTGACAGCGATTACGCTGGCGTTAACACTGGTTGCCTCGCAGGCGTGGGCTATTTCTAAAGATGACGCTAAGGCGCAGGGGCTGATAGGCGAGCGCGCCAACGGATACATTGGCATTGTTGTCTCTAAGCCTTCGGCGGATCTGTCCCGCTTAGTGTCCGATATCAATCAGAAACGTAAAGCGGCCTACCAGAAAAGTGCGGCAAGTGCGGGTGTCGAACGTAAAGTGTTTGAATTGCGGATGGGGCAGCGTTTGCAAGATCGTACACCACAAGGCCAGTACATTCAGTTAAAAAACGGCAATTGGAAACGTAAGTAACTGGATTAACACCGCGCCTGAAACGTCAGCGTTTTGAATCGTTGTTCACGGTTAGTGCAACAGCCAGCAGTTAGAGTTCGGAGGAAGTCAGGGATGTATATACGTTCACGAATTTTGGAACTTCTGACTGCCGCCCGAATGGTTGCGGTTTTCATATCATTGATATCTTCATCCTGGGTGTTCGCGCAATCCGAATTTTCGCCGGACACCCTTTACCAGTTTAATTACCAGGTCGCGAATACCTCCTCTTTAAACTCTCCCGTTGACGCACGTCTACGCGTGCGTATCTACGCTTATGATCATAGGCTGGCGGACGTGTCCGCGGTTGTACTCAAAGACGCGTATGTTAATCGCTTGCAAAGTGATACCGAGTACCACGTGGCCTTTACGGGTGAGGACTTGGAGCAAGCGTTGCAGCAATATCATGGTTCAGATCGCATTTTGAGTGATCACGATGCGGGTGTTTACCTGATATGGACGGTAGATATAAACGGCGATGGTCAGATTTGCGAAGGTGATTTGCAACTCGACTACAACAAAATGCCAGACCTGTTCTACGGAATTCGGCCTCGATCAGCAGGGCTGGATGAAAAGGTCACTGTTTATCTCGCTCCTGTGCAGGGTGGTGCATGTCAGTCGCTTGAATAATCAATACGCTCAGTTTTAGTGTGAGTATTATCTTCACTAAATGTTGGGCGCTGTGCTAACGTGAAGTTCAATCAATTGAGACTGATGTCGGGCTGAATCATGGATAGAGATGATAAAACACTCGAAAGTGGCCTGATTGATCTACCTGTTAGTGAACATGATTCCAAATGGGTCCGAGCCTGTAGCCAATGTGATGGTCAAATGATCGTGACAGCCAAAGAGGCCGAACAGTATGAAGGCCCGGGCCGTGAACACGGGTTACGTTTTACCTGCCAACGCTGTGATCGCAGCGTTTCAATCGCAAGTTCACTTACCATTTTTACCAACTTAGCCAGTGCCCTGATGGTTCTTTGCGGGGGGATCTATGCGTTCAGTAATGGGCTAGGCGGCTTTATCATCTACGCGGCGACTGAATCCATTCTTTGGTTTTTTGGTTCCTTGTTTTTAACGTTATTTGTATTGGCGTTTGCGGTGGGTGGCTATTTACTTCTCACTAGTGGTATAGAGAAGATCAGTGTCCGCAAGAAACATCCTTTGGTAGCCGGGCCCTCCGATAACGCATCACTTTTGGCTGGCCATTAAGGCAGCAGGGTGGGCTTTTCGTACGATTATTTCAGCGTTATTTTTTCCCCGCACTGATCATTCCCGTTGTGGTACAAGCTTTAGCGTTGTACCAGCGTGTAGATCAATACGGCGTCACTGAGTCGCGTTATTTCGTAGCCGTGTCGGTGATTTGGCTCGGTGGCCTTGCCGTGGCGTATGCGCTGTTTAAGCCTGCACTCAAAAACTTGTTTCTATCGCTGGCGTTACTGCTGATTGTTGCGTCAGTCGGACCGTTGAGTGCAACGAACCTATCGGTCAATAGCCAGATTGGGCGTTTGGAGATGCTGCTCCAACAGTATGGCATGCTGGAGGATGGCGAATTAGTTCAGGCGCCAGATACTCTGAGGTTTGAGCATCAGAAAAGTATAAGTTCAATTCTCCGCTATCTGCGCAAACGAGGCAGGTTGGACGAAATTAATACATGGTTACCCGAATCTGAGCGCGAAAACCCTGCACGCGTACAGACGTTTGCCGAGACGATGGGAATTGAGCTGATCAGTGAGTACGAGACTCAGGGAATAGGGGGTGACAGAGTGTTTAGCCTGACTAGTTCAGATGCAAACAGGGTGCGGGATATCACTGGATTTCAGCAGATCACACCACGGGTTACTCTGTATTGTGGTGATACGCGGTGTGTTGAGAAAAATCCATGGACCCATACGTTTGCGGCAACAGCACCGTTATCAGCCCGTTATCAAAACGAACTTCTTAGTTTTGAATTGCCCGCTATTAAAACGGTTTCGTTTGATTTACTGGCGTTCGTTGCAGCCGAAGTGATCCGTAACCCGAGCCACTCGAAACGTGAGCTTGTTCTAGAGCAGCAAGGAGAGGACTGGCGGGTACGGGTGGTGATTGATCGAATGAGTGTGAGGGAGGAGGATTCAAGCCCTACCGGTGCTCGTTTTACGCTGATCAATATGACGTTTCAGGCTATGCTGGTGTATCCGCACTGATATCAGCCGTTGAGATCTTGAGATGGATGACAAGCAGATTCTGAAAGGCATGACTGCATTGGCCAATATTGATGCAGATGTTGCGAAAGCGTTCGAGCTGTTGGGGCCGCCTGCGGCGCGGGTGCGTCCGACCGGTTTCGGTGCATTTTTATCGATTATTATTGGACAGCAAGTTTCAACAGAAGCCGCTAATGCAATTCGAGGCAGGGTAGAATCGACCTTACCGGAACTCTCTGCTCAAGGGGTGCTTGCGGTTGAGGACCAGACGCTGCGTGATGCTGGCATGTCGTTCCGTAAAATTGAGTACGCAAAGGGGTTGGCTGAGGCACAATTGGCCGGCAGGTTTGACGCGGAAGGTCTGGTGAACTTGAGTGACGCGGAAGCAATCGAATCGATTACTTCATTGCGGGGATTTGGCCGCTGGAGTGCTGAGATCTATTTGATGTTCTCGTTACATCGGCAGGACATTTTCCCGGCAGATGATCTGGCGATCTTGATCGCCTTGGGGCGGTTGAAAGGTCTGGAACAAAAACCAACGCCGAAACAGGCCCGCGATCTGGTTGCGCATTGGGCGCCCTGGCGCAGTGTCGGTTCGCTGTTCCTTTGGCATTACTATCGTGGTGCGCCAACCTGAGGCTGAGGATTGACGCGTATTCAGTTAGCTATGTGTTGAGTTATCCGTCGTAACGGTATCCCAGTCCGTGTACTGTCCGCACAATCTGCGGATGACGCGGGTCCACTTCAATGCTCTTGCGCAACTTGGAGATATGCTGGTCCAGCGTACGGCTGCTCGGCATATAATCACGTCCCCAGCAGTGATTAAAAATCGTATCCCGATCTACAACTTTGCCTTGCTCAGTGTGCAGCAACTGAAGAATTTTCAGATCCCGCAGGCTTAGTTCAATCACGGTGTTATTACGCTGTGCGCGTAGCTCATCGGGAAATACGTGCAGGTCTGCCATTTCAAATGAACGGGCATCGTTGTTTGGAGCGTTGTTTGGATGGGTGTTTTGATTGGCGAGCGCCCGCCGGGTCACCGCACGAATTCGAGCGATCACTTCACGTGTACCAAACGGTTTTTTGATGTAGTCATCTGCCCCGAGCTCCAGACCTACGACCTGATCGATCTCTTCCGATTTTGCGGTGATGAAAATCACTGGCACCAATACGTCATCCTGTCGAATCTGTCGACATACACTGTAACCGTCCTGTTTTGGCATCATGATATCCAGCAAGATCAAGTCAGGCTTAATAGCGTGATATTGCTCCAATGCGACTTCGCCGTCTTCCGCTTCGGTACAGTGATAGCCTTCAGCTTCGAGCAGGTCTTTCAGGCCCAGACGAATATTCATATCGTCTTCGGCGATCAGGACATTCATTGTGTGTCTCCAGGTGCGTGGGTTGAGGCAGACGAGTCAATGTTCAGTGAAATCAGAAAACTTGCGCCTGTGGTGCTGGTTTCGAGAATCAGGTCACCTCCATGACTGCGCGCAAGTTCACGGGCTAAACCCAATCCAATCCCCGTACCGGTTACACCATCAGTCAATTGATTGCTGCAGCGATAGAAGGGCGAAAATACCTGGCTGTGATCCGCCTTGCTAATGCCGGGACCCTTGTCACTTAATCGGATGCGGATGAAATGCCCATCCATCCAGCTGGTGATGGTTATCTCGCCGCTATTGGAGGCGTATTTTTCACAATTGCTGAGTAAGTTGTTAAGAATTTGCTCCAACGCGCCACAGTCAAAGTTCACGTGCGGATCGTCTTGTGTGTCGTAGCGAACAGACAAGCCACGCTGAGAGAGGGCCGGTATAAAATTCTCAATGACAGTATTGATACACTCTGAAAGTAAACCGGGTGTTGGGTTGATTTTATAAGTGCCACGCCCAACGCGAGAAAAGCTCAGCACGTTATCAATCAGGCGGGATAGGCGGAGGCTTTCGTTGCTGATAACGCTGATGTAACGCTGCGCCCGGTCCGATTCGGGCTCGTCCGGCAGGTTATGTTCCAGCATCTCGGCATACATGCGCACGTTCGTTAGTGGTGTTTTCAGTTCGTGGGAGACCTGATTAACGAAATTCACCCGCTGCTGCGCCATGCGCATATCACGTTGATGCTCGCGATAGACCAACCAAGCGATCAGCGACAGGCCCAACAGCGTTGTTACCATGACCAGACTGATACCCATCCAGCTATCGCTGTTAGCAGTGATTTTTGGTGCAACATATTCCAAGCGCCAGCTACCGAGTGGATGACTCAGAGGCAATATTTTCTGGGGTTTGGCTATGGCATCACGGATGGCTTCATCCAGGTGTCCCCACGCGTATATCTGTTCACCACGGCTGTTGATCAAGCGAATCTCTGCGTTGCGTAACGGATCGTTACCCAACTCAGTCTGCTGGCTCGCGGGCAGTGCCGCGATCAAATCGGATGTGAGGCGCGCGCTGTTGAGAGCGAAGCCAATAACCACGCCTTGTGCGCTTCGACGCCAGTAGATGTGTTGTAGCTCGGTATCGGCATACCATGCTATCCAGCCGGACGTGGTTATCGGGTCTTCAGGTGCAATAGCAGGGGCTCTATCGTGTGCCGCTAATTCGGTTTCAGCAATAAACATATCTGATGCGACTTTATCGCTGGCAACACCTCCATCATAAACGACGGAGCGACTGGAGCGTGCTGTAATTTCGAGTGGTTGTTGCCGTTTCTGGGCGGGAATCGGTTCACTTCGTAAATACTGTGCGGGTGCGTTTTGAGTGGCGCTGATCACAGGTTCAACATGAATATCCTCAGGTGTATCTGCAAAAAGAGCAGGGTTATTGAGCAGGTCTGCTGTCTTACGCAGGAAACGCTGTTCGCTCTGCGTGAGGTCAGCGGAGGGTGATGGGTATTCGCGTTCACCTGAGGGGTTTAGCACAAAAATATGCGAGATCTGCGGACTGCGTGCAATAAGTGTATTAAGCGTTGATGTACGGTAAACACTGCTGTTGTCTTGAATAAGTGTGTCGAGTTCTGCATCCAGTGCGGTTTGCAGGCGAGAGAAGTGATCGATTAGTTGTTGGTCAACATCGGAGAGCTGGGATTCAATCAGTGAACCAAGTTGCAGTGTTACCAGCTGTTGCTGGTTGTGTTGCAGGCGAACACCGAACCATGCCAGCAGTAAAACAGGCACGATAATCAGGCAAGCTAGCAGGATCGGTGTTTTGGTTTTCAAAATAATCTCTGTCCCTGATGGTGGTTAGATCAGTAGCTCTGTTGTGTGGCGCGCTTGTACTGACGTTCTTTCAGCTCTTTACGTTTTTTGTTCCAGTCCTGATCGTTTTCTAACTCTTCAGCATCCTGTAGCGCTTCGGCTTTCTGTTCAAGCAGTTTAGGTGATGACAGACTCTGGCCTAGCGTATCAAGATAGGTCGCGCTGCTCTTAAGGACAGATCGTGCACCTTCTATATCCCCCTGATCACGTAGCTGGATCGCTTTGCGGCTCTCCTCATTTGCGACCTGTTCTGCAGCCGCTTCGTAGGTTTTGACGTCTACCGCTTCCTGAATCTGTTTGTCTGATTGGCTGAAGCTTGCGAGAACCCGGTTTTTCAAGGATTGAGCTTGCTGGCTATACAGGTTGGTGTAGCTTACATCGACCTCGGCAACCTCCAGATCATTAGTTACGCCACGCGCAGGGACCTCAACTTCCAAAATGATAAATTTTTCCTGTTCACTATAGAGCTGATTCATGCGCGTTGTGATGCGATTTCCTCGTATCTCCGCCTCTCGACCCAGAATGCGCAGGGGCTTGATGCCGTTTTTGCAGTGAATGTTGATATTCACGCCCTGCGCGACAACAGACAGCACATCACCAAACTCGTATTGAAAAACTTGTGCCAGATCTTCTGCATTTTCAACAAAAGCATGGTTACCGTCGCTGAACCCCGCAAGCTGAGTCATCAGGTCTTCGTTGTAACCCAGACCCAGGCCAATCGTTGTGACACTCATGCCTTCTTTGGCCAGAGACAACCCTAGTTTTCCGAGTTCATTCGCACTGCTGGGGCCCACGTTCGCTAAACCGTCAGAAAGCAGAATGACGCGATTGACTTTGTTGTGGTCAAGAAACTTGCGCAGTTCTTGTGCGCCTTTGCTTACACCGGCAAACAGGGCGGTGTTGCCGTTTGCGCGAATATTACGAATGGCGTTAGCGATCTGATGTTTATCGCTGACCTTGGTCGCCGGCACCACGACCTGAACACGGGAGTCGTAACTCACCACTGACACTATGTCCTGTGCGTTCAATCGCTTGATAGCCATGATGGCAGCTTTCCTCGCCTGTTGAATCTTATCGCCATTCATCGAGCCTGACTTGTCGAGCACAATGGCGATGTTGGCAGGGATACGCTCTTCGTGTTGTTCCTGCTTAAAGCCTTCCAACGATATTTTGATAAAGGTTTTGTGAGTTTCGTCTGCCGCCATGACCGGTGTTGCCAGGTTGGTCGTCAGCGTAATCTCACGTGCCTGTGCGGTAGAAAGACTCAGGACAATAGCCACAAGTGGCAGTAGAAGCGTGCTGAGTGAGACAAATCGAATATTCATAACCGGTGTCCTTGTGGAGTTGATGTCATCACTTTATGTCAGCGGCCCGATGGAAAAGTCAGATAAAGCTTCGAACTTTGTAAAAGATTTGTAAATAGATCATAGCCTTGTGAAACCTGTAATGGGTGTGGCGGAGAGTCGAAGTTGATCGCCAATTGCACAAATTAAAAAATACTGTATATTTAGCCAGTATTCGTGTTTTGATCCTTTCAAAAAGTCAGGAGGCGCCAGATGGCCATTGAAATTGTATACCGCGTGATCGACAGGAACGGCAAGGTAGTAGGAGAGTACATGGATTCTAAGCTGGCAAACATCATCGATAAGCGTACCGATGTTATGTATGAGATGGCGGACAAACTCATCGCCACGGGCCTGAGTGAAGCACAGGCGGATACTGCTGCGGAGATGATCCTGAACAGTCGCACCGATTTTATGGAGCTGCTAAAAAGTGTAAAGGATATTCCAACACCGAAAGTGGTTTCTTCGGAGCAAAAGAAAACTAAAGCGGCAAAACAAACTGAGGCACTGGATCACGCTGCGGAAGGGTAACGTTGATGGCAGGGCCGAAAAAGCCGGGGTTATTCATCTGTAATGGAACCCTGGTTTTTTAAAGTATAAATTTATACCGTTATCTTATGGGGTAGTATTGATCCTTTGAGAGGTTTCTGCGGATAGCGTTGTTAAACAGAAAGCGGGGGGCGGAACACGAAAATCGGCGGAGCTGGAGATACATGACCGCTCTATTGCCAATCTATGTCGACAGAAGAGCGGTCAAACGTTCAAATGTGCAGCGTTTACTGAAACACTTTCTTCAGCAGATCAGTGGTGCGGGCAGCAGGATTCTCTCGAATCTTTTTCTCTTCTTCCGCGAGTACCGTGAACAATCCATCCAGCGCTTTTTCAGTTACGTGGTCTTCTAAGTTGATATTAAGGTTGTTGCCAACATAGGGCAGTTGTTTAGCTTCTTCAGCGACCGCGCCATAGTAGCGAGTTACACCCACTTCGCCCATTGATTCAGCAATACTGGGTTTAAATAGCTCAGTCAGGCGGGCGGAGGTTTTCTCGCGAAAGTACTCGGTTGCTGCGCTATCAGAACCTTCATAGATACGCTTGGCATCTTCGATCGTCATCTCTTTCAGTGCACCAACGATAAGCTCCGTCGCATGTGGCGCTGCTTTTTCAGCCGCGCGGTTCATGCTCTGTTCGAACTGCTCAACCTGTTTTTCCATACCCATGCGGTTTAGAAGTGATGCTGCTTTGTCCAGCGGTGCAGGCATCGGCACGCGGATATTCGCATTGTTGAGGTAACCGCCATCCTGACTGATGCTATCAATTGCGCGACGACTTCCGACCTCCAGTGCTTCTTTTAGGCCTTGGATTAGGGTGTCGGTATCCAGATTAGTGGGTAGTACACTGCTTGAATCGCCGCCGCTCAGACTGCTATCCAGCACTTCTTTACTGGTTTCTTCCAGGCCTTTGACGAAATCCCCAAAACCTGCGGTGGCAGTGTGAGCAAACGGCAAGCTCAGTGCCGTTGCGAGAGGTAACCAGATTAGTGCTTTTTTCATAGTAACTCCTTGTTGCCGGAATTCAGGCCATAAGACACATTGTATTAAATAGCAGCTTAGCTTTATTTTGCTTTATCGGTGCTGAATGCCATCGTCCGTGTGAATTGTGTTAGATCGTGTGATTTTACACAGAGGCTGATTCGAAAAGTAGCAGGGCAAGGCATTGAATGGGGCGTTCTAGTGTAGAAAATCTAACTGTACCGAAAGAGAACAGAGCGAGAATTTGTGCGTGAAATTACTACTTTAGAACGAACTTGGTACCTTGTTCAGAACAAATGTATGCGGCAATAGTCTTAGAACATACATCGTGACCACACCCTGTGGTCTTCAGGAGTTCACTATGAAGTCGTTATTCTTAGCCGTTGTGGCAGTACTCGGAATGAGTGCAGGTCTGGCGTTTGCTGATCAGGGAATGGATGAAGATAAATATCGCGATACGTTTAGTCACAATATCGAGCACATTTATAACCCTTCTACACGTTAAGCTGTAATGCAGCCCAGGAAGCTGAATGACTCCCTGGGCTGTCTTGATAGGATCGCTAGCCACTATGTTTCAAAGGCATCTATTTAGGTTGTGGCACAATCCGGAGGTAAGGTTTAGGTGCTTTCCAGCCATCCGGGAACCGTTCCTTGGCTTCATCATTAGATACAGCAGGCACGATAATCACGTCTTCTCCCTGTTTCCAATTCACAGGTGTTGCCACTTTATGCGTTGCGGTTAACTGACAGGAATCCAATAAGCGCAGTACTTCATCAAAATTTCGTCCGGTACTCATTGGATAGGTGAGGGTCGCTTTTATCTTTTTGTCCGGACCGATCATAAACACCGAGCGAATCGTTGCATTATCGACAGCAGTCCGTGGTTGGCTGCCACTGGCGTTTGGGTGGATCATATCGTAGAGCTTAGCAATGACCAGATCCGGATCGCCGATCAAGGGGTAGTTTACGGCGTGTCCCTGAGTTTCTGCGATATCACTGAGCCATGCATTGTGGTCACTGACCGGATCAATGCTCAACCCTATGGTTTTGCAGTTACGCTTTTCAAATTCAGGCTTCAGCTTCGCCATATACCCCAGCTCCGTTGTACATACAGGTGTGAAGTCTTTGGGGTGTGAGAAGAGGATTGCCCAGCTATCTCCTATCCATTCGTGAAAATTGATGCGTCCTTCGGTTGTTTCAGTGGTAAAGTCAGGCGCATCGTCGCCTATTCGGAGTGACATAACTCACCTCCATTATTAGTTGATTCTGCCGTCACTTGGAGGGTGTTGTTCTGACACCCGCAAAGGACGGGCAGGTTATTCGGCCAGAAAGCGACGCCATACAGATAGACACAAGGCACTGGATTAGTTTTGTCGTAGTCGTCTGCTTTCTAGGGTAGATGACTGAATCAGGCATCTATCACTATAGGTCAGTTCCCCACAGTGATGATAATTGCGTGTTGGCGGAGCAGTGCAACTCGCGGCGGATATTGCACTGTATTCATGTGGTCGCAGGCCGAAACAATGCGACTTCGACGCTGGGATAGGGCTAGTCGGGTTGGAGATCACCGATATGGGTTGATACGGGCTTTATACCACTCCACGTTGGATAGTCAGCATCTTCCGCATCATCAATGGGTCCACCGGTACGGATTTTTGCGGATACCTCTTCAATAGGAAAGCTGATGACCACCGTCGCCTTCATTTCAGTATCGTTCGGTTTACGGGCTTCTTCTGACCGCCCTCTACTGAATTTCTCAAGCATCTGGTCCAGCGCAAACCGCTTATGTTCAGACTCTTCCACGACATCGCCTTTTCCATAAAGCATCACGGACCGAAAGTTGGCCGAGTGATGAAATGCCGATTTGGCAAATACCAATCCATCCAGCAGCGTTACCGTAATGCAGGTCGTTTCACCTCGGATGATTGACTGAAATAGTCCATTTTTGATGGAACCGTGAATATATAAGCGGTCACCAATACGCCAGTGAAAATTGGGCTGAACGGCCGCAGTACCATGCATGGTGGCCCCCAGATGGCAGACATATGCTTCATCTAGAATCGAGTAGATTGTTTCACGGTTATAACACGCTTTCTTGGGGCCTCGTCTTACGCGTGTTCTGTCTGTGATGTCGATGGGCTTCACTGCGTTCCTTCTCCTATGTCATGTTCAAGCTTGCGATGGGTCTAGATTAAAGGCTAAATTGGGGCCTGAAGAGATCCATTATCAGAAAGTTCACAGGCCCACTTTGAGCGATATTCAGTTTCCCACGGCATTGTTCTTACCATTCCATGAAGGTGATTCAGCATTGCCGCAATACGCACGCCTGTTTCGTGCGTTTCAGCAAGCAATCATTGCGGGTCATCTACATCCCGGTACCAAGCTTCCGGCGAGTCGTCCGTTATGCGCAGAGTTGGGTATTTCACGCAATACCGTCAAAGCGGCCTACGAAATGCTGCACTCGGAAGGGTATGTAGAAACCCGACAAGGAGCGGGCAGTTTTGTGGCGACGGACCTACCGGAACTCAGAGGATCGAATCAGCTTGATTCAAAAGGGACGATGCCACAGGCAAGCCCCAAGCTATCAGCATTAGCGAGCCAGCTGACAGACGTCAGACCGCCCAACCAAACGCCCCAGGGAGCCTTGTTGTTGCCTGCACAGCCGTGTATTGCGAGCTTCCCGTGGCATCAGTGGCAACGTGCCGTTGCGCGTGCGGGCAGGCAAATGAAACACCAGCAGAATTCAGTCATGGGTAACCTCTTATTACGAGAGCAAATCGCCAGTTACCTGCGCGTGGTCCGGGGTGTGAAGTGCAATGCAGAGCAGATCATGGTCTGTTCTGGGTCTCAGCAAGCGATGTTTCTGGCATTACGTTTGCTGGTGGATCAGGGAGAGACTGTATTGACGGAAGATCCTTGTTACCAGGGGGTGGATGGGGCGGTGTTAGCTGCCGGTGCCGTAAAAATTCCCGTACCCGTCGATGAACAAGGTATCCGTTTGGAGGATGGCTTAGCACAAGCTCCTGATGCGCGTGTTGTCATGGTGACTCCATCACGTAACCATCCTCTTGGTTATACGCTTAGCCTTGAGCGGAGGCTACAGCTGCTGCAATGGGCACAGCAGAGCGGTAGCTGGCTTATTGAGGATGACTACGACAGCGAATTTCGATTTGACCATCCTCCTCTGACCTCGTTGCAAGGGTTGGGAGGTGAAGATGTTGTGATCTATACCGGCACCTTCAGCCGTATCCTGCATCCTGGTATCCGCTTGGGATACATGGTTGTACCTCAGCCTTTGCTTGAGATGGCTAAGCGCGCAAAAACGTATATGGAAGGTGGAAACTCTATCCTGCCGCAGTTGGCATTGGCGGAGTTTATGGCTAATGGTCAGTTTGCCAGCCATGTCCGACGCATGCGCAAGCTCTATCAGCAGCGGCGTAATTACCTCCATACACTGGTAAAGGATAAGTTCGGCGACTATTTTGAGTTGATAGAAAGCGATGGCGGTATGCATTCGGTCTATCTTATTCCGCAACATTGGAGTGATAGCGATATAAGGAATCGTTGCGAGGAGCAAGGGTTAGGCATTCGAGACTTGTCTCGCTATTTTATCGCCCAAGCGCCAATAAAGGGGCTGATTTTGGGGTTTGCGGGATATAGCGAAGAACAGATTCTAACGGCGGTCAACAGGCTTAAAAAGATCATTGATGCATATGCGTAACGAATTAAACCACGTTACGTTGGAGCCACATTAATTCTTTTGGCATATAGAGAACGTTCATGGTTGTTGAACTGATATTAACTATGTAGTGTTTCCCTAATAGCCTGTCAGAATGCAGTATGGAGGGGAAAATGAAGCGCTATCTGTCATCAGCTTTAATGGGTGCGGTACTTGCCTGCTCGGTTCAGGCCGCTGAAGAGGACCCATATGACGTGCTTGTTGTCATGAGTTACGAAGAGCAAAACCCTTGGTGCAAAGAGATCAAAGCGGGTATTGAATCTGCTTTGGGCGAACATGCTGCAGCAACATATTTCTATATGGATACGAAGGTCGATCCGAAGAACGGTCCTGCGAAAGCAAAGCAGGCTTACAGCACCTATCAAAATTTGCAGCCGGACGGCGTTATTGCCGTTGATGATAATGCTCAATCGATGTTTATTGTTCCGTCTTTAAAGGACAAAGTCAGTACGCCAATTATGTTTGCTGGTGTTAATTCCAACGCTGATAAATATGGCTATCCAAACAGTCATATCTCCGGGATATTGGAGCGGGCTCACGTTCACGAATCACTCGCATTCGCCAAGCAATTAATGCCGAAGATACAAAATGCGTGTTTTTTAACAAACGATGTGCCTTCCGGAAGGGCGCTGCAAACCCAAGTGATGGCGGAACGGAAGGCTTATCCGGTTAACGTACATGATTTCTATCTCATTAAATCCACGACTGAATTAAACAGTGTGAGTGATGAGATGGGGCAAGCGTGTGATGCCCTATTCGTTGACAGCCTTGAGGGTATTGTTGATGAGAATAACGAGCCGCTCTCCAATAACGAAATATTGAAGCGGTTGGATGCGTCCTACGATGGAGCTCTGCTCGGCGGTAATCGATACCAGGTAGAGCAGGGGGCTTGGGCCGCGGTTGTGAAAACAGGTCAGGAGCAGGGTGAAACCTCGGCCGAGATGCTACTGGCAGCCATGCGCGGAAAGGATCTCGCAGAGATTCCAGTTGTTCAAAACACCAGAGGTGAGCGGGTTGTGAACGTCACTGCGCTTGATGAGCACCAAATCTCATTGAAACCTTTGGTGCTACGTGGGGCGACACTCGTCCGGCAGCAACCCTAAGCGGGTTAGTGATGACGCGTCTATTTCCAAGCATTGCCAGCAAGCTTATATTGCTGGCCGTGCTGATTATCTTCTCTTTTACGGCGATCACATCGGTTACCGGAGTTAGCTTTTATCGAGTTGAAGCCCTGTTAACCCAGGTTGTAAACGATGAAGTGTCCGGTGTCATCTCCAACGCCCAGCTTGGGCGTAAAGTCTCTTCTCTTCTATCCGATATCGACAGCCTAAGTCGCCAGTGCAGTAGCTCAAATTTAAACATGAGTGAAATCAGCACGGTGAATAGCAATCTTAGTGAGCTGGCCAATCATCTGACTAATCCCGTATTAATGGATTCGTATTCAGAATTTCGTATGTCCGCGGATACCCTGCTGAAACAATGCGTACTCCAGAACCGGGAGCTTCAAGCGTTACGCGATATTGAACAACTCACCGAACGCAATTTGACACGTTTAGAACATTTCATTGGCGAAACACTGATTCAACAAACCCTAACTGGGAAGACGACTGAGCATCTGGATCAATTGATGGTGTTGGTTGCGGGTCTTAGGGAGAGTTTATTGTCGCTGAGTAAACAGATGGCTGAACAGATTCTGTTTGATATTGCGCAAAGTCCGAAAGTAAACGTTGTCTCCCAAGTAGATGATATGGCACTGCGTCTGCAAACACTAACCGCCTCAACAGATGATATCGCGGTTGTGAGTGAAACGCTTAATGCAAACATAGTTGCATATAGAAACCGATTGCTCAGTTATATAACAACGCACGGACAGCTGAATGACGCAGTCTCGGCGTTACATGATGCCGAACAAGCGGTGCTCAGCGATATGGGGCGTTTGGATGCTGATACTTTCCGGCGCAGTGCATTGGTGCGCTCTGATATAGAGAACATTATTCAAAGCACGCGTGCGCAGCTGGTGGGATTATCCCTCGGTATTGCGTTGGTGACACTTGTGCTGGTCATCCGCCTAAATCGGCGCAGCATTCAGAAACCGCTTGATGATGTGTTACAACTCATTCAGGCGATTAAGGAAGGGCGCAGTGACACGTCCGGCCCCATTCGTTCAGATGAATGGGGCATCATCCAAGCGCAGCTGTTAGAGATGTCTGATGAGCTTCAGAGCTCGTACAAGGAAGTCGTTACCGGTCGTGAGCGCCTTGAAATAGCGATGATGGGGGCGAATGATGGCCTCTGGGATTGGAATCTGGAGTCTGACGAGGTGTACTACTCTCCCCGTTGGAAGTCGATGCTTGGATATGCTGATCACGAACTTGAAAGCAAACTTGATACATGGGCGCGTCTGGTCGATCAGGACCAAGTAGACATGATTTTAATGAAGGTAGAGGAATATCTTGCAGCGCCCAGTGATTCTGCCTTCAGAGTTGAATTTCGCATGCGGCATAAAGAAGGGTACTGGGTTGAGATTCTTTCGCGTGCGCAGTTAGCAAGAGACGCAGAGGGGCGGGAATCTTCCCCGCGACGTTTGGTAGGAACACACGTTGATATTACCGCGCGTAAACTTGCTGAGGATGTGTTGAAGCAAAGCGAACTGGAGCAACGCAGTTTGATTGCCGCATTACCGGATATCATCATGAGATTTGATATCAAAGGGCGACACCTGTTTATCTCTGAAAATATTAATGTGGTAACCGTACTGGAAGCTGAGCAATATATCGGCAAAACGCATCGGGAACTGGGATTTAACGAGGGGCTTTGCAAGGAATTTGAAGCTTCGATTGCGCATACGTTTTCTAAAGCTGAGCCGTATGAGACAGAAGTTCAAATGCGAGGGCCGGCGGGTGAGAAAGTCTTCAATCTTAAGCTTACTCCCGATATGTCAGAGGATGGGGAGGTCCGCACTGTACTTGCGGTAGCACGCGACATCACTCTGCTGAAGAAACATCAGCAGCAGTTAGAGCATATCGCACATTATGATGTGCTAACGGGGCTACCGAATCGTATATTGCTCGCAGACCGTCTCCAGCAGGCGATGATGCAGAGTCTGCGGCGTGGTACCAAGTTAGGCATCGTTTATATCGATCTGGATGGTTTTAAAGAGGTTAATGATACCTATGGGCACGATGTGGGAGATCGTCTTCTGCAAACGGTATCAAGTCGGATGCAAACGGCATTGAGGGACGGTGATACGCTGGCGCGGCTGGGTGGCGACGAGTTCGTTGCGGTGATTGGAGACCTGCAAACACATCAGAGTTGTGAGGAAATATTGCAGCGCATCTTGCATGAAGTTGGCAGGGATGTACGGGGAGAACAGTATGTGACCCGGGTTGGCGCAAGCTTAGGTGTTACGTTCTATCCGCAAGATGAAGATATTGATGCTGATCAGCTTCTGCGTCAGGCTGATCAGGCTATGTACCAAGTGAAGCTGTCAGGAAAGAATCACTTCCATATATTTGATATGGCACAAGACCGCGCTTTACGCGGCAGCCATGAGATCATCGAGCGAATCAGAACCGGGCTGAGCAGAGACGAATTTGAACTCTACTACCAGCCGAAAGTGAACATGAAAACGGGTGCTGTTGTAGGTGTCGAGGCGCTCATTCGATGGAATCATCCGGAATTAGGTTTAATGTGCCCCGATGATTTTCTCCCCGCCATCGGCGATCATCCATTGGGTATTGAGCTGGGGCATTGGGTGATCTGTCGTGCATTGGAACAGGTGGCTAATTGGCAGGATGAGGGGCTGTTTTTGCCTGTCAGCGTGAATGTCAGTGCCGCGTTGCTACAACATTCCGACTTTGTTCGTTCGCTGAAAGTTGCGTTGGATGCGTGGCCGCAAGTGTCACCCCAACAGCTTGAGCTCGAGATTCTGGAAACCGCTGCGCTAGACGATATTCTTCATACCTCAATGACCCTCAATAGCTGTCTTGATCTGGGTGTCAGTGTCGCCATTGATGATTTCGGTACAGGTTACTCGTCTCTGACTTATCTGAAGTCGTTGCCGGTGTCGACATTAAAGATCGACCAGAGTTTTGTCCTGGGATTGATCGATAACCCAGATGATCTGGCCATTCTGGAAGGTATTATGGGGCTCGCGAAGGCGTTTCAATTAAAGGTTATTGCCGAAGGTGTGGAAAGTATCGATCATGGCCGCTTCCTGATGGATATCGGGTGTGAGCTGGCGCAAGGTTATGTTATTTCGCAGCCGCTACCTGCTGGTCAGTTGCCGCAATGGGTACATCATTGGTGTTCCCCATTTCGTGGGCGTTCGAACCTTTACGAAACTGAAAGTTGATCGATCATTGCGGAATGAGCGATCAACGTCTTGAAATCAGAGGTGACGCGACATTTCGTGCCATCTCAATCCACCGTGGTCTGAGGTCGAGGGGCCTAAATCCTGATAACCAAACTTCTCATACATAGGGATCAGTTCTGTCTGGCAAATCAGGTAGATCTCAGATTTACTCATTACTTTCATTCGAGCAATAAAATCATCCATCAGTTTTGCTGCCATTCCCTGTCCCTGATAATCGGGATGTATCACCACTGACATGATGACAATCTGCTTTCCTGCTGGGTCGTGACCAATCAGTTCTTTGAACTCTTCATCAGACAGTTCAACCTGATGGGTCGCCCCTGCGTTGATAAAACCCACGATTTCCCGCTCATTTTCCAGAACGATAAACCCTTCAGGGTAGGTGATGATTCGTTTGAGAATCTTTTCTTTGCTCGCGGCTTCGTCTCCGGCATAGGACACGGTTTCTATTTCGAAACAGCGTTCCAAATCGCTTTCCTGAACGGGACGAATACTCAAAGTGGACATTGAATTTTACCTGCCGAATAGTGTGGAGACAGTCGTAGATGGTGCCGAAAAAAGGGTCGATGAATTGCTCCACCGACCCTTGCTAACGTGCACTGTTTAAGCGTTAGCCTTCTTCTGGCTCATAACCCAGGTTAGGTGCTAGCCAGCGTTCAGCCTGTGTCATTTCCATGCCTGTACGTTCTGCGTAGTTTTCAACCTGATCTTCACTGATCTTGGCCACGCCGAAGTACTGAGATTTTGGATGGCTAAAGTACCAGCCGCTGACCGAAGCGGTAGGCAGCATTGCATAAGCGTCAGTCAGGGTGATACCTGTGTTCGCTTCAGCATCCAGCAACTCCCACAGTAAGCCTTTCTCGGTGTGCTCTGGGCATGCCGGGTAACCCGGTGCTGGACGAATACCCTGGTATTTTTCTTTGATCAGGTCTTCGTTTTCTAACGCTTCATCTGCTGCATATCCCCAGATTTCGCGACGAACTTTTGCATGCATCATTTCAGCGAAGGCTTCGGCAAAACGGTCTGCCAGTGCCTTAACCATGATGGAGTTGTAATCATCGTGGTCGGCTTCGTACTGTGCGACCAGCTCGTCACAGCCGTGACCCGCAGTCACCGCAAATGCACCGAAGTAATCTTGTTTTCCGCTGTCTTTCGGTGCAATGAAGTCGGTCAGACACATATTGGCTTTGCCCTCAACTTTCTCCATCTGCTGACGCAGATGGTGCAGGGTGGTCAGAACCTCAGTACGGCTTTCATCGGTATAGAGTTCAATGTCATCGTCATTAACGCTATTGGCCGGGAACACACCAACAACTGCACGTGCGGTCAGTAGCTTTTCGTCCACCAACTTTTTCAGCATGTCCTGTGCATCTTTAAAGAGCTTGGTCGCTTCTTCGCCGATGATTTCGTCTTTCAGAATGCGCGGGTAACGACCGGCCAGTTCCCATGTATGGAAAAATGGGGACCAGTCGATGTACGGCAGCAGCTCATCGAGCGCGACGTTATCAAAAACCTGAAGCCCAAGTTGAGCCGGAACCGGCGGTGTGTACTCATCCCAGTCAATCTGGAATTTGTTCTCACGAGCGGCTTCTAGTGTGACACGACGTTTATCATTTGCACGCGCGGCGTGACGTTCGCGGACAGCCTGATATTCCTCTTGTATCTCTTTGACATAATTAGGTTTTTTGTCTTTAGAGAGCAGAGAGGAAGCAACGTTTACTGCGCGGGATGCGTTGGTAACATGCACCACTTGGTCACGATGGAAAACCGGATCGATCTTCACGGCGGTATGCGCTTTCGATGTGGTTGCGCCGCCGATCATCAATGGAATGTTAAATTCCTGACGTTCCATTTCGCGCGCCATGTGGACCATTTCGTCCAGTGATGGAGTGATCAAACCGGACAAGCCAATGATGTCGGCGTTCTCTTCACGGGCGGTACGCAGGATGGTTTCTGCCGGTACCATGACGCCCAGATCGACGATCTCGTAGTTGTTGCACTGCAGGACAACGCCAACGATGTTTTTACCGATATCGTGAACGTCACCTTTAACGGTCGCCATGATGATCTTGCCGTTAGAGCTGGAAGCGCTACCGGCTTTCTCTTCCTCGATAAATGGCATCAGGTAGGCAACCGCTTTTTTCATTACACGCGCGGATTTTACAACCTGAGGCAGGAACATCTTACCGGCACCGAACAAGTCGCCGACAATGCTCATGCCGTCCATCAGCGGCCCTTCGATCACTTCCAGTGGGCGAGGGTAGTGCTGGCGACACTCTTCAGTGTCTTCGTCGATAAACTCAGTAATGCCCTTAACCAGCGCATGACTCAGACGTTTGTTGACGTCCCAGCTGCGCCATTCAGCCGCTTGAGGATCTTCTTGTGCTGAGCCATCACCACGGTATTTTTCAGCAACTTCAAGCAAACGTTCGGTGCCATCGTCACGACGGTTAAGTACAACGTCTTCAACCAACTCACGTAGCTCGGCAGGCAGATCATCATAGATAGCCAGCTGGCCCGCGTTAACGATACCCATGTCCATACCTTGTTGGATGGCATGGTAAAGGAAGACACAGTGGATCGCTTCACGTACCGGATTGTTACCACGGAAAGAGAAGGATACGTTGGATACACCGCCGGATACTTTTGCATGTGGCAGGTTTTTCTTGATCCAACCTGTGGCTTCGATGAAGTCGACCGCATAGTTATTGTGTTCATCGATGCCCGTTGCAACGGCAAAAATGTTCGGGTCGAAGATAATGTCTTCTGGTGGGAAGCCAACCTTATCGACCAGCACGCGGTAGGAGCGTTCACAGATTTCGATCTTTCGCTCGTAAGTATCAGCCTGTCCGGTTTCGTCGAAGGCCATAACAACCATCGCTGCACCGTAGCGGCGAATCTTGCGAGCTTGTTCGATGAAGTTCTCTTCACCTTCTTTAAGGCTGATGGAGTTGACCACGCCTTTACCTTGGATGCATTGCAGACCGGCTTCGAGTACATCCCATTTGGATGAATCGATCATAATCGGTACGCAGGCAATGTCAGGCTCACCCGCGATCAGGTTGAGGAAGCGCACCATGGCTGCGTGGGCATCCAGCATGCCTTCATCCATGTTGATATCGATGACCTGAGCGCCATTCTCTACCTGTTGGCGGGCAACATTAAGGGCAGTTTCGTAATCGTTTTCTTTGATCAGCCGCTTGAACATCGCTGAACCGGTGACATTGGTTCGCTCACCCACGTTTACGAACAGCGTGTCGTCACCGATATGCATCGGTTCAAGGCCGGATAAACGGCAGGCAACAGGAAGATCAGGGATCTCGCGAGGTGGATGCTGATGTGCAGCTTCACGCATGGCCCGAATGTGATCGGGCGTGGTGCCACAGCAACCACCGATAATGTTCAGGAAGCCTGATTCTGCCCATTCGCTAATCTCTTTACCCATCTGCGCCGGTGTTTCATCGTAACCACCAAAGGCGTTAGGCAGACCGGCGTTCGGGTGAGCGGAGACATGGGTGTCCGCGATACGGGATAGTTCCTGCACATACTGACGTAGCTCATCCGGTCCCAGCGCACAGTTCAAACCAATGGAGATCGGTTTAGCGTGACGGACTGAGTTCCAGAACGCTTCGGTTGTCTGGCCGGACAACGTGCGGCCAGAAGCATCTGTAATCGTACCTGAGATCATGACCGGCAGACGCAGGCCGTTTTCTTCGAAATAGGTCTCCACAGCGTAGATACAGGCTTTTGCGTTTAGCGTATCGAAGATTGTCTCGATCAGGATGATGTCTGCACCACCCTCAATCAATCCATCCAGAGATTCGGTATAGGCTTCAGCCAGCTCATTAAAGGTAACATTGCGGTACGCGGGATCATTCACATCCGGCGAAATAGAGCAGGTTCGGTTTGTCGGGCCTAATACACCGGCAACGTAACGCGGTCTGTCCGGTGTCTGTGCAGTGACTTCATCCGCGACCTGGCGAGCCAGTCGTGCCGCTTCCACATTGATCTCGCGACTGTACGACTCCATCTCATAGTCGGCCATCGCAATGGTGGTCGCATTAAAGGTATTGGTTTCGATAATGTCAGCACCGGCGTCGAGATAAGCGCGGTGGATATCAGCGATGATCTTTGGCTGTGTGAGTACCAGCAGATCGTTATTGCCTTTGACCTCAATGTGCCAGTCAGCAAAACGCTCGCCGCGGTAATCCTCTTCCTCCAGTTTATAGTCCTGAATCATGGTGCCCATACCACCATCCAAAATTAGGATGCGGTCTTTCAGAGCAGCGCTCAACTGTGCGGTTTTATCTACTTGTGCCACGGCTTTCTATCCGGTGTTAAATCGAAACGCAGTATTTTAAATCAATTAGTTGCAAGATGCTTTGAGTCTAATTCAACTTTTATTGAATGAGTTTAATGTTAGTCGTTATCTGCTGGTGAAATTTTCACCAATGCGACATAAGAATTCTAAGGATTACCCTTATTTTTTTAAAATTTGGTGGTAGAATTGGCGACCGCGTGTACGTGTGAAAAATCACTGTCCAAATTGACTAGTTCATTTTGGCTTTGTTTTTAGTACCATGCGCACCGCCATCCACATATTTGGAATTTATGCTGGGTGAGGCGAGCAGTGCACAGTGTGCACTGAACTCTATAAAGGTATCGGGACTTTTATAGAGCAGGGCTTCTCATTAACGGATCTACGGATCTGTTGGGGAAGCAATATTGGGGGGAACCCGGAGCCAGATCCGGGGCAGGAAAGCAAACGCAGGTTTTAGGTTTATGCTGCAGACATTCTTGAAGGCCAAATTGCATCGCGTAACTGTTACGCACGCAGAGCTACATTACGAAGGTTCTTGCGCAATCGACAGTGTACTGCTCGAGCGTTCAGGCATCAGAGAATATGAACAGATTCATATCTACGATATCAATAACGGTGAGCGCTTCTCTACTTATGCCATCGCTGCTGAAGCAAACAGTGGCATCATCTCTGTTAACGGAGCTGCGGCGCATAAGGCAAGCAAAGGTGATCTGCTGATCATCTGCTCATACGTACAACTGGATGAACAGGAAGCAGATAACTTCCAGCCAACCCTCTGTTACTTCGAAAATGCGAAGGCAGATGGTGGTATCGGTGCAAGTGATGAAGAACTTCATCAGCGCAATGTGCTGACCGGTGTGAAAGAAGCTATTCCGGTACAGCCAAAAGATATCTGATCGTAAAGAATTTTAACAAAGCCGCCTTAGGGCGGCTTTTTTGTGTCTGCAATCTGTGGCCAAATCCCCGTCATTTCTGAGCTTCAGCGCATGCTGCGCTGCAAAATCTTGATAAATCACTCACATTGTCGACAATCTGTCGTCAGTCCTTAGTCTTAGGGTTCAAGTCAATAAAATGGCTGTAGCCCTAATGGATACTGGATGTAAGCACCCTTATAAGCCTTTTGTATTAGTTAAATTGTGATCCTGTTCGGGTAAAGTAGCCTCAGTCAAACGGGTCAACTGTCTACAATAACTATAACGGCCCGTTACTTTCAGCAGATAACATAAATACAAGACAGAGAAAGGACCCGCGCTATGTCCTATCAAGCAGAGTACAACAAGTCCATCGAAACTCCGGAAGCATTCTGGGGTGAAAAGGCGGAAGCCATCGAGTGGTTTAAGAAGCCTGAAACTATCTTGTCCAAGGATGAGAACGGCATTGACCGCTGGTTTGCTGATGGTGAAATGAACACCGCTTACCTGGCATTGGATTACCATGTAGAAAACGGTCGTGCTGATCAGCTGGCCATGATCTACGATTCTCCAGTAACCGACACCAAGCGTAAGCTGACTTACCGCGAGCTGCGCGATGAAGTTGCTAAATTCGCAGGCGTTCTGAAATCTCAGGGCGTAGAAAAAGGCGATCGCGTTGTTGTTTATATGCCGATGATCCCTGAAGCGGTTGTCGCGATGCTGGCTGTTGCACGTCTGGGTGCCATCCACTCCGTTGTATTTGGTGGTTTTGCGCCACACGAACTGGCTGTACGTATCGATGATGCCGAGCCTAAAGTAGTGGTGACCGCATCTTGCGGTATCGAAATCTCCAAAGTTATCGAATATAAGCCACTGCTGGATTCAGCGATGGAAAAATCAGCGCACAAGCCGAATGCATGTGTTGTACTGCAGCGTCCTGAGGTGACTGCAACGCTGATTGAAGGTCGCGATATCGACTGGGCAACGGCGATGGAAACGGCAGAGCCGGCTGACTGCGTACCGGTTAAAGGTACTGACCCTCTATACGTTCTTTACACATCCGGTACAACCGGTAAGCCGAAAGGTGTTGTGCGCGATAACGGTGGTCATGCGGTTGCACTGAAATACTCCATGAAAGCGATCTACAACATGGATGCGGGTGATGTGTTCTGGGCCGCTTCGGATGTAGGCTGGGTTGTTGGTCACTCTTACATTGTTTACGGACCGCTATTAGCGGGTTGTACAACGGTTGTCTACGAAGGTAAGCCGGTTCGTACTCCGGATGCCGGCGCATTCTGGCGCGTATGTGCAGAATACGGTTGTAAAGCATTGTTCGCAGCACCAACAGCGTTCCGTGCAATCAAGAAAGAAGATCCGGATGCGGTGCTGCTGGCAAACTACGATCTGTCTAAGCTCGAAACAATCTTCATGGCGGGCGAGCGTCTTGACCCACCTACGTATCATTGGACTGTTGAGAAGACTGGTAAGCCAGTGATCGATCACTGGTGGCAGACTGAGACCGGTTGGTCAATCTGCGGCAACATGACAGGTATTGAGCTGAAAGAACCTAAGCCAGGTTCATCGACTGTTCCTGTACCGGGCTTCAATGTTCAGATCCTGGACACAGAAGGTAATGAGCTGCCAGCGGGCGAGCAGGGCTCTATTGCGCTGAAACTGCCTCTGCCTCCTAGCTGTCTGCCAACCGTATGGGGTGATTTCGAGCGTTTCCGTACCGGCTATCTGTCTGAGTTCCCGGGATACTACTGCTCTGGTGACGGTGGTTATAAAGATGAAGACGGTTACGTGTTTATCATGGGCCGTACCGATGATGTCATCAACGTTGCAGGTCATCGCTTGTCGACAGGTGAGATGGAAGAAATTGTTGCAGGACATGATGCAGTTGCTGAGTGTGCGGTTATCGGTATTAACGATCCGCTGAAAGGTCAGCAACCTGTTGGTCTGGTCCTGCTGAAAAATGGCGTAGACATCGAAGAAGATGCGCTGGAAGCTGAACTGGTTGCCTTGGTACGTCAGGAGATCGGTGCAGTGGCCTGCTTCAAGCGTGCGATTGTTGTTCAGCGCCTGCCTAAAACACGTTCCGGTAAGATTCTGCGTAAATTGCTGCGCCAGATCGCCGATGGTAAGGATTACACAATCCCGTCGACCATCGATGATCCTGCGTCTCTGCCGGAAATCCAAGAAATTATGGGAAGCCACGGTCTGGTTTCCGCATAAAACGAAGTTCCAACCCTTAGCTCAGTTTAGGCGATCCTCGGATCGCCTTTTTTCGTTTTGGGAGCGTAATGTTATGGATAAACTGATTCCCTTGTTGGGTCGCCTTTAGGCGACCGGCGCCTTAAAAGACGCCCTACAGTTCAAACCATATGAACTCGAAACACTGATTGCTCAGCCGAGCTACCTGAATCCGCAGGTTAGGCATTGAAACGCGACACTCAAACGATCTGCTTTGTAGGGGCTCCTTCAGGTGACCGGCGCCTTTAAAGGCGCCCTACAGAGAGATAGATTCTTACTTATTCTCATCATCCGATACCCGGCGCAGGATGCGGTCAAGCCAGCGGGCAGAGAGGAAGCGGCGCAGGTAAGCAAACAGGTACGTAGGGAAGGTGACGTAATAGCGCTCTTTCGGACGCTTACTTTCCAGTGCATGTATTACCCGCTTTACAACGGCCTCCGGTTCCAGCGTAAATGGATCGTTTCCGCGCTCGACATCCTGTTTTGACAGGCGCTTATTCACCGCGGCATAGACCTCTTTGTGGGCACTATTTTCCGTATCAATGTTCTCTTTAAATGCGTTGTAAGCATTGACGCGAAATTGGCTGGTGATCGGACCTGGCTCGACCAGCGAGACGAAGATATTGCTACCGTGAAGCTCCTGACGCAGGGTATCGGTTAAACCTTCAAGAGCAAACTTAGAGCAGTTATACGCACCACGATATTTTAGTGTGATTAATCCCAGCACTGAGCTGTTCTGAATGATCCGCCCGTAACCTTGTTTACGCATGATGGGCAGGACCTTACAGGTGAGTTCATGCCAACCGAGTAGGTTAGTTTCTAACTGCTGACGCAGGACATCACGGGTTAAATCCTCGACCGCACCTGGCTGACCGTAAGCACCGTTGTTAAACAACGCGTAAAGCTTGCCGTCGGTGTGCTCCAATACCCAATCGAGCGCCTGTGTGATTGAGTCACTGCTGTCCAAGTCCAGTATATGTGCTTCAAAGCCTTCCTTTTTCAAGCGCTCCACATCATCAGGTTTTCGTGCTGTGGCGAAAACGCGGTAACCGCGTAAGCGCAGTAAATGAGCGGTTTCGTAGCCGATACCGGTTGAGCAACCCGTGATAAGAATGTCCTTGTTCATAACCTGTCATTCGCGATGAGAAATGGTCGCAGCATGCTATCAGATTTACAGGGCTTTAAATAATTCATCAAAGATTTTCAGGCGACGTCGCGGGCAACAGAGGAATTGGGTCTATTATTGGAGATAGGTTGTTTGATCAAAATACATACAGATGTAAGGCGGTTATTACACCTTAACAAGGATCGTCTTGTATTCTAATGACTCTGGCACCGGAGGATATCTGGATGAGTAATTCATCTGAAGGGACCTCACTGGCAGTTGATTCTCAGGCGTTTGGCGAAGCACTTGTCGCAGCGGGATGCCTGTCTGATACCGACTTTTCCCGTGTGATGCAGATGCGGGCATCGAGCAGCGATGATACTCCAATTGCATCGCTGCTGATTCGATTGGGGCTAGTGTCGGAGACCGACATCGCCAACCAACTCGCCTCTATGTATGAACTGCCATTGGTTCAGTCACGTGATTTTCCTACTGATCCATTTATGGGTGATCGACTCTCATATCGCTTTCTCAAAGAAAACCATGTGTTGCCCCTTCATGAAGATGAAGGGCGTTTAGTCATTGCAATGGCAGACCCTCAGGACACATTTGCGGTGTCCGCTATCGAGGTCGCCACCGGACAAACCGTTGACTATCGAATAGGTGTTGCAACGGAACTGGATAACGCGATTGAGAGACTGTATGGAGAAGGTCACAGCAAGATGGGGGATATTCTCGCCGGTGTGGATGCCGACGAACAGGATCTCGAACAAGACATCGAACAGCTTAAGGATATGGCGAGTGAAGCGCCGGTTATTCGTCTGGTGAATTTGATTATCCAGCGTGCAGTGGAAGCACGTGCATCCGACATTCATATCGAACCGTTTGAAAATTGGCTTAAAGTTCGTTATCGCATTGATGGTGTTCTAAAAAATGGTGAAGCTCCGCCGGTGAACATGTCACCCGCAGTGATATCACGTATCAAAATAATGGCGAAGCTAAATATTGCCGAGAGGCGATTGCCGCAAGACGGTCGTGTCGAGATGCGTCTGCAAGGTAAAGACCTGGATATACGTGTGTCTACAGTACCCACCATGCACGGCGAAAGTGTCGTATTGCGTCTGCTGGATCGTGAAACGGTTGCGCTGGATTTTGATTCGCTGGGTTTTGATGATTTTTTGATGACGCAGATGAACTCTGTGCTTTCGATACCGCACGGAATGTTAATTGTTACAGGGCCTACCGGCAGTGGTAAAACCACAACGCTTTATACTGCCCTGAGTCAGCTGAATACCGAACAGAGCAAATTGATCACCGTTGAAGACCCGGTTGAATATCAGTTGGAAGGGATAAACCAGATTCAGGTGAAATCCTCCATCGGCCTTACGTTCGCCAGTGCATTACGCTCTATTGTCCGACAAGACCCTGACGTCATCATGGTCGGTGAGATGCGAGACCTTGAAACGGCCCGTATCTGTGTGCAGTCCGCATTAACCGGTCATATTGTACTGTCGACGTTGCACACGAATGATGCCGTCAGCAGCGTGACCCGACTGTTAGAGATGGGGGTTGAAGACTACCTGCTGACGTCCACGCTCAATGCGGTGATTGGTCAACGATTAGTAAGGCGCTTGTGTGATCACTGTCGGGAAGCTTACGAACCATTACCTGAGATCGTTGATGAGCTGGGGTTGCGGGGTTCGAAAGAGCATCCTATCACCCGATTATACCGACCGAAGGGGTGTGAGCAGTGCGGAGGCAGTGGGTATCACGGACGTATCGCCATAACTGAATTACTTGTGGTGACGGATGACATCCGCCGGCTGGTCTTGAAGCACGCAGACGCCGGTGTCTTGCTGGAAGCGGCAAAAGCGGCGGGTATGCGGACGATGTATCAGGATGGCTGCCGTAAGGCGCTGATGGGTTCGACCAGTATCGAAGAAGTCATTCGTGTGACACAGGAGGCATAGACAATGCCTCTCTTTCAATACCAAGCTGTTACCGCCGATGGGGAATCACGCAGTGGCTCACTGGAGGGGGCAGACGAGCAAACTGTCGTCCATCAGTTGCAGGCTAAAGGCCTTATCCCGGTTGCGGTGGAACCCGGGGAGAAAGGTTTCAGTATCACCCAGTTGCTTAATACACGCGTGGGTAGCGGGGGACTGAGTGATACGCGTTTGTTGGTATTTACCCAGCAGTTATCGGCTCTGATGCAAGCAGGGATCGCTCTCGACCGGGCACTGGATATCATGCTGGAAGTGAGTGACGATCAGCAGTTGTTAGATCTGGTTCAGCCGATTCAGGATGGTGTGCGGCGCGGTTTACCGCTTTCTCGTGTGTTGGCTGATGTGCCTGAAAGTTTCTCTCATTTCTACGTCAGTATGGTTCAGGCTGCAGAAGTATCGGGTGACTTAGGCAACGGTCTGGAGCAGCTCGCTTCCTATCTTGAACGCAGTAAACACCTGCGGGATCAGGTGCTATCTGCGCTGATCTACCCGATTATTTTGGTTATTGTCGCTGCGATTTCGCTGCTAATCATTCTTACCTATGTTGTGCCTCAATTTCAGACATTGTTTTCAGACATGGGGCAGGCGTTGCCACTGCCGACAGCGATCGTTATCGCAGTGGCGGAGGGGATACGGGCGTATTTTCACTGGGGTGTATTCGTGTTGATTGTGGCACTGCTCTATTGGCGTCACCTGCTGACAAAACCCGAGTTCCGTTTGTGGTGGCATCGAAAACGATTAGGGCTTTGGCTGATAGGGGGCGTTAATCAACGTATAGAAACGGCCCGATTCAGCCGCAGTTTAGGTACTTTAGTACAGGGCGGTGTCCCCTTACTGAGTGCATTGGGGATTGCACGGGAAACCATCGGGAACACCTGTATGGCGCAAGCAGTCGACAAAGCGACAAAAAGCCTGAAAGAAGGCAAGCACTTAGCGGGACCCTTGCAGGCGACCGGTTTGTTTCCTTCATTGGCATTGCAGATGATTCAGGTGGGAGAGGAAACCGGTCAGTTGGAAAGCATGCTGCTGAAGGTCGCGGATGTTTACGACCGCGAAGTATCAACGGCGATCCAGCGTACCTTGTCGATTCTGACCCCCGTGTTAATTGTTGGATTGGGCATCCTGATCGCCGGAATCATCATGTCAATTTTGGTAGCAATTATGAGTATCAACGATATTCCGATCTGAGTTGAGGAGAGTTTTGTTATGGCACGCGTATTCACGTCGAAACAAAGCAAGGCGCAAGGAAGACAACGCGGATTTACCTTGCTCGAAATCTTGGTCGTACTTGTAATTTTGGGACTGCTTGCCAGCTTGGTAGGCCCTCAGGTGTTTAAGCAACTTGAGGGATCGAAAAGCAAAACGGCCGCATTACAGATTGAAGAGTTGGGTGCTGCGCTGGATCTTTACCGGCTTGAAGTGGGAAGTTACCCGAGCACATCAGAAGGGTTAAACGCTTTGATCGAAGCGCCATCGGGAGTGTCTAGCTGGAACGGGCCCTATCTCAAGAAAAAAGTTATACGAGATGACCCTTGGGGAATGGCTTATCAATACAAATATCCTGGGGATCATGGTGAATTTGATCTGATGTCCTTAGGTGCAGATAAGAAAGAGGGCGGCGAGGGAGATGACCGTGATGTGGTGAGTTGGGAGTAACGCGCAGGAATTAATGTTATGAGGTAAAAGATCCGATGACAGCTAAGCGCCAATGCCTGAAGGGCTTTACGCTGTTGGAGTTACTGATAACGATGCTAATCGCAGTGTTGGCTATCGGCATTGTCGCACCTAGGTTTTCCGCGCTCATCCCCGGTGTAGAAATTAAAGGCGAGGCTCAAAAGGCTGCAGCACTGCTACGCTTCGCTCGCAGTCGCGCCATTGCCGAAGGTGATGTCATTACAGTGGAGCAAATAGAAGAACCGGTCGCGATTAAGGTGACAGGCGCCGATAGGCTGTATCAATGGCCGGGCAGTATCGAGCTAAAGGTCATGCGTGAACTGGGTTCGGATGAAGGGGAACCCGAAATCCTTTTTTATCCGGACGGAAGCTCGAGTGGTGGGGTGGTATCTCTTCAATCGGAAAACCGTCGTTTCCGAATATCAGTGGATTGGTTAACTGGCAGGGTGACGGTGTATGACTAGCAATCGTCGCAAAATGACAGGCTTCACCCTTATAGAGGTACTCGTTTCCTTCATCGTGTTATCGATGGCGCTGGGTGTGATCATGAGCCTCCTATCGGTTTCCATGCGAACCAGTCGTACTGCGGACACAGATCAATACGCCTTGATGTTGGCGGAATCTAAGTTAGCCGAGTTGGTGGCTACACCTGAATTGAGTGTAGGCCGATCTGATGGTGAATTCACCGAGCCGTATCGTTGGGAATCAATTATCGAGCCTTGGGAGTTCCCCGATCAGGTGCCGGGTACGATTTATCCGTTTATGCCGTATCGAATAGAAGTGTCTATTTTTTGGGGAGACCACGAGCGACAGCATTTCTCGCTTTCTACCATTTATGTCGTTGCAGAGGACACCTTATGAGTGTGCTGATGGCCAATGAACGCGGCTTTACGCTGATCGAGATGATCATCGCATTGGTATTGGCAAGCTTGCTGTCCGTCGTTATCGCCTCGGGCTTGCATCTGGGTATACGAAGCTGGGAAGTGGTATCTAACAAGGTAAACGAAGGTAGCGATACCTATGTTTCGATGCATGCGTTGCGTCGGGTATTGTCGTCTTTACGTCCGGAGCGGGTCCGGGATGATGATGGCAGACCACAGGCTGCGTTCTATGGCACCCAGAATGAAGTCATGTTTATCGCCCCCCTTGAGCAGATCGGCAACCAGGGTGATCTGTATTGGATAATGGTGAAAGAACGGATTGCGGAAAATGGTGATATGTCTCTTGTCCTCTACTTGCTGCCTTTCAACGAACAGACACAGTTCGACGATGACGAAAACGCTGTATTAAAGAATATCGTTTGGCAGGAGAAGATAGACGAAATCCTTCAGCTGGAAAGTGAAATCGTAGTTGGAAACCCGGATTTTTCAGGGATTAGCTTTGAATATCTACACATAGACAAAAACGGAGATGAAATATGGGAAGAGGAGTGGATTGAAAATAGCCAACTACCGCGGTCAATAAAGGTAACACTTGAATTTGGCCCGGACAACGCATGGCCCACTTTGTATGTGTTGCCGAAGACGAGTGCCTATGAGTTTAAAAAATTACTCTAAAGCACCTCACGGCTTTGCGCTGATTGCTGTCCTTTGGCTGTTGATATTGCTTTCGTTGATTGCGATGCAAATATCCTCAGTGACGCGCTCTGAAGCACAACTGGCGAGAAATATGACTGTTGGTAGTCAGGTTCAGCATGCGGCTGAATCGGGTGTACGTTGGGCGATATGGAGCCTGACTTTGCCGCAAGAAGAGCGGTGGTTAGCTGACGGTAGCGTGCAAAAAATGGAGTTCGATCGCACCAATATTGCCGTGTCGCTGCAAGATGAAAATGGAAAAATTGATATCAATATGATCACGCCTGCGCATCTGACTAAACTGTTCGAGGTCGCAGAAGTAGATGAAGAGATCGCAACACCGTTGGTGGATGCAATTCTGGATTGGCGTGATGAAGATGACCTTAAACGCCTGAACGGTGCGGAAGACGAGGACTATCTGGCCGCAGGTTATGAATATGGCGCAAAAGATGGAATTTTCGAAAGCGTTGAGGAGTTGCAAAAAGTATTAGGGATGGAGCCTTGGATCTATAACGCCATTAGCCCAGCCCTGACCGTCTATTCATTAAAGAATGGGATTAATCCGTTGGTTGCGCCGCGCCTGGTTCTATTATCGCTGGAAGGTGCTGACGAATATATCGTGGACCAATACATTGAAGACCGGCGTTTGAATCATGAAGACCGCTTGCCCCCTCCTGAAACACCACCGCTGCAGGGTAAGTTTATTTCACCAAGTTTACAGGGTGTCTACTACACTATTTATACAGAAGCCGTTGCTGGACAGTATGGAAAGGCATTTAAACAAGTTGTCGTTCGTCGCCGAAGTGCTGCAGCCAACGCACGATTCGATCTGATAAAAAGCAGTGAGAAAAAGGAGCCGTTATTCATAGGATTGGAGTCTGACGATTAGGTGACTTCCAATGGCAAAACAGAGCACCTCGCCAAGTTTAAGAACCGGAGCATACCAGCTGTATGATCGGCTAGGAGAGTTTTGGTATTGGTGGACTGGTGAGTTAATGGGGGTTTTACCCTCAACACTACGCAATAAGTTGCATCGTCGCGGTCAGTATGTGATGGCCGAATTGCATGACGGGCATTGCAGTATTCGTTACGGCAGCCGCGGTAACCTGATGCCTATCACCCGCTTTGCCATACAAGAAGAGCCCTTGATTGCGGACGACATTCGGCAACAGTTATCTGAGCTCGGTCACAAAGCCGATCAGGTTATACTCTTAATCCCTCCAGAGATGTTACTCACCAAAACGCTTCAGTTACCCGCCGCAACGGAAAACGGTCTGGAAAATGTTCTACGTTTCGAGATGGACCGTCATACCCCGTTTACAGCAGAGCAGGTGTACTACGGATATCGAATCATCGAACGGGATACAAAAACGCAGCGTATCAGTGTTGCGTTGAAGCTGATGGCCCGCGCCAAATTGGATCCATTACTCAAGGCGCTTGAGGTAAGTGGCGTTCACCCGACGGTTGTGGCACCGGCTGCAGAAGCCAGTAGCGATCTGTATTCAGTCAATATTCTGCCCAAATCCATGCAACCGCCGCAAGATAGAAAAGCGAGATCGCGCCGCTGGCTGCTCTTCGTATTGTTTATTACCTTCATTCTAGCGGTCACTGTTCCGGTATATCAGCAAGAAGCGCGGGTGGAATCGCTTCGCACCGAAATTTCTGCACCAAAAGCATTGGCAGAAAAGGCGCAGGTTGTGAACGAGCAAGTGAAAGTGCTGACTGAAAGTCGTCAGTTTTTAGTGAATAAAAAGAACAGTGCACCCTCAGCACTGATTCTTCTGAATGAACTCACACGACTCCTTCCTGATCATACGTGGATCAGCCGATTTGAGTTACGCGGACGGGATATCAAGCTCCAGGGTGAATCAAACGAGGCCTCCGAGTTAATCGGGTTGATGGAAGGGATGGGGTATTTAGGAAATGTTCGATTCTCCTCCCCTGTAACCTCCAACCCCCGCAACCAAAAAGAGCGCTTTGTGATCGTTGCACAACTACTGCAAGAGGAGGCGCTGTGAATACGTTGAACCCCAGACAGAGCCAATTACTTGCAGTCGGTATTTTATTGCTGGTGGTACTACTGGTCGTCCTCTTTTTTATCCAGCCACTATTTGCTCGTTATCAGTCGTCGAGCGAAGAGATCGAGCAGCTAGAGCAGCGAATGGCTGTCTATGAGCGGGTCGCTTCCGGACTGCAAAGCAGTGAAGAGCAGTTGGAAACGTTGCGTAAAAATAATCCTATCGCTGATCTTTATTTAGCGGAGAGCAAACCAACGTTAGCTGCCGCAGAGCTGCAAAAGAAGCTGAGCCAGATGGTCACGTTGTCTGGCGGACAGGTTGTTAGCACGCAAATTCTTCAAAAGAATACCGATTCAGTTCTGCCCACCGTAGCGTTGCAGATTCATATTCGTAGTGAGATCGATGAGTTAGCCGATCTTTTTTATAAGATCGAATCAGGCAAACCTCTGCTGTTTATCGAAAATCTTGTTATTACATCTGCTGTAAGGCGGGTGGTGCAGCGCAATAATCGAACCCGCAGACAGCCGCGAGTGAAGCGCACATTGCCCTCGCTGGATATTCGTTTTGATCTGATCGGACATAGCGGTAAAGGGGAATAGAATGACAAGACTTTTGTTCTCTTCAGCCTATTTTTCTTCTGCATTGGCGCTCGCAATATCATTGCTGGCAATGCCTGTTTCTGCGGATAACGGGTCTCAACTTGGCGATAAAGATACACCTGACCAATCACTAACGTTGCCAGACTATCCACCGTTGGACACCTTTGACGAAATTAGTAAACGTCCACTATTCACTTCTACCCGCCGACCAAAACCCAAAGAGGATCAGTTTGCTGAAGATGTTACTCAGAAAGAACTGATGGAGAAGTGGCAGCTGGTGGGCGTGATACTGAGCAAAGACACCCCACTGGCGCTTATGTCTGAAAAACAAGGAGATAAGCGGATGACACTCGCGGTGGGGATGCCATTAGATCAAACATGGGTTATCAGTGAGATAGGCAGTGACTTTGTCGTACTAGACGGCAGTGGAGACCAGGCAAGACTAGAGCTCTGGCAACCGCGTGACAAAAAAGTAACTAAGAAGCCCAGCCGTACGCGCAGTAGTGGAAATAATGAACAATCATCCGATCAGGATCAAAAAGCAAAAACGAATCCCAGACCACAGCGTGTACCGGGGGCTCAAATTCGTATCCCACCACGTGACAATAACGGTAGCAACGGAGGTTAATCGTGATGGAAGTGAAGCGTTTATTAGGATATAGCCTGTTATTTTCAGCGTGTGCGTTCGTGAGTTCGTGCAGTCTGATGCCGGGTGGTGAACGAGAGAGCTTCGATAACCCATGGCACAAAAAAACAGATCAGACCGTGTCGGTGCATCAAGAACAATCGGCAGATGTGCCCGCTGACGGGAGTAAGCTAAAAGGGGCGGAGCGCTTCAAAGACCAGTTTAGCGTCAATGTCGTTGACGATGGACCCAGTGAAGAGCTTTATCAAGGTTCGGGTTCAATGGTTAATCTCAGTGTTGCCGGACGGGAACGAAGTGAACCGGCTGATGGAGATATCACGCTCAATTTTCAGGATGCCGAAATTGGTGAGGTCGTAAAAACCATCTTGGGAGATATTCTTCAGAAGAACTATGTATTGGACGAGGATGTCCGGGGTACAGTGCATCTGCAAACCAGCCGTCCACTTTCTGCCGATGAGTTGATCCCCACACTCGAAACATTACTGCAGTTTAATGATGCCGTGTTACTCAAATCTCAAAATTTCTATGAAATCGTACCGGCCGATAGAGCGCCATCCGGTGCTTTTGTGCCGCGAATCCAATTGAAGGCAGGCAGCGGATATCAGGTTTTGATTCTTCCCCTACGGTATATCGCCTCTTCAGAAATGATGAAAATCCTGGAGCCGCTCAAGCCAGAGAGGGGGTTAATTGAAGTAGACGAGCGTCGCAATTTATTGACGGTGGCAGGCACGGAGGAGGAGCTGACCAATATCCGTGAAACCGTGCGTATCTTCGATGTTGACCAGTTAAAAGGGATGTCAGTTGGGTTATTCCGATTGAAATCAGTTGAGGCCGATACAATTGTTGAAGAACTTGAAGCTATTTTTGGCGATGCTGCCGATGGCCCGTTGGCGGGATTGGTACGCTTTATGCCAATTGAGCGCTTGAATGCCCTGTTGGTGATGACACCTCAGAAGAAGTATTTAACCGACGTAAGAGTATGGATCAATCGTTTGGATCGTGCAGAAGATCGGCGTGGTTTGAATATGTATGTGTATTACGTACAGAATGGCAAGGCTGATAACTTAGCCGAAATGTTGGGTGAGCTATTTGAAGGGCAACGTCGTAGTCAGCGTCTTCAAAATGAGCGGAATGAACTGGAACGTCCTGCAGCGACACCGAATGAAAGCGGCTCACAAGAGGCTGCGACAGATGGAGGGAATGAAAGAAACGACGCGTTACGCACAAAAATCTCTGCTCAAACGGGGGATGGTTCAAGTCTTGATGTGGGTGATGTGAGCATTATTGCTGATGAAGAGAATAATGCGCTGCTGATTCTCGCGACCCCAATTGACTATGAAAAGGTGCACGATGCAATCGTCAAGCTGGACGTGTTGCCATTACAAGTACTGGTAGAAGCAACTATCGTTGAAGTCTCGCTGCAGGATGAATTGCGTTACGGCCTTCAATGGTTCTTTAAATCATCGCTGGATAATAAATCTGCGCGGGGTAGCTTGGGGAACATTCCGATAGGGACAACGGATGACTTCTTCCCGTCAGCCAACTTTGAAGTATTCGATGCGGTAGGTACCCGACTGTTGCTGAATGCCCTCGCACAAGATTCCAAATTAAACGTTATTTCGTCTCCGTCATTAATGGTACTCGATAATCATACAGCGACCATCCGTGTTGGGGATCAGGTTCCGGTGCGTACCTCCGAAACTACGGCCAACCAAAGTGATAATCTCAATACAACCAGTACGATTCAGTTTAAAGATACAGGTGTACTACTTGAGGTTACGCCACGCGTGAATGCGGGTGGCATGGTCGTTCTTGATATCAAGCAGGAGGTGAATGATGTGGATCAGACCACAACATCAGGGATTGACTCTCCGACTATTATCCAACGTCAGATTGAGACCAGTGTTGCTGTACAAAGTGGTGAAACACTGGTGCTTGGCGGTTTGATCAAAGAAAACAAGAATCAAAGTAGCAGCGGGGTGCCAGGCGTACGTCACGTGCCGGTTTTAGGCTGGCTATTTGGTGGTGAAGGGAAGTCGCTCGACCGCACTGAGCTGGTCGTCATGATTACGCCGACAGCCGTGACTGATAAAGACGAAGCGCGCGAAGTGACACGGGAGTATCGTGAAAAGCTAAGGGGCGTCACCATGCCAGATAGCTAAACGCCAATTTTGTATATATCAGAAAGGCCGCCTGGGTGCGGCCTTTCTATTGAGCGTAAACACGCCTCGTAGCTAGCCGTGAAAAAAGCCCGTTTATTTTAGATAGTACCAGGCGACACTCCAGACCAGTCTCTCATCCATTACATCCTATCTTTCGATTGTTAAGTGACCCTTACAAATCTTACATTTTCATATCCTTCTGTATAAAAAAATCTATATATTTCAGCATGATATGTTGTTGGTTCAGTCCTTGCTTGTATCTGCTTTGAGGAATTATTTCCTTAACTCCAGGCTTAAGGATTGATAGCTGAAATGACACAAAGATGTGAATGTGTCGTGGGATACCGCCAACAGCTTTATTCGATCTTCAAGGTTGGGAGGGGCCTGTCGAAATAACAGGATTAATGAAGCATACAAACACTGCGCAGATTGCATAAAAGGTTACGAATAGCTTAATCCGCTGTCAGGACTCACGGCGGTACACGCGCAGGGTGGAGAGCATGGGACATGCTTACAGGATGTAAGCACGTATATCCCAGGAGGTACGACATGAGAGCGTGCGAAATTACGGCATCCCTAAAAGCGATAGCGCTGGGGTGTCTATTATCATTAACGTCTATAACGACCTATGCAGTTGATGAGATCGGGTTATTCGAGCTCGATGCAAATGCAGTGGAAGACGCAGTATCTCAGCCGCCGGACGACTGGGAAACATTATGTGATCCAGTGGCCGTTCCGGGTGGGCCTTGTCAGAACCCTAATGGTTCTGGAGGCAATGCGTTTGCATTCACAGGCATTGACGCTGATCCAGCGCCTCTATCTATTTTTGATGGTGGTAAAAAAGATATTCAGGATATTCCTGCATGGAGCCATAAAGATGGTTCTGTCCCAGATAAAGGTGATATCACCAATGCTTATGCTGCTGCTTATTTAGTACCGGCAGCCGCTGCAACGGCGACACATCAGGAAGGAGATCTGATTCTCTATTTTGGTGCTGACCGAATTATCAACGTCGGTGATACCTTTATGGGTTTCTGGTTCTTCAAAGACTTGGTCAGTGCAAATCCTGATGGTTCTTTCTCCGGGGTCCATATGCCGGGTGATACTCTGGTATTGGTGAACTTTCCTCAGGCCAACAATGCGGTGCCGCTGATTCAGGTGGTAGAGTGGGATCCATCTTGTCCTAAAGCTGCCAGCAATAACCCGCAAGTTAACCAGTGTGCAGCAAAAAACCTCCGTCTACGTTTTGGCGTATCTGGCGCAGGCGCTATCTGTAATTCAGATGATCCGCAAGAAGCCTGTGCAATCACCAATGACGTGACCGAAGATTCTCCTTGGCCATATGTCTCTAAAGATGGTTTTGTGAATGAGTTCCCATTTGAAACCTTCTTCGAGGGCGGCATCAATATCTCTGAAGTCATTGGTGGCGATGCATGTTTCGCCAGCTTTATGGCTGAAACCCGTTCATCCAGCTCGTTCACGGCATCACTGAAAGATTTTGTGATCAGTGACTTCCCTGTGTGCGGGACTGAGCTGCGTACGGAGATTCATGAAAAAGGCACTCACGCCCCCGATCTTGAGGGCGGTGCAGTCGATGCGGGTACTGAGATCCATGATGCAGCTTACCTTGCGGTAACAGGTCCGGGTACTATCACCCCAGTTGGTGATGTTGTGTTCACACTGTTTAACGCAGCAAACTGTCAGGGTAGCGGTACTGTCGTTGCTACCGTGGATATCTCAACCGGTACGTTAATCAACGGTGAAATCCGTGTTGAAACGCCGGATACACAGTTTGGTGCGGGTGCAATCTCTTACGAGGCGAAGTTTATTAGTAGCGATGGTGTGTTGCCAGATGCGACTGCTGCTTGTGAGAACCTCACGCTGAACACCTTGAACACGACAACGGTGACCCAGATTCACGAAATGGGTGGTCATGCGCCAAACCTTGATGGTACGAAGCAGTTTGTGGGTATTAAAGTCCATGACTTTGCGTCTGTCTCCAGCACAGGTGCACTAGCCATTACCGGTAATATCACCTTCACGCTGTATGATAACGATAACTGTGAAGTCAACGGCAGCCCAATCGCGTCCTTCGGGACGAATGGTAGTGAGATCGTGGGCTTGAATGCAAGCGCTGAAGCCGAGTCCGGTAACTTTGATACAACAGGATATCTGCCAACCGATGCCAATAAGTCTCTATCGTTTAAAGCAAGCTATGGTGGTGACACCAACTACAAACCATCTACTGCTGTATGTGAGAAATTGGAGCTTGAGAAATACACGCCAGCCGTTGTGACCAATATCCATGCAGGTACTGCCAGTGCGACACATACAATTGGCACACCGGCAGATATTCAGAATGGTAATGTCACCATCGGTGCAACCATCCATGATATCGCATCGGTTAACGGTTCTGCGCCTGCACGTCCTACAGGTAACTTGACCTTTACCTTGTATGAAGGTGATACCTGTAGCGGTACGGTGATTACCCAGACCGATCCGGTGAAAGATTTGACCGCAGATGGTAAAGACTATCTTGCAAATGGTCGTACGGTCGAATCAGATAACTTCAATACCGCCGGTTATGTTCCTATCAGCCTGACCAATAAGAAACTCTCCTATAAAGCTGCTTATGCAGGAGACCAGTTCTATAAATCAGGTGTTGAGGCTGGTTGTGAAAAACTGACCGTCAACAAACGTCTGCCGACTATCGCAACTCACGTGATTATCCTTGATCGTGCGGAAGTGACCGGTGACGCGGGCGTTCTGCCTACGGGTAACGTAGATTTCCTGATCTATCAGGGCACTGGTTGCACAGGTACATTGCTGCAGACTATCAATAACGTTGCTCTGGTGCAGTCCAACGGCAACCTGTTTGCGACACTGTCTGATGCGAACAAACGTATTATTACAGCAACCGGTACAACGTCTATTTCCTATAAAGCGGACTATGACGGTGATGCCAATTATGTTCCGGTGACTCATGCATGTGAAGATGTAACTGTCACTCTTCCAGGGCCTACAAGCGCAACGCTTTAATGGATTTCTGGAACTGAACTAAACGGAAAAAAACGGTGGGTGTAAAGCCCGCCGTTTTTTTATGCGCATCGTATGGACAATGTTACATATGAAGTTTCAGGTCGTTATCACAGGTGTTGAAGGTTCGTTACAGTAAACAAAATTGTACGGCCAGAAAACTTGCAAGTTCAATAAAAACAATGAGTTACGACGTTTTGCTCGTAGGGTGTATGAATGTTTTTACATCTATATGCTGATTCGTACTAACGCATTTATAAAAGTGTCGAAAATTCAAGTAGTTATAAAACAGGCGTGATAGTTGCAGCGATAAAAGCAGGAGAGCGGGCGCTCCCTATCTCTTGGCTGATCCCCCCGGAAACGCTGCCTTGCGGAATCGCCCATGTGGGTTATTCCTCAAGGTAACGTTTCATCGAGAGGGAGTTTCAGACAGGGGAAAACTCTGCAACAAGCGGAGATTTTATTAACCAGACCCGGTGCTCTGCTAGTAAGACGCGAGTGACGGGTCACGGTACATGGGCAGCAGTAACGCACGTATACCGGGGAGGTTGAAAATGAGAGGTCTCACGAGGTTATTCCGGTCCTCTTCATTCCTGTTCGCGGCTGTTTTTTCAACGTTATTTGCGATTGTGACGGCGGTGTGGGCTGTTGATGAACTCGGACTATTTGAATTAGAGGGTGATGCCAAAGGCGCATCACCTGTGATGATGATCCCTGATGATTGGGAGGAGGTATATGACGGGGATGATGCTGCGGATGTCAGTGTTTTTATATCCAGCGCAGATGAAGACCCAAGTGTTGATATATCTTACTTTACCGGCGGTGGTTCTAAAGACGTACGTGATGTATCACAGTGGCAAAGTACAGAAAATAATGTGGCGCCTGACAAAGACCAGATTCTGGATGCTTTTGCAGCCGCCTATATTAATCCAAGTGATTATCCAGCGGTGGGACCGGTTGTCCACGATGCTGGCGACCGTTTACTGTTCTTCGGTTTGGACCGATTTGCTGTCAGTGGTGATGCTCAGGTCGGTTTCTGGTTCCTGAAGGGTCAGGTCAGTGTAGATATTGATGGCGATCCCAACACGGCAGACCCGTTTATCGGAAACCACCAAATTGGCGATATCCTCGTACTGAGTGACTTCGTGAAAGGGGGTAAGGTCAGCGAGATTCGTGTCTTTGAATGGGTAGGCGGAAACAAACCACTTCAAATGTTAGGTTCGGGTGGTGACTGCGGCGATGCGCATGACTTTGCGTGTGCGACCGTCAACAACCCCGGAGATGACAGCGGTTCACCTTGGCCGTTTGTACCTAAAGCGGGTTCAGCGGGCACATTCCCGGATGGTGCCTTCTTTGAGGGTGGTATTAACCTGACGAAACTGGGCGTGGAAGAGGGGTGCTTCAATACGTTTATTGCAGAAACTCGTTCATCTCAGTCAGTCACTGCGCAGTTAAAAGATTACGCATTGGGTGCATTCCCGCTCTGTCAGGCTGATGTAACCACGGAAGTTCACGACAAAGATCACAATGACATTACTTTTGCGACTGATGTACTGGTACTCACCGACGTGCACGATAAAGCATTCGTCACAGGCTCCGGTGTGACAAACCCGCCTGATCCGACTGGAAACGTAAGCTTCCAGCGGTATACCGGGTTGGATTGTATGCCAGGTAATGAGAGCGGTAGTGCGGAAGTTGTCGGTTTGGGTGCGGGTAACCCCGCGACAGCGGAATCAACACCGTTCACACCCGCAGCAGGTGAGTGGTCGTTTAGCGTGAGCTATGCCGGTGATGGCAACTACCCATCCGCGATGTTACCGGGTGAACACTGTGAACCATTCACCGTGATCAAACGAGACGCAACGGTCGTCACCAATATCCATGACTCAGGCCATAATGATATTACCGGTGGTAGCGCTTTTGTGGGTGAAACCGTTCACGATAAAGCATTTGTTAACGGTGACGGTGTAGCGCCTACGCCAACCGGTACTGTGACGTTCTACCGTTACGCAACCGGTAATTGTAGCGGCTCACCAATGACGGAAGTAAAAGCGATGTCTGGTGGTACGGCCGAATCCAGCAACGTCCTGCTGAGCGCGTCGGGTGGTTTGTCGTATCTGGCAACCTACAGTGGTGACCAGTATTACAACGAAATCAAACTCGCTGATCTGGACAAGCGTCTGGTATCCGCAGGTGGACATTGTGAGCCACTGACGGTCAATAAACGTGTACCAAACATCGTGACCTTTATCCATGCGGGTCCAACCGTGGGTCCTGCACACGTTGCAACCGACATTAAAGGTGGCAGCATCGATGTGGGTGATACTGTACACGATCAGGCAGCTGTATCGGGTGCAGGTAATACTCCAACCGGTACTGTGACCTTCTACCGTTATTCAACAGCCAATTGTACGGGTACACCTCTACCGCAGGCTGGCGTTAACTTGGTGGGTGGTAAAGCTGAATCCAGCGCATTCACAGCAACAACCTCAGGTGGTCTGTCCTATCTGGCAGCCTACAGTGGTGATACGGAATACTTCCCAATCACCCTGCAGCAGCTTCAGCAGGATCTACAGACTCACTGTGAACCGCTGACTGTGAATAAAGTACAGGCCAATATCGCGACCAACATCCATGCCGGACCAACGGTGGGCCCCGCGCATGTAGCAACTGATATACAGGGCGGTAGTGTTAATGCCGGTGATACCGTGCATGATAAAGCCACTGTATCCGGTGCTCAGGGTACACCGACAGGTACGGTGACCTTCTATCGTTACTCAACCGGTAACTGTATGGGTACACCAATGAGTGAGACAAATGTTTCACTGGTTGGCGGTATGGCTGAATCAACCGCGTTTACGACCAGCACATCGGGTGGTCTGTCCTATCTGGCGACCTATAGTGGTGATGGGGTGTATTTCCCAATCACGCTGAACCAAGTGCGTGCTGACCTGATCAATCACTGTGAACCGTTAACCGTGAATAAACTGGATGCGAATATCGCAACCAATATCCACGCAGGTACACGTGTAGGTCCGGGCCACGTTGATACTGATATTCAGGGTGGTCAAGTGAACGTTGGTACTGTGATTCACGATAAAGCGACTGTATCCGGTGTGCTATCTACACCAACAGGTAGTGTTACGTTCCATCGATACGCAACACTCGACTGTTCTGGTGGTGCTGTTAGTGATGGACCATGGACACTAAGTGGAGGTACTCAGGAATCTGGTAACTTCACCACGGTGATTGGTGCGTTGTCTTATCTCGCAACCTACAGTGGTGACAGTGTCTACAATCCGATTACGTTAGGTGATCTTGCAGGCAACCTGCCAGCCCACTGTGAACCGTTGACTGTTGTTGGCGTATTTGAAGCTTGTACTCCAGGTTACTGGAAACAACCTCAGCACTTCGGTAACTGGGCTGCGCCTTATAGCCCTGTACCGATCGAAACGCTTTACGTTGATGCGTTCGGTGTAGGCGGAAAACTGCCAGGCTTGCCAGGTAAGTACAAAGAAATTACCTTGCTAGGCGCATTGGAAGCAGGCGGAAATACTGATCACGAGGCATTACTTCGTCATAGCGCAGCAGCGCTTCTCAATACGGCTAATTCCGATGTGAATTATCCATTGAGTACACAAGAAGTGATCATGCTGGTTCGGTCCGCATTTGCTAACGGCACAACTGCTGCAGCTCATGCCTTACTGGGTGGATACAATGAAACCTTCGATTGTCCATTAGCACGAGCTGATCTGTAGTTGTTGCTTAGTGCCAATTATAAGGGGAGGCGGGTAAAAACCGTTTAACCTGGACTAGAAGTGAAAAGGGCGATTCCCATTATAGGAGTCGCCCTTTTTCGTGAGTGAATCTATCGAATAAACATCACGTTATTGCTTAACGATTCTTGCCGTTACCTTTACCGTTAGAACCACCGGAACCGCCACCAGACAGGCTCAGGTATACGGTTGCAGTCGATGTCTTCTGACCATCGCTAATGGTATAGGTGAAGGAATCACTGCTCTTAAAGCTCTTAGCCGGAACATAACGGATCGTACCGTTGCTGTTGATGCTGACAGAACCTTTATTGCCTTGACTCACACCGACAACACTCAGCGTATCGTTTTCTGGATCATAGTCGTTGCTCAGGACGGAGATAGTCTGTGTTGTTTTGCTGGTCATGGTAACGCTGTCATTCACCGCCACCGGCGCCGTGTTATTGTTCACCGCACTGACAGTGACACTGACGCTGGCGTTATCGGAACCGCCGTTACCGTCTGACAAGCTGTAGTTAAACACTTCAGTACCTGCAAAACCGGCCGCTGGGGTGAAAGTGATCGTACCGTTGCTGTTGATCACTGCGTTACCGTTTACACCACTGACAGAAGTGATGTTCAGGCTGTCGCCGTCTGCATCGCTGTCATTGTTCAGCACGGAAATGACTACAGAACTTCCAGTACTTGTCGTAGCGCTATCGTTCTGAGCAACCGGTGGCGTGTTTGCCGCAGGGTTATCAATCACGTAAGTCACATTACCATTGTTACTGTAGTTACCACTGACCGCTGATACGTTGATGTCATAGAAACCATCAGTCGCACTGCTTGCAGAAGAAACAGTTAGTACCGACGTGCTGCTCTGGCCCGGCGCCAGTGACAGGCTTGCAGCACTGAAAGATGCATTCCAGCCCGACAGTGTGTTTGCAGACAGGTTATAGCTGCTGGAGGAACATGCAGCACCATCGTTGTTGGTGACGGTAACGTTGTAATTCACTGCTGTACCCGCATTTACCCATGGGCCCTGAGCCGGAGTAAAGTTGATAGATGGATTACTGCGTACACAGCTCTGAGTACCCATGGATACTGTAACAACAGCCCCGTTCTGATCACCGGATACCGCTGTGATTGTTACACCAGCGTCGGCATCGGTGAAACTGCGTCCAAACGTCAGTGCAGGATCACGGGTGTACAAGTCATATGTTTCCGGCGTCATATCAAGCAGGAAACTGGTGTTGCTGCTCTCTTCCGGGGTGCCGGTACGAATGACCACACCATTCATTACGTTGCTTGGATTAGTACTCGTCATAGTCGCGTCAAAACCGATCGGCTGACGATACTCGATATAGTAGTACTCGGGGTGACCCCACTGATCGAAACCTTTTTGTATCTTCAGCGCCTTGGTGCCATTGGTTTGTGATGCATACGCTTCAATCTGGTAGGTGCCTGCGCCCGTTACATGCTGGATGCTCGGTGTATTGCTCTGGTTCAGCCAACCGAGGTATTCCTTAGGAAACGGTGCGAAGTGGCTAGAGGACGCCCAACCCATGACATCAACGCCGTCACCGTATTCCAGATTCTGGCAGTTATCGCCCAACGTGCTGCCATTGCATGCCAGAGAGTGGGAGTGATGCAGGCCGAAGTTGTGCCCCATTTCGTGTGCGATCACATCCATATCAATGGTGCCGTTAATCCACGACTCAGCACCGCCAACCAATGCGGTACCGGACCAGCTGCACGCGGTGGTGTATGGGAAGATGTACAGGAAACGGTCGTATGCAGAAACGTTTACACCGGCATTGCTTGCCGCTTGTTTTGCTGCAGTTGCGATGTCCTTATTGTTACAAGTGGAGCTGCTAAGCGGCAGCGTATACCAGCCCTTCGTTGCACCAACAAGGGAGGTTTTTCCATAAGAGTTTTCATTGAAGTAGTTGCTGACATCACCGAATACCGCACTATTTACCTGGCTGGTGGACCAAGGCTGCTGACTAGAGTTATCCTGAAAATTAACCAGCAATACCAGCGTGTCTTGCTGGCCAACTGTATTGTATGGAGAGACGGGTGTGCCACCGTTACTGCCGCCGGTTTCATCGCCGCCGACGGCCAGCATCAGAATACCTTCGTCTTCAGCATCGACTACCAGGTTCTCTTCACCCTGAGTGTTGGTGAAGACAACACCCTTGGCATTGATTTGGTTACCGGTGTTCAGGGGACCTGCATCGCCGGAGATGTGCAGTTTGACACTGTTGCCATTATTGGTCTTCAACTGGTGAACCAATCGGCTATTTTCCGGGTTTTTGAAATCGTCCTGATAAGACACTTCCAACTCGCCGTTCAGATCGATGTGCTGTTCTATCAGTTCCTGAACCTCAGCCGGCAGCGCCTGTGCTACATCTGCAGGGATTGCGATTCGCAGAATCTCGGCTGGGTTAGTTTCAGCCAGATCGGTCAGCAATTCCTGACGCGCCTGTGCCTTTTCAATCAGTTTAGCCAGACCCAGTTTTTTACCGTTTCCGCGGGACTGAACCCACAGACGGTGCTGATTGATCAGATCCTGAGTGGCTGTTTCAGCCTGTGCACGCTGTGCAGCAGGGGTGGAGTAAGCTTGAGGTGCAGCATGATCGTGGTTTGGACCAGATACCGCGAGGCCCGGAGTGAATAGCAGGGCCGAACTCAGGCCCAGTGTCGCGAGTAGTCGAGTAGGTTTTGGCGCTCTAAGCGTCATGAGAATCTCCGCAAATTGGGTTCGCGAAAGATCCTCAACAGCTGCGTACTGACGCGCGAGGGTATACTCTCCATCGGCAGTGCGGCCGTCCCCACAACAAAGATGGGACCCGTGACTTTGCGACACCCGGTTTCCCAGGTTGTGCCTTTATCCAGAGAGGATCTTTCAAATATATAACCGCGGTACTGTTTTCCCGCGGACAGACCCTTATGGCTGATTCTCGTCAGTGAGACCGTATATCCAGTAACATCAGTGTTCCCGTTGACCGTCCTTGTCCAAGGTGGATGCGTTAAGCCATTCGGGTGGTAAAGCGGAAAGATATGAGAGGCGTACGAAAACGAATGCGGGCAACAAGAAGACGCATGAAGCGTGCCTGTACCTGCCGAGTTTCCCTACCAAAACCCAGCGAGTCAGACGAAACAGCAGTTCCCCACAACGTATCGCCAACGTCTTATCGTTTGCTTTACACGCTGTAAACTGTTCTAACGGTGCGCATCCTAACATTAACAACTGATCATGTCTTATACAGTTGTGGAATAAAACATACGTTCGGCTGAATAATAAGTGATCAACTGTACGGGAACTTATTTCAGAATATTTACATATCCCGTCATAGCTGAGAATGACGGAGTTTGACAGCAAGAGCGCCATGCACTTTTGGTTGAACGGTTTGCTGTAAAAAAGCATCAATCACATTTTCTATAGAGCTTTTCGTCCAGATAGTGAGTTCCCCTATGAAATGCATGTGTCAGATACATGCTTGTGATACTTCATTCACTATACAAAACAGATAAGAATCTTTGCGTGCTGTAAACGAAACATTACGTTCTATTCACTATACAGGGACCATGCTGTGATTTTGTTTATAAGTATCAACTAGTTATATGTTTGGCCTGGTTTATGCTTTGAATAGGTAGAAGGTCTCTTGTTCCTGTTGCCTAAGAACGTTCGATTTGTCATCGGAAAGAACAGATTAGTTAGATGTGGCGCAGATCGGCTTAAAGCGTATGGAATGAGTAGCACAATACCTGCCATGAATAGCGCTAAATGATGCAAGTAGTGGCTATAGCCATCACTAAAGATCGGCTAATGCACAGGTATATTCTTTCCTGTTCTCGTCGTTGTTCTACCAAAAGACGGGGTGTTAAAAATTAACAGCACTTAAGGAGGGCATAGATATGTCCATTTTAAAACGCTGTAGACACGGTGCGCTCTTTACAGTGGCACGGAGTATTGCAATTGCCGGAGTGTGCGCCCTGACATTAAGCAGCAATTCAGCGTTAGCAAATCATACGGGAGACGGTCCAGAGGTTAGCCCAATATTTATGCCAGGTAACCCAGACTGTTCTGCGTTGGGGTATCAATATTCGGTGAGATTTCAAGATAGCTACGGGCTGGGAATGAGCGGCGGTAATCACCCAGATGGTCCAATTAATGTTGATATTATTCTGACAGCCAATAAAACTTTTACCTGGGTCTCTCATAACAGTTTGGTACATGCAGTTATCGTCAAGGGCGGCCCCAATGCCAATGGCTACCTGTACGCAAATGCACCAGGTGATACAACAACCGGTGAAACCCATGATGATGGCTTGCATTCACCGAATTCGAAAAGTGGTAACCGGGCGGGATTGAGTCATATCGATTTCTGCTATAGCCCGGTCCTGCCTGATCCTGATATCAGCGTCACTAAAACCTGCCCGTCTGCTCCCGTGCTGATTAACGGAGGTGTGGGTGGTGCGACGTATAACTATAAAGTGCGTGTAGAAAATACAGGTGATGGTCAACTGAGCAACTTAGTAGTAGATGAATCTCTTTCCAACTGTACTGTGCAAAGTACGGCGGGCATTGTGCTAAATGAAGGCGCGCACGTGGTATTAGATGTGTCATGTCATAGTGCTTTACCTCTGCCTCAAAACGGCCGCAACATGGCTAAAGTGAAAGCAACAACTGAGTATGGTCATGAGCCTATGGTAATGGACACCGGCGATACCGCGAATGCTAATCCGCCAAACTGTCCAGAAAACGCTCCACCGCCAATAGATATTGTTAAAGACTGTGGTAACCCAATGGTTCGTCTTGTTGAGGTTCCTTCCGCGTACGGCCCAATTCTTGGTGTACAGGCTTGTGTAGACATTACAGTGACCAACCTGGGTGATGTTGATGATGAAACTCTGGTGAATGTAGAACTAACAGACACCGAGGCATTTGGCGGCGTCATGAACCTTCCGGACCTCGTACCAGGTGCTTACTGGAGCGACACTCTGTGTTACTTCCCAGATATGCCAACTGGCGATACGTTGGATCACTCGGACGGTTCGCACACAGCCTACTCAGTGTTTACAGTTCTGGACAATATCCTCTCAGACCCAGAGGCGTTGTTCTCCAATACTGCGACTGTAACTGCAGATGGCGCATTCAGTGGCGAAAGCGTGGATGATTCAGACAATGCAGATTGTTCAATCTGTTACTCTGACAATCAAGATCTACCTTCCGCGTGTCCTCCTCCTGCAAAAAACCCATATCCACTATTCCATTAACGGACTGACTGGATAAAAAAAGGGGCTGATCACTCAGCCCCTTTTTAATTACTCTTACTCTAGGAACGTTATTTGTTCTTACCGTTGCCTTTACCACCGCCAGAGCCGCCGGTGTTACCAGAGTCAGCGTTCAGTTGTACTTGTACCTGAGCTGTTGCCGTTAACGTACCGTCGCTGATGGTATAGGTGAACGTGTCGTTGTTTTTGAAACGTCTACCCGGCGTGTACATCAGCTGACCATTGCTGATGGATACGCTGCCTTTATTGCCCTGAGTTATTCCGACGATGGTGATCGCATCCGAGTCTGGATCGTAGTCGTTGCTCAGCACTGGGATCGATACAGATGTCTTGCTGGTAATTTGAACGCTGTCATAGACGGCAACGGGTGCACTATTAGTACTGGATGCGTTCACAGTCACGGTTACCGTAGCGGTGTCCGTGCCTCCGTGACCATCTGAGATAGCGTAAGTGAAGTTTTCGGTCCCGCTAAAGCCGCTCACCGGTGTAAAGAGGATGTTACCTCCAGAGATCTGTATAGAGCCATACACGCCGCTGGTACCGGTAATGCTGATGGTATCTCCGTCAGCATCATAATCGTTGCTCAACACCGGAATTGTGACTGCACTACCTTGGTCCGTTGTGGCAGTGTCGTTCCATGCAACCGGCGCACTGTTGCTTGGCGCTGCTGCAACATTTACAGAAACTGTACCTGTATCTGAAGCACCATTGCCGTCTGAGATGGTATAGCTAAATGTCTCGATACCACTAAAACCGGTATTTGGTGTGTAGACGATATTACCGCCAGAAACCTGTGCGCTGCCATTCACTCCACTGGTGCCGGTAATTGCCAGATTGTCACCGTCCATATCATAGTCGTTAGACAGGGCAGGGATAGTTACTGCGCTGCCAGCGGCCGTATTTGCACTATCATTCACGGCTACCGGTGCTGTGTTGGTTGTGCCACCGCCGCCATTACCATTAAAACTTACACTCACAGTAATGCCGTTGGCATCATTCGATAACGGCATAATGGTTACACCAGCGTCGTTATCGGTGTAGGAATGGCCGACCTCCAGTGCACCGTCGCGCAGATCGTAGCTTCCAGATTTGGCAACACTGTCTGGAGTCATATCCAGCAGATCGCTGCTGTTGCCATCCCCTTCAATCGCTTTGTGAACCAGAACACCGTTAGCGATGTTCTCAGGGAAATCGTAGGTGCCTGTTCCGAAGATGCCATCATCAAAACCAACTGGCTGGCGATATTCGATGTAGTACCAGCTTTGCTGACCTGTTGCTGGATCGATCCCTTTACTGATTTTCAGTGCTTTTGTAGCGCTGCTATTTGGAGACATGGGTGAAATCGTATAAGTACCATCACTGGTAATTGTGGCGATCGGTGGGGATTGGTTGTGTCCCAGCCATCCTAAACGTTCTTTATTCATTGCATTCAAGTGACCGTACTTGGTGCCCATCACGTCAAATGCATCGCCATAGGTGTATTGACGGCAGTTTGAAGACAGCACGTCACCTTCACAGTTCAGGCCGTGTGCGTGGTGTAGTCCTAGGTTATGACCAAATTCGTGAGCGACTGTACGTGCGTCGGTTGCTGCACTGATCCATGCACGAGAAGGGCTACCGCCAACCGTGCCAGCGTTAGTGGAAGGGCAGTTACTGCCGGGTGGAATCATATAGATAATATGGTCATAACCGGACAGGTTTACACCTGAAGATGTAGCAGCCTGATCGGCATAGCTATAGTAGTTACTTGGACAGTTGTTGCTGTCTACCGGGACTGTGTACCAGCCCAAAACATCACCGTTAAGCCATGTTTGCTGATAGGAGTTTTCGCTGAAGAAGTCGCTAACTTCACCAAACACCACATTCTGTATCTGGGAATGGCTCCATGGTTTATTGGATGAGTCATTTTGGAAGTTGACTAATAGCACAGCAACTTTACGTTCACCAAATGTATTAGGAAGCACGGAGGCACTACCACCGTTATCACCACTGGTGGCGCCCATGATCAAAATGTCATCGGCAGACGCGAGTGCGATGGAGCCATCGATATTCTCATGATCATCACCTGCCGGGATAAGCAGGCCATCAACAGATACTTTCTGGCCATGGCGCAGGTTTTTACCTTTGCCAGCCGTATGAAGTTCGAAACGATCACCGCTAGATGTTTTCACGAACTGACGTAGTGTGTAGCTACCATCATCCGTGTGTTCGTAAAGAGCTTCAACCTCACCTTCTAGCTCAAGATCCTGTTCGAGAAGGTTCTGCAGAGCTTCAGGCATCGATTCACGCATGGATGAGTCGATAGCCACATTCAGCACATCTGATGGTGAATATTTCACCAGTTCAGCTAGCACCGCCTGGCGTGACTCAGCTTGTTCTATCAGGCGATTGAGACCGATTTTTTTTCCATTACCGCGGGACTGTGCCCAGAGACGGTGTTCGTTGACGAGATTCTGGGTGAGCACTTCAGTTGTTGCACGCTGTTCTGAAGATGAAGCGAATGTCTGAGGTGCATCATGATCATGATGTGGGGCTGATACCGCGAAGCTTGAAGTGAATAGCAGGGCTGATGTAAGGCCCAGTGTTGCAAGTGTGTGTGTAGGCGTTGGCGCTTTAAGCGTCATGAGAATCTCCGCAAATTGGGTTTGCGAAAGATCCTCAACAGCTGCGTACTTAACGCGCGAGGGTATGCTCTCCATCGGCAGTGCGGCCGTCCCCACAACAAAGATGGGACCCGTGACTTTGCGACACCTGATTTCTCAGGTTGTGCCTTTATCCAGAGAGGATCTTTCAAGTATATAACCGCAGTACTGTTTTCCCGCGGACAGACCCTTATGGCTGATTCTCGTCAGTGAGACCGTATATCCAGTAACCTCAATGTTCCCGTTGACCGTCCTTGTCCAAGGTGGATGCGTTAAGCCATTCGGGTGGTAAAGCGGAAAGATATAAGAGGCGTACGGATACGAATGCGGGCAACAAGAAGACGCATGAAGCGTGCCTGTACCTGCCGAGTTTCCCTACCAAAACCCAGCGAGTCAGACGAAACAGCAGTTCCCCACAACGTATTGCCAACTTCATATCGTTTGCTTTACACGCTGTAAACTGTTTTAACGGAGCGCATCCTAGCATTAACAACTGATCATGTCTTATACAGTTGTGGAATAAAACATACGTTTGGCTGAATAAAAAGTGATCGATCATTCTGGAACTATCTGGCAATGAGCATCCCATGCATGTAGGACAGTCGTACTGAGGCCGGAATATGGAAAGGGTGGTACGTGTTAAGTTTACTTAACAATATTTATCGCTATTTTGGGCGATTTTCACCATACGGCCAGTATTTTCATCGGTTTGTTACATATTAAGTACAATGATCCACTACTGAGTTATTTCGCGACTTTTATGATCTATATAATTTCAACAGGTTACTAATGTTGGCGTCAGTTTTGCTTTGTGTAACCTGAAGGCTAAGGCTTTCGAGATCCCAAAAAAAATCGCACAAAAATGCGGTGCGGCAGAGTATGTGTTGAACGTCGTATCGCATTTTCTTTATCTTTTTTCTTATTTTCTCAAGTATAGATTTCCTTATCGGTGACGTGGCTTTGTTTCAAATGTGTAAAAGTAAGTTGTTCTCATTGGAAGGGTGTAACGGATAATTTACATGTGAAACGTAAGTTATAAAGCTGAATATTTTGTCATAGGTTTTTAAGCTAAAAGTTACTTATTGTTTTTTCAGGGTTATTTCTCTGTACGCTGTTATTTTCGCTTTACATAATGTTTATGTCTGTAAGCTAAATGTTACATATGAAGCATTGTCTATCGAGCCTCTCGTTATAAATAGATAGCAAAAACAAAGAGATATAAATGTGGTTCGCTTGTTGCTTAATCATAGGGGCGAGGAAGATTCATCTTCCATATCTCTTGCCCACGAGGTCTGCTTACTTTTTTTGGCGGATGGGTACTGTTGTGTGCTCAAAATGATATTAATCCTTGATGGGGAAGGACGGGGGTCTCGATTTGTAACGGGGACTAAATAAGAAAATTAATACGATACCGATGTTTGCACATAATATAAGTGGTGTGCGAATCGCGGCGGAATGCTGGCGATGACCGGTATCGTTACCTCAATGTCTTTAGCTTAACGGAGCGACGGCAAGACAAAGGGAGGTAGACATGCGAACGTTATCACGATGTTTGAAAATACCGCTGATGAAGCGGTTTATGCAGTTTTTCGTTGCCCTGCTACTAGCGGCGTTTTATGGAACGTCTTATGCAGCAGAAGCAACACAAGTTAACTTTACCCTGGAAGGTTGTAGGTTGGAAAAGGGTGATTTGGTATTCCCCGGAGGAAATACCGCTTTGATTCCAACCTGTACGGAGCCGGGGTGGACCACGGGTAACCTCGGTAAGAACTACGCAGAGCTCGATTGGGTTCCCCATCGGGTTACCTTACAAAACAATAATGGTAATCAAACCTACTCGTTCCTGCTGGTAGGTGACCATTTTAAAAATTTCCTCGGATGGGACAAAATAAGTGTTCCTGTTAAGAGTTCATTATCCGATGCGAGCTGTCCTGAGCTTAGTGTTGGTCCAGAACTCATTGAAACCGCAGGTTCAATCGGTGGCGTGAATGATGTTATCTATCGCGTAGCCACTCTTACGCAGCCTGCGGACACCACATGTATTTATGACTATGCGCAGCGGTTAGGTATCGGTGCCAGTCAGTTCAGTGGTTCCTCTTTGCAGTCTGCTCTGCTACAGACCGATTTCAGTAGCGGTGGTATTGGTGAGAGACGTATCCAGTTACCAGTCAACGAAATCCTTCCTCAGGAACTGGATAAAGACATGCATGCAGAGCAGGATGTGCTGAATGTATGGAACCTTACCAAGGAAACATCGCCGGTTGTTCATAACTTTGGTGATACCTGCTGGATCAATCCCGAAGATTTTCAGAAAGAAGTTCGGGTTACTATTGACTGGACGGTGACGCCCAGCCTTGGCGGTATAGAGATAACCACTAACATCAAAGCAACCAACCCATCACACCGGACGGTATTTGTCGAAATTCACGATGAAATTTGGGGTGATCCGGGTACGGGTGATCAGCTTCTGGACGAGATAGATTCCCCTCTGATTAAGTTGGAGCCAAACTCTAATGGGATGTTTACTCATTCAGTCACCCTCAATGCGACCAGTGTGAGCGGATTACGTGATATAGCCTCTGCGACCTACTTTGATTCAGTATTCCCTAATGAACCTCTGCCTGGTGTAGATATTGCGGAAGCCTTCGTTGATGAGATTGCACCAGGTGATGTGCTGAATGCGACTGCAATTATCACTGACGTCGAAAGCATTTCCGGTGCTGGTCTTAGTTATTCTGTCGACTCGCTGAGCGCTGGCAGTGCCGCGGGTACGTTCCAGAATGGTTACGTCCAGGGTACTGAGACGACGAATGATGTTACGTGGGTCTCTGATGCTCAAAGCAGTGATGGCTTTGTAGAATTCAATAAAACGGTGTATCTGGATCACCCAAGGATTACCAGCGGTACCTTGTCTGATATAGCGACACTGGATTACGGTGACCCGAACAACAAGCTCACCGCCAATGCGCATACGAACTTCTCGTCTAGTGCGACAACAGAATTGACCATTGAGAAAATGATCGATGATGTGTTGACCGGAAATGAAACCGTCACCTTCAAGTTTGATGTTGATAAGGGCGTCGGACAGCATGAGATTGTTTTCAATGCGGGAGATACTACCAAAACGAAAACGTTGATTGATCTTGCCCCAGGTACATACTCTGTTCTGGAACTGGCGACCGCAGGTTTCTCGCTTGCCGCCGGTGAGCAAAACCCGCAGAGCGTAGACTTGGGTACCGCAGACAATCCAGTCTGTGAAGGCAGCGTTTCCTTCTTCAACGAAGCAGATCCGGCCAATGTGCAGGTGGTGAAAGTCACACTTCCCGCTGGCAATGAAGCAGGATGGCAGTTCACTCTGACGGGCCCAGGCCTTAATGGTGGTGTCTCTGATACCACTGATGTGAATGGGCATGCGAACTTCGGTGGCATTGAGTTGGGTGAAGGCCTGTACACAATGACCGAGCTGTCCCAGACTGATTGGGACCTCACCGATGTCACTAATCCCGACGGCAGCCACGATTCGGCAGAATGTACGTTCGAGGTTGATCTTCCTGCTGATGCAGGGCACGCATTTGAATGTACTTTCGAAAACACTCAGCGAGGTCAGATCATCATTACCAAAGTGACTGAGGGTAATGAGTTGTTGGATCTGGGTGGTACGTTCAGTTTTAGCAGCAGTCCTGATCTGTCACTCAGAGATTTGGTAACAACTGATTCTGTTCCTACAGACACGCAAACTGTTAGCAGCGTGTTACCAGGCCAGTATCTTGTTAGTGAAGATGATCCTGCCTTGCAGCTCTTCGCACTAACAGATATTACCTGCGATGACGGTAACAGTGTCGGGGATGACAATCCGTTGAGTTCGACTTATCGCCAAGCGACTATCAATGTAGAGGCAGGCGAAACGGTAGAATGTGTGTATACCAATACCAAACTGGCTGCACCAGGTAGCATTGAGATCAGGAAGATCAGTATTGGTGGCGTCGATACCTTTGGCTACAACGGTGATCTGGGTCCATTCAGTATCACCACCGTGACGGAAAACGTGCCGGTGTCGGATACTGAAAACTTCGTCAATCTTCCTGCGGGAGAATATGTTGTGACGGAGAATGATCCAAGTGCAAGCGGATATCATCTATCCGATCTGTCTTGTGTGGATGATAAGGAAGTTATCGGTACAACCACGTGGAATGTGGTGAACCGTTCAGCCTCCATTAGCATTGATGATGGTGAACATGTTGTTTGTACCTTCACCAACACCAAAAACGGTCAGATCATCATTGAGAAACAGACCGATCCCGACGGTCATAGTCAGGTGTTTAACTTCACCTCCGACTACGGCGCACCGTTCGGCCTGAGTGATAATCAGACCAAAGGTTCCGGTGACTTGTTGCCAGGTACCTACAGTGTTAGCGAAACGGTTCCTGCAGGTTGGAAACTCGATAAAGCCACCTGTGACGACGGTTCTCATCCGAATGCCATTGAACTGGATCCGGGCGAAACCGTGAAATGTACGTTCTACAACCGTCTTGACCGTGGTCAGATCATCATTGAGAAACAGACCGATCCTGATGGTCATAGTCAGGTGTTTAACTTCACCTCCGACTACGGCTCACCGTTCGGCCTGAGTGATAATCAGACCAAAGGTTCCGGTGACTTGTTGCCAGGTACCTACAGTGTTAGCGAAACGGTTCCTGCAGGTTGGAAACTCGATAAAGCCACCTGTGACGACGGTTCTCATCCGAATGCCATTGAACTGGATCCGGGCGAAACCGTGAAATGTACGTTCTACAACCGTCTTGACCGTGGTCAGATCATCATTGAGAAACAGACCGATCCTGATGGTCATAGTCAGGTGTTTAACTTCACCTCCGACTACGGCTCACCGTTCGGCCTGAGTGATAATCAGACCAAAGGTTCCGGTGACTTGTTGCCAGGTACCTACAGTGT
>NZ_JADEYS010000017.1 GCF_015209595.1 Pontibacterium sinense | reverse complement strand
GGTCGTTAGCTCAGTTGGTAGAGCAGTTGGCTTTTAACCAATTGGTCATAGGTTCGAATCCTATACGACCCACCATTAAAAACTCCGCCACTTGGCGGTTTTTTTATGCCTTTTTTAAGGTGAGAGTATAGAGATGAGAACCGTCAAGGTTCGAGCCGAGCCAGTCATACTGGCGAGACCACGTTGGCGTTTACGACAACGGCCCAAGCCTTTAGGCGCAGGGTAAGCGCAAAGCGCGCCACAATCCTATACGACCCACCATTAAAAACTCCGCCGCTTGGCGGTTTTTTTATGCCTGAAATTTGTCATTCTTCCCTCTTACCCCTAAATCTCCTGCGCCTGATCACCCTTATTGTGCTTGACCTTACCGTTGCTGGAAGGTCTAGGCTATGTTTCCAGTAGATTTACGTTTTTCGTATCGCGCTGCGTCCAGCGAAACATCCTAATAACGCAACGTTGATGATATTGATCCGTGGAGGTGAAGCGGATGGCTTCAGTACAGCAGTTCCTATCAACCGATAGTCAGGCCCTGGCCTCTGACACATCTCTTTCGAATCAGCAGGAGTTGCTGATTGAGGGCGCAGGCTGTGCCAGTTGTGTGGGCAAAATTGAAAAGGCGCTTAATGCCGTTGAAGGGGTTGAGTCGGCGGTGATGAACTTCGGTCAGCGCACGGTCAGCGTTGAGGGGCGTGCCAGTGCGGATACGCTGATCAATGCGGTCGAAAATGCGGGTTATCATGCCAAGCTGACCTCCGGTGAAGCTGAAGCGGAACTGCTGGTCGAAAAAGAGCAGGCGGAGCAGCGGCGCTATAAGCAGCTGCTAGGCAATGTCGTGATTGCTCTCGGGGTTGGTGTACCCCTGATGCTCTATGGTGTGCTGGGCGGGGAGATGAAAGTGTCCGCAGGTGCATCGCAGCTTGGCTGGTTAGTGGTGGGATTGGTCACGTTGCTGGTGATGTTGTTTCCCGGTCGTCATTTTTATATCGGGGCGTGGAAGTCGGTCCGTAACCACAGTGCCAATATGGATACCTTGATCGCACTCGGTACGGGGACGGCGTGGTTATATTCCATGGCGGTGGTGTTGGCACCTGATCTGCTGCCAGAGTTAGCCCGACATGTATATTTCGAAGCGACCGCGATGATCATTGGTCTGATCAATCTTGGATTGGCGCTGGAATTAAGGGCACGTGGCCGGACGTCAGAAGCCATTAAGCGTTTGATCGGCCTGCAAACCCGCAAGGCACGGATTGTGCGAGAGGGTGAAGAAGTCGACGTGGATATCGATGACGTGCAACAGGGAGACCATGTACGTATTCGTCCGGGTGAGAAAGTGCCCGTTGATGGTGTGGTACTGGACGGTCACACTGCAGTGGATGAATCGATGCTGACGGGCGAGCCGATCCCGGTGGAAAAATCTACCGATGATGAGATGGTTGCCGGTACGCTGAATAAAACCGGATCGGTTCTGTTAAAGGCGACGCGGGTCGGCCAGCAGACAACCTTGTCGCAAATTATCGGTATGGTGAAGCAGGCGCAGAATGCCAAACTGCCGATCAGTCGTCTGGCCGATCAAATCTCCGCGTATTTTGTACCAACGATTATGATTGTTGCTGTTATTACCGCGTTGGTCTGGTTGAATTTCGGACCAGAACCGGCGATTGCACTGGCGCTGGTATCAGCGACCACAGTACTGATTATTGCCTGCCCCTGTGCACTCGGGTTGGCAACGCCCATGTCGGTCATTGTAGGGGTAGGTAAAGCGGCAGAAGCGGGTGTGCTGATTCGGAATGGTGAAGCGTTGCAGACTGCATCGAAGATCACCACCATGGTGTTGGATAAAACCGGCACGATCACTGCCGGTCAGCCTCAGGTCACTGAAATCTATACGCTCAATGGTTTTTCTGACGTAGAGGTACTGACCAGCGCGGCGGGCCTCGAAGCGGGATCTGAACACCCGTTGGCAAATGCGGTACTGGAGGCGGCGCGGGCACATAATTGTCCGATAGAGGCGGCGAGTGATTTTCATGCCACGGCCGGTAAAGGTGTTCAGGGGCAGATAGCAGGCACTCAGGTGTTGTTGGGGAATGTGGCGATGATGGACGCCCATGAAGTGACAACACAAGCCGCACACACCGTGGTCAATCGCATGGCTGCTGAGGCGAAAACCCCTGTGTACGTCGCGTTGGATAACCAGTTGGCGGCGATTATCGGGATCTCCGACCCGGTGCGTGAAGATTCTCGTGCGGCCATTGCCCGATTGCAGTCCGAAGGGATGCGTGTGGTGATGTTGACCGGAGATAATCACAACACGGCTAAAGCGGTGGCCGCTCAGGTCGGTGTGGATGAGTTCTTTGCCGAGGTACTGCCGCAGGACAAAGCGAGCAAGGTCAAGGCGCTGCAGCAGCAAGGCGAAATTGTAGGCATGACCGGTGATGGTATCAATGATGCACCTGCACTGGCGCAGGCCGATGTTGGCTTTGCCATTGGCAGTGGTACTGACGTGGCCATCGAAAGTGCCGATATCACCCTGATGCGGGCATCACTGCATGGTTTGGCGGATGCTGTTACGGTCAGTCGTGCAACGTTGAAAAACATCAGGCAAAACCTGTTTGGTGCATTTATCTATAACGTGGCAGGTATCCCTATTGCTGCAGGGATACTCTATCCGTTGACTGGATTGCTGCTCAATCCAGTCATCGCGGGTGCGGCAATGGCCTGCTCATCGGTGACTGTTGTGACTAATGCTAATCGTCTGCGCTTACTAAAACTGGGGCAGAGAGAATCCCGAGGGGCTTAAGATGATGTGGATAAATCTGTTAGGACTGGTGGTGATTGCGCTGATCGTATGGTGGTTCTGGCTATATACACCGGATCAGCATTGAGTGCTGATCTGAAACTGCGCGTATAAATAAGTGATACCACGTACCGTTTTAAGCGCTCATTATCGGGAAGGCCAACCGGTATTTTGAGTAAAAATAACGGCACCACTGGTATTTGATTTTTAAGTGAATTTGGGTAATTCTGACATCAATTATTCATGCCTTTTCACAAGCTCTATCTGACCCTATGAAACTGTCCAAACCGATTCTACTGGTACTGACGCTGCTCCTTTGTTGGGGACAGCTGGGCTATGCCGTAGGGTCGGAACCGGTGACGGAATCAGGTGCTGCAACAATGCAGCATATGGAGTGTGAAGAGGCATGTGGCGCGATGTCTGAGGCGTGTGACGATATGCAGTGTACCGTGGAGCATGGTTGCTCAGGCTGCAGTGTATTGTTCTTGCCCGCAGATGGTTTTCTTTTCCTTCCTCCGGTGACCGCGGTTTCTATACGAAGTATAAAAATCTACGCGTATCATCGCAGTGTGCTGATTGAGCACCCTCCACGGGCTATCGCCCAAATCTGATCATCGGCTTTGTCACGGCTGATGCTGATCAAAAGTCCTATCGAATCTAAACACTTTTCAACTGAGGAGCGCAGCGCGTGAACATCTCACAAGCGGCGAAGCTGTCAGGCTTGAGCAGTAAAACCATCCGTTTCTACGAGCAGCAAGGGATTATAGGGGCTGCGAATCGTGCCGATAACGGCTATCGAGTGTATAGCGAGCGTCAGTTGGAGCAGCTTCGTTTTATTAAACGTGCACGTGATCTGGGCTTCTCGCTGGAGCAGAGCCGGGAACTATTAGAGCTCCTGCACAATCCGCAGCGGCGCAGTGCTGAGGTGAAAGCGCGGGTGTTGGATCATGTTGAGCAGATTGACCTACAGCTGCTGCAGTTAACGCAAATGCGAGATCAGTTACTGGCCCTGTCGGATCAATGTCGAGGGGATGATAGCGCTGAGTGCCCTATCCTGGATGCTCTAAATAGTGACGGTTCGGATAAAAAAATCAATTTATGAGTGTGTCACGCGGGCTTGATCCTGTATGCACCGATGTGAATATTGTGGAGATTGTTATGAAGAAATTACTTATAGCGGTGTTGTTGTCGGTATTTCCTGCCCTGAATGCGATGGCTGGGGACCCTGTTTGGTTGGAAGGAAAGTCGGATGATCGGTATGAGATTACCGTTTATCGCAGTGAAAGCTGCGGGTGTTGTAAGGGCTGGATTTCACACCTGAAGGATCACAACTTTACTGTGAAAGACGTAGTGGTCGCCGATGTGAATCCGCATAAGCAGCGTTTGGGGGTCCCGCCACAAGGGGCTTCCTGTCACACCGCTGAGGTGAATGGCAAAGTGATCGAGGGTCATGTCCCTGCGCAAGATATAAAACGGTTGTTGAGCCAGAGGAGCAATGTACGCCTGTTAACCGTACCGGGTATGCCATCGGGTGGTCCGGGGATGGATATGCCGGGGGCGGCCAAACAACCGTTCAAGGTATATTCGGTGAACACGGAAAATCAGGTTGAGGTTTATCAGAGCTATAGCGATTACTGAGCTTCGGCGAAGCCTATAGAGAGGTTTGTATGTTGCACCTTAAGGGTGACCCGATGGGGATAGTGCGCCAGCGAAAATGGGGTTGGATCGGCGTTGTATTGATTTCTTCGGTTCTGACGGCCTGCGGAGAAGCTGAACCAACGGTTGCCGGTCGTTGGTATACGCCGTCACAAGTGACTGAGGGGCAGGCGCTCTTTCAGGTTTACTGCGCCGGTTGCCATGGTGCCGCTGCGCAAGGAACTCAAGATTGGCGTACACCCTTGGCCAACGGAAAATACCCGCCACCCCCATTAAATGGCACGGCTCATGCCTGGCATCATCCACTCAAAGGGCTAAAACTTACCGTGCAGAACGGCGGGCAAGGGTTAGGTGGTTCGATGCCGGGGTTTGGCGGCACTCTGGATGAGGCGGATCAGGAGGCTGTGATCGCTTATTTTCAGAGTCATTGGCCTGATCAGATTTATCAGGCCTGGATCAGTCGCGGAGGATTGAAGTAGTCCTTTGATCAGGCGCAACTTTGCAGGTTGCGCCTGCCTGTTATCATTTTGGTAGCAGTACCAACTTGCCGATAAATTTCTTCTCCATGAAAGTCCGCTGTGCAACGCCTATATCTTTTAGTGCAAACGTTTTAGATACCAAGGGGTTAATCTCACCGTGCTCAATATATTTGATTAAATTCTCGAACACGTGACGGGGCTGATAAGTGCAGCCAAAGAAACTCAGATCCTTCAGATACAGTGTTCTGACATCCATATCGACGATAGGGCCCGCAATCGCTCCAGCTACGGTGTAGCGGCCGCCGCGACGCAGAATATCCGGCAATTCAGGCCATTGGGGGCCTGCCACCAGATCAATAACAACATCCACCGAGTCCGCGCCAAGCGTATCGATCAGAGAGGTACCGCGGCTGATAACCTGATCGGCGCCAATGGCCTTAATCTGATCCCTCTTATCTGAGCTGCAAATGGCGATGACGTTTGCCTGACGTCGTTTGACCAATTGGATAGCCGCTGAGCCTACACCGCCGGATGCGCCGGTGATCACAACGGTTTCACCGGCACGGACATTGACCCGGTCGATCATATTCTCGGCGGTAGAATATGCACACGGGAAAGAGGCGAGTTCGGCATCAGTGAGTGGGCTTTCAACGGTAAAGGCTTCGTCATCACGCACGGTCGCGTATTGGCTGAATCCTCCATCGCATTCAGAGCCGTAGGTAATACAGCCAAAATCGGCGTCTCCGGTTAATGGACTTTGTAATGCACGTACGAGTACCCGTTCACCAATACGGTTGGGATTAACACCGCTGCCGACTGCGATAATTTCGCCACAGCAGTCAGCACCCTGAATGCGCGGGAACGTTAACGGGACACCGGACCAGCTGGCGTCATCATCATTGGCTGAGTCGAAACCTGCAGATGCACCGGTATTGGTTTCGCTGGTCACGCTTTTGGAATACCAGCCGATGCGGGTGTTGATGTCGGTGTTATTAACGGCACTGGCACCTACGCGGATCAGTACCTCCTGACTGCTGGGGGAGGGAATGGGGAGGTCTGTCTTGTATTCGAGTTTGTCCAGACCACCGTGTCCGGTCAGGACAACGCCACACATCAGGTTAGTCGTGCTTGAGTTATTCATAGCCATTTTCACTGTTTTAAGGCGCAGGGCGCATTGTTCATATTAGGTCACGCCAGGGTCTTCCTGTCGCTTTTGTTGCTTCTCAGGTTGCCACCGAGCTTGCCTGATACCTTAAAAAACGCGTAGAGTTTAGACAAACGAATAGTTGTTAATTGATAGTTCAGATTTATTGAACTGAATGTAATGGTAGTAAGTTGGAGGTCATTGTGGAGCAGATGCTGGATCTGGAGTTACTGCGCACTTTTGTCATGGTCTCGCGCACGGGTGAGTTAAAAAAGGCCGCGCAAAAAGTGCACCGTTCGCAAGGGGCTGTCAGCATGCAGATGAAGCGCCTGGAGGAGCTGACCGGCAACCAGTTGATGGAGCGGGGGAATCGCGGAATTCGCCTGACAGAAGCCGGTGAAACCTTGCTGCGCTATAGCGAGGATATGATCTCGCTGAACAGTGCGGCTTTATCAGCACTGAGTGGAAAAGATGTCTCGGGTCAGCTGAGTTTTGGTATCCCAACGGATTATGCACAGCACTTTCTACGTTTTTTTATGCCTGTGTTAGCGCAGGAGCTCCCGAATTTGGATGCGAAAATTGTCTGTGCCCGCAGTCGCAATCTGCGTCAGCAAATAGAAGAAGGCAAACTCGATGTGGCTATTGTGGCGGATGAGCTCAACGCATCTGATGAAACATTGCTTTGGAGTGAACGTCTCATCTGGTCTGCACCCACCTGCGCGAATTTGGAAGAGCAATCCGTGCTGCCGGTCGCGGTGTATGAAGACAACTGTATTGTCCGGGACCTGCTTCTGGATGCGCTCAGAAAAGCCTCCATTCCCTATCGCATTGTATTTTCCAGCCCGATACTAGAGAACATTGCGACTGCCGTAGAGGAAGGCTTTGCAATCTCGTTGTTGCCTGAATCGTTGTTGTCCACGCATAGTGTGAGGCAGCTGCCCAGTGGGGTGTTGGGCAGTCATCGTTTACTGAAGATCAATATGATCCATCGTCCCGAGATTGAAGCCTCGACGCTGAACCGAGTATCTGATTGTTTTCGACAAGCCTCTGATAAACAACAGCAATAATCTAATATCCGTCTGAAAAATTCAGGCGACAGCAAAGATCATAGGGATCAGGGATCGGTATCGTACGCCTGATATTCAACGGCAACGATCTCGTACCAAATGTCTTCTCCGTTGGGTTTGTGTAGCCATATCTCGTCGCCGATCTCTTTTTTCAGCAACTGCTTCGCCAGCGGTGAGTCCATGCTGATGTAGTCACTGCCGGGCTCAATTTCATCGGGTCCGACAATGCGATAACGGTGGCGGGTTTCTTCCTCATCTTCGATGGTGACCCAGGCACCAAAGAATACCTTGTCCTGGTTCTCCGGGATCCGGTCCACAACCGTCATATCGTCCAAACGCTTCGATAGGTAACGTACCCGGCGGTCGATTTCGCGCAGCTGCTTTTTACCGTAGATATACTCGGCGTTTTCCGAACGGTCGCCTTGAGCCGCCGCTTCTGAGACCGATTGAGTGATTTCGGGGCGCTTTACTTTCCACAGATATTTCAGCTCATCGTTCAGGCGTTTATAGCCTTCCGCAGTGATATACTTGGACTTCTTTGGTTGGGGTGGTCGCCAGCGGCCCATACACATCCTGACAGTCAGTTACGTTTGCGCGGAAGCAGACGTAAGATTGAACGAATCGTTAAATAATTAGATAAAGAATTTTAGCCTGTCGCCGATAAGAATGGGACAGCAAATTGATTTCTGCTTAATGCAGCCCGGTGAGATGCAAACAGAGAAAATTCAGGCCCGTATAGAAACATATACCTCGAATCTGACCCAAGCGGTACAGAGTGGTAGCGGTGCCCAGTTTTCCATGTTGCTTAGCCTGATCGCTGCCAATCAGGAGATGCCATCCTCTGGGCGTCCGGCCATACGCGGGGAAGGCTTTGAACTGCCTGAAACCGATCTGCAATACCCCAACCCAAATGACCTTTATGATGCGGATGTGACGGAGCGATTGAATCTGTCAGTGAACAAACATCAGCGTGGTGAGTTTGCGTATATCAACAGCTATATTGAAACGGAAGCGTTGGTGCCAAGTCAGAGTCGGCGGGTGAATGATTCACTGGCGAAGATGGGTCTGATTTCCGGTGGTGCAATGTTGAGTGAAATTGCGACCTCGCAGCAGCAGATCAGTCAGACCGCTTAAGGTCAGTGAACACGATACTGCATCCACTTTTGATGCTGAATACTTCGGGCATACACTGCTTACGCGACTAAAAGTGGCCACAGACCACTTTTAGTGCAGAGATTTCGTTAGCTGGTGCGCCACTGAATCTTTTCCTGCTCGCCGTTTTCTACTTTCCACCATTCATCCGGTTCATCGCCATCGGCCCAGCCGCTCGCGATACAACGGATCTGAGTATCCAGATCGGAAGCTGCTCGCGCGGCACAGTCCAGATCGGTTGCCCAGAGTGTCTTATCAGACTTAAACCACACGCTGGTCCAGGCTTTCCCCACCACTTTTTCGTGAATCATCACGGGAATGGTGGCATCTGCCAATCCAGCTTTGTATTCATGGACCGTGCCTTGGGTGAAATCGATATTGAGCACATCAAAACGCTGGCGCAGCCAGTGCTCGATCTCTTCCAGTGAGCGATTTTTTATGTAGATCTCAATATCGGGATGGCGTTGATCAGTCATCGGTTTGCTGTGTACTCAGAATTCTAAAAAGGCGAAGGACGCTTAGGCAAATATAGCCAAACGCCGCGAGAATGATACCGGTACCTGCTATGACCAGACCCAGCAGGGCCAGGCTTTCCTGCAGTAGTGAGCTGCGTAACAGAAATTCGGATGTTGCAATCAGTATCGCACCCAGCGCAAAGAGACCAAAACCGCTGATCAGCAGTTTCAGGTTTTGCTGGTAGTTGTCTGCGCGGCGAAAGAGCCAGCGCTTGATCGGGTGCATAGGTTGCGTTTTCATCTACAGGTTCTTGACGGTTATCGGTGCTTATCGGCGACGAAAGAGTCCCAGTTTAACATCTAAGGTCAGGTTCAGCTGCTCTAGCTGGGCAAACTGTTCGCGCTTAGCCTGAGCCATACGCTGGCTGTGGGGCGTCATCCCTAACAACGTCTGAATACTCGGGTTGTCGTGCAGCGCAAAACCGTAGTTTACATCGGTGATACTTTGCAGCTCGAATAAGGGTTCCAGTTGCTTGACCGGATCGTAACCCGATGGACGCACTTCGTCATAGATCAGCTCACGTAGCTCAATCAGGTGCTGCTCGCCGGTCCAGGCCAATAGCAGGAGTCCATCCTGTTTCAACGGCTTGGCAAAAGCCTCGGGCATCAGGCGGCTGAACAGAACGGTCAGTACGTCCAGATTGCTTTCAGGCACCGGAATGTTAGCCCCGGAGGCTACTAACCACTCGATGCCTTTACTGCGTGTACAGGCAGCTTTTACCGCGTGTTTCGAGATATCTAGACCGATCAGTTGATCCTGCCGACCGGCGTTGATTAATGCCTGTTCCAGTGCGGCGGTGTAAAACCCTTCACCGCAGCCCATGTCCAGGATCTGAGCAGTATCTGCAGGCAGATTCGCCAGTATCAGCTGATTGACCTGATCGGATAGCTGGGCGTAATGCCCCTGATCGAGAAAGGCGCGACGAGACTGCACCATGCCGGCATTGTCACCCGGATCTTTGGACTTCTTCTTATGCGACAGTAACAAGTTCCAGTAACCTTGTTTGGCGCGGTCAAAGCTGTGCCCCTGTGCGCAGCAGAGGTTTTTATCCTGCCGCGACAGATCAGATTGGCAAACCGGGCATGTGAGCAGTGCAGTCATCGAATCGTTGCTCATTCAGTTAGCAGGCGGGCCAGAATGTTTTCGTAAAGATCGGATAGGGTATCCAGATCTTTCACACTCACGCGTTCGTCTACCTGATGGATGGTTGCGTTGATCGGACCCAGCTCAACCACCTGAGCGCCGGTTGGTGCGATAAAACGACCGTCGGATGTGCCACCGGAGGTGGACAGTTCAGTCTCAATACCGGTGATGGCTTTGATCGCCTGCTGGCAGGATTCAACCAGACTGCCCGCTGCGGTCAGGAACGGGTTGCCGGACAGAACCCAGTCGATATCCCACTCCAGTCCGTGTTTATCCAGAATATCGCGCACCCGTACTTTCAGCTCGTCCGCGGTGACTTCGGTGGAGAAACGGAAGTTAAATGCCACATCGATATGCCCCGGAACCACGTTGGTGGCACCCGTGCCCGAGTGGATGTTGGAGATCTGGAAGCTGGTCGGCGGGAAGAAATCGTTGCCTTCATCCCAGACCTCGGTGGATAACTCGGCCAGTGCCGGTGCCACCAGATGGATTGGGTTGCGCACCAGATGTGGATAAGCCACGTGACCTTGCTTGCCACGTACGACCAGAGAACCGGACAGGGAACCACGACGACCGTTCTTGATCACATCGCCCACGTGTTTGGTGCTGGACGGTTCGCCCACGATGCAGTAATCGATCTTTTCGTTACGAGCTTCCAGATGATCGATCACCCGTGTAGTGCCGTTAATAAACGGGCCTTCCTCGTCGGAGGTGATCAGCAAGGCGATGGAGCCTTTGTGGTCCGGGTGGTGATCGATAAAACGTTCCAGTCCGGTCATAAAAGCGGCGATACCACCTTTCATATCCGCTGCGCCACGGCCGTGCAACATGCCTTCGTGTATGGTGGGTTCAAACGGTGGATAGGTCCAGCGATCTTCCGGGCCTGACGGTACGACATCGGTATGTCCGGCAAAGCAGAACAGCGGGCCGTCAGTACCACGACGTGCCCAGAAGTTGCTCACCTCTTCAAACTGCAGGCGCTCGATCTTAAAGCCCATTTTCTCCAGACGGGAGATCATCAGGTCCTGGCATCCGGCGTCTTCCGGTGTGACGGATCGGCGAGAGATCAGGTCCTGTGCAAGTTCAATCGTAGGGGAGAGTTGGGCCATGTGAACGGATCCTGTAGTGAGATGGCAGCTAAGAAACTGTTAGGAATGTGCTTCAGAGTATAAAGAATAACCCGCCCTGTATCGCTACAACGCGGGTTATCCGAAGTGCATGTAAGCGACAGGGCTTAGTTGTGCTTGTGCAGCTCTTCGTTCAGTTCGATCGCAGACTTGTTGGTTTTCACTTCGATGCGACCGTTCTGGGAGTTGCGACGGAACAACAGGTCAGTTTTACCCGCCAGTTCGCCCGCTTTAACAACACCGACTTCGTTGTTCTGATCGTCCAGAACAGTGACTTTAGAGCCGCCGGTCACGTACAGACCTGCTTCCAGTGTGCAGCGATCGCCCAGTGGCAGACCCAGACCTGCGTTTGCGCCCAGCAGGCAGTTTTCGCCAACAGAGATCACAACGTTGTTACCACCGGACAGTGTACCCATAGTGGATGCACCACCACCGATGTCAGAACCGTTACCTACCACAACACCGGCAGAGATACGACCTTCAACCATGCTTACGCCCATGGTGCCCGCGTTGAAGTTGATGAAACCTTCGTGCATGACTGTTGTGCCTTCGCCTACGTGTGCGCCCAGACGGATACGGGATGCATCACCCACGCGGATACCTTCAGGTACCACGTAGTTAGTCATCTGTGGGAACTTATCAACAGAGTAAACGTGCAGCATACGACCCTGAGCACGAGCCGCCAGCTGGCGTTTAGACAGGTCGTCCATGGAAACCGCGCCTTCAGAGGTCCAGGCAACGTTTGGCAGCAAGCCAAACATACCCGCCAGGCTCAGACCGTGTGGCTGTACCAGACGGTGAGACAGCAGAGCCAGCTTCAGGTAAACCTCAGCGGTGGTTGCCGGTTCAGCGTCGGTTTCCAGAATGGTAACGAACAGCGCCTGTGTGGTACCTTCCAGGATCTCAACGATCTCAGCCTGATCTTCAGCACCGACGGACAGAAAAGCCGCTTCCAGTGCTTTCAGCTGAGATTCTTTAATTTCGATCGCTGCGTTGCCGCCGGTGTAACCGACTTTTTCTGCAACAGCTGCAATCATTGCATCGTCAGCGTTCAGCAGCGGAGCGTTGTAGTACACCTCCAGCAGGTCGCCCGCAGAAGATTTAGTACCTACACCCAGACCGAATGCGAAATTTGCCATGTTGTGACTCCAATAACCTGTAATTTGAATTTGATACGTTGTGGGTGTTTATTGACCCAGCAGGGATGCGTAATCAGCATCCTTAAAACCGACCGTGCGTACGTTGCCGGTATCCAGCAACGGACGCTTGATGATGGCTGGGTTCTCCAGCATGACCTCAATCGCAGAGGCCTCATCAACGTTGTTCTTTACATCGTCTGGCAGTTTTCGCCAGGTGGTACCGCGCTTGTTCAGCAGCACTTCCCAACCGAGTTCGCTCACCCAGCTTTTCAGCTGATCTGCGTCCAGACCGTCTTTGCGATAATCGTGAAACTGATGCTCAATGCCTTCAGCTTCCAGCCATTTACGGGCCTTTTTGATGGTGTCGCAGTTCTTAATGCCGTACATCGTAATCATATGACTTTACTCTGATCTGACGGCGCTTACAGCGACTCTACGTATTTACGGATACGGTGAGCACCTTCGATACACTCTTCCAGCGTGGCAACCAGCGCCATACGGACGTAACCGGCACCCGGCAGTACACCGTCGGTTTCACGGGACAGATAGCGACCCGGCAGTACCGTCAGGTTCTGCTGCTCGAACAGACCTTGTGCGAATTTGTCATCGTCGATGGGTGTTTTCGCCCACAGGTAGAAGCTCGCATCCGGTTTCTGTACATCCATCACCGGAGACAGAATCTCGACCACAGCATCGAACTTACGGCGATACTGATCACGGTTTTCCAACACGTGGTCTTCGTCATTCCACGCCGCAATCGAAGCCAGCTGATGCTGAACCGGCATAGAGCAGCCGTGGTACGTGCGGTACTGCAGGAAAGGTCCCAGCAGTGCGGCATCACCGGCGATAAAACCTGAGCGCAGACCCGGTAGGTTGGAGCGCTTGGACAGGCTATGCATCACTACGCAGTTTTTGTAGTCGTGACGGCCCATGTCGGCACATGCCTGGAGTAGACCAACCGGTGGCTGTGCTTCGTCCAGATAGATTTCGGAGTAACACTCGTCTGATGCGACGATGAAGTCGTACTTGTCAGACAGTTTGATCAGCTTCTGCAGTGTTTCCAGATCAGTCACCGCACCCGTTGGGTTGCTTGGTGAACACAGGAACAACAGCTGGCAGCGCTGCCATGCGTCTTCAGATACCGCATCAAAATCCGGGATGAAGCCGTTTTCTGCCAGACAGTTCAGGTAGAACGGTTTGGCACCGGCCAGATATGCGGCACCTTCGTAGATCTGGTAGAACGGATTCGGTGAGATCACCAAGGCGTCATCGCTACGGTTCACGGCAGCTTGAGTGAAGGCAAAGATCGCCTCACGGGTACCATTCACCGGCAGTACGTTGGCTTCAGGATCAACAGAACCGTCCTGCAGTTTGAAGCGGCGCTCACACCAATCAGCAATCGACTTGCGCAACTCCGGCAGACCCTTGGTAGTTGGGTAGTTGGAGAGGCGGGCCATATTGTCGTTCAGACACTCTGCCACAAACTCAGGGGCAGGGTGTTTTGGCTCACCGATGGAAAACGCAATGTGTTCCAGATCAGAGGGTGGCGTAACCTGCGCTTTCAGCGCGGTCAGTTTTTCAAACGGGTAAGGCTGCAGGAGGCTGAGATCTTTGTTCATCGAATGTCCTAATACACCTGAATGATGGGGCGCTGCTTTCGGCACGTAAATGCCAGAGCGTGCTCCGGAGTGCAGGTTTTCTGCGCACAATAAGGCCGGGAATTATACAGAATTGTGGCGCGGCGATTAAGTGCAAATCCGACTAAAAGGGTTGGGATTTTACAACTTACAGTTTGAGACCCTACAGATTGGCTGATCAGATCAGTATTTGCGCTGATTTTGGCGGTCTGAACGGCCACTCAATCATCGCTTTGCTATCCTGAGTGATGAGCAGAAAAGGAGTCACAGATGCACTCAGAACTTCGCATGCATCCACGTATGCCGACCAAATTGCCCGCCGAGATGATTTTATCGGAGGACGTGTCGGTAGATGTGATAATACTTAATCTCAGTGTGGGCGGGATGTTGGTCGAGGGAAGTGACCAGATGTTCCACGCTGTTCAGGCACATAAACCCGCATTTCCGATAGAGGTGGATATTTATTTCGGATTACAGGCGTTACCGGTACGCAGTCACTGTCGATTGATCCATACAGTACGAAAACGGCAGGACCTGTATCAGATGGGATTTAAAGCACTCAGTATGGATGAGCAGTCCAGCAACTTGATTCGTCAAACACTCGACGACTATACACTGACGCGGGTGTTGTAACTCGCGAATTCCATTCCTCGCATTTGATCATATACCGCAAATAGAGAGCCTTGAACGCTCCCTATTTGCCCAGTTTTGCAGCGGTTTATGTCTGCTGATCCAGATTCAACGACACTTCCGGTTTACGCCCAAGCATGGCCCGCCCCCCTTCGATCACCGTTAGCATCGACGGTACGAACAGCAGAATCAGTACCGTGCCGTAGGCCAGACCAAATACAATGGATACCGCCATCGGGATCAGGAATTGGGCCTGCAATGAGGTTTCGAACAGGATCGGTGTCAGACCTGCAATGGTCGTCAGTGAGGTCAGCAGTACAGCTCGCAGACGCTGACAGGCCGCTTCAATCACCGCTTCGCGTACTTCCATACCATCACTACGCAGCTTCTTATAAAAGGTGATCAGGACGATAGAGTCATTAATTACGATGCCTGAGAGTCCAAAGAAGCCAAACAGCGACAGAATAGTCAGATCAATACCCAGCAAGCCATGTCCGAGAATAGCGCCGGTCAGACCCAGCGGAATCGCGAGCATGATTGCAATCGGCCAGGTGTAGGATGCGAATACCCAGGCCAGAATGATAAAGATCAGTGTCAGTGCCAGGAATACGCCCATCTGCATGTCGGCCATGGTACGGCGTTCACGCTTGTTAGCGCCTTCGAAGGAGGCCTGAATACCGTACCGGCTGGTAATGGTGTCCAGCTCTTTAGCTTTGAGTGAGGCAATAATCTCGTTGGCATTGGCCGCGGCCTCATCCAGATCCGCCGTGACATTGAGTGCCAGCTGACCGTCTACGCGCTGCAGGGTATCCAGGCCTTGTTTGGCACGGAACTGCACAACGTTCGCCAGCAAGGTGGTACCGCCATTCGGCAGGATGATCGGTAGCTGTTCCACTGCGCGTAAGCGGTCACGTTCGGCATTCGGTAGTACGACCCGGACCTCGACCTCTTCCTGACCGGTATAGAAGCTTTGTACTTCAATACCATCAAATGAGGCGCGTAACTGGCGACCCACCGCTTGTAGCGTCAGTCCTGCGGCTTTACCCGCAGGGGTGAGTTCATAGATCAGCTGAGACTTACCAAATGGCAGATCGTCATCCACGTTAGATAAGCCATTGTAGCTTTTCAGAACATCTTGCAGCTCCAGTGATGCGGCTTTCAGGTTGTCCATGTTGGGGCCGGTCAGTTTGACCTCAATCGGTTTGCCGGACGGCCCTGAGCGTGCCTGATCGATAGAGAATTTTTCGATCCCCGGTGGCAGCTGAATACGTTCCCGCCATGCGGCAATCAATTGTTTATTGGTGGTGACACGACTGTCGGCGGAATACACCTCGATCTTCAGGGCACCGAATTCATCGCCTTTAAACGAGTTCACGCTGGTGCGGCTAAAATCGGCCTGTCGTTCCTGAATAAAGGCGACTTTAACTACATTTTCGTCCAGCTCTGCGTCGGTTTCCCACAACGTTGTATCCAGATGATTCAGAAAGCCCGACACACTGGCGCGATCGGTACCGGCAGCAAACTGCACGTTGGCGGTAATACTTTCCCGTTCAACGGCTGGGAAAAAGTTAAACTTGATACGGCCACCTGCAACCAGCGCTATTGCGACTAGGAAGATAGCGAATGCACCGAAAATGGTGGCCCAGCGAAATTCTAGCGCCCACGTCACAATGGGGCGGAAGATCTTATCGCGGAAGTGTTCAAAACCGGCATCCAGTTTAAGACGCAGTTTGGACGGATGCAGATCCGAGGCTTTGTGCAGGCTGTGATGCAGATGCCCAGGCAGGATCAGAAAACATTCGATCAGCGAGGCCACAATCACGCAGATAATGATCGTGGGAATATCGATCAGGATATTACCAATGCGTCCTTCGAGCAGCAGCAAGGGCAGGAAGGCGGCAATGGTCGTCATGGACGAGGCCATGACGGGCGCCAGCATCCGGTGGGCACCACCAATCGATGCCTGTAGGCCCGGTTCCCCCATCTTCAAGTGGGTGAGGGTGTCTTCGCCGACCACAATCGCATCATCCACAATGATCCCCAGGGCCATAATCAAACCAAACAGGCTGATCATATTAATCGAGCCGCCGATGACATACAGCACCGCCAGTGTGGCGAGGAAGGAGATCGGTATCCCCACGGTAACCCACGCGGCGACACGGGCGTTGAGGAACAGGAAAAGGATACAGATGACCAGCGCCAGACCACCCAAACCGTTTTTCAGCAATAGGTTGATACGTTCTTTTACCGGCTGCCAGCGTTCGTCAAAGGCGATAATTTTTATGTTGGGTGGCAGCAGGGGTTGCGTTTTTTCCAGCCAGTCGTTGAGGACTTTAGCGGTTTTCAGGGTGTCTTCGTTTTCGGTACGGCGTACGCGTACCAGTACCGCGGGTGAGCCCTGATAGAACAGCTCGATCTGTTTGTCTTTGGGGCGCAGGTCAATATCGGCGACATCGCCCAAGCGGATCAGACGACCACTCTCGTCAGTAAACAGGGGCAGCTGGCGGAAGCCTTCAACGTCACGTTGCTGGCTCAAACTACGAATCTGACGTGAACCATCTCCCTTGGCGGCGGTGCCTGCCGGCAGGTCGATACTGCGTTGCTGGATGCTGGTGGCCACATTGTTCAGGGTCATATCCAGCTCATGCAGTTGGTGTGATGGCACCTGAATAGCGATCTCCTGATCAGGCAGACCGGTGAATTCAATCTTACTCAGTCCCACCTGAAGCAGCTGGTGTTCAAAGTCACGCACCATCGGCCGCAATTCGTCCAGGGTGACGTTATCGCCTGACACCAGCAGACTGGCGACATTTTCGTAACGGATGATCTTCTGTACCAGTGGACGTTCGGCATCTCCGGGCAGGTCTTGCTCAATGCTGTCGATCTTCTGCTTCACTTCATCGAGCAGGAAGTCGCTGTCCGCATCCTCTTTCACTTCCAGACGGATTGAGGCAATGCTCTGATTGGCGGTTGAGTAGTAGGTATCGATATCGGGCAGGGATTTTAGCTCTTCCTCAATCGGCAGGATGATCGAGCGCTCGATATCTTCAGCGGCTGCGCCACTCCATGTCACCTGAATAGTGATGATATCCAATTCAAAGTTGGGAAAGAACTGGGTATTAAGCTTCTTGATGCCCCAGATGCCGGCGAGAATCATCAGCACCATGAGCAAATTGGCGGCTACCCGGTGTGAAGCAAAAACCGCTGTCAGATTTTGCAGCGGTCCCTGATAGGTTTTCATTTTCCGGCCTCACGTACTTTCAGACCCGAGATTGCGTTCGGTAGCTGGGTCGTAACAACGCTGTCACCTTGTTGCAGATCGGCACTGCGCACCAGAATGCGGGTTTTACCGCTGTCGGTGGTGATGTCGCCCACACGTTCTACGTCGATGGCTTCCAGTCGATCATCGACAATCCGGTAGATACGGTTGGTGCCGTACAGGGCCTGCGGTGGCAGCGCGACAACGTTTTGCTGCACGGGCAATTTCAGGTCAATCGCCACGGATCGGCCGGGTTCCGGCAGCGGGTTGCTGGACTCGATCCGGAAAAAAGCATCTACCCCGGCACGGCCACTGTTGACCTCACCGGCCATACGATCCAGTTGTAGCGCTAATGCTTGTCCATCCAGCTGACTGCTGGCGCTGATCGTGCCCTGGTCATTCAGTGCATTACGAATCAGCGGCAGTATGCGGGAAGGCACCTGTGCGCGTACTTCAAGCCGGTCAAGGCCGTAAACAGTCAAGAGTGGATCACCGCTGCGTACCCGGTCACCCGGTGCTACATGCAGTTGAGCGATCCGTCCATCAAATGCCGTGCTGATACGGGTGCGCTCCAGATCCAGCAATGCGGTGTCGTAGAGCGCTTGTGTGCGGGTAATACTGGCGGTGATCTGTTTCAGGCGGTTGGGGTGATCATTGATCGCCTGCTGGCGGGTATTCAGAGATAACGCTTGTTGCTGAGCGCTGCGACGGGCGTTGTCGAGCTGCTCCTGACTGGTCAGGTTCCGTTTGTTGAGGTTTTCGATTCGGCTGACACTCTGCTTGCTCAGTGCCAGTAGGTTCTTTTCGATCTTAAGTGCTTTCAGATCCGCGTTATAGCGCACATTCTCGGCTGATAGCTGGGCTTCAGCATTACGCAGGTCGGCTTCACGCTGGGCAACCAGCAGGCGAATGTCGCGGTCGTCCAGTTGCAGCAGGGTTTCGTCGGCGCTAAAGGTGCGTCCGGCATCGGTGGGGGCGGTTTGTACATAGGCTGTCACCGCTGCAGACAGCGTACTCATGCGTGGCGTTTCCACTTTGCCATACAGGACCAGTTCAGGCTGATGCGCTTCGAGACTGGCTGGTGTGACGCTGACGGCCCAGATCTTTTCAGCAACCGGGCGCGAAGGCGCCTGCGGTTTGGTTGCGCGCATATACATGAAAACAGCGACTGCCATGGCGATAAACAACAGTGGCAGCAGCCATTTCAAAAACGTGGATGAACGGGTGCGTTGTTGCCCCGACTGAAGAGCCTGCGTCATAGATTCAGTATATCCCTGTATGTCCGCATGGGGTGCGGGCCTTATAACATTAACCGTCGCCCTATATTAGCGGATATTCATGTTGCTACCAGCCAACTTTACAATTCTTAACCGCGTGATACTTTAGATTCCTTACAGTATGAACCAGTACGAACCACTTTCTTATTTAGTTCAATCATCTACGGCGTACACAGGAACCTTCTGTGCCACGCAGGGAGGCAATCAATGCATACGGATTCAGTGCTCTGCCTGAATGGGCAGGGTTTTCACCGCATGGTTTACCGTCAGTGGGGCAGCGCCGAAAATGATCGGGTGCTGGTGTGCGTACATGGCCTGGCGCGCAATAGCCGTGATTTTGATGATATCGCCAAAGTACTGGCGCGGGACTACCGTGTTATTTGTCCGGATGTGGTGGGGCGTGGTACATCTGATTGGTTACCGGCAGGCGCGGAGTACGGCATCCCTCAGTATCTGAGTGATATGACTACGCTGTTAGCGCGCCTGAACGTTGATAAAGTCGATTGGTTGGGCACATCCATGGGTGGCATTATCGGGATGTGTCTGGCGGCGATGCCAAATTCACCTATCCACAGTCTGATTATCAATGATGTGGGTAGTTTTATCCCCAGCAGTGCATTACAGCGCATCAGTGGATATCTGGGCGATAAACGTTTTGCCTCCATGCAAGAGGTCGAACAGTTCATGCGTACGAACTACACCGCCCTGAAAAATATCAGTGATCAGCAGTGGGCTCATCTGGCCAGGCATGGAGTGCGGGAATTGGACGACGGACAGCTGGCGATTCATTATGATCCGGCCATCGCGACCGCCACGGCAGCCAATGCCGCGAATGACATCGATCTTTCACTCTTCTGGCAGGCTGTGAATTGTCACCAGGCGCTGATCTGGGGCGAGGAATCAGATATCCTCAGCGCCGATACGGTGCGGCAGATGCAGGCACAACGACCTGAGATGGAGCTATTAAGCCTGCCAGGTATTGGGCATGCGCCGTCTTTGATGGAAGATGATCAGATCCACTGGGTGCAAGACTGGTTGCGCCGACATCAGCGCTAAGGAACCTGCGAATAAGTCCGAGACTTTCTCTGCGGTAGCTAAAACAGCTTAATGCGCGAAAGGAAGCGCAGCGGAATGGCTGGTCCTTTCCAAGCTTCCTGACAAAGCAGAAAACTGTTTTAGCTACCGCCCGACGGGGCATTCAGAGCACCCCGATCTCTGTGTTAACGGTTTTCGCCAGGCAACCAGCATGGCTGTAACCGTTGCCTTGATCTCGAATTGCTCTGAATGCCAGAGGTGTTTCGGACTTGTTCGCAGGTTCCCTAAGGCTAAACATTATAATAATAACGTGTTGTAGAGGTATCGATGAGTGTATTAACCCACTGGCCTGAAGAGCAGCTTTGTCTCAGTTATAAAGAGCGCCGTTATGCCGTTGATGCGGTTGAAAAGGCGTTTGCCTCCACCCTCGAATCCCTGAAAGTGGATATCGGGTTGGTGGAGATGTTTGAGTCTATTTATGTGCCGTTGGGGGCGTGGCTGGCGCGTCGTAAACAGCTACAACCCGGACCATTGGTCGTGGGGATTAACGGGGCGCAAGGCGCTGGTAAATCAACCCTGTTTAACCTGCTGGAAGTGATTCTGACCGAAGGATTCGACCTCAAGGTTGTGGGTTTTTCCATTGATGATCTGTACCGCACTCATGCTGAACGCGAACAGTTGGGTGAAGATATCCACCCATTGTTAGCCACGCGGGGTGTGCCCGGTACACATGACGTTCAGCTTGGGATCGATATTCTGGAATCCCTGTGCAGTGGTGATGATAGCCGGGTCACGAAGATTCCGGTGTTTGATAAATCGATCGATGATCGTTGTTCCTCTGAAGTGTGGCAGGAATGGTTTGGTCCGGCCGATGTGATTGTGCTTGAGGGGTGGTGTGTGGGGGCAACTCCACAGACCGAGGACGCGTTGTCGTCTGCAATCAATGAACTGGAACAGCATGAAGACCAGGACGCGGCTTGGCGCCGTTACGTTAATGCTCAATTGCAGGCCGAGTATGCAAACCTGTACGAGATGATGGACGTCTTGCTGATGCTGAAAGTACCTAGCATGGATGCTGTTTTTGAATGGCGTTCTTTGCAGGAGAAGAAACTGGCTGAGCGGGTGAAATATATCTACGATACGCAGCAGCCCACGGACCACCTGCGGATCATGGACGAAGGGCAGATCAAACGTTTTATCCAGCATTACGAACGACTGACCCGCCATATGCTGGATGAGATGCCGGGACGAGCAGATGTGACGCTGCTCTTGAACGATAACCATAAGATTTTTGATATCCAGATCAATAAACCACTGGAAGAAACGGAAGGACACTCATGAAACTGATATCTCGTGCTTTGCTGGGCAGCGTGCTGCTGGTTGCTTTGACTGGTTGCCAAACGGCTTACTATTCAGCGATGGAGCAGGTTGGGGTACATAAACGGGACATCCTGGTGGACCGGGTTGTGGATGCTCGCGACTCACAAGCCGACGCGCAGGAACAGTTTCAGGATGCACTGGAGCAGTTTCGTTCAGTGGTGCAGTTTGATGGTGGTCAGCTTGATAAGGTCTACAACGAGCTGAAAGCCGAGTATGACGACAGTGTGGATGCGGCTTCTGATGTACGTAACCGCATCGAAAAAGTCGAGACTGTTGCCGAGGATCTGTTTGAAGAGTGGAACGAGGAGCTGGAGAAGTACAGCAGCCGGGATCTGCGCAACCAGAGTGCCCGTAAGTTACGTGAGACCCGTCAGCGTTACGCTGAACTGTTACGCAGTATGAAGCGCGCAGAGAAACGTATGGATCCGGTCCTGTCTTCGTTGCAGGACAACGTGCTGTATCTCAAGCATAACCTCAATGCCCGTGCGATTGGTGCGTTGAAGGGTGAATTCAGCGGAATGCGTCAGGAGATCAATCTGCTGATGCGGGATATGCAGCTGGCGATTAAAGAGTCCGATGCGTTTATCCGGTCGATGGAAAGCCGTTAAGCGGAACGTGATCGGACAAACAGAGAGTTGATTAAAAGGCGCGGATGAACTGCGCCTTTTTCGTTTAGATCGGCAGGAAGGTCAGCGATGCGGCCTTATGTACAACGTTCTTAATGTTACGGTCCGTTGTATCTGCGATGATCGTTGCCAGCATATCTTGCAGGGCAATCATTTTACCTAACACCCGTTCAAAACTGAGATTAGTGATCCCCTCGCGGGAGATACCGTTAGCCAGCAGTAACGGCTGTCCTGATGCGTTCTTACGGTTGTTCAGCTGCCAGGCTACGGTTTCCAGATTTCGGGCACTGTTGTAGAGCTTTTGCTGGTCGAGTTCGTCCAACAGGAAAAATTCCTGCTTGTAACCAAAGGCGGCATCAATCATTGAGCGAATCCCTGCCATCAGGGCAAATACCCGGTCACCACGGTAGCTTTCAGTCAGTGCCAGTTGCATCGCATCATTTCCAGAACGTCCCTGTAGTTCGGGATAACCGCCTGAGGGTGGTGGGGCCAGAATCTGTTGCACGCGCAGATCAACCGTCATACGCGGTGTTTTAGACAGTTCCCGCGGGTTACGTTTATAGAGTTTGGTCGTCAATTGACGGATCAGTTTGTTCAGTTCCTGACGGTGGCTATCGGCAACCATATCGATGTCTGACTTGGCAAGATTGCGGATATCAAAGGAGCGGACGTTATCAGGACTGCATCCGGAGACAAAAAGCGCCACAATTATCAGTAGAGCAATACGTATATTCACACGAAGATCCATGGGTTGCTGAGGTTCCTTTGTATGTTATCTGACGATGCCTTACAAGCTTGGCTTGAGTCAAAAGCACTCAGTATTCTGTCTGAGGTCCCTCTGAGTGGTGGCTGCATAGCGCAATGCTTCTGCATAACACTGAGCGATGGTCAGCAGTATTTCTTAAAGCAGCAAAAAGATGCTGAGCCGCCTCAGTTTGCTGCGGAAGCGGACGGATTGGAAGCGCTAGGCCGGGCCGGAGGTTTAAAGGTTCCGTATGTTTACTGGTATTCCGAACAAAGTTTGTTGATGGAGTATCTTCCCGCCGGTCGTCGTCAGCCTGAGTTTATGTATCGTTTGGGTGAGGGGCTGGCCTATCAGCATCGTCAGCCGATGACCCAATTTGGTTATGCACATGACACCTGGTGTGGTGCGACCCGTCAGCCAAATACTCAATGTGCTGATGGGTATCGTTTCTTTGCTGAACACCGTCTGCGGTATCTGGGCGAAATCTGTGTGGATAAAGCTCTGCTTTCCCTGGGTGATCTTAATCGGATTGAACGCATCAGTGAGTGCCTGCCGGACCTTATTCCCGAGCAAGCACCTGCACTGCTTCACGGTGACCTCTGGTCCGGTAATGTTCTCTCCGGGCCTGATGGATTGCCAGTGTTGATTGATCCGTCGGTTTATCAGGGATGGCCTGAAGCTGAGTTGGCGATGACCTGTTTGTTTGGTGGGTTTGAGCCAGACTTTTATGACGCATATGAAGCCAATACATCGGTTTTACCTGACTGGCGAGACCGGATAGAGCTTTACAATTTATGGCATTTACTGAACCATCTCTCCCTATTCGGTCGTAGTTACCAATATGAGGTAGAGACGATTCTCCGGCGTTACACATAAATCGTGTGAGCCGGAACCCACACCTGTTATGAAGAGATAGACGATGAGCAACGATTACACCGCTTTGCGCCGCGAGTATGTGGCCAAAGCCCTGCAACGCGAAGAATTGCAGGATAATCCGGTAGAGCAGTTTGCCCTGTGGATGAAAAAGGCGACAGAGGTCTCGCCGGATGACTCCACATCAATGACGCTGGCGACAGCCAGCCAAAGTGGTATGCCATCGGCGCGTATTGTGTTGTTGAAGCATTTTGATGATCAGGGATTTGCCTGGTATACCGATTACCGCAGCCGCAAAGGTCAGGAGCTGGCGGAAAATCCTCAGGCGGAACTGATGTTCTACTGGTACGGTCTGGAACGTCAGGTGCGTGTGCAGGGTACGGTGGAAAAGTTGTCACTTGAACAGGGTGAGAAATACTTTAACGAGCGTCCTGTTGGTAGCCGTCTGAGTGCCGCGGCCTCTTGTCAGAGTGCGGTTGTGGACAGTCGTGAAACACTGGAGTCGCGGGTGCAGGCGTTGCAGGATGCCCATCCGGACGGAGACATTCCCCATCCAGAAGAATGGGGTGGTTATATTTTGAAACCGACCCGCTTTGAGTTCTGGCAGGGACGCGAAAATCGTCTGCATGATCGCTTTATCTATCGCCTTGAAAATAACCAATGGATCATTGAACGGTTACAGCCATGACAGATAACCTGCTTCCAACAGAGATTATTGAACCTCAGGGTGAAGCTGATGCAGCGGTTATATGGCTGCACGGTTTAGGGGCCAGTGGTGATGATTTTGTGCCTGCTGTTCCGTTTCTCAATTTACCGGCAGAGGCGCAGATACGTTTTGTATTCCCTCATGCGCCGGTGCGCCCGGTTACCATCAACAACGGCTGGCCAATGCCTGCCTGGTACGACATCCTGTCGATTGACATCGAACGTAAGATCGATGAAGACAGCCTGATGGTATCAGTAGAGCAGGTTAATGCGCTGATCAGCCGTGAAATCGCACGGGGAATACAGCCCGAGCGGATTATTCTGGCCGGCTTCTCACAGGGGGGAGCAGTGGCCTACCATACTGCGCTTTGTTATCCCCAGCGTCTGGGCGGTTTGGTTGTGTTATCCACCTATATCGCGACGAGCCAGCAGATCCGCGAAGATAAAACAGCGGTAAATGCCAAGCTGCCGATCTGGCTGGCACATGGTGTGATGGATGATGTTGTGCCCTATTCTCTGGGAGAGCAGGCGGTGTTGGAGCTTGAGCAGCAGGGTTATGAACCCGAATGGCACAACTACCCGATAGCCCACGAAGTATCGCCCGAAGAGCTGAACGAGCTGGGCCACTGGATCACACAGGTTTTAGAATTAAAGGAGTCATTTGCATGAATATTACCAAGGACCGCGTTGTGTCCTTTCACTACGCACTGATCGATCGCAAGAAAAAAGTACTGGATGGATCGCGTGGTGGCGAACCTTTGCCGTATTTACATGGCCATAACAACATCGTGCCGGGGCTGGAAAAGGCATTGGAAGGTCATGAGGTTGGGGATAAGTTTACGGTAACGTTGATGCCATCAGAGGGTTACGGTGAGCGTGACGAAGATCTGGTAGAGATCCTGAACCGTTCAGCGTTTGAAGGTATGGAGCTGAAAGTTGGCTTACCTTGTCAGGTTGAGGATGAAAACGGTGAACTTCAACTGGTAACGGTTGTTGAATTCAATGATGAAGAAGTCGCCGTTGATGGTAACCACCCATACGCAGGTAAAGCACTGACGTTTGACGTAGAAGTGATCGATGTACGTGAAGCGACCGCTGATGAATTGGATGCGGGTCGTATTAGTTTGTAATCTGCCGATAGCTATCCACCCACCGGGACCCGATCGGGTTCCGGCCATTCAGGCCTGTACCTAGAGGCTAAGCGCTACACTCTTTCCACAGATATCCACCCAGACCTTATAAGCGCTCTGGCGTGGTCTTGTGTGTTCTATCGACCAGGCAGCCGCTATCGCTCCAACATTGAATGGGCGAAATAACGCATGTATCTGGCATGCAGGCGTCGCTGATCCAGCTCAGTGAGCAGTCACGAATAATCAGACTTTCTCACGCCATTTCAGATCACCAATCTGTACGTTCAGCCATTCAAAACCTATTCGCCGCGCGACGGCTGCGGCGCCATCAAGGCTTTTAAACTCACGCTCATCTTTAGAACGTTGCAGTTCGAGCGTGATGACTTCGCTCTGTTTCGTGATGAATTTTAGCGTCCATCCACGTGCCATTGAGATCGGAATAGCCTGACAAGAATCGAAAACACCTGCCTTAAAAAGCAACTTTATTTCACGTTCTTGCATCGTCTTAATCCTCTAATGAATATTTATTTTTAATATATGATCATTATAAATCTAATAATGATCTATCACAAATTTTGGCTAGGATTCATGACTTATTAAGTGATTGTTTTTTAAGAGGTTTTTAAGGTTTTTTTAGACGATTTAATATGTTTAGGGGTTGTTTGTAACTTGTTGTTTTTAAAGAGTTTTATTTGAAGTTTTTTTAGAACTATTTGATCTATAAATACGTTTCTATAGGGATAAATGCGGTTTTTGATTGTTCAATAAAAGATATTGAGCATTTGAGTGTGATTTTTGTTGTTTGGCGGGGCGCTTTGAGGGGATGGGAGAGGTGTTGGCTGAAGATGTTGGTGGCGTAGGTTGTATCTCAGAGGATCTGTCTTATGTATACGAAAGACGTGCTAGTAGGCGTGATAGCTTGGGAGAGGCGTAAATGTCAGATAAAGCCGAAGAGAGAAGAAGCAGAAGAGACGATACTAGAGAGGTAAGGACTGGGGGCGTGTATGCCCCCAATAGTGGCTCACTGAATGAGCAAGCCCGAAGCCGATTACTTTGCGTCTAGCCGATGTTTGATGTGACTTTCCACAATTTCGAGCTTCTTTTTTAGCAGATCAATGGTGGCGTCATTGTCGCCGATTTCAGGAGAGAATTTGATCGTATCCAGCAGATCTACCAGGAAACTCTCCTCGTTCATCTTCGCAAGTTCTGCGGGTGTCCAGGCTTTCGTCATATGCGGCATCACCACTCTCCTAAGTCATGTGAGAAAGGAAGGTCCGATCGTAGCTTGAGCGAAAATAGCGTGATAAGGGCGCGCCGTTCGCGGGTACTTAATAAAGCTTAGCAGGTTGATGAGTAATCACTAGGAATCGGCAATGTCTATTTCCGACAGGGTGGTGGCATGCTGCTGTTGAACAAGCACCGCAATTCTATTGATCTGTGTCTATGTTTCTTTGTGGTTGATTGGATCTGAAGGGCATTTTTTGAGCTATATCAATTGTTGCTAATGTGTCTCGTTGTAACCTAGCCCCAATTCTTAGATTTAGAAAAACATTGTTTGAGAGGGTGACAACATGTTTGGTATCGATCCGTACAGCTTTGAAACACTTGCTCCAAGTCTGGTTATGATTGCCGCGATGACTGGCGTGATGATCTGGGGCGGTCTTAAAATCCGTTCACTGATGAACGAAGACAAAAAGTCATAAAGTAAGTTGTGACTGCAGTACCGGTCTGCTTTCCCCCAGCCGGATAGATTCTTTAAAAAAGGCCGAATTTGATGCGGCCTTTTTTGTGTCTGCGTTGAAATTACGTGGGTTATTTACGTGTGCGCAAAATAACGAACTTCTTATTGCTGGCAACCGTTTCACAATTTCCGAACAGTTTCTTCAGAGTGATGTGATACCCCAGATGGCGGTTACCAATGACCCAGAGTTCCCCGCCGTCGCGCAGCACGGTGCGTGCTTCTCGGAACATCTGATTGGCAATGTGGGTTCCGACGGCTGTTTGTTGATGAAAGGGTGGATTGTTTAACACCAGATCAGCGCTATTGCGCGGCACACCCTGTAAACAGTCTGTTGTAGAAAAGTGAGCGGTACGGGTGTCGCTAAACGCTGTCTCGAAATTGAGCTTAGCGGACGCAACCGCCATAAAAGATTCGTCTACAAACGTAAGTTCAGCCTCCGGGTTTCTTTCGGCCGCGATCAGGCCTACAACACCATTACCACAGCCGAGATCGACGATCTGTTGATAGCGATCATCCGTAGGTAGGTGGCTGAGAAAAAAACGTGTACCAATATCTAAGCTGTCGCGGGAGAAAACACCGGCGTGGTTATAAATCCGGTGCGCACTGTTTTCCAAAATGTAGCTGGATGGATAAGGGGACGCTGCTGGTGTGATGGTGCAATTCACTTGGGGGAAAATAAGCCGCGCTTTTTTCCGGGCCAATGATGTATGGGTTTCGCCGATCAGCTTTTCAAAGAATTTAAGCGTTGATGTATGAATTCCTTTCACCATGCCGCCCGCAATCACGCGGGTGCTGTCCTTCAGATGAGGGCGCAAGCGGTGGAGCTGATCTTCAAGCATTGCCAGACTTTTTGGTACTTTGATCAACACAAGGTCAAACTGGTCTTCAGGCGCTGACAGGCTATCCAGCAAATTGATTTGATCAGTTGGAATATTGTTGTCATTCAGGTTCGCTTGAATACCGGCATGGGCGAGCCAGGAATCTGATATCACCGTCGGAGCATACTGATTTAGCGCAACTGCGAGGCTACCGAACTGATCATTAAGCACTAATATCCGGCAGTCATCGTTGAGCAGATGTTCGTCAGCGACCTGTTGCAAAAGGTACTCATCGGCGGCATCCCAGGCCCTTAATTTTTCCTGTTTGCGGCGGGGAAAACGGCTTAGCTGAAATTGTCCCTGAGGGACGGATAAAATTTCCATCTGCGGTGCTACCGGTCATCAAAATTTAGGCGGCGAGTTTAGCACATCATGGGAATTTTCGGCGCGTGAGCGGATGAGTGGTTAGAGGGTGAAAGGCGTGAAAATATCTCATAGTAATTAAAATCTAATTTTTTATGCCTTGTGGCATAATCGCGTTCTTGTGGTGTCTGTTAAGGGATCACGGTTTTGGGGGTCAGGGATGAGAGGGACGGTTTCTTTTCGAGTATTGCCTGTTGCATCGATTTATTAAACGATCGTCAGATTTATTGCTGAGCGATTTCGTTCGTACACGCCTATTTTTACTGGCTGCCGTTGCTTGTGTGTTGGTCTGGATTCTTGACCCCTTAGTGGATGTGTTCATCGTGGGGGAAGGTTCCATTTTTGAGCAACTGATCACGCCGTCTGCCGCAGAGCTCTACTTCCGCTCGTTTTTCTCGCTGCTGATTATTGGTGGGGCTGTTGTCCTGCGGATGGTTCTATTACGTTACCGATATCAGAATTTAGAGCTGAAAGAACAGCGTGCGATGATGAAGCGAATCATCGATTCTGATCCTGAGTGCATTAAAACCGTGGCGGCTGACGGGGAATTGCTGGATATGAATCCGGCCGGTTTGAAAATTGTCGAAGCCGATTCCATTGAGCAGGTGCGTTATGCCAGTGTATACGACCTGATTGCAGACGAAGATCGTGCTGGTTATATTGCGTTCAACGAACGGGTATTCAAAGGTCAGTCCGGCATCATGGAATATGATGTGATGGGTTTGAAGGGCGCGCGTAAACGGGTCGAGACCCATGCCGTCCCCTTGCTGGATGAAGACGGGCGGGTATCTGCGCATCTGGCGGTGACCCGTGACATTACCGAATTCAAACGTTCGCAGGAAGAACTGAAAAAATTCTCCGTTGCGGTGGAGCAGTGTGCCAGTGTGGTGATGATTACCGATGCTGAGGCCTGTCTGACCTATGTTAATCCCCGCTTTACCCATGTGACGGGTTTCAGTGTTGAAGAAGCGCTGGGCCAAACGCCGCGTATTTTGCGCTCGGGCAAACATACTGACTCCTTTTATGCTCAGCTTTGGCAGCGTATATCCAATGGGCGGGAATGGCGCGGGAAGATGCAGAACCGCCGTAAAAGCGGTGAGCTTTACTGGGCGATGGTGGTGATTTCTCCACTGAAAGATGAAACCGGCAAAATCACCCAATACCTATGTACCCAGGAAGATATCACCAGTTCCCATCTGCTCAGTGAACAGTTGGATCATCAGGCGCGCCATTGCATGCTCACCGGCCTGATTAATCGTTATGAATTTGAACAGCGATTAGATCTGATGCTCAAAGGGTTGCGTCGTACAGGTACCCTGCATGCTGTCTTTTTCCTCGATATTGATCAATTTAAAGTGATCAACGACAGCTGTGGCCATATGGCCGGTGATCAGTTGTTGCGTCAGATTGGTAGCTTGATTCAGTCTCATGTTCGTCAGAATGACTCAGTTTCACGGTTGGGCGGCGATGAGTTTGCTGTCCTGCTCGAGTGTTGTGCCCCGCAGGAGGCGATCCGTGTTGCTGAAAAACTGCGGGCAGCGGTTGAAGACAGTGTGTTTGGCTGGGGTGACAACATTTTCCGAATGACGGTCAGTATCGGTGTGGTGTGTATTGATGATCACTCGCCGGAAATCGCTGAGGTGATGAGTTATGCCGATACATCCTGTTATATGGCCAAAGAGTTGGGCCGGAATCGGGTGCAACTCTATCAGGACAATGAAACATCGCAACGCCGCCAGGATGAAGCTCAATGGGTCGGCCGCATTCATGATGGTATAGAACACAATCGGTTTTGCTTATATGTGCAGGATATTGTTGGCTTGCAACAGGATGATCTGCCGCATTACGAAGTATTGATTCGTTATCGGGATGAGCAGGGGCAGTTGATCCCACCGGGGGCTTTCTTACCGCCAGCCGAACGCTTTGGACTGTCGCCGAAGCTGGATCGATGGGTTATTAAGAATGTTTGTGCTTTTCTTGCTAAAAATTCAAACAAAAATCTCAATCTGTCGATTAACTTATCCGGCCTCTCGATTGCTGATGACGAGTTATTGTTCTGTGTTCGAAAACTGCTTGAGGAATATAAGGTTGATCCTCAGCAGCTGTGTTTTGAAATAACCGAAACGGCCGCCATTTCCAATCTTGCGAATGCCGTACGGTTTATTAATGCGATGAAAGAGATTGGCTGTCGGTTTGCATTAGATGATTTCGGCAGCGGTTTGTCGTCGTTCGGCTATCTAAAAACACTGCCTGTCGATTTTGTGAAAATCGATGGGATTTTTGTCAAAGATATATTGGATGATGAAGTGGATATGGCGATGGTACGTAGCATTAATGACATCGGTCACTTAATGGGTAAAAAGACGATTGCCGAGTTTGTTGAAAATTCTGAAATCGCCGACCGCTTGCGTGAGGTGGGTGTCGACTATGCGCAGGGTTATGGGATAGCCAAACCCTACAGTATAAAGAGGCTTGCTGACTTGCCGGTAAACCCAGTAAATACGGTCGCTGTGGAAGATATTTAGGCCTGTGTTCAGGTGGGATTTAGCCGCGTATTTACGGAATCTGAGTGAATATCTGAACATAAAATACTCACACTAAGGTCTAGTGCTTTGTTTCCTGATGAGCATTAAAACAGGGGCATTGCTTCGTCCCAATATCTCCTTTGTTTATTCGAATTTTCTTATATGAAACACATGGATTGTTTTGGCTGCAATAGAACGCTATTGTAACGGGGTATAACAATTATTAAGTGCCCAGATGCCATAATCTGGAGCGCTCTAAGACAAAAATAAAAAGGGGTTACTCATCCATGAAACGCTTTAACAAAAAGCTTCTCACTTTGAGTTCAGCAATTTGCCTTGCAGGTGCAATTAACGCAGCTCAGGCTGATACCATCAAGATCGCAATCGCAGGTCCAGTAACAGGCCCTGTTGCTCAGTACGGCGACATGCAGAAAATCGGTGCGCTGATGGCCATCGAACAGATCAACAAAGCCGGCGGCATTAATGGCGATACGCTGGAAGGTGTAATTTACGATGATGCTTGTGATCCAAAACAGGCGGTAGCGGTAGCTAACAAAATCGTTAACGATGATATCCAGCATGTCATTGGTCACCTTTGCTCCAGTTCTACAGAACCTGCTTCTGATATCTATGAAGAAGAAGGTGTTCTGATGATCACCGCAGCGTCTACCTCTCCGACAATCACTGAAAAAGGTTACCAGACCATTTTCCGTACGATCGGTCTGGACAGCATGCAGGGTCCATTCGCTGCGCGTTACGTGGTGAACACCATCAAGCCAAAAAACATGGCAATCATTCACGACAAACAGCAGTACGGTGAAGGTCTGGCAACAGCGGTGAAAAACGTTGTTGAAGAAGCAGGCATTAAACCGGTGATGTTTGAAGGTGTGACGGCAGGTGATAAAGATTTCTCCGCACTGATCGCAAAACTGAAGCGTAACAATGTAGATTTTGTTTACTACGGTGGTTACCACCCTGAACTGGGTCTGATTCTGCGTCAGTCTCGTGAAAAAGGCTTCACTGCTAAATTCATGGGTCCAGAAGGTGTAGGTAACGCGGATATCTCCAAGATTGCCGGTGAAGCGTCTGAAGGTCTGCTGGTAACTCTGCCACAGAGCTTTGATCAGGATCCTGCCAACCAAGCTTTGGTCGCTGCGTTTAAAGAGAAAAACGAAGACCCAACCGGTCCATTCGTATTCCCTGCATACTCTGCCGTTCAGGTCATGACTGAGTCCATGAAAGCGACTGGTAAGTCTGACCCTGAAGCCCTGGCGGCTCACTTGCGTAGCACCAGCTTCGATACCACTACCGGTAAGCTGGAGTTCGATGCCAAAGGTGACCTGAAGGACTTCTCCTTCGTTGTATACGACTGGCATGCTGACGGTACTAAATCCCCAGCTAAGTAAACGCCTTCTCCAGTACTCCTGAACACCTCGTGCCGCGATCCGGTTACGGGGTGTTCCTCTATTCGGGTTACACAATATGACCGAAACCAGTCTATACGTAATTCAACAGCTGATTAACGGGCTGACGATAGGATCGACTTACGCCCTGATCGCCATTGGCTATACCATGGTTTATGGCATTATCGGCATGATCAACTTCGCCCACGGCGAAATTTATATGATCGGCTCTTATATCTCTTTTATTGTCATTGCCGGTCTGCTCGGTATGGGCTTTATCAGTTTGCCGGTTATTCTGATCGTCGCGCTCATTGTGGCGGTCGTCATTGCCAGTACCTACGGCTGGACCATCGAGCGTGTCGCGTATCGGCCGCTGCGTGGCTCTAACCGCCTGATCCCTCTTATCTCTGCCATCGGCATGTCCATCTTTCTCCAGAACTACGTTGCTCTGTCTCAGAGCTCCCGTGACGTGGCGCTGCCACCACAGATTACTGGTGGTTGGACCTTCGGTGATCCTTCAGTGTTTGAGGTGTCGTTCTCCTACATGCAGCTGCTGATCTGGAGCGCGACGTTACTTGTGATGGTGTTGCTGACTCTGTTTATCTCCCGCTCTCGTATGGGACGTGCGTGTCGTGCGTGCTCTGAAGATCTGGGGATGACCAACCTGCTGGGTATTGATACCAACCGCATCATTGCACTGACCTTTATCGTGGGTGCTGCACTGGCCGCAATTGCGGGCTTGTTGCTGGGTTTGTACTACGGTGTGGTAAATCCTTACATCGGCTTTATCGCAGGCTTGAAAGCCTTTACGGCAGCCGTACTGGGTGGCATCGGATCCATTCCGGGCGCTATGCTGGGTGGTTTGATTCTGGGTGTGACAGAGGCGATGACCTCGGCATTCTTCCCGTCTGAATATAAAGACGTAGTCTCCTTTGGCCTGTTAGTACTTATTCTGTTGTTCCGCCCATCCGGCATTCTCGGTAAACCGGAGGTGGAAAAAGTATGATGAGGAAAAGATTCTACAACGCTATTTTTGCCTCAGGTATCGGCTTTATCCTGACCTGCATGATGGTCGGTATTTCACTGAATACCGAAGGCACTACCTTGAAAGTGGAAGGTGCTTCGGCTGCACAGTGGACATGGATCGGTATTGGTATCAGTCTGGTGTTCCTGTCTCAGTTGTTTGCGGGTCAGGTTGACGCTTTCCTGGGTGCTGTTCCCAAACCACAGCTGAGCAAATTGCTGCCGGAAGAAGGCAAGCGTGCGATGCTGAAACCCTGGTTGCTGGCAGCCCTGCTGGTGGTCATGTTGGTATGGCCATTCATGGTGTCCCGTGGTTCTGTCGATCTGGCGACGCTGACGCTGATCTACATTATGCTCGGCCTGGGTCTGAACATCGTGGTGGGTCTGGCGGGTCTGCTGGATTTGGGGTTCGTGGCGTTCTATGCAGTGGGTGCGTACACCTATGCCCTGCTGTCGCAGTACTTTGGCATGTCTTTCTGGGCGTGTTTGCCGCTATCTGCTGGCTTAGCCGCGCTCTTTGGCTTCCTGCTGGGATTCCCGGTGTTACGTTTGCGCGGGGATTATCTGGCAATTGTGACGTTAGGGTTCGGTGAGATCATTCGTATCTTGCTGAACAACTGGACTTCAGTCACCGGTGGCCCAAGCGGTATTTCCGGTATTGCTAAGCCATCGCTGTTTGGTCTGGAATTTACCCGCCGTGCAAAGGAGGAGGGTGCAACCACCTTTCATGAGTTCTTTGGTATCGATTACTCCAGCTCTTATAAGGTCATTTTCCTCTACTTGATTGCCGTCATCCTAGTGTGCTTCGTGATCTACGTGATCAATCGCCTGATGCGTATGCCAATCGGTCGTGCGTGGGAAGCTCTGCGTGAAGATGAGATCGCGTGTCGCTCTCTGGGTCTGAACCGCACCATGATCAAGCTGTCGGCATTCACCATCGGTGCATCAACTGCTGGTTTTGCGGGAGCATTCTTCTCCGCTCGACAGGGCTTTATCAGTCCAGAATCGTTTATCTTTATTGAGTCCGCCATCATTCTGGCGATCGTTGTTCTCGGGGGTATGGGATCTCAGGTGGGTGTTATTCTCGCCGCGATTGTGATGACCATCCTGCCTGAACTGGCGCGTGAATTCTCCGAATACCGCATGTTGTTGTTTGGACTGCTGATGGTTGTCATGATGCGCTGGCGTCCTGAAGGCCTGGTACCAATGAAACGACCGCATTTGGAGTTAAAAACATGAGTCTATTGCTGGATGTAAACGGCCTGACCATGCGCTTTGGCGGTCTGGTAGCGGTCGATCACGTGGATCTGGCGGTGAAACACCGTCAGGTTGTGTCGATTATCGGCCCGAATGGCGCAGGTAAAACGACAGTCTTCAACTGCTTGTCCGGATTCTATATCCCAACCGATGGCAGTGTCGTGTTTAACGGTGAGCAAGTTGCCGGCATGAAGGATTTCCAGATCTCCCGTAAGGGGCTGGTGCGTACCTTCCAGCACGTGCGTTTGTTCTCCAAGATGACGGTGATTGAAAATATGCTGGTCGCTCAGCATCGTCACCTGAAAACGGATCTGATCTCCGGCCTGTTCAAGACTGCGGCGTACCGCCGTCAGGAACAGGAAGCGATGGACCGTGCAGTGTACTGGCTCAGAGAGATGGACCTGCTGGAATTTGCCAACCGAGAAGCCGGTAACCTGGCCTACGGTCAGCAGCGTCGACTGGAGATAGCACGTTGCATGGTGACGCAGCCGGAACTGTTGTTGCTGGATGAGCCCGCAGCGGGTCTGAACCCGAACGAAACGAAAGAGCTGGATGAGCTGATCGTACGTTTGCGCGATGAGCATGAGATCTCTGTATTGCTGATCGAACACGATATGAAGCTGGTGATGGGTATCTCCGATCATATCTACGTGATTGCGCAGGGTGCACCGCTGGCCAATGGTACACCGGATGAAGTGAAGAATAATCCGGATGTAATCAAAGCGTATCTGGGGGAGGAATAAGATGCTGCGCATCGATAATGTGAATACCCACTATGGGCCGATTCAGGCGTTGCACGATGTCTCTGTTGAAGTGAAGCAGGGCGAAATCGTTACGCTGATTGGTGCTAACGGTGCGGGTAAAACCACCCTGATGATGACGATCTGTGGTGATCCGCAGGCGACCTCCGGTACCATCACTTTTGACGGTGAGCAGATCAGCGGTATACCGACCAATAAGATCATGCAGAAAGGTTTGGCGATTGTACCGGAAGGCCGTCGTGTCTTCGGTGGTATGACCGTGGAAGAGAACCTTTCCATGGGCGGTTATTTCCGTGATAAAGCGGAAGCGGCAGAAACCATCGAGCACGTATTGGAACTGTTCCCGCGTCTGCGTGAACGTTACAGTCAGCGTGCGGGTACCATGTCCGGTGGTGAACAGCAGATGCTGGCGATTGGACGTGCCATGATGTCCAAGCCTCGTATGATCTTGCTGGATGAGCCCTCTTTGGGACTAGCACCGATTATCATTCAGCAGATTTTTGACATCATTCAAAAGCTGCGTGATGAAGGTGTGACGATCTTTCTGGTGGAACAGAACGCTAACCAGGCCCTGCGTATCGCAGACCGCGGCTACGTACTGGAACATGGCCACGTAGTACTGGAAGGTTCCGGTGCAGATCTGCTGGTTAATGAAGACGTACAGAAGGCTTATCTCGGCGGTTAATCATCGCGCTAAGCTCTTAAAAAAAACCGCCTTCGGGCGGTTTTTTTGTGTGACTTTTGTCTGTGGCCTTATGACATCGCCAGATCTGGCGAGCCCTGTTTATGTTTGCGCAGGCGGTCGTTAACCTCAGTCACCGTGTCGATAAACTGCGTTTCAGTGACGGGGCGGCTGAACAGATAACCTTGGGCAAAATCACAGCGGCAGTGCTCCAGAAACTCGAGCTGAGCTGGGTTTTCTACGCCTTCAGCGGTGACACGATAGCCAAGGCTGTGTGACAAACTGATAATCGCCTGAGAGATCTGGCGATCATTCTCATCATCGGCTAAGTCCGTGATAAAAGAGCGGTCTATCTTAATGATGTCGAGCGGTAGGCGTTTCATATAACTCATGGATGAATAGCCTACGCCAAAGTCATCCACCGAGATCAGGTGCCCGGCATCTTTCAGTGCGCTCAGGTGTTTGATCGTGTGTTCGGTCTGGTCCATCAGATAACGTTCGGTGATCTCGATTTCAATCGCCCGTGCATCCAGCCCCTCTTCTTCCAGAATTTCCCGGATTTGTCTGCCGAGGTCCCCCTTTTTGAACTGTACGCTGGATACATTGATTGCCACAGAGTTCAGAATCAAACCTTCCAGCAGCCAGCCTTTATAGGCATGACAGGCCTGGCGGGCCACCCAGAGTCCAATGTCATTGATCAGGCCGTTCTCTTCGGCAATCGGGATGAAGTATTCAGGTGAGACAAACCCCAGCTCTGGATGATTCCAACGGATCAGCGCTTCCGCATGGCTGACCTCCATCGACCTCAGATCGATGATGGGTTGGAATACCATATGGAACTGGTCTTTCTGCAGAGCTTCGCGCAGGGCTGATTCGGTTTTCAGACGTTTATCTGTTTCCTCGGACAAGGCACGGGTGTAATAACGAAAGCGATTACGCCCCAGCTCTTTCGCCTGATACATCGCGTTGTCAGCGTTTTTAATCAGGTTGTGAATATCCTGGGCATCATCGGGGAAGAATGCGACGCCGATACTGGCACTGATATTGAGATGATAGCCAGCGACTTCCAGCGGCTGTTGCAGGGTATCGATAATATCCTGCGCCACGATTGCCGGGGTACTGTCGTCGTCCAGTGATTCCAGCAAAATCACGAACTCATCTCCGCCGAGCCGTGCTAACGTATCTGAGCTACGCAAGCGTGCCTGTACACGCTCAGCCACGACTTTGAGCAGTTCATCGCCAATATGGTGACCCAGAGAATCATTGATGTACTTAAAACGGTCCAGATCCAGAAACAGCGCAGCCAGTTTACGTTCCTGACGTTTTGCCAGCTTCATCGCATGGTCGAGGTTTTCCAATAGCTGAGAACGGTTAGGCAAACCTGTAAGCAGATCATGGAACGCCATATGACGCGCCGCTTCGGTTTGCTGTTCCAGCTGTGAGTTGATGAGTGCCAGTTCAGCGTTCTTTCGGCTGATCTCGTTACGATGCTTAACAATCTGTCGAAAGCGTAAGGCTAGCAGGAAAAGGATAACCGCAAAAACCGACAGGGACTTCCATAACAGGCTGTAATCGATGGCTTCTTCATAACGTACCGCTAGCCAGTTATTGCGAATTTTTTGATGTGTTGAGGCGCTCGTATGCGCGATCACTTTATTGAAGACAGACACCAGCAGAGGCTCATCGTTACGTGCTGCAACGCCCACGTTCCAGTTGTACTCAAATTTTCCGCTGATCTTCAGCTGGCCGTAATGGCCTTGCTGAATGTGATAACTCAGGCTCGGTAGCGCATCGAGAAAACCAAGCAGTTCGCCCTGACGTACCCGCTCTAACCCTTCCTGAATACTGGCGAGTTCCACCAACTCTATCTTGGGATATTTCTTACGGATGACATCACCCGGAGAGTAGCCGCTAATAATGCCGATCTTCTCACCCTGTATTTCACTGAAGTCAGAGTAGAACCAGGCATCATTACGGGTGGCGAGCGCCAGCGAGGTTTCGATATATGCGGCCGTAAAGTTCAGGTAACTACGCCTTTCCTTACGGTTGCTGGCCAGCGGCAGAATATCGCAGCGCCGGTTTTTTGCGTACTGCAATGATTGCTTCCAGGAACCGCTGGGTATGGTCTGAATGGGGATGTTCAGTTGTTCGGAAAAATACGCCAGATAGTCCGCTGACATACCGCTGTGTTTACCTTTTATAAAGCCTTCGTACGGCATCCAGTTTGGATCAATACAGGCGGTAATCTGACCTTTGTCCCTCAGGTAGGCTTTCTCCTGGCGGCTCAGCTCAAGTGACGGGCTGTGTTGTGGGATCAAGCTGTTCATACCCGCCCACTTGGCCATAATCGCGTTATGCGTCAGCTCATCAACGCTGTCCAGTGCTTTCTGGATGATGTCGCGGAGCAGCGGCATATCCTGGCGGGTCGCCATATGGATGTCGTTAATACCTGTAGAAGAGGGGAATGCAGGTTTTAAGCCAGACAGGTCGTTTTCTTTCAGGTAGTAATTGATGATCGGTGTGCTGGTGATGACCGCATCGGCGCGGTTCGTAATAACAGCATCAATCGCTTCCAGCAGATCGGATACCGGTTTGATACGAATCAGAGGATAGTTTTTTTCCATCGAGGCCATCAGCGAATAACCGCGAGGGATCGCAACGGTTTTGCCCTTCAGGTCGTCATAGCTATTGATCGTATCCACCGTACTACGGACAAACACATAGTGACGGATACGCATAAAGGATTGGGTGTAATTGAGGGTTCGCGCGCGTGCTTCGCTCCATGAGAGCACGGGGAGCAGATCCAGTTTCTTCTCGTTAGTCATCGACAGCAAGGTGGACCAGCTGTGACCTGTCACGACATTAAATTTGAGTCCGGTACGTTCAGAGATCAGGTCCAGATAATCGCTGGCAACCCCTTTATGCTGACCGTTTTCTACAAAATCCCAGGGTGCCCAATCCATCTCGCCGCCCACCTGAATGACGGGGTGTTTTTGGATAAAGTCCTGCTCTTCTTCGGTGAAGATAATCTCCGGCTGGGTCGCGCGGGCAGGGAGGCTCCCAAGCAATAATAGCCAGACGCAGAAATACAGAATACCAACGAAAAATCGAGATGGTTCTCGTGCCTTTAGCATTCTTCTGTATCGGGTCCCTGTTACAAATTATCTAACGGTATGGACAGATCATTATCTGCCCACACCCACATAATGCAAGGGTATTAATACGGATGTATGTCACAGACAGGTAAAATAGCAGTAATTATTGAACGTTAGATCAAGTCGCTGCTTTCCAACGGGTCATTAACCCGATTGTCAGAAGCGTAATCTGCACACAAACGGTTACGTCCCTGTTTCTTCGCTTGATAAAGCAGGTTGTCTGCTTTGGAGAAAAGTTCTTCGGCAGTATCAGCAATACCTGCTTCTGTGACACCCATCGAGATGGTGATCGGGACCGGCACACTTTTAAAGTTAAACGGGCTGGCAGCAATGGCTGCACGCAGTTTATCGAGTACCCGCGCCGCTTCTTCGCAGGGGGTCGAAGGCATCAGAATAATAAATTCTTCACCGCCGTAGCGGGCAACAAAGTCGCTGTTACGCAGGCTGTCGATAAAGACGGATGCGAGCAAGCGCAACGCTTTATCTCCGGCGAGATGGCCGTAGGTATCGTTGACCTTTTTAAAGTGATCGATATCGCAAACTGCAACAGATAGTGGTCGCTCGTAGGTGCGGAACTTTTCCAGTTCCTGTCCGATACGTTCGTTGTAGGCAGTACGGTTTGGCAGTTTAGTGAGGGGATCGATGCGTGAACGCAGACGCTCCTCTTCAACCCGAGCCATGGTCTGCTGTGCTTCAGCTTCGACCGTTTTCAGTTGTGCAGTTAAGCGTTGATGTCGACGCTCAGCTTCCTGATGGCGACGCTGTTCGGTGGCTTTGATGTTATCAACAGCTCCCTGAATGCGGCTTACCTGTGAGGTGACCATCTGTTTTAGCTGGTTCAGGCTGGCCGCCCGCTTGGTGACGACTTTTATAGAATCCACCTCTGTTTGCATCTCTTCGTTCAGCTGCATTTGACTGAGGTTGTTCGATTGCTGGGCTTTATGGCTGCGTATCAACAGCTCCTGCATATCCGCCAGCTGTCGGCTGATATCCAGCAGGTAGCGTTCAAATTCATCATTCAGGCTGCGGCTACAGTCGCTGACCAGTTGTACCACCTTGTGCATAATGCCGGGCAGGTTATCAAGGCTAAAGCCTTGTTCCAGTTGTTGGATCAGGGCATCGGCCTTCTGGCGATGAGCCGATGTAAGGTGCAAACCATCGAGCAGCTCCAGCAAGTCGCCGGCTATGTGATGCAAGACCAGTTGGGTATCTTCATCAATCGCAGGAATATTGTTGGTCTGACTGGCTTCGTGCAGACCATCCATTATTTCGGATTGCAGACGCAGGATATTCGAGAGTACCGATGGCACTTCATAATACTGATGGACCGAATCCTGACTTAGATTACGGGTCACTTCGAGGGCGTTGAGCGTTTGTTCCTGAGAGGTTAACGATTTCAGCTCACTGATCCAGCGTCTAACCGCACTCAGTATTTCATCGGCGGTACGTGTTTTCCGGTTTTGAGATGAACGCAGGGCTTTATCCAGCTGCTTCGCCACTTTCTTCAGTGGTGCTGTTTCTTCTGTATTCAGGGCACTGAACAGATCATCCAACTGACCGTCCAGCATGGCATCAAACCCTTGCAGATTAAGTGCCAGCTGTCGGGTAATCTGCAACACAAGATCGGTGTGTTGTTGTTTCACCTTGTCCTGTTTATCACGCTGCTTTTCCGTGGCCTGAAAGTCTTTTTTCAGTGCGTGATATTTCTGCTTCCAGTTCTCTTGATCCGAAATCACGGTAGGTCCCTTTACTCAGCTCTCAGGATATTCAGACAGAATTTGTGCGTGTACTCAGACTCATTTTTAACGGCTGTTTGAATTTTTTCTTTAGCGTATTTCACGCGTGGCAGCCGAAACGTGCACGAAACTCACGCGGTGTCAGGCCGGTAATCTTAATAAATACTTTTCGAAAGGCGCTGACATCTTCGTATCCCACCTCAGATGCGATTTTTTCCACCGTAGACTGGGATGATTCCAATGCATCGCAGGCTTTACTGACACGCAATTGCTGTAAATATTCGCTGGGCTTTAATCCAGTGGCACGCACAAAGCGGCGTAAGAATGTGCGTTCGGTAAGATGACTGCTGGTGGCTAAACCTTTAACACTGAGATTGTCGTGAAAGTGACGTTGCAGATGATGCTGGGATTGCAAAATTGTACTGTCGCCATGGTTTAGCCGGGGCATAAAACGGCGATAGTAGCGTTGTTCACGCGGCCCTGTATCCACGACCAACTGTTTACCCAGTTGCCGCATCAGAGCCGGGTGCGCGAACTGGGCAACCAATTCCAGTCCTAGATCCAGCCAGGCCATCAGTCCACCTGCGGTAATCAGATCGCCATCGTTGATCAGGATTTTGTTGTCATCCAGATATACAGCGGGAAAGCGCTCGCTAAAACGTTCAGCCAGTAGCCAGTGAGTGGTGGCGGGACGCTGATCCAGCAGGCCTGTTTGTGCCAGAATAAATGCCCCGGCACAGACTGAGCAAAGTACCGCTCCGCGTTGGTGTTGTGCCTTTAGCCATGGTGTCAGCGTCTGATGTTCTTCGCCGTAATACGTGCCGTCTATACAGGGAGGAAGAATAATGACCTGATGTGAGGGCATGGTTGTATTGTCTGCATCGGTTATCAGCAATCCATCCTGAATACAGATGTTAAAGGGCGCAGGAGCATCGTGCTCGGTACTGAGTCGATTTGCCAGGCCAAACAGCTCACGAAGACCTTCCACGGCAGATTGCATTGCGCCCGGATATTGCACAATGGCGATGTTGATTGTGGTGGTGTTGCTACTCATGTATTTGTCGTTTTTTGCGTTAAATATGCCATATTTGACTCCAGTATAGTGTTCGGTTGCGCGGGATAATAGTTCTCATTGAGCCGACAACGGATCACATCCACGCATAACTGGAGTACAAAACCAATGGCGAATACCGCACTGCTACTGATCGATTTTCAGAACGACTATTTTACGGGTGGAAAATGGGAGCTGGAGGGCACGCAGGCTGCAGCAGATAATGGGGCGAAGTTACTGGCCGAATTCCGCCATCAGGGGCTGCCGGTGGTCCATGTTCGACATGAGTTTGCGGGCCAAGACGCGCCATTTTTTACGGCAGGATCTGAAGGTGCTTGGATTCACTCCAGTGTTGCTGCACAAGAAGGGGAGCCAGTGGTGTTAAAGCATGCGGCAAACAGCTTTCACGACACGAACCTGAAAGCGATTTTGGATGAGTTGAAGGTGGAGCACATCGTCGTTGTGGGAGCTATGAGTCACATGTGCATTGATGCCGGTGTGCGTGCTGCAGCAGACTTTGGCTACGAAGTGACGGTTGCACAGGATGCCTGTGCGACCCGTGATCAGGAATTTAACGGTGTTACGGTGCCTGCTAAACAGGTACATGCAGCCTTTATGGCAGCGCTGGGCTTTGCTTATGCTCGTATAGCAGATACTAAGGAATTACTGACTGAAATGACCTAGAACGTAGCAGAGAAGAGGAGTGGTCTGATGTGTTCAGACCGCTCCTCGTCAATGTCTTTAGTCGCTCAGCTATTCATGGGTGAGTAGGTGAAAGCTCTTTTAGCATTTTCCTTTTGCAGCTTTGCCAGGAGGGCAATTACCACTGCCGCCGCCATCACCACCATCACCTCCGTCACCACCATCTCCTCCTCCGTCACCACTGTCCGCAGTGACATCGCCACTCACAGTGCGTTTAGCATTCTTGAGGCGAACGCTAGCGGAAACGGTGGATGTCCGCGAATCGGCGTCTGTTACGATCAGTGTGACCGTATAGCTGCCGCTACCGCCATAGTTATAGTGGCTGGCTTCAGTATTGGAGGTTGCTCCGTTGGCTCCAAAGTCCCAAGCATATGACAAGCCGTTACCCGATGCGCTGTTGGCATCAAAGCTGCAATCATAGCCCGCACAGTTATAGCTGAATGCGGCAATGGGTGGCGGATCCGCAGGCGGGACCGGATCGGACACGGCCGCAGCAAGGTCAAGGCGACCGTATTGGGTCCAGTTCAGCATATCCTGGCCGTTGGCACCGACAGTGGCCGCACTGTTTTGCAGGCGTTGTCGGACCACCTGATTACAAGGCACACCGTCAATATCACAGCTGCCCGGACCGGGCAGGCCTGCGTTATCTTCGTACAGATCCGTCCATACCAGTGCTGCACCACCGGCCACTAGCGGAGCGGCCATTGAGGTACCGTCCCACCAGTTAACACAACTATCGCTGCCCGCAGGAATACCGCATTGTACCTCGGGGAGAATACCGAAAATGGCTTCGCCAGGGGCGGCCAGTGAAACCCAGGGGTCGGATGGCCAACTGTACGTGGAGAAGCTGGCGCGATCATCGTTATGATCTGATGCGGCAACGGAAATTACGGTTGATTCGCCGCTGATCGGATGGGTACAGGCAGCGGGATAAACCCGTGTGGTATCGCCATTGTTACCAGCGGCCGCAACCACAACCACACCACGATCCCAGGCATCTGCGATGGCATCACATTCGGCGTTGGATGGAGTTGTTGGGCTGATATTCCCTTCGGCGTCGAGCCAGTCGCTGCCATAGCTCATGGTGATCACGTGATAGCGGCTGCGTACCAGAAGCCCACCCTCAAACAGATCCTGTGAGGCTTTTTCAATGGCTGCAGCAGAGTAAGAAACAGGGCACAAACCGACAGTAAAAAAGTTAATGCCGTCGGTGACCAGCTCCTGATAACAGACTTTGAAAATACCCACGCTGGTAGCCCAACCAGTGCCAGCCATACCCTCTCCGTTGTTGGTATTGGCTGCGACTTCAGAGCTGACGAATGTACCGTGGCCCAGATTGTCACAGGCAGGGTCGGTGACTGAACAGTTATCAAAATAACCGGCCGACAGGCCAACTTCGTTCACCTGTTCAATACACTTGCCCTCCAATTCCAGCGTATGACAGGCCGCACCGCTATCGAGCACGGCGACTTTGGGGGTATTGCCGGCTGTGGGATCGGTGGTGGCCCGACCAATATTCAGGTCCCAGGCTGCAGGGGCATTGATATCGGCATCGACCGTACCTGAGGTGATGGCAATCTGTTCACCAAGAATGCTGGTAAGGACGTAGGCGTGGTCCTGTCCTTCATTGTGCAGATACCACTGTTCGCTAAAATAGTTGGCTCCGCCTCCAGGGGTGGGACCCGCTTCCTCGTTGGGCATGACCAGTAACCGGTAGTAGTCGGGTTCGGCATAAAGGACGTTGGGGTTAGACTGGTACACTTTCATAGCTGCCGGGACATGCCCGCTGGGCACTTGAATGACCTGCACGCCGATAGACTCCAGAGTGGAACGGTGTTGCCCTTTAGCGGCGCGGTGGGCTTGTCCGATATCACTTGCGGCAGACCCCGCTTTAAACTTAACCAGCACCCGGTCGGGAACATAGGGTGCGGCAGAGAGGTGTTTAAAATCTAAGGGTTTTGCGTGCGCTAGGTTAAGCATGCTGCATAAGCCAAGCGTTAACAGGGTTGTGATCAACCTGTAAAAAAGCATGGAAGGCCCTCCTCTAATCATGGCGATTTGGGCGAGTTGATATGGGCCTGTGACAGGCACAAGGCGGCGAAGTTATTAACTGTAGATATAGGTCACATGCACCGTTAACGCACGCTTACGCATCAATGGTGAACTGTTTCATAAACTTTACACATCGGGACGGATTTATCAGGAAATCAATATGTTGAACACAGTCGCGAATAGCGGAGGATCAACATGAAATTTTCTAACGTTGTCAAAATGGATGGTATCTATGCGGAGATGCTTTGAGAGAGGAAGAGGGCACAGATTGACTGACTCTCTGTCACCGTGCTGCGTTATTCTGGATTAGATTCTGCGCGTAGGGATCATTTCACCGGATTTCAGGTCATAAGGCGTTACTCCAACATATGTTTACTTGGACAATATGAAACACCCACCAAAGACCACTATTGCCGGATCCTCAGATATTTCTCAGCATCAGGTTGAACAGGCAATTGTGCGTGGTGCCCAGCGCTACTTTTCTCATTGCCGAAACGGCATTCCCGCGTTTATCGATCAACATTTCCGCTATCCGGGGGCGATCAGGACCAATCGGGTTGCGTTGGGTTGGGATATGTTACGTGCGCCGGTTAATCTGTTCTGGGCACCGCTCTTTGTGTTGCTCAGTCTGGTGAAGTTTGGTGTGGACAGATCCTCAAAACTGAGTGGATTGTCCCAACTGCTGCAACGGATTCCAGCGGGTTTCACGACACAGGTTCAGCAAAATATTACGGATCGGGTGACAATGGACCTGCTGCATCAAAATAATCCCAGAGCTTCGCTGACGTTTTATATCTCGGAAGAACTACAGGCACTGTATGAGTGTCATGAGCACCATCAAGTCGATAGTCAGCAATTTCATCAGCTGACCGAGCCCGTGATTGAAGAGGCGATGACGCAATATCGCATCACCCGCACCGCTTCAGCAGATATTACTAATACGGTGTCTTGCACCATTCTGGGCGCGTTTGCCTTTCAGAAATTCACCCCCGGAGGGATTGGTGTCGCACTCATGCTTGCTTCGGTTTCGAGTAGCACTTTGGCCGCGCAGGATTTTATTTTGGGGGAAACCTTAGGCCATCTTTATTACGATCTGTTTCCCCCCGAACCGACACTGGCATTGACCGCAGGGGTCACGGCAGTGGTGTTGGCGGTCTTATCGGCGTTTGCCGCATTGTCAGGTGTGATTTCCGACCCTGTGCAGGCGAAGATGGGTTTGCACCGTCACCGACTGGATAAAATGCTGGACCATATGGAGCAGGATGTGATTGCTCAGGCGCAGAGTAGTTTTCGCCCGAAAGACCAGTATGTGGCGCGGATTCTGGAAGCATTCGACCTGATTAAATCAGGTTTGTTGTAATTGAAGAGATCTGAACATACAGGGTAAGCGTAGGAACTAATACAGTCCGCTGGATTGTCTCATTTCTCCACCTCGCTCCCGATTAACCCCGGAATCTTTAGGAACCGGGGCTTTTTTTACGGCCCTTCATCCCCCCGCAGGGCGTGTTCGACGGCATTCAGGGTGACCTCCACCGCCAGTGGCAGACCCGAATGATAGGGGTGCAGGGCAAAAATGGGTACGCTGCTCAGTTGATAATCAGGCATCACTTCGATGAGAGAGCAGGCATTAGCGTTGAGAATAAAATCGGGGACGATGCCGATCCCGGCGCCGGCTTCCAGCAGCGCCAATGTGGTGTAAAGGGAATCTACCGTGCAGCCGGGTTTAAATTCCAGCGTATATTGACTGTTGTTTTCCTTATGGGTGAGCTGATGCTGAATCTGTTTTCCCTGCCAGCGGTTAGCGACGTAGTTCATGGAACCGGTTGGACAATTGCTTAGATAGCTTGCAGTACCGCAGAGCACATCACGAAAGGCGCCGATACGCCGTTGCCGATAACTGCTTTCCTGGGAATGCCCGACTCGGATAGCCAGATCAATCCCGTGTTGCATCAGATCCTGTTGTTCATCGCTGGCGATCAGTTGTGGCTCGATCTGCGGATATTGTTGCATCAGCTGACCGATTACAGGAGCAATCAACGGACCCATCAATGCATGAGGCGCGGTGATCTTAATCTTGCCGCGGGGAACGGACTGATTACTTTGTGCCTGATCCCATGCATCTGCGGCCAGTTGATTCAGCTTCTGACACTGGGCGTAAAACACTTCACCGGCAGGCGTCAGAGTCTGCCGACGGGTGGTGCGTTTGAGCAGGGGCACCCCCAGTTCTGACTCCAGCGTTTTCAGGTGTTGGCTGACGACCGATTTGGACAGGTCGAGTGAAGCAGCGGCTGCACTGATCGAACCGCATTCTACGATGCGGGCAAAAACAGACATCTGACGCAGGTTGTTCATAGGATTCTATTGTCCGTAAAAAGCGAACGATGATTTTTGATAGATCTGTTTTTTGATCATAACGCCGCGCGTACAGTAATCCCAACTAAGATAATGGATGGGAGATCATCATGACTAATCACAACGCTACGTTAGATGCTGCAAAAGCGGCCATTGCCCGTTGGCAGCAGGCTTTTAATTCGCAGGATGCTGCAGGTTGCGCAGCACAGTATGAAGACGGTGCTGTGATGCAGGCGCGCCCGTTTGGCACCTTTACCGGACGGGAAGAGATTCAGGCCTTCTGGCAGAAGATCATCGACGACGGCTTCCACTCGGTGGACTATCAGGATGTAGAGTGGACTCCCGAAGGTGAAGATGGCTATATACTCACTTCAAAATGGACCATGAACAAAGCCTTCGGTGTGGTACATCACGAACACTGGGCGCTACAGCCAGACGGTTCCGCACTGTTACGTGCGGATGATTTTGAAGTGCAGGGCGAACGTTAATTTTTCGTTCTGGGGTTTTTAGCCTGACAGTCTGCGTTCCCACGCAGGAGCGTGGGAACGAGGTAACCTACTGATCTTTATTTTTCTGGTTCCCACTGTCCCCCGTGGGAATCCATACAGCGGGTCTCGATAACCGATAATGCGTAACACGGCGGCAGACTGAAAACCTTTATCCCAATGCGGGTTTCTCAATCGCCCGTCCGGCATTATCAGGGCAGGGTAGATCTTGCTGTTTCGCTGCTAGCTGAGACAACGCCTTACTCACCCCTTCCGGCCAGCACGCAGACTTGCGGATAGCCATATCCACACCCAGCATCAGGCATTCCAGCTCCACCAACACCGTGCCACTTTCCGCATCGATCAAACGGTGAAAAATACGCAATCGCTTTTCATCAAAGGCCAGCAGCTGGGACTGAGCCAATACCTCCTGACCTTCATGTCCCTCTGCACGGTAATACAGGTTGTTCTGTATGGTAAATGCGCTGAAATTCAGGCGTTCCCTTCCGGTGGTATCCAGCTGAATGGCGTCCAGAATGGTATCGGTCGCCAGTGATAGCATCACCAGTGCGTGACCTTCATTCAGGTGGCCGTTGTAGTCACAGGACTCGGCTTTGATCTTGCCGTAGTGGGTGAGCAGGTATCCGTCCGGGTTGGTGGAGGCGGTGACTGAGTAATTCATAGTGGGTCTGCGTCCTTAATATGCTGATGCGTGAAGCCTGTTCGTAACCTTAGAGTTAACCCATATTCAACGTCAACTGGCACGTGTATCCCTCTCACCGGTGACGACGCTTTCAATCCAAAAATGTCGTATTTGGCCTAAGCTACAGGGAAACGCAGCGTCACTCTGGAGGGACGGTATGCCTCATCCGGGCGTTACCCATTTCTTTGACGAAAGCACCGGTTCACTGAGTTATGTGGTGGTTGATCGGGACAGTAAGGCCTGCGCGGTGATTGATCCGGTATTGGGGTTCGATAGCATCTCTGCTCGCACCCAAAACAGCGTTGCGGACCCGATCATCGACTTTGTGCTCGCGCAGGGGTTAACGGTGCAATGGATACTGGATACCCACGTTCATGCCGATCACGTCAGTGCCGCCGCGTATCTGCAGGAAAGGCTGGGTGGTCAGCTGGCAATTGGCAGCCGGGTCACTGAAGTACAACACACCTTCGCTGCGCTGTTTAATCTGGACGGTAGTTTCAGGTGTGACGGCCATCAGTTTCAGCGCTTGTTCAAAGACGGTGAAAGCTTCCAGATCGGTAACCTGCAGGGCAGAGTGATTCATACACCGGGCCATACCCCCGCCTGTGTTAGCTATCTGATTGAAGGTCAGCTCTTTGTCGGTGATACCTTGTTTATGCCCGATCTCGGTACCGCCCGTTGTGACTTCCCCGGTGGTAGTGCGGCGATACTCTACGACTCCATCCAGACCTTATACGCGCTGCCGGATGAAACCCCGATCTACGTCTGTCACGACTATCCCGGTGACGGGCGTGATCACTACCACTATCAAACCACGGTGCTCGAACAGAAGACGCTGAATCTGCATATCCGTGGAGACACCCAACAAGCGGACTTTGTAGCTATACGTGAGGCCCGCGACAAAACACTGGACCTGCCCACCCTGATGCTGCCAGCCGTGCAGCTGAATATCCGGGGCGGGTGTTTACCCAAGGAAGAGGAGAATGGAATCAGTTATTTAAAAATTCCGCTCAACCAAATGTGAGGAGGCTCCCATGGGTCAACTTCTACGTTGCCTTATCTTCTCGATGCTGACGCTCAATATGAGTGGTTGTTCAGATACCATAGTTAAGAGTTTTGCTTTTCACCCCATGCGTTTTAACGCGGATCACTACAACCTGGACGACAGCGGTGTGCAGGATGTGGAATTTACCACCGAAGATCAGATCCGCTTGCATGCGTTTTATCTCCCCAATCCCGATAACAAAAAACTGGTGCTGTACTTCCACGGCAACTTTGGGCATTCGCTGCACCGTCTGAACTCCGCATGGCATCTGGCACAAACTGGCGTAAACGTCTTGCTGGTGGGCTACCGTGGCTACGGCCGCAGTGAAGGTGAACCCAGTGAAGACGGTGTATATAACGATGCCAAAGCGGCACTCAGATATGCCACCCAAGAACTGAACTTTGCGCCGGAGAATATCTTTGTCCTTGGACGCTCGCTGGGGTCTGCCGTGGCAGTGGATCTGGCGCAAGAGCGTGAGTTTGGCGGCTTAATTCTGGTGGGCACCTTTACCAGTGCACATGAAGTGATGAGCGAGGTCGGGATGGGCTGGTTACGCATGTTTGTGAACCGCCGTCCCTTTGATCAGACCGCCAAACTGGATCGGGTGACGGCTCCGGCCTTATTTATCCACGGCGAACGGGATCGGCAGATACCGCTTCAGTTAGCTGAGACGTTGTATCAAAACTATCCGTCCCCGTATAAAAGTATGGTGACCGTTGCCTATGCAGGGCATAACGATATCTTCCATCACCAGCGGGACAAGATCTGGACGCGGATCGCCGCATTTATCGATGCGCCCCAGAAAGAAAAAGGCCGGACGGAGTATTGGCAGGACGTGCAGTAATACACGGGAGATCCTGTTGCTGTAGCTTCTGAGCCAGGGGAGCTGCAGCTTCGTTTCTGCGTTGCTGAATATTGGAAGGGAAAATAAATCTGTCCCCATTGCATGTATAAAGAGCGTTTAGCGCTTTGATAGTCGGCGGCTACGATGATGCTGATCATCATGATCCCTATCAATTATGGTACCTGCCGGTGTTTTTGAATCAGTGTTACCATCTTTTGACGATCTTCAAGTCTGTTCCAGATAACACTGAAATGAGCGCGGTTGTATGAAGAGAAGTTCAGGATTTACCATCGTTGAGTTGGTTGTGGTGATTGCGATATTAGGCATTTTAGCCGCAGTGGCATTACCGAGGTTTCTGAATGTGACAACGGATGCGCGGATCTCCGTTCTTCAGGGGATTCAGGGCTCGATGCAATCTTTAGCGACGATGGTGCATCTGAAAGCACAGCTACAGGAAGTCGAGGATAACGGCTCGGATAGCGGACGCGCTATTACGACTGAATACGGTCTTATCGATACCTATTACAAATATCCGGAATCAAAAGCAGAAACCGGTAGCCGTTTGGGGATGCTTGAGTTGATCGATTTTCAGGCCGATTCGGATCTGAAGCAGAAGGTTACTAACAATTACGTACGTGCAGGCTATGACTTAACGGTAGGTAGCAGTGGCTGCTATATCGAATACTACGAAGCTTCCGCGTCCGGCCCACCGACGTATACCCTGGAAATTCGCGGCTGCTGATGGATTATCAGCAGTGTTGGGAGAGTGCTGACCTTTCCTGCGAATAACACGCTAATATCTCTGCACGACCCTCATTAAACTCTGAAGAGCCTATACTGAGCGCTATCGGTAGGGTGTCGTTCGGCTTTTCAGCGGTCGCCTTAACACGTAGATGCAACGCGTGGCCGGAAATACATGAAACTCAATGGATAGGGGTTAAGGGATGGATAGGGATGATCAGCGTGTATTCAGGTTTTCGTCAGCCTATTTTCTGCGGTTGGTGGGCATCGGTCTGGTGTTATGGGTTGCGATGAATTTGCTGGTGGGGAATCCGGCGTTTCAAGGGCAATACTATGTACTGGTATTCGCGCTGATCTATATCTATTTTCAGCGTAGCTACAAGCTGGATATGCGCCCTCAGTCGCTGGTGATCTGGCGCTTGGGCACATCCACTAAAGTGGATATAACGAAGGTGTTTCAGTACCGGCAACACAAAGGTGCGCTGATACTCCATCTGGATGACGGCGCACAGTATTCGATTCCATTCGCTCGCTTTAGCACCGAGGCCCGTGAATATCTGTTGCAGATACTGCCGGAACACACGGAAGATAAATCATCCGTTGGTAATGACGCTGAATCACAAGAGATCTTAGAGGCATTTCCTACGTCAGAGGCTTCGCTGCCTTTAGAGACGATGTCTCAACCCGAAGCTGAAACGGTGGTTCCCCCTCGGCCTGCAGCCGTGGCTCAACCACAAACCAGACGTTACCCACCACAAGGTGGTGTGCTTCCGACGCTATCCGTGAACAAAGCCCGATCTGAAATAGCTTTGATGCGCGCAACCGGATATTCGAAGAAGGCTATATTCGACACACTCAGGGGACGAGGTATCAGGGATGCAAAGCTTGCGTTGATCATTGCCGCTTCACCGGACAAAATTCTCTATGCACTGCATGGAACAAAAAACAGTGTGCTGATTTGGATAGTGTCAATTCAGGCTGCGCTGGCGGCATGGACGACCTATATGAACCTTCCCAAAGAGGGGATCAACATCTTCGTCGTGATTCCCGCTGTAATTGGGCTGCTATTTGTCTGGGGTTTTTACACTCATCGGCTGTTCGCGTATACGCTGTTTCTCATGCTGAGCCTGCCCATCTTTACTAGGACTGTGATGGAGGCGATGGTGATGGGAGACCTGGCATCAGGTATCGCCGTAGGGATCTCTATGGCGACTCTGGCTTACGTTTGGTATGTGCGCTCTCAGTTGTTTCCTGATATCCGTATGATCGGTGTCAGAAAAGACCGGCAGGGCAATTACCTCTTTGTTGATTGAAGGGTGACGGTTCACTGAAGCGGTAAATAAATCAGTCCCCTTTTAAGCGTTGCTAGCGCGGTGAAGTGTTCGTGACTGAACCTATTCCGCGTTCTTCCGATATTCATCCGGCGTCATGTTCAGCAGCCTGCGGAACATGGCGATAAACGCCGATGCCGTGCTGTAGCCCAGATCCAACGCGATGTTTTCAACCGTCACCCCCGCCTGCAACATCGGCATCGCGCGTACGACCTTCAGCCGCTGTCGCCATTCACTCAACGGCATACCCAGATCACGTTGGGCTTTTCGCGCGAGCGTGCGTTCGGTGGTGCCAAAGCGTTCCGCCAGTTCCCGCACAGAGCAGTTTTCGCCGGGATGATCTTCCAGATAGGCCTGTACCTTTGATAATGCCGGATCATTGGATGTAGGCAGATAACTCCCTGCGCAGGGGGCCTCACTCAATTGATCGACCACAACGTCCAGTAAGCGACTCTCTTGCACTGTGTAAGGTGTTTGGGGGGGATTAATCCGTAAGTGATTCAGCATTGCTCGCACCATCGCGTTGATAGTGAGTGCACAGGTGGTGCCAGGTAGGCCCTTCGCTTCAGCCAGAGTGGGATCGATATAGAGCGAGCAGTGCAGCGAGGCGTTGCGGTTGCCACCTCTATGCTCGGTTTCCGGTGGATGCCACAGGCCGTGGTTGGGTGGGACTCTGAAAAGTGAACCTTCCGCGTGTAGCTCCAGTACCCCCTGAAACGAAAACACGAACTCACCCCAACGGTGGGTTTGCGGTGGGTAGATGGTATCGCTGGGCATCACACGTTCAAAGAAAAACACCGGTTCGGGCAGTGTTTCAAAATCTAACGGTTGGTGAATATGGGGGCCTTGGGTCATAAGCTACTGGCTGATCTGCGTTATCGGTTGTCTTATTCTAGCTATATCGATTAATTCTGACAAAAGATAATGGCGTCAGTTCACTTCATTCACTCAATCACTGGGGGGCGCCATGGGCACTCGACAACCGTTAGATCTCTTTGCCATTACCAGTATGGTCATCTTCTGCATCGTGATGGCCTCGCAGCAGGTCATGCTAAAAGCGGTGGCAGAGGATATTGTGCCGGTGTTTCAAATTGCGTTGCGCTCCGGAATTGCCGCCGCACTGATTATCGTATTGATTCTGATACAACGACACAGGATGCCGCTGGCCCCGGAAAACCGGATTCCGGCGCTGCTGATTGGTGTGTTATTCACCCTGGAGTTTCTGTTTCTGGGTGAAGCTCTGAACGAAACCTCCGCCGGTCATGCAACCGTGTTTCTCTATACCTCGCCCATATTCGCCGCCATTGGTTTGCATATGAAAATCCCCAGCGAGCGTATGAGTCGCTTGCAGTGGTTGGGTATTCTGCTGGCATTCGGAGGGATCGTACTGGCCTTTCTGGGCGGTGACTCAACCGATGCGCTCAGTAGTGCCGTGCTGTGGGGAGACTTCCTTGCCCTGTTGGCGGGTGCCGCGTGGGGCTTAACCACCGTAGTCGTGCGTGCCACCGGTTTGAGTGCCTTGCCCGCCCGACAGACACTGCTCTACCAACTGCTGGTGGCCTTTGTCCTGCTAACGCTCTGGTCGTATATCACCGATCAGGCCGAGGTTAATTTAACACCAGAGGTATGGGGCAGTCTGGCGTTCCACGGCATCATCGTATCCTTCATTAGCTACCTGGGCTGGTTTTGGCTACTCACCAAATACAAAGCTTCCCAGCTGGGCATCCTCTCCTTTATGACCCCGGTGTTTGGTGTGCTACTGGGCAACTGGCTGCTGGGCGAGCGTATTGAAGCCAACTTTATATTCGGCTCAGGGCTGATCATCGGTGGCATTCTGTTGGTCAGCAGCCATGGTTGGCTACGCAAACGGCGGGAGAGGGCGGGTAAACCTGCTTAATCAAGACTCTGATGGAGATTCATCACAATCAGGTATTTCTGGTGCAATACGCTCTGCTATTGCACCTTACTTGCTAGATGGTGTGACTTGTTTATAGGTGTTTACTGGGTTCCATGGAGTTGTGAAGAACTGTCACCACGGTCAGATTATTTTTATCTGAGTAGTAAAAAACCGTATGGCTTTTAAAAGGGGAGCTTCTTATATCAGGGCGTAGCTCTGGGCGTAATGCACCGAGCTTAGGGGATCTGGCCAAAAGCTGGATCTTGGCTTGTAACTCTTTCACATAGAGCGTGGCTTGCCCACTGCCGAAGTTTTTTCTGGTATAGAGTACGATGGATCGAAGATCCTTCTTAGCTCGATCCGTGAGCTTAATGTTTAGCATCTATTTAGCTAGTTTCCTTAATTCTTCAAATACTGATTCACCATCGTGGATGCGTCCAGCTTCCAGATCGGCCATCCCTTCTTCAATTGCGGCTTTGAGTTGCTGCTCCTTGAAGGCTTGGTATTGCTCAAATTCTTCGTGGGATATCACCGCCGCGACGGGTTTCCCGTTGCGTGAGATACGAACCGCCTCAGACTGAGCTTTCAGGATTAAGTCACCAAACTCTCGCTTGGCTTCTGTTGCTGTGAGTTCCATAACTATCGCTCATTTTGATCAATTTGTGCGTTTTAATCATTATGGCATAGATTGCTATCTATCGTTCTTCACAACGGCGAATCGCCACCGGGTTTGTTCAGATCAAGACATAGGTAGAATCCCGACTGCAACTACTTGCACCAAAACCGATCACGTAGCACACTGCTGTTCAATAACCGGTCAGGACCGACCGCATAAGGATCAGATACAGGGTGTGTACGGTGCAGTGGATGCGTCTCCTCTTTTTACTTCTCATCGTCTCAGCACCGCTGCAGGCGGGCAATGTCGTGGCCAAAGCCTACGGTGTGTTTGTAAACGACCTTGCTAACAGCTACATGTCCTCCTACAACGATAGGGTCGGCATTGCGTTGGAATCTAAGCATGTGAACTACAACGGCCAGCCCGTCACGTTCCAGTATCAACTTTGGAAACTACGCAAACCCTCCGTCTGTGCCCAGCTACAGCATAACCTGCTCGAATACTCCAAATGTACCCGCGCTGCCCGAGCGCTATTCACTGAAACCTGCCAACACCTGACCAATCACCCCAGTGACCACTGGAAACACCTGAAACTAAAGAACCTCTACTGCGCCGCATCGGTGGAGTTTAAGCCGGTGGTGGCCGAAGTCGGGCGATCAACAGTTGTGGATGATCAGGAACTGCAGCGTCGACAGCAGTGTTCAGTGCTGAGGATTCAGGCGATGAGTAGTCGGGATGTGAGAACTATTCAGATGCGGGATGAGGTTTGTGGTGGTTCGAAGTGAGAGAGTTCTAAACGTATTTTGGCTTCATTTAGTATCAAAATATGAACTTTTTTTATAAATAGCTATGTTTTTGTTCTTCAGGATTTTTTATGTCTATAAAGGTAAAAAAAATTTCCCTTCATAATGTTAAGAGTTTCAAAGGTTATAAGGATTTTGATTTTGATGAAGGAGATAATATATTTGCAGTTAGTGGTAGGAATGGATCAGGAAAGACAACAATATTGAAAAGCCTTGTTCTTTTCCAAAAAGCATTTTTTGTAAAATACTGCGATTGTAATAAATATCGGGATGATTTTGAAAGAGAAGTGTTTAAGTTTCTTTCTGAAAATCATTCTTCAATAAAAATTATATTAAATATTGATGGTAAGGATAGAAGTTTTTTTCTAAAAAGAAGACAAGATGGTCCCTTTTTGTGGGATGTAGGAGGGGCGCAGCATTGTATCGATGATTTGGGGCGGTTTTGGAATTCTAGTAATCCTTCTTCATTGATATTGTTTATAGATGCTAGCAAAAGTTTTTCTGAAGACTCTGTTTCTCATCAATCAATAGGGGTTTCTAAAGTAAGACCGGTGGATCTTCTGATTGAGAGTATATTCTACCCGGATCGGGTTTTCTCAAATACTTATCAACGACTGGTTAATGACTATATATCGGATCGTTTGGTGCCATTGAAACCAGATAGGTTGCTTTATTATAAAGTAGCATCTAAGTTATTTAATGATTTGATTCCTGAGGTTGAACTTTCTAACTTCAGTGGTAAGCATAAAGATAATGAATTTGTTCTTTTAGGTAAAGGTAATAGGAATATAAAGCAGTCACCATATGATATAAGAGATTTTAGTTCGGGGGAAAAGGCTCTTTTTTGTTCGATGGTTTATCTTTGTATATCTGCATCTATAGGTATTCTTATAGTTGATGAGCCTGAAAACCACTTTCATGAAGAACTTCTCATTAGGTTTTCAAATGCATTGGAGGAGTTTTCTACTAAAGGGCACTTAGTGGAAAAATTAAAAGGTTTGGATGTAAATAGACAGATCAAGTCAGAATGGATTAGGAATGTTTATGGGGAACATAAAGTTGATCAGATCTTCTATTTAACGCACTCTAAGCCTCTAATTTACAAAATTTTCTCAACAGGTAAAAATTACTATATTGATGGAGAAATGAAACCGTTAGTAAAAAGCAAGGCTGAGGATTCGCTTAGGGAAATGGGGCTAAGTACAGTTTATAACAAGATTTTATTTGTTGAGGGGAAAGGAGATGCCTCTTTCCTTGAGTCTGTTGTAAGTGATCTTAACGTAAGGATTAAAGTTCTTGGGAGCTGTCAGGCGGTCTGTGATGCTTTTGAAAAGCTATCACTTGTTGAGCAGGATATTCATGATTCTATCTATTGTTTTATGATTGATAGAGATGGGAAAGATGATGATTATTTTAAGGGTCTAAGGAAGAAAAGTCCGAAATTCTATGACAATAGCTTTATTGTTCTTGATAAGCATGAGTTCGAAAATTATTTTTTGGATGAGAAGTTGTTGGTTCATTGCTATAACATGCTTGATGATTTAGGGGATGGGATTGATGAGGGGCAAGTTAAAAAGGATATTGTTGAAGAAATAGATAGGTCAAAATATATATTGCTTAGAAAGGAGAGTGCCTTAAGACTTCAGTATATAGCGAAAGAGTTTCTATTAGAAAGGATTTCAGGAAGGGAGGCTCCATTGGATGATATAGGTAAATATAAGGAGCATATAGAGGAGTTCTTTTTTCAAGAAGACTGTATCGAGGCATTTAAGAGTGTTTTGTTGGATGAGCATAAAGCTATATTTGATAAATATTCTGGACTTTCTGAGGGCGAGTTGTTTGATAATTGCGATGGAAAGAAAGTATTGTCTGGGATTTTGAATTTATATTCGAAAAAGCTTGAGGTCAAGACAAGTAAGTTGAAAAGAGTTGTCCATACCGAAGCAAAGAAGGATCATAAGTTTATAGCTTCGAACCTTATTGGCCGTATACAAGATGTGTTTTCGTGAACTTAAAAATATTTGGACTTCGTCGAATACTCTATCCGCTTCTACGAAGTTGAGCATTGTATGAATCAGTTGTAAAGGTGAGAGCTGTGCCGGGTTTATTAGGTATCTTTGAGTGAAAATGGAAAATAATTAATTTGTGGCACAGGCGTTAATCCCCTTCTGCGCAGCTGAGCATTGCAGAATTAAAACGTTAAAAGCGAATTCTGTCTGAGGCCGTAGGCCGAGTTTATTCGCTTAGTTTTATTTCGAAACGCGCAGGGAAGCCGCGAAGCGGGCAAGTAGTAGGGGCAGTGGGGATTGTTAAGGGGAAGCTGGCTTCCCCTTAACCACCGAACAGGTGGAAGAACACCGATATGCATTCCCACGCGGAGCATGGGAACGAGTAGGCGGTACTTCGGAAAGTATCTGGAATCCATGGATACACTGCACTCTGCAGGAGGCACGATAAATCGATGCCCTACAATGTCGGTGTTCACCGTGACATACGAATACAAAAAAGCCCGCAATCGCGGGCTTTTTCAATTCAGGACGTAAGGTAACTAACCCTTACAGCGCCTCAATCTTCGCGTACTGCTCGGCCAGCTTATCGTAAGCAGACTTCGCGTCTTCCAGCTTCTCACGCTCTTTCGCAATCACGTCGTCCGGTGCGTTGGATACGAAGCGTTCGTTGCTCAGCTTGCCTTCGAAACGGCCGACTTCTTTCTTCAGCTTATCCAGAGACTTCTGCAAACGGGCCAGTTCAGCATCTTTGTCGATCAGACCTGCCATTGGTACGAGGACTTCCATATCACCGGCCAGCTGAGTCGCAGACATCGGTGCTTCGTCGCCTTCGTTCAACCAGGTGATAGAACCCAGAGACGCCAGCTTGGACAGGAAGACTTCGTTGTTGTCCAGACGCTGTTTGTCGTCGGCGCTGCCGTTCTTGAACAGTACGTCCAGATCCTTCGCAGGGGAGATACCCATCTCACCACGGATGTTACGGATACCGGTGATGATCGCCTGTAGCCATTCGATCTCAGCTTCTGCCGCAGCGTCGTGCTTGGACTCATCAGCCACCGGGTAACCCTGCAGCATGATGGTGTCACCTTCAACACCCGCCAGTTCCTTAATGGACTGCCAGATCTCTTCAGTGATGTACGGCATGATTGGGTGCAGCAGACGCATGATCGCTTCCAGTGCACGCACCAGCGTACGACGGGTACCACGCTTCGCTTCAGCGGAGGCGTTGTCGTCCCACAGTACCGGCTTGGACAGCTCCAGATACCATGCGCAGTAGTCGTTCCAAACGAAGTCGTACAGTGTCTGAGCGGCGAGGTCGAAACGGTATTCTTCGAAGTGACGGTTCACTTCGGTTTCAACGCTCTGCAGCTTGCTGCTGATCCAGCGGTCTGCCAGTGACAGTTCAATATCACCACCGTTCTGGCCGCAGTCTTCGCCTTCGGTGTTCATCTGAACGTAACGGGCAGCGTTCCAGATCTTGTTACAGAAGTTACGGTAACCTTCCAGACGTTTCATATCCCAGTTGATGTCACGGCCGGTTGAGGCCAGTGCCGCCAGGGTGAAACGCAGGGCGTCGGTGCCGTGAGCAGCGATACCTTCAGGGAACTCTTTTTCGGTACGTTTGCCGATCTTCGCCGCCAGCTGTGGCTGCATCATGTTGCCACAACGTTTTTCCAGCAGATCCGGCAGTTCGATACCGTCGATCATGTCCAGTGGGTCCAGTACGTTACCTTTGGACTTGGACATCTTGTCGCCGCCTTCGTCACGGATCAGACCAGTAACGTATACGGTTTTGAACGGTACCTGTGGTTTGCCGTCTTCATCTTTCATGAAGTGCATGGTCATCATGATCATGCGCGCCACCCAGAAGAAGATGATGTCGAAACCGGTCACCAACACGTCGGTTGGGTGGAAGGTTTTCAGACGCTCGGTCATTTCCGGCCAGCCCAGTGTGCCGAAGGTCCACAGTGCGGAGCTGAACCAGGTATCCAGTACGTCGTCGTCCTGACGCAGTTCGGTGTCCAGTGCCAGACCGTATTTCTCACGTGCGGCGTCTTTGTCGTTGGCAACGTAGACGTTACCTTCGTTGTCGTAGAACGCTGGAATACGGTGGCCCCACCACAGCTGACGGGAGATACACCAGTCCTGAATGTCACGCATCCAGGCGTTGTACATGTTCTCGTACTGCTGAGGGACAAATTTGATGTCGCCGTTTTCAACCGCTTCAACCGCCGGTTTTGCCAGCGTTTTCGCATCGGCAAACCACTGGTCGGTCAGCATCGGTTCGATAACAACACCACCACGGTCACCGTACGGTACGGTCATGTCGTTTTCTTCGATCTTCACCAGCAGGCCGGCTTCTTCGAAGTCAGCTACGATTTCACGGCGTGCCGCGAAACGTTCCATGCCACGGTATTTTTCCGGGATGGTGGTGTCTATGTTGTTGTTTGGTGTGCCGTCGGTGTTGAAACCTTCCGCTTCGTCACGGATATCAGCGTTGTAGGTCAGCACGTTGATCATTGGCAGACCGCAGCGTTTACCCACTTCGTTATCGTTGAAGTCGTGCGCCGGGGTGATCTTCACGCAACCGGTGCCTTTCTCCATATCAGCATGGTCGTCACCGACGATTGGGATACGACGGCCAACCAGTGGCAGTACGATCTCTTTACCGATCAGGTCCTTGTAACGCTCATCGTCCGGGTTCACCGCAACGCCGGTATCACCCAGCATGGTTTCTGGTCGGGTTGTACCCACCACGATGAAGTCGTCGCCTGCTGCAGTTTTGACGCCATCTGCCAGAGGATAGCGCAGGTACCACATCTTGCCTTTGGTCTCTTTGTTCTCAACTTCGAGGTCAGAGATGGCGGTGTGCAGTTTAGGGTCCCAGTTCACCAGACGTTTGCCACGGTAAACCAAACCTTCGTCATACAGGCGGATGAAGACTTCCTGTACGGCGTTGTAGAAACCGGAATCCATGGTGAAGCGTTCGGTAGGCCAGTCGACGGAGTTACCCAGACGACGCATCTGGTGGGTGATGGTGCCACCGGACTCTTCTTTCCATTCCCAGATCTTTTCGATGAACGCATCACGTCCCAGATCGTGGCGGGATTTGCTCTCTTCGGCGGCCAGCTTACGCTCAACGACCATCTGAGTGGCAATACCGGCGTGGTCAGTACCTACCTGCCACAGAGTGTTTTTACCCTGCATACGTTTGTAGCGGGTGAGGGCATCCATAATGGTGTGCTGGAAAGCGTGACCCATGTGCAGGCTGCCGGTGACGTTTGGCGGCGGAATCATGATGCAGTAGGAGTCGCCTTCGCCGGATGGGGCGAAGTAGTTGTTCTCTTCCCAGGTCTTATACCAGGATTTCTCAATCTCGTGTGGCTGGTAGGTTGTTTCCATTAGATTCTGGCTTCTCTAATATTCATTCAAATTAATCGACGAATTATACCGGTTGCGGGCGATGGAATGTAGGGCTGAGTTTGCGGTCTAACTTCAAAATCGACATTAGGGGGATAATCTTTATGGATGATCACCTTCGTACAGCCTTCAGACGCCGTGGTTTTCTACCCGCCGAAGACCCGGACAGCCGTTTAACACTCGGTGAACGCTTTGAAATCATCGATCAGATCGGCAACGATCTGCCCAGTTTGTTGTTAGAACCTGAATTTCGTTCATACATGCGTGCTCAGGTCCTGCCGGAATGGCCCCATCCCAATATTCCACCCAAATTGCTGTCCCAAGCGCATCTCTACTATCTGCGGCTGGGGTTTATCGCTTCAGGTTATATCAATCAGATAGGCCAGCCCGTGACCCACTCACTGCCGGCCAATATCGCCCGTCCGTTGTGTCAGATTGCGGAGCTGCTGGAGCGCCCGCCTATGCTGAGCTACGACGGTTATGCACTGTATAACTGGAAGCGTTTTGATCCGGACAGGGGGATTGAACTGGGCAACATCGATACCGTGCAGAACTTTGTCCATCTTTACGACGAGCACTGGTTTATTTTGATTCACGTAGAGATCGAGGCGCTGGCGGCCCGGATGATGGACGCAATGATGACGTTGGACGATTCAGCGGGCGTTGATGACCATGACGCTGTGGATAACAGCCTGCTGCAGATCTCGGCGGCACTGGATAACGTTCTGCAGGTGTTGCGCCGGATACCGGAGAAAATGTCAGACGAGTTGTACTTCAGCCGTTTCCGGCCCTATATCGGTCAGTTTCGGGATGTGACCTATGAATCGATGGGTCAGGTGGTGAATTTCCGCGGCGAAACCGGGGCACAGAGTTCGATGATGCCGATGTTGGTGGAGTTTATGAAAATCCCTCATCAGCCCAACCGTCTGATCAGTCACTTGAACGACATGCGTCACTATATGCCAAAAGCCCATGTGGAGTGGCTGGATGTGGTGCATGCGATGCCGGATGTAAGACCGGTCGCAACCCCGGAGACCTTCAATCGGGTGTTGGAGCAGATGGCCGAGTTTCGGGAGGTGCATTACCACTGGGCGATCAAATACATCGCACGGCGCTGCAACGATCAGCACGGTACGGGTGGGACGCCGTACCTGAAATGGCTGAAGTATCTGATTGATGAAACCCGACAGCATCAGGTTCAGGGGTAATTGATAAGGGGCTGCGATGCCCCTCTCTTTGACGGCGGATTAGCTGGCGATTTTGTCCGCGGCTCTTTCGATTTTAGGACGGACTTTGGTCGCATCCAGATAGGCAACGTAGTTGGCAGGGACGTCGCGCTGAATGACGGTGTTGGCACCAATTTTGGCACCAAAGCCAATGCGTACGTCGCCAAATGCACGTGCGCCAGCAAACAGTTTGCAGCCATCTTCCAGTATCGGTGCTTTACCGTGCCACTCGCCCAGCGTGACTTGCTGGAACAGGTCCACTTCAGCGCCGATCACCGCGCTGTCATTGATAACCACGCCCGTTGGATGGGGCAGGTAGAGGCCGGGGCCCACATCCATATTGGATGGGATTTTTGTATCAGAGATCAGCAGTCGACTGAGCTCAAGGGCGATATCCAGCGGCAACATCAGTTTCCAGAGTGGGCCCCCAAACTTGCGCAAGCGACGGAGGCGATAACAGAAGGTTACCCAGAATCCGGCGTGGCGCCAGCGGGCGTATCGCTGCCTGTCTGCGCTGATGTTTATCAGAGTTTCCTGGAGTGTCACTCTGCGTGTCATTCTGCCAATCCTTTAGTTTTCAAGATGTAAGACCGTTCGTATAACTGTCAGGCTAAATGGAGTCAACCAGTGTTAGTGCTCCTAATGACGCCAAGCAGGGAATTATAAAATACAGACGCGTCGACTGTTATACCTTATGAAACAAAGAGTTCCGCCTCTGTGTGTGTCGCGCTTCGAAAAAAAATCACGCGGTATTTAAGGATATTGAGCAATGATTACGAAATGACGTCTATAGTTTTTTTTAGGCCAGATGTACTTGAGGTGACCGTAGGGGTGGTGACCGAAAGAGGCTCATCTTCTTGTCAGGGGCAAAAGAAGGGGCTGATATGTATCGGGTTTGGAAGGCCATATTTTGGCTGTTTTTATGTGTTTGTCATCGGATGGGGTTCAGAGCAGGGCGTGAGTCCGGACCTATTTTTATAGTCGGTCTGCCGCGCTCGGGGTCGAGTTGGGTCGGAGGGTGTCTGGGGATAAGTTCCTCTGCATTGTACTACCGTGAACCTTGCACACGGGCATACTCCGCAGCCAATGAGGGGCGTGTGGTGTTCGAGGTCACACCGGATAACGTGCCTGACGCTTACCTGCGCTCCAGTCAAAAACTCTGTTGCCATTCACCCTATATTCGTCCCTCCGTGGTGGCTTATCCACATCAGTGGCCACCATTTTCACGCAATGTTCGGGTGCCCGTGGTGAAGGAAGTGAATCCTCTGGCCTGCAGTTGGTTTATCGATCGCTTTAATCCACGCATGGTGGTGGTACTGGTGCGCCATCCGGCGGGAATTGCGTCCAGCATGCGCACGCTCGGCTGGGTGTTGGGAGAGGGCAGTACGCTGGATGACTGGCGGTGTTTTGGGTCTCGGGTTGCGCGGGAATGGCAACAGATGCTGGAGCAGATCGCCGATTGTGATCAGGTCAAAATTGTTCGCTATGAAGATGTCTGTCAGGCACCGCTTGAGACCTTTCAGGGACTTTATCGGGAGCTGGGGCTGGAATGGAGCGCAATGAGTGAGCAGTGGGTGAGAGGCAGTTCAAATGCCAAACTGCAATCAAAAGATCATTTCAGTATTCGACGTGACAGTGTCAAAAATGCCTATCGCTGGCGTGAGTCGGTCACTCAGGATCAGCTTCAGGCGTTAATGGAAGGGTACGCCGAATATGAGCTTCCTGACTGGTATCAGACATAGGTCCGTGGTGTGAACACGGGCGATGAGAGCAGCATACAACCGGATGAAGTGTTGGTGTGTATGCTGCTTAGGTAACGGTGTGAGTCAAAGCGGAGCTTAGCGGCGCATATCGTTCATACGTACCGTAATATTGTTGTCCTGATACAGACGGTAATTCTTACGGGTCGCCTGTAAAACGTCGGGTACTTGTACCACCACTTCCAGAATACGCGCGTATTTCAGGGCGTCTTCCGGTAGATCCAGTGCCATGTTTACAAACACTTGTTGGTGCTCCGGACGCTGATCATCCCAGCCCAATGTGATCGGTGCAGTGGATTCACTGCCAATCAGGGTATGGGGCAGAAACGCTTCCGGTTTGTGTTCCCACAGCAGCTGGTCCAGATGTCTCGCCTCTTCCTCACTGCCGCAGTGGATGTGAAGCGGTTTGCCCGCCCCCATTACTTTCTCGCACAGGCGGCAGAGAAACAGGGAACGGGCTTCCGGATCAGAGGCCGGGAGGACATAAAAGTCCGCTTCGCTCATATCAGTCGGTCGCCGCCAGATTCATCAGGTGCTGGCTCAGCAGGGGTACACAACGTCCGGTAGCGCCTTTGTCTTTACCTTTGCTGTTCCAGGCAACACCGGCAATATCCAGATGTGCCCAACGGTAGCTTTTGGTGAAGCGGGACAGGAAGCAAGCCGCGGTCACGGTACCGGCTGGAGGTCCACCGATATTGGCAATATCAGCGAAGTTGGAGTCCAGCTGTTCCTGATACTCATCCCACAACGGCAGACGCCATGCTTTATCCGCCGCCTGATCACCTGCCTGTAGCAGGGAGTTTGCCAGCGCGTCATCATTACTCAGCAAGCCAGTTGCGTGGTGACCCAATGCCACAATGCAGGCACCGGTGAGGGTCGCTACATCAACCACGGTTTCAGGCTCGAAACGCTCGGCATAGGTCAGGGCATCACAGAGTACCAAACGGCCTTCGGCATCGGTATTCAGGATTTCAACGGTCTGACCGGACATGGTCGTCACAATGTCACCCGGTTTAGTCGCGCAACCACTTGGCATGTTCTCAGCCGCAGCGACGATACCCACAACGTTGAGCTCAAGGTTCATTTCGCACAGGGAGGTCATTGCACCTATGACAGATGCTGCACCACACATGTCGAATTTCATTTCGTCCATGCCTGCGCCACCTTTCAGGCTGATGCCGCCGGTATCAAAGGTGATGCCTTTGCCGACCAGCGCGTGATTCTTCGCGCCTTCTTCTCCGCCTTTGTAGTGCATCACGATCAGCTTGGATGGCTGGTCACTGCCGTTACCAACAGACAGCAAGCTGTGCATGCCCAGCTGGGCCATCTCATCTTCTTCGAGGATGCTGACTTCTAGTGCATCGTGCTCTTCGCCTAGTGCTAGTGCCTGTTCAGCCAGATAGGTCGGGGTACAGATATTGCCCGGCAGGTTGCCCAGTTCACGGGCAGTGCTGATGCCATTAACCAGCGCAACGCCGTCCATGACGGCATATTCGCCCAGTTCGGAATCATCTTCGCTGAGCAGAACTGCGATCCTGTCCAGTGAGACTGGGTCAGCTTTTTTGCTTTTGGTTTCGTCGTAAATGTATAGCTCGGAGCCTGCCCATTCAATCAGGTGGCGGATCTGACGGTACTGGTCGTCATCATTGCTGCCGAGACCGTCCAGTGCGAACACGGCACTTTGAGCGCGCACGCCCTTAATGGCGGTCATTGCAGATTTGATGATCTTGCGGTAGTTGCGATCATTACGCTCACCGCTTTCGCCCAGACCGATCAACAGTACACGGCGTGCAGTCACGCCCGGTACTTTTTGCAGCAACAGTGTTTGTGCTGTTTTGCCCTGAATATCGCCGCCCCCGACGATATCAGCGATGTAGCCCTGTGCTGCTTTGTCCAGCGCGCTGGCGGACGGTGACAGCTGTCCATCGGCTTCAATACCCACGATCAGACATTCAGTTTCACAGGTGGCGACATCGCCGTTAACAATTTCAAAATCCATGCTGACTCCAAACAAAAGACGGCTGCTTTACTGTCTGTACACGTTGATTCGGTGTTGAATTCTCTCGGGAAATACTCACTTACTCGCTATAAGTTGGGTACTCACGAAAAAATATGCCTTGTCTTCGGACGTCCTGCGCGTATTGCAGGGGTCTGAGCAAGACATTGTGTACAGATTAAAGGATAATTATCGGTCCACTATAAACCATTTTCAGTTCGTAACAGAGTAGCGGATGTGATCGTTTTTCGATATTTGGCACGGGAAGTGTTGTACAGCATGGTTGCCGTGACCGGTGTTTTATTGCTGATTTTGGTCAGCGGTCGTTTTATTAAGTATCTCTCTGAAGCAGCTTCCGGTGATCTCTCTGCGGATGTTCTTTTTGAAATCATGGCGTACCGAATTCCGGGGTTTCTGGAACTGATCCTGCCTTTAGGTTTGTTTCTTGGCATATTGCTGGGTTATGGCCGTCTCTATCTGGAAAGTGAGATGGTGGTGCTGAAAGCCTGTGGTATTAGCCAGAAACGTTTAGTGGGGTATGCCATGGGGCCTGCGCTGCTAGCGGCGGGTATCGTGGGGATGTTGAGCCTTTGGATTTCACCGATGGGTGCGGATGCTACGGTTAAGATTTTTGACGAGCAGAAATCCCGCAGTCAGCTGGATAGCCTGACGGTGGGCCGCTTTCAAACGCATAACGGACAACAGCGACGGGTTTCATATACCGATAAAGTGGGTGATGACGGTTCCTTGGGGCGGGTATTCCTGATGGAACAGGCCCCGAACGGTCTGCCGGTGGTTGTGGTTGCGGAGTCGGGTGAAAAAAGCAGTGGCGGAGAAAGTGGTCAGCAATTCCTGGTACTGACAAATGGCGTGCGTTATGAAGGCCGCCCGGGTGAAGCCGCTTTCACCGAAACCCAGTTTGGCGAATACGGTGTGCGTCTGAAGCCACCCGAAATTATTTCCGGCATTACAAAAGCCTCAGCTAAACCCACCTCGGAATTGATGCGCTCCACGAATCGGGTGGATCAGGCACAGTTGCATTGGCGATTCTCCCTGCCGATTTTGGCGTTGGTGGTTACGTTACTGGCGGTACCGTTGAGTCAGGTGAATCCGCGTCAGGGGCGGTACGCTAAGATGCTGCCATCCATTATTTTGTACCTGCTTTATCTGATGATTCTCAGTACTGCGCGCAGTCAGATAGAAGATGGCAAAGTGGGCGTTGAAGCTCTGTATGGCGTTCATCTGGTCTTTTTGACGATTGCATTGAATCTACTGTTTCTTGGTCGATTCTGGCGCAACCTGTTTGATCGTATTCCAACACCTCGCTTTTCACGAAAAGGAGGTGAGGCATGATGATGAATCGTATCGATCGGTATATTACCCGTCACGTGTTGGGGGCGATATTTATCGTGATGCTGGTCATCGTGGGTCTGGATCTACTGTTTACATTGGTAGATCAATTGCCGGATCTTACGCCTAACTATCAATTTAACGATGCGCTTTATTATGTGGTGATGACAGGCCCGCGTCGTCTGTACGAACATATCCCGTTGTGTAGCTTGATCGGGTGCCTGCTGGGTTTGGGTACGTTGGCCACGTCGTCGGAACTGACGGTGATGCGTGCGGCGGGTGTTTCCACGTTTCGTATTATTACGGCGGTGATGAAACCGGTACTGGTGATTATTATCGGTGCGTTGTTACTGGGTGAATACGTTGTGCCTAAGTCTGAGCAGGAAGCGCAAAGTTATCGGACCATTACAATCGCGGGTGGGCGTGTGGGTGCTACCAGTCTTGGGCAAGGGCTATGGCACCGTGAAGGGCGCACTTTTCTGCATGTAGAGACGATCTCGCTGGAAGGGGAGGTGCACGGTATAACCCGCTACCAGTTTGATGAAAATTGGTCGTTGTCCCGCTCGAGCTTTGCCCGTACAGGTACATTCACCGGTGATGGCTGGTTGCTGCACAATGTTGTTGAAACTCAGTTTTTGGGAGACAGCACGAAGGTTGAGCAGCGGGCTACGGAGGAGTGGATCTCAGGTATGACACCGTCGTTGTTATCCACGTTGATCATGGAGCCAAGCAACCTGTCGATTACGGGTCTGCATACCTACAGTAACTATCTCGGGGAGCAGGAACTATCGGCTGCGGATTACGAGGTGGCGTTTTGGAGTAAGGTGCTACAGCCGTTGTCGATTATGGGGTTAGTATTAATCGCGGTGTCCTTTATCTTTGGCCCTTTACGCAGTGTGACCGTAGGTCAGCGCCTGATTGCGGGTGTGATCGTTGGATTGGTCTTTAAGTTGATGCAGGACCTGCTGGGCCCTGCGAGCACGGTATATGGGTTAGCACCTATTCTGGGGGTCACCGTACCAATCGTATTGAGTTTCCTGATTGGTTGGCGTTTGCTGCGGCGCGCGGGTTAGCGGCAATTTAGATAAAAAAAGGCGACCCCGGTGGTAATCAGGGTCGCCTTTTTTTGTGTCTGTTTATACGCTTAGGCTTTCTTTGCTTTCGTCTTTTTACTTGGCTTAGGCAGCTCTACAACGCATGTTTTTGACGCCAGATCATGCCACGCCATTTTCTCTTTGTTGAAAAACATCCATAGATATCCCAAACCAGCCGGAGCAATCGAGATACCCGCAACGATGAAGCGGATCAGCGCCTGAGTCAGCGTCAGGTGTTCCCCTTCCGGTGTCTGTACGCGTAGACGCCAAGCCAGCATACCCAGCGTTTGACCATTGCGTGTCCAGAAGAAGGCAAAGAAGCAAAAAGTAATAATGAACAGCAGAGAGTGAAACAGCGGGCTAGTCTGCGCTTGACCATGATTGATGGCTACCGCGACAAAGCCAATTATCATCCACAATGCGACAACAATCATAAAGTCATACAACAGCGCTCCCAGTCGTTTAAACGGGGAAGCGGTTTTAACCTGATCGAACGTTTCTGGAAAGCGGCGCTGCATAGTGTTTATCCGATGGTTCAGTCCTGTGAGCCGGGCATTTTATCAGGGCGCAGAACGAATAAGTAGGTATCTGAGAGAAGAGAGCCCGGAAAGGAAAGTTCGCTTTCCGGGTGTGATTGTCCTGTTAACAAGCGCTGCGCGAGCAGGTTTCGTTGGGTAGGGCAAATAACGGGCGTAGATAGGTTCCTAGCAGACTGCCAATAAATGCTGCTACTAACCACAACCAGCCGTGCAAACTGCCCGATACGATACCACCGAAGTAGGCGCCAATATTGCAACCAAAGGCAATTGTGGCCCCGTAGCCCAGCATCAAACCACCCAAAATAGCGGCCAGCCAGTGTTGCCATGGCAGACGCCACTGGAGGGAGAATTTACCGGCCAGAGATGCGGCGATTAATGCGCCGAGTACAACGCCAATATTGATGACAGAGAATGCATCGTACTGCAGCGGTTCGCCAAGTGCAGTTTCGCGACCGGGTTGTAGCCAATAGGTCCAGAAATCCAGCTCCAGTTCCAGCTCCAACAGCATCGCCAGCTTTGCGCCCCACAGAGGGTAAGCGACCGCGACGGCCCACGGGTTACCGATCATCGCCAGGGTCACAAAATTCAATAATGCGAGGGCGACAGCTCCCCAAATAAAAGGCCAGGGGCCGGAGATCAGGCGCTGAGCCATGCTGCGACCACGACCGGCATCATCTTTTTCAACATTGCCGTGGTAGCGTTTTTCCAGCCAGATGGTGAAAGCTGCGATACTCGCGAAGAGTGCCAGGTTTACGCCAATCGCTAAGAAAACACCCAGATCATCCACCAGTGAGACGGGCGCGATCTGTGGTAGTCCGGTCCACCATTCGTAATCTTTGGTGGCCCAGAGTGCGCCGATGGTGAAGCCAATCATGCTTGGAATCGCGCGTAGTTGACCCCCACCAACGTGGTAAAGGTTACCTGACGCACAGCCGTTGCCGAGCTGCATGCCGATACCAAAAATGAAGGCGCCGACCAGCACGGACCAGCCCAGCGGACGTATAAAGCCGCGCACTTCTGTGCCAAACAGCTCACCGACACTTAACGCCGGGAAAAACAGGCAGACCCCCACGGCGAGCATTAACATTTGCGCGCGTAAGCCTTTTCCTCGCCGGTTGATGATGAAATGACGCCACGCGGTGGTGAAGCCAAAGGCGGCATGGTAAAGGGTTACTCCCAGCAGGGTTCCTACCAGAAGTAGCAGGGCCTGTTTCTCACTGACATCTTGCTGCAGCCATAGCAGTCCTCCGCCCAGCAGGACAAAAGAAAAGATCAGAATGAGTTTAGATTCGATTGATTTTACGGTTGAGGTATCAGAAACGGCTGTGTTCACACTGCTCATGTGTTTTTTCGCATAGAACTTGAGTGATTATTAGAATTGATGGGGCATTCTATCACAGTGCGTCAGGTGGTGATAATTTGACCAATGCCGTATGGAGGAAAATCGGAGGTAGGGTGTGTGCCACAGTTCCCGTATGAGAACTGTGGCGGCTAAGCGCTTGGGTGATGGCGCTTATTTGTAAGGTGCTACGTACTGCTGGTAGTAACTGTCAGACAACTCTTTTGCCGCTTCCATCTGGCTGTCACTGAGTTTCATGACCAGTCGACGTTCGATTGCTTGCGCGGTGTTGTTACCCAGTTGTGCAGCGTTATGCATCCAGGCATAGGCGATTACGTTGCTGTCGCGCGAGGTGTCTGTGCCATGTTCATTGGAGTACAGGGTACCCAGGAAGAACATCGCATCCGTGTGACCTTGTTTGGCTGCTTTACGGTACCAACGCTCTGCTTCCGCGAAGTTTTGTTCGACACCGGTACCAAAATTGTATGCACGACCAATGTTGTGCTGGGCAGATACTAACCCTGCTTCTGCTGCTTTGGTGTACCAGTTGAATGCTTCGACCGGATTGCGGCTCAGGCCATAACCGAATTCGTTCATTACGCCAAGGCGATTCATGGCGGATGCATCGCCTGCTTCAGCGGCAGGTATTACGGTTTTCAGTTCAACCTGGAACTCTTGGTTTTTAAGCGCACGCAGGCTATTTACACTGTCCAGATGGCCGATATTGGCACCGCGGGTATAAAAACGCTTCGCTTTTTCGACGTCTTTCTCTACGCCCCATCCATTTTCATACATCTGGCCCAGCATGTTGGTTGCATCGGGATCGCCATCCTTCGCCAGAGGCTCCAGTTCCTTAAGCGCCGCACTGTAATTTTGGCTGTCAAAAGCACGCGCGCCTTTGCCCAGGTCGGCTGCAAGAAGAGCTGGAGTGTTTAAACTAAGCAGCAGTGCCGCTGCAAGAAGCGTTTTTTTGTTCATCGAAACGTCGCCCATAGGTAGTTTGGGATCGAAAATTTGGCGCCTATTATAACGGCGTCAGCCCTGATGAGAAAATGAACAGGCTCAACCGCAAAAATTGTCAATCTGTGCACTTTATGCGGTGACGCTGTTTTAGGGGGTTCTAATATTGCGGCGATTCTACCGCAAATGCACAAAAATAGGCAGTCATCTACCGGCTATGGTACCGGATTACTCGGATTTTTTGATATATGTCAGGCAGGAAAAGGCGCGGTGAGGGTGTGTTGCTGTTTACCAATTAGTCGATAATATCGTCGATATCAGGACCAGGTAATCAGTTCGACACCATCGAAGGAGAGTTCAGAGCCATCGGCAAAGCTGATGATGCCGATGCTGTCGGGGGTGAGCGCAAGGGCCTGATCGGCTTTATCAAAGCTGACGACTTCATTGTTGATGAAGATCTGCCAGAGATAATCTTCATCCGTGTCGATATGGATTGTATCCGTCCAGCCGTTGCTGCTCTCGCCACCGTGGAAATGATTCTGGCCCTGGTTGACGCTGGCGAAGTACGTATCGTTGCCGCTGCCACCGTATATGGTGTCGTTACCGGCACTGCCGTAGAGCTGGTCGTTACCGCTGCCGCCATAGAGTTGATCGTGACCGGCGCCCGCACGAAGGGAATCATCACCTTCACCGCCATGCAGGTAGTTGTTTCCATCCCCTGCGATGAGGGTGTCGTTATCGTTGCCGCCGTGCAGGGTATCGTCCCCTGATCCGGTCTGGATATAGTCGCTGCCATCATCGCCGACGACAAAGAAACGGCCGGGACTATAAAGATCTATAAGCTCAAACGTATCATTGCCGCTGCCCAGATAGATCTCGCCGTCACCGGACTGCACGCTCACCTGATCGTTACCGGTTCCGGCGATAATATTGTAGCTGCCATGGGTTGCGAACAGTATGTCATGGCCCGCACCGCCATTGAGAATATCCTGACCGCTACCGCTGTATATAACGTCGTCACCATCGCCGCCGTACAGGGTATCGTTGCCTGAACCCGTGGTGATCCGGTCGTTTCCATCGCCTGCCACGACAAAACTGTCACCGCCGCTTTCGGGCAGTAGCAGCTCAAAGATATCATCGCCGATTCCGAGATAGGCTTCGTTATGTCCAGAACCGACAGACACAGTGTCATTGCCTGAGCCTGCCACAATTGTCTTGTCGCCGTTGCCCGCTGTCAGGGTGTCGTTGCCGGCGCCGCCGTTCAGGGTGTCGTTGCCATCACCGCTGTGAATGATGTCGTTACCGGTGCCGCCATAGATCGTATCGTTGCCCGCGCCCGTGGTGACCTGATCATCCCCTTCATCGGCGGCAACAAACTGGCTGCCGAGAGATGTGAGATCGAGTATCTGGTAGCTGTCGTTGCCTGCGCCAAGGTAGGCTTTATTACTGCCCGCTACTGCGGTGACCGTATCCATACCGTCCCCGGCAACAAAGGTGTTGTCGCCAGATCCTGCAATGAGGGTGTTGTCGCCGTTCCCTGCGTGAAGGTAGTTGTTCCCTTCGCCGCCGTTGATTGTATCGTTCCCTTCACCGCCGTAGACGGTGTCGTTCCCAGCACCTGTAATGACGTTGTCGTCGCCTTCGTCGGCAGCAATAAAGTTATCGCCGGCCAGCGCCAGGTCCAGCAGGCTGAAGGTGTCATCGCCACCGCCGAGATAGATGAAATTGTCACCATTTCCTGCGGTGACCCGATCATTACCGTGGCTGCTATAGACGGTGTTATTGCCATCGCCGGTGTGAATAATGTCATTGCCTGCACCGGCATTGATCAGATCGTTGCCTGTGCCGCTGTCGATAGTGTCATGGCCTTGACCGCCATAGATCTCGTCATTGCCTGCGCCTGTTGTTACGCTGTCATCACCGTCATCAGCTGCGACAAACTGGTCACTGACATGTGTGCGATCCAGCACCGTAAAACTGTCGTTACCGTTACCGAGCAGGATCTGACTGGTGCCGGATGTCAGGATAACCGTATCATCGCCATTGCCGCCGATCAGTGTGTGATGTCCGTGGCCTGCACGAAGGGTATCATTTCCTTCACCGCCGCTGAGGTAGTTATCTCCAGACTGACTGATCAGGGTGTCATCGCCATCACCACCGTACAGAGTATCGTTACCAGCGCCCGCATCCAGGGTGTCATTACCGTTGCCACCGTGAAGGGTGTCGTTCCCTGCGGCTGTGGTGATGTCGTCATCACCCTCATCCCCAAGGACAAGGTGGCTACCTGTTGAGCTGGTGTCGAGTACGCGGAAGGTATCCTGGCCATCGCCAAGGTAGGCTTCAGAGGTGCCGGAGTTAATTTCAACGGTATCGTTACCGGCGCCAGCGACAAGGAGAAATTCGCCGTCATCCGCTAATAAAAGGTCATCGCCATCGAAGCCGTGAAGGGCGTCGGTGCCTGATCCGCTGTGAAGGCGGTCATCCTGATCGCTACCCAGGAGTACATCATTATCAGACGTACCGCTGAGGTCTGTATGCTGTGCCTGAGTATGTGCGTCCGACATCGTTTAACCCTTTGGATCGCTGGAAGCCTGAATGAAATTAAGAATGTGCTGTTATCTGGATCGGCAGTGTCTAAGGATATCTTAACGACACCCTTTGTGTCTGGTTTTTGATCCATATCGTCTTCAGCGGTCTATTGGCTAGCGTGAGCTACCGATAGGCATTGAGACGAGTGTTTAGATTACTACCGCGGTTCGCGGCCTGGTCTTTCTGTTTTCCTGTTTGAATAATATCGATGTTTATTAAGTAACAGTGGTGTTTGTAGGGCTTTTACGCTGCTTGTTGTCGTTTGAATTTATACCGGGTTGTGATTTTTGTCAATAATTTGGATCTGTTGTTTTTGTTTGAATTTGAGGTTGGGTGCTAGTGTTTTACGGGCTTCTGCCGATAGGTAGTGTTTAAATCCCGGTTAGGCTGGACAGGGAAAGGGTAACGGTTAGTATTGTAGGCCGCTCGTATCGGTAGTGAGCAGTTGTTCAGGCAGTCGCTGCAAATGGAGGCAGTTCGTAAATGGCAAATCAGGCTGGGATCGATATTCCGCGTAATTGGCTGCGGTTAGATGTGTTTCTGGCATCGTTTGGGGTGAATTTGCTGGCGATGGCGATGCCGATTGTAGTGCTCCAGTCTTATGACCGGATTATTCCCAATCAGGCGCTGGATACCTTTACGATTCTGGTGATTGGGATCGGTGGTGTCATTTTGCTGGAGATTCTGCTGAAAGTGCTGCGTTCGACGATATTGGCATGGAGCGGTGCGCGTTTTGAGCACTCTGCGAATATGAATGTTTTCTCCAAAGTGCTTTACGCCGATTCGCTGGCCTATAACCAGCATTCCCAAGGTTACTATCTGTCTCGCATGCAGTCGGTCGAAGATTTGCAGCGATTTTTTTCCGGGCAATCCATGCTGTTGTTATTGGATCTGCCGTTCGCGTTTCTGTTTCTTGGTCTGATCTGGTTTATTGGCGGCGAGCTGGTGTTGGTGCCTGCGTTGCTTATGGTGTTGTTTGCAGTGGTCGCCGTTGTTCTGGGCAAGAAGCTTGAGCAGGCGCTGGAGGTCAGCCATCAGACCGAACAGCATCGTCAGAACTTCCTGATTGAATCCCTGAATAATATTCACACCATCAAATCCATGGCAATGGAATCGCTGATGATGCGCCGTTATGAACGGTTGCAGGAACGCTCTGCTGAGGGCGTGTATTCGCTGGCGCATATCAACAGTGTGGTGCAGGGGGTTGGCAGTACATTCTCACAGGTTGCAATGGTGCTGGTGGTTGCCTTTGGTGCGCTGATCGTACTGGAAGGCGAGTTAAGTGTCGGTGCGTTGGCGGCCGTGACCATGCTGACGGGGAGAGCGCTGCAACCGGGTCTGAAAGCGATGGGGCTTTGGACGCAGCTTCAGAGTGTGCGTATCGCACGGAAACAGGCGCAGGAACTGAGTGATCTGCCCGCAGAGCAAAGTGGTGATTACCGCCCCGATGAGCCTCCGCGCGGTGATGTGGTGGTTGAAGATGTCTGGTTCCGGTATCCGGAAACCGAGGAGTGGTTACTTAAAGGCATTTCGTTTGATGTGCCGGCAGGGGGGGCGGTAGCGATCACCGGCCGTAACGGCGTTGGTAAAAGTACGTTGTTGTCGCTGGTTGCGGGTTTGGTAAAACCCGAAAAGGGTGAAATTCGGATCGATGATAAACCGTTACCGGAATATGAAGCCGAACTGTTGCGTCATTATGTGGGGTTTGTGCCCCAGCATGGCACGTTATACGAAGGCACTATTCTGGAAAATATGACGCTGTTTCGTTCGGGCGATGTGATTGAGCAGGCCCTCAATCTTTCGCGTCATCTGGGATTGGATGAAATTGTTGCTCGGCTGCCGGATGGCTTGGATACATTGGTGGGAGGCTCGGCGGTTGATCCGTTATCAGAAGCGGTGAAACAGAAAATCCTGATGGTGCGTTCGTTGGTGGGTGATCCACGCATTATGATTCTGGATGACGCCAACGCTAACTTTGACCTGAAAAATGATGCCAAATTACTGAACCTGTTGCAGCGTATTCGCGGCAGTCGGACATTGATTGTGGTGTCTTATCGTCCTTCGTTTCTGCGTATCTGTGACAAAGCTTATGAATTGCGTGATGGAGAGTTGATCCAGCTTCAGCGTCGCCGCGAAGTTCAGATCAGGCAGGAGGCGCCGCGATGAGTACTGATGTTGTGAAAGAACAACCGAATGCTGACGATCAGTTGTCTGCAGATGAACCGGTGTCCGTCGCTGATCAGAAAATCTTCGAAGATGACCAGAACGATGCATTAAGTGAGGTGCTGACTGCGGCGCTGCGCGCGGATTCATTAGATGACTTGCAGTCCGGGTCTCCCTATTCAGCCTGTTTGTTGCCGCTATTGCGTTCGCTGGGCTGGAATCACTATGCCCGTGAATTGATTGAGGCGTTGCCTCATTTCTCTGATTATCTTGAGCTGGTGGACCTGCGCAATATCCTGGTGCGGTTGGGTTATGAAAGTATGCCGCGCAAAACCCGGCTCAATCAGGTATCAAACGAACTCTATCCCTGCCTGTTTGTGGATGAAGATGATAAACCGCTGGTATTGCTGTCAGCAGATGAAGAGCACGAGGGGCAGGTTCGCTACTTTGATGCCTTGCAAGGTGAGGAGCTGGTCGGTCATCTGGACAACCGTAAGGGTTGTGCCTATCTGTTTACCCATATCAACACCACGCACGGTCAGACTGTGTCGACGAAATCCTCGGCGGAATGGTTTGATCAGCTGCTGGGGCGTTTTCGTAACCTGTTTGGCTGGTTGCTGGGGATGACCTTCCTGATCAACCTGATCACCATGTCAGTACCGTTATTTATCATGATGGTATACGACAAAGTGATCGGTGCGGAGTCCGTTGATGCGCTCCCAACCATGGTGGCCGGAATTATATTGTTACTGATTTCGGATATCGTGCTGCGTTACTTCCGGGGGCGTTTGATGGGCAATATGGCGGGGCGGATGGATTATCTGATTGGTGTTGAAACCTTTCGGCAGATCCTGAGCCTGCCGCCAATACTGACTGAACGTTCGACCATGGCAGCGCAACTCGCCCGCCTGAAACAGTTTGATAGTGTGCGGGATTTCTTTACCGGTCCGAATGCGTCTACGTTGCTCGATCTGCCGTTTATTCCGCTAATGATTGCGCTGATTGCCTTTATTGCGGGATGGGCAGCCATTGTGCCGGTGGTGATGTTGCTGCTGTTTATGGTGTTTGGTCTCATGTGGTTGCCGGTCAGTGCGGGGCGGGTGTTGCGCACTGGGCAGGCACGCAACGATAAGCAGAAGATGTTAATTCAGAGCTTGGCTGGCCGTAGCGAAATAAAAGGCGCGGCAGCGGAACAGTCATGGTTGGGGCGTTTTCGGGAGTATTCAGCTGAATCTTCTACCGCGAACTACAAAGCGGCGGTGGCCAGTTCTGTCATCAATGCCGTGTCACAAGCCGGTGTCGCAATCGGCAGTCTTGCGGTATTGGTGATTGGTGTCTATTCGGTGATGGCGGGGGATATGACCGTTGGCGCGCTGATTGCCACGATGGTGTTGATCGGCAAAGTGTTGTCACCGATTCAGCAAACCTTCCTCAGTTTTGGTCGCTTTAAGCAGGTGATGGCCGCCGTTAAGCAGCTGAACCAATTGATGAAGCTGGACGTGGAAAAGAACAGTCGGGCCTCGTCGGTGATGTTATCCGGATTGAAAGGGCGTATCGGTATTGATCGCATCAGCTTTCGCTATTCGCCCAACAGCGATCCCGCGTTGACAGGGGTATCGTTGGTGGCTGAACCCGGGGAGATGGTGGTGATTACGGGGGATACAGGCTCGGGTAAATCAACGCTGGTGAAGTTGATTGCCGGTATGTACAAACCCCAGGCGGGTAGCCTGACCCTGGACGAGCACGATATTCGTCAGCTAAACGCTAAGGACCTACGACGTGCAATTGCGTACGTGCCCCAGAACGCTCAGCTGTTCCACGGTACGATTGCGCAGAACATTCGTATGAATGATGTATTGGCCACCGACGAGGACCTCAGGCGCGTGGCGGAGGCTGTTGGGATTCTGGATGACATTCTGGCATTGCCGCAGGGCTTTGAAACGTCGATTGGTGATGAACGTACTCGGCGTCTGACACCGGGGTTTGTGCACGGAATCTCTATGGCGCGTGCGTTTGTGTGCTCTGCACCGGTGGTGATTCTGGATGAACCTGGAGCATCACTGGATCGGGAAGGTGATATGAAATTGGTGTCGCAGCTACGGGCCTTGAAAGGTAAGAAGACGGTGCTGGTGGTGACCCATCGCCCAAGCCATATTCGTTTGGCAGACAAAGCGATTGTGTTGGATAAAGGTTTAACAAAATTTGCCGGAGAGCCGGAACAGGCGCTGCAGGTATTGGTAGGGGGTCTTCGTGAAGGAAAATAATACGGTGTTTGCAGAGGAGCGGACCGCAACCCTGCCACGTGCACGCGCGCGTTTTCTGGCGCAGGCGATTCAGCTGGAAGAGCCGACCCCGGGTTTTATAGTGCCGGTATCGATTGTTGTGGGGATACTGCTGCTGGTTGCGGTTGTGGTCTGGAGTGCGTTCACGGAAGTGAATGAGGTGGCGTTGGCGAAAGGTGAAGTCGTGCCTGCCGGTTCCATTCTGGAGGTGCAGCATCTGGAAGGTGGCATCGTGAGTGCATTGCACGTGCGGAACGGTGACAACCTGAAAGAAGGTCAGCTGATTTTAAGCCTTGATCCGGCCACGTCGGAGTCAGAGTTACAGCAGATGCAGAGTCGTCGGGTCAATCTGCAGCTGCAGGAAGAGCGACTGAAGGCGTTGATTGATCGTCGCCCGCCCTCCTTTCCACAGGTAGGGCCGGGATATCGTGACTTGATCGAACGACAGCGCACGATCTATCTGGCACAGGTGAACAGTCAAACCAGTGAGATGGCGGTGATTGAAAGTCAGATTCAGCAGCGTCGTGATGAACTGCGTCGCCAGCGCAATCAGGCGGCGTCCTTGAAAAAGGAGCTGGCGATCCATCGGGAGCAGGTATCGATCCGCGAAGCATCGGTTGTCAGAGGTTCGGTTTCAAAGTCTGAGCTGCTGGCGGCGAAAGCAAAAGTGGCAGAAGTTGAGAACGAATTGCTGCAGACCCAGGATGGCATTGCCGTAGCCCGCACTGCGCTAAAAGAAAATCAGCAGCGTAAACGGGACGGTATTGCCCGCTTCAACCGCGATATTGAGCTGGAGGCCGGTCAGGTCACCAGTGAGCTGGGTGAAGTTGAAAGCACGTTGATTCGCTTACAGGCGCGTGATGAACGTCAGGAAGTACGTGCGCCGGTGGCTGGCATTGTGCAGGGTTTATCCGTTGCCGGATCGCGCGCGGTGATCGCACCGGGTCAGGTGATCATGCAGATCGTACCGGTCGATGAAGATCTGATCGTTGAAGCTAAAATTTTGCCGCAGGATATCGGGCACGTGCATACCGGGCAGAGCGCGAAACTGAAGTTTGTCAGTTATGACTTTTCCCGTTTTGGCAGTCTTGATGGTACCGTGAATCAGATCTCTGCGTCGACATATCTGGATGAAGAGAACCAGCCGTACTATCGCGCTGAGATTAAAATGGATAGGGCGTATTTAGGTGCTCAGCCGGGTGAGCTGAATGTGTTGCCGGGTATGACGCTGACCGCTGATATTCAAACCGGTAAGAAAACGATTCTGGAATACCTGTTGCGTCCGGTAACACGTGGATTTGATAACGCTTTCCGTGAGCGATAAATCAGGGTGAAAATTTTGCATCAGGCGTGGACGGCGCCTGATGCATTTCGATCTGAGACTATTTGCTGCCGATCAGCTCAATCATGTACCCATCGGGATCTTTAACGAACGCGATGACCGTGCTGCCGTGTTTCATTGGGCCGGCTTCACGCACAACTTCACCCCCTTTCGCCTTAATTGCATCGCAGGCGGCATACACATCAGCAACTTCAATGGCGATATGCCCGTAGGCGTTGCCCAGCTCGTAACTACTGGTCTCCCAGTTATGTGTCAGCTCCAGTACGGTATTGTCTGCTTCATCTCCATAACCCATAAATGCCAGCGTAAACTTCCCATCCGGAAAGTCTTTACGACGCAATAAATGCATACCCAGAATATCGGTATAGAACGAAATCGATTTTTGCAGGTCAGTAACCCGCAACATGGTATGAAGAATCCGCATAGTCTCTGTCTCGTTATTGTGGTCAATTGGTCGAAAGTGCGTGTCGACCGTGGCATAGTGTTTTAGTATAACCAGTATGAGACTGATGTTTTATTAGAGTTAAGGGAAGGGGTGGTTATGTTTCAAGATATGAATAAAGCATTTAGCCAGTCAATGGAGCCTTTTAAGGATCTGGTGAATATCCAGACTAAGATGTTGGAAGAGCTGACCCGCCAGCAGATGGCGTGCACGAAATCCTGCATTGAAGCGACTATTCAGCAAACGAAAGAGATGCAGAACTGTCAGTCACCGACAGAGCTGATGGAGCTACAGAAGACTTACGCTAAAAAGCTGGAAGACACGTTAAAAGATGCCAGCGAGCACAACCTGCAGGCATTAGGCGAAGCGCGCTCTGAGATGGAACGACTGACTCAAGATACATTTGATGCGTTTGCCAGCAAAAAATAAGTCGTCATGTCGTTGTAAAGAGAGCAGCCATTAGACGCTGCTTTTTTTATGTCTGTTATAATGGCTCTGTTTTTAGTTTTGACTGGAATGTACGTTACAGATGAGCAACACCATCGGTCTATTTTTTGGCACTACCACCGGTAACACGGAAGATGTTGCAGCATTAATTGCTGAGCAGTTGAGTGAACTTTCTGTGGATCAGCACGATATCGCAGAAGAGGGGCTGGCAGCGGTCGGCAACTACCAGCATATGATTCTGGGTATTCCAACCTGGGACTTTGGTGAGCTGCAGGAAGACTGGGATGATCTCTGGTCTGAACTGGATGAGATCGATTTTAACGGCCGGACGTGCGCGTTGTTTGGCCTGGGTGATCAGATCGGTTATGCCGAGTGGTTCCTGGATGCGATGGGTTTACTGCATGACAAGTTGCAGGAACGCGGTGCCCGCATGGTGGGGTATTGGCCTAATCAGGGTTATAAATTTACCGGATCTAAAGCGCTGACCCAGGATGAAACCCATTTTGTAGGGCTTGCTGTGGATCAGGATAGCCAGTCCGATGAGACCGACGAGCGCGTTGAAGCCTGGGTTAAACAGGTTGTGAACGAGTTTGAGCTTGATTGAGCCATAAATTTACGCTGCACAAGATTCAAACAATGCCTGTGATCAGGTAAAATATCCGCCTTTTTTTCGAATCAGAGAGTTTGAACCCCCACGATGGAAATCAATCCGATCATCACCGCCCTGAAGGATATCTCCGAGCGTACAACTGTACTGCGTGGTTATCTGGATTACGACGGTAAGAAAGAACGTCTGGAAGAGGTTGAGCGCGAGCTGGAAGATCCGGCTGTGTGGAACGAGCCTGAAAATGCCCAGAAGCTGGGTAAAGAGCGCTCCACGCTGGAAGGCGTTGTTTCCACGGTAGATGATCTGGAAACCGGTGTTGTCGATGCTCGTGACCTGCTGGATATGGCAGTGGAAGAGGACGACGAAGACACTGTCGCTGAAGTTGAGGAAGAAGTAGCGGGGCTGATGGCCAAGCTGGAAACCCTCGAATTCCGTCGTATGTTCTCTGGTGAAGCCGACGGCAACAATGCCTTCCTGGATATTCAGGCCGGTTCCGGTGGCACTGAAGCACAGGACTGGGCCAACATGATGCTGCGTATGTATCTGCGTTGGGGTGAAGACAAAGGCTTTAAAACCGAGCTTCTGGAAGTCTCTGCCGGTGATGTCGCGGGTATTAAGTCTGCGACGATCCGTTTTGAAGGCGAATATGCTTTTGGTTGGTTGCGTACCGAAACCGGTGTTCACCGTTTAGTGCGTAAGTCACCGTTTGACTCCGGCGGTCGTCGTCATACGTCATTCTCTTCTGTCTTCGTATCGCCAGAAATTGATGACAATATTGATATTGAAATCAATCCGGCGGATCTGCGTGTCGACGTTTACCGCGCATCCGGTGCGGGTGGTCAGCACGTCAACCGAACTGAATCCGCGGTACGTATTACCCACGGACCGTCCGGTATTGTGGTGCAGTCCCAGAGCCAGCGCTCCCAGCACCAGAACAAAGACACCTGTATGAAGCAGCTGCGAGCAAAACTCTACGAGATGGAGATGCTGAAACGTAGCGAAGCCGCACAGGAACAGGAAGATAATAAAGCGGATATCGGCTGGGGCAGCCAGATCCGTTCTTATGTACTGGATGATCAGCGCATCAAGGATCTGCGTACCAACGTACAGTCTTCCAACTGTGACAAGGTACTGGACGGTGATCTGGACTTGTTTATTGAGGCGAGCCTGAAGGCTGGTCTGTAAGTTACACGAAACGAATTCTCAAAAGGTTTTGACTCAATGTCTGACAACTCTCAGCCGCAAGACGAAAATCGCCTGATTGCCGAGCGCCGTGAAAAACTGAACGCGCGCCGTGAAGAAGGTAATGCTTTCCCAAACAGTTTCCGTCGCGATAGTTACGCGCAGGATCTGCAGGATGAGTATGGCGATAAGACCAAAGAAGAGCTGGCCGAAGCAGGTATCAAGGTGAGCATCGCCGGTCGCGTCATGCTGAACCGTGGTGCGTTTGGTGTAATTCAGGATATGACCGGTCGTATCCAGTTCTACGTGAACAAAGAAGCGCGTAAGTTCGCTAAAAGCCTGGATCTGGGTGACATCATCGGTGTGACCGGTGTACTGCACAAGTCCGGTAAAGGTGACCTGTATGTTGATATGGGTGAATACGAGCTGCTGACCAAGAACCTGCGTCCGCTGCCAGACAAACACAAGGGTCTGCAGGATACAGAGATTCGTTACCGCCAGCGTTACGTGGATCTGATCACCAACGAACAGTCGCGCAAAGTGTTCGAGATGCGTTCTAAGATCGTATCCGGTATCCGTAACTACCTGACCGAGCGTCGCTTCATTGAAGCAGAAACGCCGATGTTGCAGGTGATTCCGGGTGGCGCGACCGCACGTCCGTTTGTGACTCACCACAATGCACTGGATCGCGATATGTTCCTGCGTATCGCGCCGGAACTGTACCTGAAGCGTTTGGTTGTGGGTGGTTTTGAGCGTGTATTCGAGATCAACCGTAACTTCCGTAACGAAGGTCTTTCAACCCGTCACAACCCAGAATTCACCATGATTGAGTTCTATCAGGCGTATGCGGACTACCGTGACCTGATGGACCTGACCGAAGATATGCTGCGCACCGTTGCGCAGGATGTATTGGGTACGACCACCATTGTGAACACTGTACGTAACGATGCGGGTGAAGTGCTGGAAACGTTTGAATACGACATGGCTAAGCCGTTCCTGCGCCTGAGCGTATTTGACTCCATTTTGCACTACAACCCGGATATCACCGCAGAAGCACTGGCCGACGATCACGCTGCACGTCAGATCGCTGAGCGTCTGGATATCGAAGTGAAAGACAGTTGGGGTCTGGGTAAAGTACAGATCGAGATCTTTGAGAAGACTGTTGAGCACCGTTTGGATCAGCCAACCTTCATCACTGAATACCCAACTGAAGTCTCTCCGCTGGCGCGTCGTAGCGACGACAACCCGTTTGTGACCGACCGTTTCGAATTCTTCGTTGCGGGTCGTGAGCTGGCTAACGGTTTCTCGGAGTTGAATGACTCTGAAGATCAGGCTGAGCGTTTCCAGGCGCAGGTTGCTGAGAAAGATGCCGGTGATGATGAAGCGATGCATTACGATGCAGACTACATCAATGCACTGGAATACGGTCTGCCACCGACTGCGGGTGAAGGTATTGGTATTGACCGTCTGGTCATGCTGTTCACCGATTCTCCGTCGATTCGTGACGTCATCCTGTTCCCGGCAATGCGTCCACGTAACTAAGCGGATATAGCGTTTGGTTAGACGATGAAGAAAAAGGCTGCCTTAAGGCGGCCTTTTTTCTATCTGTGTGTAAGGCAGCGGATAGAAGAAGCAGGCAGAATAAGGAATAAAATAATGAGCTGGTTATTTCCCATAGAGAAACGTGATCTCCCCGGCAGACGCTGGCTGAGTATTGGTTTACGGACTTTGCATCTTATTGGTATTGCAGGGTTGGCTGGGGCATACCTTTTTCATCTGCCGCACAGTGAGTGGAGCGGGTATTTGTGGCTGGCGGTGATCAGTGGATCATTGATGGCCTGTATCGCTGTATATGTAGATGGGATCTGGTTGCTGCAGCTTCGCGGGCATGCCATTTTTCTCAAACTCTTCCTGCTATCCAGCGTGTTCTGGTTATTTGATGAGCCACAGTCTGGCATCTACCTGCTGGTTATTTTGATTTCGGGTATCGTCTCTCACGCGCCGGGTAAAGTGCGGTACTATTCGCTCTGGCACAGAAAAGTGCTGACCAAAGCTGATCTGATTAATAAGAATTGTGGGGAGTCCTGAACATATGGTTCTGGAAGCAGCGCCAAGCTGGCAACACTATCTGGGTGGGGAGTTTGACCAACCGTATATGCTGAACCTGAAGCAGTTTCTGCAGGAGCAGAAAACACAGCGCAAGGTGATTTATCCACATTCGACTCATTGGTTTCATGCGTTGGAAGCAACACCGCTGGATCAGGTGAAAGTCGTCATTTTGGGACAAGACCCTTATCATCAGCCGGATCAGGCACACGGTTTATGTTTTTCGGTACGTCCGGGAATAAAAACGCCGCCGTCACTGGTGAATATCTACAAAGAGCTGAACAGTGATCTGGGGATCGCGCCGGTGAAGCACGGTTATCTGGAAAGCTGGGCGCAGCAGGGTGTGTTGCTGCTGAACAGTGTGCTGACGGTAGAACAGAGTCAGGCCGCGTCCCATCAGAAGAAGGGCTGGGAACAGTTCACTGACCGTGTCATTCAGGTGGTGAACGAGCACTGTGAGAATGTTGTGTTTCTGCTGTGGGGCAGTTATGCACAGAAGAAGGGCGCGGTGATCGATACACAGCGTCACTTGGTACTCAAGGCGCCTCATCCATCCCCACTTGCTGCTCATCGGGGATTCTTTGGCAGTCGCCCGTTTAGTCAAGCGAACGGGTATCTGGAGCAGCAAGGCAAGACCCCGGTTAACTGGCAGCTTCCGGCTGAAGTGACCGAGACTGCATTGGCTTAACGCGCTGATTATCTCCCTAAAAAAACGCCCTGAACCGTAGCCGGTCAGGGCGTTTTTTATACTGCAAAGATTGATAACTCAGAGGCGGTTTTTAGCTTCAAACATCTTTGGATCCAGTTCGTATGGCAAGGGTTCAATGCTTGCCGTTGGACCTTCCTGTGTTTCCAGATGCAGAGTGCTGTTGTCGGCTTGATCTTTGATGACGACCGCCAGCAGCTCACACTCGTCCGCTTCGTTACGTGCGGCAAGTACTACTTGCCCGACCTTCTCTTTGTTATCGCTGTGGATCGGGTCACCAGCTTGTGGCAATGCTTCGCAGCGAACTGTCAGGCGGTACATCGGGCGCTTCAACTGTCCGCGGTGTTGCAGGCGTGTCACGATCTCCTGACCGGTGTAACAGCCCTTGGTAAAGCTCACCCCTTCGAGTGCCTGCAGGTTAGTCATCTGTGGGATAAAGGCTTCGACCGTGGCTGTGCGCAGATCTGGAATCGCCGCTCTCACTTCGTTCAGTATCCAGTCATTGCTGGAACCTAAGGTGCCGGTGTTCAGTAGCTCAGGCAGCAGCGCAACCGCCTCCGCTTCTGGTAACCAGAGTTCGTAACGATTGCCTGGTACAGAGATCAGCGTACGATCTCCCTGCTGGACCACGCCATTGACGGATTCCGGCAAACTATCGACGGCCAGTTGCGCCAGTTCAGCGGCTTGATCGCCTTGCAGGCCAATCCCCACGATGCCATCACCGGGCTTGCCGATCTCCGCTTTGGAGAAAATGATGTATTTTCCCAGTGTTTGCGCGGCTTGATCGTGCAGATCAGTATGCAAACGCAGCATAAAGCCGTCGGCAATTGTGATCAGGCGAAACAAGCTGATCATGTGGCCCTTGATGTTGCAGTGAGAGGCCATCGTACTGCCTTGCTGGCGTGTGACTGCCAGATCGCAGCTCAGCTGTCCCTGCAGGAATTTCTCGCTGTCAGGGCCGGTGACGGTCAGCACGCGTTGATGCAGCAGCGGGATAACGCTACCGCTGCGATCAGAGGTCAGGCTGACTGTGTTATCCGTGTTGACCACGGCGCCTTGTGTTTGCAGGCTATCTATCCAGTTGCTCATAAGGTCTCTGTACGTTTCCGTCTATGAATTCGGGGTAGAGCAATTGCTCCAATGCCAGAATTCTAGGTCATTTTTCCATGGGCTACAGCCGACAAACTGTACGGGTTTAAGCCGCGTTGTTGTCTTGAGCTTCGCTGTTGCTCGCTGCCTTGTCGGTTGCGATGCGCTCGCCCAGTTGCACTGGGCTTTCTGCACGCAGGGTTTCCTGCCAGTTGACGGCGTCTTCACCAAACAGCAGCACGACGGTAGAACCCAGTTTAAAGCGGCCCATCTCTTCGCCTTTTTGCAACGTGATCGGTTCCCGTTTTTCTGGCTGATAGGCGGTACGAATCGCTTTGCGGTGGACAGGGGCTTCATGTCCGGACCATACGGTTTCTATGCCAGCAACAATCATTGCGCCGACTAATACCATGGCCATCGGCCCTTGTTCGGTATCGAAAATTGCGACCAGACGTTCATTACGCGCAAACAGTTGATCAACATTCTCGGCAGTGGTCTGGTTAACGGAATAGAGGTCTCCAGGGACGAAGATCGTCTCACGCAAGGTGCCGGTCACCGGCATATGGACGCGGTGGTAATCCCGTGGAGACAGGTAAATAGTGGCAAAAGAACCGTTTATAAATTGTTCGGCCAGTTTGGCGTTGCCACCCAGCAATGTGGTGAGCCCGTAACCACGGCCTTTAGCTTGAAAGATACGACCATGTTCGATATCGCCCAGCTGGCTGATAGCGCCGTCTGCCGGGCTGACAATCGCATCTGCCGCATCATCAATTGTACGCACACCCGGCTTGAGTTCGCGGGTGAAGAAGGCATTGAAGTTTTTGAAGGCGGTGGGTTCTTCAATCAACGCTTCTGACATGTTGATGTTGTAACGCTTGGCGAACCATTTGATAAAGGTGTTTTTTACCATCGGGTTTGTGCATTCGGCGATACGGCCCACAAAACGGGAGATCAGATGCTGAGGTAGCAGGTGCTGCAGCAGAATAAAAATTTTGTCTTTCAAGGTTAATGTCCGTTTCTTCAGGTAATACGTAAATCGTGTGAGTGTTAGGTTTACTGTTCGACCGGCGTATCAGGCTGGTTGCCCCATTCGAACCAGGAACCGTCGTAACAGCGGACTTTTTTAAAGCCCAAGTGTTTTGCCACCAGATAGGTGAGTCCGGAGCGCCGGTGAGTCTGGCAATGGGTGATCACTTCCTTATCCGTGCTGATACCCATTCTATCGAGTTCCGCCTGAATTTCGTTCGCTGGGCGAAGTCGGGTGTCATCGGTGGAGATCATAACCTGCGTCCATTCGTATAGACGTGCGCCTGGAATATGACCGCCTTTTTGGGCGTTGACGATCTTTGCGCCACGGTATTCATCACCGGAACGTGCGTCCCAGATCACATTGTGACTATCGCGCAGGTGTTGCTTGATAAACGCGATATCTGCCAGATAGTCCGTGTTAATGGTTGCGCGAAATGGAACTTCTGTGGGGATATTCGCTGTTGTTTCCAGTGTTAAGCCAGCGTTGGTCCAGGCTTTGAGCTGTCCGTTCAGAAATGAGCAACGCTCATGCCCCAGCAGATTGAGGGTCCAGATCATACGACCCGCCCAAGGACCCATCTGATTGTCGTAAGTAACCACATGTGTTTCTTCGGTCAGGCCCAATTCAGAAAACAGGTCGCTGAGTTGAGCCGCAGTTGGAAGTTTGTTGGGTACCGGGCCTGAACCTAGCATCAGACGTGATGTATCGACCCGGACCGCACCGGGAATATGGCCGCTGTTGTAGGTCTCTTCGTCGGACAGATCGATGATCAGCAGATTTGGATTGTTTAGCTGTTGGGCGAGATCTGCAGCTTCGATGACCAAGGGCAAACTCATATGATGGCTCCGTATATTACGCTATGGGATGAATCATATAGCAAAGCGGCGGGAAACTCAGCCGTCTCAGTTTGTCTCAGATCGGGCGGCGAGCAGATTCTTGAATGCTTGTCCGGCAGCGGTGCAGATATAGCGAGCACGTTTATTGTGGAAGTCATCAATGGCGTGATCGCGATTGTCCGTATGCACGATTGCTACCGCTTTATTGCCCGAGAATACGGACATCAGAATAGCGCCGCTTTCCGGGATATACGGATGATAGTTCTCTGGCACCGATTGCAGCATTTTCTCTCGGGTTTGTGGGGTGATCCAGATATACCCCGGTTTATCACACAGACGCTTAAAGAGTGAGGGAATTTCCAGATCAAACTGGTAGCTGGCCAATGGATCGTCTTTGGCAATGCCGGACGACAGTGTGGCGATCATCTTTTTGTTGTGGACCCGGAATAGGGTGGTGTGGTGCATACCCAAGCCGTCGTGCAGGGCTTTGACTGTGCACTGCATAACATGCCCGGGCGTCTTGATTTGTGGTGACCCTTTAACAAAAGCGGCTGCCAGTTTCTTAAACAGCTCTTCATTTTTGCAGCTCGCATCAACGGGGGCATATGCTGTGCGGATGGTCTCTTGTACGGGGGCTTTGCTGCGTAAGGGTTTACGGCGGACTGCCGGTCTTGGGCAATCGACTACGACGGTTTCGAGCTCTTTTACTGAGATCTTGTAGCTAGGGACTAAATCCGATTCCAGCATCAGTAATTCGGTTGCAGGCGCTAGCGTACCGGGAACATTAAAAACACGTGAGGCGATCGCGCAGTTCTGGTGAAGTTTCCCCACAACATCGGCGGTATTTTCACCCAGATAGTCACTGATGATCATGCACAGCTGTTTGGCTTTTTTCTGTTGCCAGCCAAAAGATGCGGTAATTGCCAGCCAGTTAGACAGTTTGACGGGAAAAAACTTTTGCTGCATCAGGTGATTCAGCTCGCGGCGTTCATCGTCATCAATCGTCGGATCGCGCAGTGCATGGCGATGCATGACGTCAATGATGTCTCGCCCTGGCGAGGTGTCATGATCCAGGCTTTCAATGGTCAGCTCTGGTAGTCCCCATTCCATCGCCAGATCGTGAGAAATTTCTTGAATGGTGCAGCCCAAAACATCAGTTTCAGCGAGGACAACATCGATCTCTTTCTCGCGAATCTTTTGATGGATCAGACTCATGTGCAGAGGGGCATGCAACCACATCATCCAGTGCCCAATGCCATAAAACAGGGAGGCGAGTTGCAGCTCATCGGCAAACACATTACCGCGTCCTTTGAGCCATTCGCGGACCTGAATTGAGGCATGGTGGCTGTTGGCGATGGAGCGGAAATAGAGTTTGTGTGAGACTGAACCGGCGTTTAGGCGGATCAGCTCAAGTTCTTGGATGCATTGCTCTATCCGATCAAATCCCAGCGAGTGAACGGCATGCTCGATGCTGGTCACGGCGGAGCCTTTTTCGCTATGCAGTTTGTTGGCAAGACGGACGAGGTAGATGCAGACGGTCGGGTCGGATTTGATCTGGTTGCAGAGAGATTGCAGGGTCGTCGCGTCACTCTGAACGGCACGAGATAACCGCTGCTGGACGCTACTGCGTACCGGCAAAGGTTTCTCTTTCAGATAGGTGATCCAGCTATCCAGATCCTGTGGCGATTCCTGCAAACTCATTGGCCTGTGTCCGTTGCTCAACTGTCCTCGGTGACTACCAGCTGTCTTGTTCATCCAGTGATGCGAGGATGTGTTTGAAGCTTTGCCAGCGGGCTTCACTGATCTTGCCGTCTGCGATGGCATCTTTTAGCGCACACCCCGGTTCCTGCTCGTGCTTGCAATCGCGGAACCGGCAATGTCCGGTGTGTTCCCTCAGCTCCCTGAAGCCATCGATCAGATCTTCCGGATCGATGTGCCAGAGTCCAAATTCACGTATCCCTGGTGAATCTATCAGGTCACCACCATCGGGGAAATGAAAAAGTCGTGCTGTTGTGGTCGTATGGCGTCCCTTACGGGTCTGTACTGACAGCTCACCTACCTTTAGATCGACACCTGGCAGCAAAACATTAATTAAAGATGACTTTCCGACCCCGGATTGACCAACAAAAACGCTGATACGATCTTTCAAGTGATCTTTAAGTTCTACCAGTCCGTTCTGTGTGGACGATGAGGCGTGGAGTACCTGATAACCAATGCTTTGATAGCGTGTCAGCATTGTTTCGATACGCTCACGGTTATCGTCGTTAAGCAGATCGGTTTTATTCAACAGGATAACAGGCTCGATGCCGCTGAGCTCGGCTGCGACCAGATAACGGTCGATCAGGTTAGCGTGTGCCAGTGGTTCAACCGCGACGGTCACGACAATGTAATCGATGTTGGCCGCCACCGGTTTCATTTCGCCATAGGGGTTGGGGCGTACCAGCTCGGCTTTACGCTCCAGCTTGGCAACTACAACACCACCATCAGGGTTGGCGCGCCAGATAACTTTGTCGCCGGTAACCAGCTGTCCCAGATTCGTGCGCATATGGCAGCGAATGATTTCGCCTTGCCGCTCGCCTTCAGAGGCTTCTACGTCAACCTGACGGCCAAAATGGGAGATGATCAGGCCGTGTTGTTCCGGGCCCAGATCACCGCCATCCAATTGATCATCAATGGATGCGTCTTTCTTGGCGGCGCGGGCGGTGCGCTCGTCCTGAATTTTCTGTATACGCCAAGCCTGGCGACGGGTCAGTTTACGTTTTGCCATGAAAGAAGAGTGGACCACCTGTGTGTCAGATTCAGTTTGCCATTCCGCCCAGATCCGTTATTTGATCTATTGTTGGGGGTGGCTAAAGCACTAAGCTAAGGTATTCTAACCTATAGAAAAATATTAACGAGCCTTTTGGGATAGCGGGATGCATAACGGATCACTCTGTTGTCTCCGGCAATAAGGCATTTATCGGATGTGGAGGTTTTACCAGCGTGCGTACAAGTAATCTGGTTTGGATAGATCTGGAGATGACGGGCCTGGACCCGGATAGCGATTACATCATCGAGATTGCAACCATCGTCACCGATGCCAATCTGAATATCGTGGCGGAAGGGCCTACGATGGCGATCCATCAGCCAGACTCGGCACTGGATGCGATGGACGAGTGGTGCACTAATCAGCACGGCAAGTCTGGTTTGACCCAGCGGGTGAAAGACAGCGAAATCAGTGAGCGTGAAGCGGAACAGCGCACGATCGAATTTCTGCTGGAACACGTGGATAAGGGGGCTTCGCCTATCTGTGGCAACAGTATTGGTCAGGACCGCCGTTTCCTCTATCGCCACATGCCTGAGCTGGAAGAGTTCTTCCACTATCGTAATTTGGATGTGAGCACGATTAAAGAACTGGCGCGCCGCTGGCGTCCAGAGGTACTAGAGGGTGTGAAGAAAAAAGGCACGCATCTGGCACTGGATGATATCTACGATTCCATTGAAGAGTTGCGCCACTACCGCGAAGTATTTTTTAAGTTCGAAGATTAATCCTTGATGCGTTTCGCTCCCGGGTGAGACAGAATCGGCAGCGGCTGGGCTTGAGCGTTCAGTTGCAGCTGATTCAGTGCCCATCGAATATGCTCCTTTACCACCTCTGATGGGTGGTCTAACCGGTCATTCAGTGCGGTGATGACCTGTTGCCCTCCATTGCCATTGCCCAGTGCCACTGCAATATTGCGCAGCCAGCCTTCATGCCCGGTGCGGCGAATGGCTGAACCTTCAGTTTTTTTCAGAAACGTCGCTTCGTCCCAGCTGAACAGGTTTAGAAGTTCGGCATCGTTGAGGTTGTTGCGGGGGTAAAAGTCGGCTTCTTCGGTAAAGTGCGAGAAGCGGTTCCACGGGCAGATCATCTGGCAGTCATCACAACCAAAAATCCGGTTGCCGATTTTCGAACGCAGCTCTTCGGGGATGCTGCCCTTGAGTTCAATGGTCAGATAAGAGATGCAACGCTTGCCGTCCAATACACCGGGTTGTGGAAAGGCCTCGGTGGGACACACATCAATGCAAGCCGTGCATCGCCCACAGTGATTTTCTGTTTCGGGTGGATCGACCGGCAGTGGCAGATCGATAAATAACTCACCCAATAGAAACCATGATCCCGCCTCTTTGTTGAGGATTAAGCCGTGCTTGCCGACCCAACCGATTCCGGCTTTTTGGGCTAGTGCACGCTCCATGACAGGTGCGCTATCAACAAACGCCCGATAACCGAGGTCATCCACCTGCTCGGCAATTTTCTTGCCCAGTTGAGTCAGGCGTTTACGCATCAGTTTGTGGTAGTCACGCCCCAGAGTGTAGCGGGCCACGTAGCCTTTTTCCGGATTGCTGAGTGTTTTCAGTTTTTCGGTGTTTTCCGGCATGTAATCCATACGTACGCAGATGATGCGCTGTGTGCCGGGGACCAGAAGCGTTGGATCGAGACGTTTCTCAAAGTGATTGTTGAGATAATCCATTTCACCCTGATAACCCGCATCCAGCCACGCTTGCAGTTTGTCTTTTTGATCGCTCAGGTCAGGAAGCGTAATACCACATTGCTGAAACCCGAGTTCGTGTGCCCAGGTCTTAATATCCAGCGCAAGCTGATCCATTGTGTTGGGGGTGGGTGTAGGCATAATCGGGGCTGTCATTACTCTATAATGAGATGGAAATATGGCATCTGTACGCAATCTTTACTGGAGTCTGAAGCATGTCACTCGACCGAACCAAACTGCCGGCCACATTATACACGGCTGATCAGTGCCGCGCCCTTGACCGCACAGCGATTGAGCAATTTGCCATTCCCGGTTTTAAACTGATGCAACGTGCAGGGCATGCGGCCTTTGTTGTGCTGCATGAGCGCTGGTCTGATATGCGTCAGCTCACGGTGCTCTGCGGTGGTGGCAATAATGGTGGTGATGGGTTTGTGATGGCGGTGCTGGCGCAGGCCAAAGGCATTGCCGTGCAGGTGATCTGTCTGGGAGATGAAGGATTCGCCGATCGTTTACGTGGTGAGGCGCTGGAAGCATGGCAATGGATGAGAGCCCAAGGCATTGAGGTTGAGCATTTTCGTCCCGGCATGTCTTTTACCGGTGATGTGGTGGTGGATGCAATGTTAGGGACCGGGCTGGGAGGTGAAGTGCGTGGTCAGGCGCGACAGGCTATCGATCAGTTGAATCGCAGTGGGAAGCCTGTCTTAGCGGTCGATATCCCTTCAGGTTTATGCAGTGATACCGGTGCGGCACTGGGCAGTGCCGTGTGTGCCGAGTGCACGATCACGTTTATTGGTGTTAAACAGGGGTTGCTGACGCATGAAGCGGTAGATCACGTCGGGCAGTTGTACTTTGATAGCTTAAAACTGCCGGAAGATGTGTATGAACTGGTGCCAGTTAGCGCCTTTCGTACCGCCGATATCGATCGGGAAGAATTGCTTCCGGCGCGGGCGCGTTCGGCCCATAAAGGTACAAATGGACGTATTTTGATTGTGGGTGGCGATCTCGGAATGGGCGGCGCGGCTCTCATGGCAGCGGAGTCAGCCGCGCGAACAGGTGCAGGACTTATTACGTTGGCTACCCGTCCTGAGCATGTGGCGGCGGCGCTGGTGCGCGTACCTGAAGTGATGACTCACGGTATCAGCAGCGCAGGGCAACTTGAACCGTTATTGGATGTGGCTGATGTTATTGTGGTGGGGCCGGGATTAGGGCGCGGTGCCTGGGGGCAGCAAATGCTACAACGGATTCTGGCGACTAAGACACCTTTGGTCATGGATGCTGATGCGCTGAACCTGATCTGCCAGTGGGGCATTGAGCGCTACCGCCGGGATAACTGGATACTCACCCCTCATCCGGGTGAGGCTGGACGTCTGTTGGAGCGTTCAGTCGCGCAATTGCAGCAAAACCGCTTTCAGGCGGTAACTCAATTGCAGGATGCGTGCGGTGGTAGTGTGATTTTAAAAGGTGCAGGAACCCTGGTCACCGATGGTGATGCCTTGTATCTGTGCGATAAAGGTAATCCTGGAATGGCTGCCGGTGGGATGGGAGATGTACTTTCAGGTATCATTGGCGCTTTGTGGGCTCAGGGGCTCCAATCGGTGGATGCAGCGCGTATGGGGGTTTATCTGCATGCAGTCGCCGCTGACCGGGTTGCGGGGCGACAGGGTGAGCGTGGCATGATGGCCACGGACCTGATCGGTTGCCTGCCTCAGGTGATTAACGGACAACAGTGTATTAACGGAAACTAGAAAGCAGATGCAGTATCAGCGAGTATTGGCCGACGAGGCCGCAATGGTAGCGTTTGGCGCGGAGTTGGCGCAGGTCAGTGACGGGCAAGGGGTGATCTTTCTTGAAGGTGATCTGGGCATGGGGAAAACAACACTGTGTCGTGGTGTGTTGCAGGGATTTGGCCATACAGGTGCAGTTAAGAGTCCAACCTATACGCTGGTAGAGCCCTATGAATTGAAGGATAAGCACATCTATCACTTTGATCTTTATCGCTTATCTGACCCGGAAGAACTTGAGTATCTGGGCATTCGTGATTATTTTGACAATCAGGCGTTATGTTTGATTGAGTGGCCTGATAAAGGCGCTGGGATTTTGCCGCAGCCGGATTTGACTCTGTCGATCACCGTTGAAGGGCGTGGACGGAGAATTCAATGGCAGCCGGGCACTCAGTTTGGTCAGCAGTTGGCCGATAAACTTCTGGAGAAGAGATAGATTTAGATCAGGATGACGGGATTGCAGACGGTTTTGAGAACAGTTGTGTTGCTGATGCTGAGTGTGTGCGCATCAGTGGTGCAGGCGGCAGATGTTAAGAATGTGCGTATCTGGTTGGCACCGGATCATGCGCGTCTGGTGTTTGACCTGAGCGGGCCTGTGGAGCACAAAATCTTTACATTGAAGAAGCCCGATCGCATTGTGTTGGATGTCGCTTCGTCCAGCATGAGTGCAAATCTCTCCAAATTGTCATTGGCTAAAAGCCCCATTACACAGATCCGAAAGGGTAAAAACGGCAAACAGCTGCGTGTTGTATTGGATATGAAACGTTCGGTGCGACCGAAAAGTTTTGTATTAAAACCAAATCAGAAATACGGCCACCGTCTGGTGGTGGATCTGTATGACGAAACGGCAAAGCCTAAGGTGGTTAAAAAGGCCGTTTATCGTCCCAAATCGACTGGTAAAGTGCGCGATATTATCGTTTCCATCGATGCTGGCCACGGAGGCGACGATCCAGGTGCGATTGGCGCTGGGCGTGTGCGAGAGAAAGACGTTGTTCTGGCCATTGCCAAAGATTTGAAAAAGCTGTTCGACGCTACGTCAGGTTACAAGGCGGTACTGACCCGTAAAAGCGACTATTACATCAGTTTACGTGGTCGTACTAAGAAGGCGCGTCAACAAAACGCTGATCTGTTTGTATCGATCCACGCGGATGCATTTAAAGACTCGCGGGCAAAAGGTGCATCTGTCTGGGTATTATCGCCACGGGGTGCGTCGGGTGAAGTGGGCCGCTGGCTGGCACGCAAAGAGAACAGTGCCGATCTGATCGGTGGTGTAGGCAGCGTGAGTCTGGAAGATAAAGATGACGTTCTGGCCGGTGTATTGCTGGATATGTCCATGACGGCAAGCCGGGCGGACAGTCGTCAGGTCGCTGGTAATATCCATAAAAATATCTCCAAGTTTGCCCGGATGCACAAACCATCGGTTGAGCAGGCCGGGTTTGTGGTACTGAAATCCCCGGATATTCCTTCTCTGTTGGTCGAAACCGGGTTTATCTCCAACCCGGGTGAAGCCAGAAAACTAAAGACACGTCAGTATCAGCGCAAGATGGCCCAGGCGATACACCGAGGCATTACGTCACACTTTGCTCGTAAACCGCCGATGATGACTTATGTCGCTGAAGCTCAGAAATCAAAGAAATCTGACGCCGCCCGCGTTTATAAGGTAGTGCGAGGCGATACGCTGTCAGTCATTGCGTCCCGCAATGGGGTTCCTCTTAAGAAGTTGCGCGCTGCTAATAAGCTGAAGAATGACCGCATCCGTATCGGTCAGGTTCTGAATATTCCTTCTAGTTAAACCGGGTTCCATACATGAAACGAATCAATCTGCTCTCGCCGCGCCTGGCTAACCAGATCGCGGCGGGTGAGGTCGTCGAGCGTCCTGCTTCTGTGGTGAAAGAGTTGCTGGAAAACAGCATTGACTCTGGTGCCAATAAGGTGGATCTGGAGATCGATCAGGGTGGCGTAAAGTTGATCCGCATTCGTGATAATGGTGGCGGCATTACTAAAGAAGACCTGCCCTTGGCGCTGAGCCGGCACGCTACGTCAAAGATCATTGAGCTGGAAGATCTGGAAGCCGTTGCAACGCTGGGATTTCGTGGTGAAGCGTTGGCGAGTATCAGTTCCGTCTCGCGATTGACCCTGACATCACGTCAGCCGGGCAATGAGTCAGCGTGGCAGGTGCAAACTGAAGGGCGAGAGATGGATGCCGTGATCGCCCCTGCGGCGCATCCTGAAGGTACGTCGGTAGAAGTTCGGGACTTGTTTTTTAATACCCCCGCGCGGCGTAAGTTCCTGAAGACTGAAAAGACCGAATTTAAGCATCTGGATGAGGTGGTGAAACGTCAGGCGTTGGGGCGTTTTGATGTGGCCTTCCAGTTGCGCCACAACGGTAAAGTTATTCATCAGTTGCGCCAGGCAGACAGTGAAATCGAACGCGAGCGGCGTATTGCGTCCGTGTGTGGTTCTGCATTCGTTGATAATGCCATGAAGGTTGATATGGAAGCCTCGGCGTCCGGATTGCGGTTGTGGGGTTGGATCGGTATGCCAACGTTCTCACGCAGTCAGGCTGACCTGCAGTACTTCTTTGTGAATGGCCGAATTATTCGCGATAAAGTGGTATCTCATGCGGTGCGGCAAGCGTATCAGGATGTGCTCTATCACGGGCGACACCCGGCGTATGTACTGTATCTGGAGTTGGATCCGGCGCTGGTGGATGTCAACGTGCACCCTACCAAGCATGAGGTTCGTTTTCGAGAAAGCCGCTTGGTGCATGACTTTCTGTTTCGGACGATTCATCGGGTGATCGCGGATGCGCGGCCCGATGAACAGGTGACGGCGCAGACCACGCCTGCAGGTACATTGAACAGTCCGGCCGGTCTGGTGCCAGAGCAAGGTGGTGTTTCCCCGATCAATTTCGAGCAAGGGCGAATGTCTTTGTCGTCAGCTCCGCGCCCTTCAGCGCGGGGTGTGAATGAGCAAATTGGCCAGTATGCGGCATTGCATCCGGATGTTGTTATGGCTGAAAGCAGTCCGGTTGTCGGAAATGGGTTAGCAGCGTTCGGCGAGTCGTTAAATGATCCTGTGTCTCAAAATATGCCGATCAATTCTGCTGAAATGCCGGCAGAGAGCGCTGAACACTGTCCTCCACTCGGGTATGCCGTGGCGCAACTACATGGTGTCTATATCCTGGCGCAAAACGCGCAGGGTATGGTTGTGGTTGATATGCATGCGGCCCATGAGCGTATCGTTTATGAGCGGATGAAAAAATCATACGAAACTGAGGTCGTGCGCAGTCAGCCTCTGCTCGTGCCGTTGAGTATGGCGGTAAGTGAGAGGGAAGCAGATTGTGCAGACGAACAGCAGGAAACATTCAAGCGACTCGGATTCGAACTGGCGCGGATGGGACAGGAAACGCTGGTCATCCGACAGGTGCCGGTTGCGCTGGCGAAAGGCAATGTTGAGCAGCTGGTGCGTGACGTATTGTCTGACATGTTGGTCCATGGCATCAGTCAGCGTATCGAGAATCATATCAACGAACTATTGGCGACTATGGCATGTCACGGTGCGGTGCGTGCTAACCGGCAGCTTACGGTAACGGAAATGAATGCCTTGCTACGTGACATGGAGATGACAGAGCGTAGTGGTCAGTGTAACCATGGTCGTCCCACCTGGACTCAGCTCAGTATGGCTGATCTGGATAAGCTCTTTATGAGAGGTCAGTAAGTGAGCAGTACGCAACTCCCGATTGTATTCTTGATGGGGCCAACCGCCTCGGGCAAAACTGCACTGGCAATGGATCTCTACGATCATCTTCCGTGTGAGATCGTCAGTGTCGACTCTGCGATGATCTACCGGGATATGAATATTGGTACCGCAAAGCCCGATGCGGAGATGTTGGCGCGTTATCCTCATCGCTTAATTGATCTTCGTGATCCGGCGCAGGCTTATTCCGCGGCAGAGTTTCGCACGGATGCTCTGGCGGAGATCGCGCGTATTCACCAAGCAGGTAAAATTCCGTTGCTGACGGGCGGAACTATGCTTTATTTCCATGCTCTACTGAACGGGCTTGCGACATTACCTGAGGCAGACCCTGAGGTGCGTCAGCGTATTGAGGCAGAAGCCGCAGAGAAAGGTTGGTCAGCTATTCATGCTCGATTGTCAGAGGTTGACCCGCAATCGGCAGAGCGATTAAACCCAAATGATTCTCAGCGTTTACAGCGTGCGTTGGAAGTGTATGAGATAACCGGACGCTCTATGACGGAACACTGGGCGGAGCAACAAGCTCAGCGACTGGATAGTCCGGTGGTGTCGTTATCAGTGATGCCGCCAGAACGCTCTGTGTTGCATGAGCGTATAGCGCAGCGTTTCCAGATTATGCTGGAACAAGGGTTTGAAGAGGAAGTGCGGGCATTGTGGGAGCGTGGAGATCTGGATCTGGCGATGCCTTCGGTGCGATGTGTCGGTTACCGGCAGATGTGGGAGTGCTTTTCCGGGCAGTGGGATTACGAAACCATGCAGTTTAAAGGGGTTGTAGCCACGCGTCAGTTGGCAAAAAGACAGATTACGTGGTTGAGAAGTTGGGAAAATCTTAACTGGCTGGACACAAATGATCGAGATATTACGTCTAAAGCCTTGAAATTGATTAACTCTGTCATTATATAATGACAGGCTGGTCGTTAAACTCTGCTTGTGGGCTAGAATACAGGTGGATTTTTGGACAGATATAAAAAATTATAATCAAATATATAACGAAAATTTTTTCAGGAAGGAGTTTGTAATGTCAAAAGGGCAATCTTTACAAGACCCTTATTTGAACGCTCTGCGTAAGGAAAGGGTACCCGTATCCATTTTCTTGGTAAATGGCATTAAGTTGCAGGGTCAAATCGAGTCTTTCGATCAGTTTGTTATTCTGTTGAAAAATACAGTTAGCCAAATGGTCTATAAACACGCTATTTCAACCGTTGTGCCAGCACGTCCCGTGAAGCTGCCGCCGGCGGAAGAGCCTAAGTCTGCCAGCTGAGGTTATAATTGTTCTTCGAGCGTCCCGAATCTGGCGAACTCGCCATACTAGTGCATTTAGATCTGGCCGATGAGGCCGATCAGGAAAGTCCCCGAGAGCTCGAAGAGCTTGCGCTTTCAGCAGGTGCCGACCCCGTCGAATTTTTGACGGGGTCACGTGCACAGCCCAGTCCGAAATTCTTTGTTGGTGCCGGTAAACTGGAGGAGCTACGTGCTCTTGTTCAGATGCACGGTGCTGAACTGGTTATCTTTAATCACGCCTTAAGTCCCGGTCAGGAAAGAAATATCGAGCATGAGATCAAGTGTCGAGTACTTGATCGAACAGGCTTGATTCTGGATATTTTTGCCCAGCGTGCGCGTACCCATGAGGGTAAATTGCAGGTAGAGCTGGCGCAACTTGAGCATATGTCGACCCGTCTGGTCCGTGGCTGGACCCACCTTGAGCGTCAGAAGGGTGGTATCGGTCTGCGTGGTCCGGGTGAAACTCAGCTTGAAAGTGATCGGCGAATGCTTCGGGCGCGTATCAAGAGTATTCACAAGCGTCTGGATAAAGTACGCAAGCAGCGTGATCAGGGGCGTCGTTCCCGTCGACGGTCGGAGATCGCAACTGTATCGCTGGTCGGCTACACCAATGCGGGTAAGTCGACGCTCTTTAACCAGATTACGGCATCCGATATTTATGCGGCTGATCAGTTGTTTGCTACGCTGGATCCAACGTTAAGACGTATCACTCTGGACGATGCCGGTCCCGCTATTCTTGCAGATACGGTTGGCTTTATTCGCCATCTACCGCATAAATTGGTTGAGTCGTTTAGGGCAACATTGCAGGAAACGTCTGAAGCAACGCTGTTGTTACATGTGATAGATTGTTATGACGATGAACGTCACGATAATATCCACGAAGTAGAGAAAGTGCTAAAAGAGATCGGAGCAGAGGATATTCCTCAGCTTCAGGTTTATAACAAACTGGATCTGCTTGAAGGTCAGGCGCCGCGTATTGATCGTGATGACGAAGGACAGCCCGTCAGGGTTTGGCTTTCAGCGGTGTCTGGGGCGGGAACTGAACTGCTTTTACAGGCAGTGAACGAGTTGCTGTCGGACGATGTTTTTCACGAAACGATCAGCTTATCGCCGCGCGATGGTGGTTTGCGTGCCCAGTTGTACGATCAGGGTGCGGTTCTGAACGAGTCCTATGATGATCAGGGGCATATGCAGCTGGAAATACGGTTGCAGAAAAAAGATCTGCTACAACTTTTGAGTCGGTTGGATATTCCGGCTGAACGCTATTGTTCAGTTGAGGTCCATCATTAAATAGCTGGGTAAAATCCTTTTCTTTGCGACTATATTTAAATAGATCCGCTCTTTTGTCGGATAAATGCAAATGTTGCTTGCACAGTAATTAGGGGCTACCTACAATTTTCCTCAGCGAATCAAGCTTTTGGAACGGAGACACGTAATGGCTTGGAATGAGCCGGGTGGTAACGGCAATAATAATGATCCTTGGGGCGGTGGTGGTAAAAACCGCGGCGGCAATGGTGGTGGCGGCGATCAGGGACCTCCTGATCTGGATGAGGCTCTGCGTAAGCTTCAGGATCGTCTGAATAGTATTTTTGGTGGCTCCGGTAAAAAACCAAACAGTGGCGGCTTTGGCGGCGACGGTGGTGGATCGGGTTCTGGTTCTTCATCAGGCTCTGGTTTTTTCCTGATCCTGATCGTGATTGCTGCAGTCCTCTGGGCGGGCATGGGTATGTATACCGTTGATCAGCAGGAGCGTGGTGTTGTGCTTCGTTTGGGTAAATATGCCGAAACGGTAGGACCGGGTCTGCGTTGGAATCCACCGCTGATTGATGAAGTGCAGAAGGTTAATGTCACTCAGGTTCGTACCCGTACGCACCGTGCGTTGATGCTGACCAAAGATGAAAATATCGTTGATGTGGATATGGCGGTTCAGTATGTCATTGCCAATCCTAAAGACTTCCAGTTGAGTGTTCGTGATCCTGAGGCTAGCTTGTCGCATGCAGCTGAATCTGCGTTGCGTCACGTAGTGGGTTCAACCGATATGCACTCTATCCTGACGCAGGGGCGTGCAGCGCTGTCTGTTCAGGTGCAGGAGCGTCTTCAGAGTTACATGGATGACTACAGCACAGGTCTGCAGATCTCTAAGGTCAACGTAAAAGAAGCTAAAGCGCCGAGTCAGGTTCAGGATGCATTTAACGATGTAATCCGTGCCCGAGAAGATGAAGTCCGTGTGAAAAACGAGGCTGAAGCCTATTCCAACGGCATCATTCCGGAAGCGCGTGGTCAGGCCCAGCGTATGCTGGAGGAGGCCAATGCTTACCGTGAAGAGGTCATTGCAAAGGCTGAAGGTGAAGCGCGCCGTTTCACTGCGTTGTTGACTGAATATGAAAAAGCGCCGGACGTTACCCGTGAGCGTTTGTATCTGGATACGATGGAGCAGGTCTTGGGTAATAGCCCTAAGGTTCTGGTTGATGTTGAAGGTGGTAATAACATGATGTATCTGCCACTCGATAAGTTGAGTCAGGGTACATCGGCTGCGGCTATGCCACGTGTAGATGCGAATGGTCCAGTGCGTTTGGATAACCAGAGTTTGCGTGAAGTGACTGATCAGGTTATTGATCAGTTGCGTCAGCGTCAGCTGAATACCCGTAGGGAGGGGCGTTAATGAAACCTTCTAGTATGTTTGTTCTCATCGTTCTCATTGTTGCGGTGTTTGTCGGCTATAGCTCTGTATACATTGTTAAAGAAACCGAACGTGGCGTATTGCTGAAGTTTGGTGAGGTGGTGAATTCGGATCTGGAGCCTGGCTTGCATTTCCGTTTTCCAATTGTGAACAACGTTCGCCTGTTTGATGGTCGAGTGTTGACGCTGGATGCTGCGCCTCAGTCGTATCTGACACTGGAGAAAAAGAGTCTGGAAGTGGATTCTTTTGTTAAGTGGAAGATTGATAATGTTGAAAAGTTCTATACCGCAACTTCAGGTGATGAGTTCCGTGCCGCGAAGCTTCTGTCTGACCGTGTAGATACAGGTCTGCGTAACCAGTTTGGTGAGCGTACGGTAACTGAAGTGGTTTCTGGTGAGCGTGAGCAGTTGATGAAGGAGTTGACTGAGAGCCTGAGCAAAATTGCTGAAGATGAGTTCGGCATCGAGGTGATCGATGTGCGTGTGAAGCGTATCGATTTGCCACCTGCCGTATCTGAATCTGTGTATCAGCGTATGCGTACCGAGCGTGAGCGTGAAGCAAGTGAATTGCGTGCGCGAGGTAAAGAGCTGGCGGAAGGTATTCGCGCAGACGCAGATCGTCAGAAGACGGTTGTCGAGGCGGAAGCGTACCGAGAGTCTGAATGGATTCGAGGTGAAGGCGATGCCACTGCAGCGAATGTGTATGCAAATGCTTATCAGCAGAACCCTGAATTCTACTCTTTCCATCGTAGTCTGCAGGCATACCGCAAATCGTTCACTGGCAGCGGTGATATGATGGTGTTGAAGCCGGATAGTGACTTCTTTAAGTATCTATCTGAGCCGCAGGCGCCAGCAGCTGCACAGTAGCTGAAAGTGGTAACAAAAAACACGTAATCGGGACTCCAATAGTCGCGATTACGTGGTAATATACGTCAACCGGGTTTTAGCCCGGTTTTTTTGTGTTAGTGGGGTTTCGAAACCTGGCGGACTGCCTATGTCATCGGATTTTTTGCATCAGTTAGCGATTGGCTTTTGCTTGATGCTGGTACTGGAGGGGGTTATTCCTTTTCTCTATCCACAGCGATGGCGTAACTTGGTACAGCAGTTGGCACTTGTGGATAACCGAACCCTTAGATTCATGGGCTTAGCGAGTATGTTGCTGGGTACCTTGATTCTGTATTTGATCAATTAACATCGATTTATATATCTGTTGGAGTACTGCATGGCGTTGGCAGATCGTTGGCTCTTACCGGAAGGTGTAAAAGAGATCCTTCCGCCGGAAGCGAGCCAGATCGAGGCGATGCGTCGCCGTTTGCTTGATCTGTTCGATAGTTGGGGATACGACTTGGTGCTGCCTCCGTTGATGGAGCACTTGGATGCATTGCTTACGGGTGTAGGCGGTGAACTTGATCTCAACACCTTTAAGCTGACTGATCAGTTGAGCGGTCATACCTTGGGTATTCGTGCAGATATCACTCCACAGGTTGCGCGTATTGATGCACACCGCATGCGTAATGAAGGTGCGAGTCGTCTTTGTTATTGCGGCTCTGTCTTGCATGCGCGTTCTACCCAGCCGCTGGCTTCACGTAATCCGTTGCAGATCGGTGCTGAGTTGTTCGGTCATGCGGGGCTGGATAGTGATGTAGAAGTTATCGCGCTGATGATTGCGACCTTGCACAAAGCGGGTGCTGATCAAGAATTGAGTTTGGATCTCGGTCATGTGGGTATTTTCCGTGGTCTGATGGTTGATGCGGGTATGACATCCGCGCAGCAAAATGAGTATCAGGGCATGCTTCAGCGTAAAGCGCTGCCGGAGATCGAGCGTTTTCTGAAGACGCTGGATGTCGATGAGCGTGTGTTGGAGTTGCTGGCCGAATTGCCTCGTTTGCACGGTGGTATTGAGGTGCTGGCAAAAGCTAAAGTGTTATTTTCTGATGCGTCAGAAGATGTGCTGGATGCAATTGCTTATTTGGAAGAGTTGGCACAACGTGTTGCCAAGCGCTTCCCTGAATTAGATTTGTACTTTGATCTGAGTGAGTTGCGTGGATATAACTACCACACAGGTGTTGTATTTGCGGCATACACTCCGGCGTATGGGCAGGCACTGGCGAAAGGCGGTCGTTATGATGATATCGGTCGTGATTTCGGTCGTGCGCGTCCGGCAACAGGGTTCAGCGCAGATCTGAAGACGTTGGTTGATCTGGCGTCTCTGCAGGTTGCTCAAGTATCTTTGGTTACTGCTCCTGCGGGGGAAGATGCTGCGCTACTAGAAAAGATTAACGAATTGCGTGCGCAAGGCGTGCGGGTGATTCAAGCATTGTCTGGTGATAATCAGGCGGTGAAAAGCAGTGCCGAGTTGGTGCTGGAAAATGGTGAGTGGACCGTCAAAGGTCTGTAACCTCGTATTGATAAATGACTAATCTCAAGAAGGCAACAATGGGTAGAAACGTCGTTGTTCTGGGTACCCAGTGGGGTGATGAAGGTAAAGGCAAGATCGTTGATCTGCTGACTGATCAGGCTGCAGCTGTAGCGCGCTTTCAAGGCGGGCACAATGCAGGCCACACACTGGTTATCAATGGGGAAAAGACTGTACTGCATCTTATCCCGTCCGGTATTTTGCGTGAAAACGTAACATGTTTGATCGGTAACGGCGTCGTTCTGTCGCCTGAAGCATTGCTGAAAGAGATTCGTGGTCTGGAAGAAGCGAATGTTCCTGTACGTGAGCGTTTGCGTCTGAGTCCAGCATGTCCGTTGATCCTGCCATATCACGTTGCACTGGATCAGGCACGTGAGAAGGCTCGTGGTAAAACCAAGATCGGTACAACCGGTCGCGGTATTGGGCCAGCGTACGAAGATAAAGTAGCGCGCCGTGGTTTGCGTTTAGGTGACCTGATGGACACTGAGCGTTTTGCTGCGAAGCTGAAAGAAGTGATGGAATATCATAACTTCCAGCTGGAACACTTCTACAAAGTAGAAGCGGTTGATTACGATGCTGTGCTGAAAGAAGCGCTGGAAATGGGTGAGCAGCTGCGTCCGATGGTTGCTGATGTAACCGCGATGTTGCATGACCTGCGTAAAGCGGGTGAGAGCATCATGTTCGAAGGTGCGCAGGGTTCTCTGCTGGATATCGATCATGGTACTTATCCTTATGTGACGTCCTCCAATACTACGGCGGGTGGCACGTCTACCGGTAGTGGTTTTGGTCCGCTGTACCTGGATTATATTCTGGGTATCACTAAGGCTTACACCACGCGTGTAGGTGGTGGTCCTTTCCCAACTGAGCTTGATTGTGAAGTGGGGCAGCGTCTGGCCGAACGTGGTCACGAATTCGGTTCAACCACGGGTCGTGCACGTCGTTGTGGTTGGTTTGATGCGGTAGCGTTGAAACACGCGATTCAGGTTAACTCTATCTCCGGTATCTGTCTGACTAAGTTGGACGTGCTGGATGGTCTGGAAACGATCAAGATTTGCACCGGCTATAAAGATGAGCAAGGCAATGATGTTTCTACTTTGACTGGTAGTGAAGACTACGAAGCTATTGAGCCGATTTATGAAGAGCTGAGTGGCTGGTCAGGCACAACAGTAGGTGCTAAATCTATCGATGACCTTCCTCAGGAAGCGCGTGATTACATCAAGCGTCTGGAAGTGTTGATTGAAGCGCCAATTGATATTGTTTCTACTGGTCCTGACCGTGTTGAGACAATCGTGCTGCGCAATCCGTACGATGCATAATTAGAGCGAATGATGCTCTGAAAAAAGCCTGGCATCTGCCGGGCTTTTTTGTGCCTTCGTGTGGGTGTGAGGTGGATTCAGGCATAAAAAAACCGGCAATAGCCGGTTTTTTTATAGTGATGCTTTGTTTACTGCATGTCAGGGGTGAGTGCTGGACGTAAACCCTGCAGAATAGCCTTAAACATTTTTGGGTTGCCGGCTACAACGTGTCCGTTTTCACGATACTTGTTGGTGCCGAAGCAGTCTGCAACTAAGCCGCCTGCTTCCTGTAGTAACAGGGTGCCAGCTTCTACTTCGCTTTCGTGCAGTCCAAGCTGGAAAAAACCATCCAGGCGGCCGGCTGCTGTATAAGCAAGGTTAAGTACAGCTGAGCCGCCGTTGTATAGTGTGCCGCCAGCCAGGGTAACGTTCTTTACCATTTCCTGGTGGACGTTGAAATGCGGTTTGTCGCTGGTGCGGTTGAAGAAGCCGGAGCCAATCAGTGAGCCGTCCAGTGTTTTGCGATTGCTAACGCGCAGGCGTCGACCATTGAGTTGTGCACCTCTGCCGCGGCTTGCGGTGAACTCTTCGCCAATCAGCGGGTTTAAAATGATGGCGTGTTCAATCCGGTCATTCTGGTAGCCGGTGATGCTGAATGCAAAGGCTGGCAGACCGTTAGAGAAGTTTGACAGGCTGTCGATCGGGTTAACGTGCCAGCAGAAGCTAGGACCTTCTTTTAGTGGCTCGTGCGTACCGCTGTGCTCACAAATGATTTTGTGGTTTGGGTAGGCTTTCTGGATCGTGGTAACGACAGTTGACTCGGCCTGTTTGCAGGTCTCGCTCAGGAATTTAGCGACATCTTTGTCTTCGGATTTGATCAAATCGAGACGTTCAATGGAGCGCGCGATCTGTTCACCTGCGATACGGGCTGCGCGCAGGGCGATGTTAACCATGGGTTGCATGCGTTTAGAACCTACAAACTGTTAGAGAGCGGAAAACGCTAATTATAACCGAGCTTGGCCGATGGCTGAACAGTTGAATGGGTCTCTGTTAAAATATTGCGCTTTAGATTGCCGGTTTGGGAATAGATATGTTGGAAAAGGTACGTATAGTTCTGGTCAATACCACTCATCCGGGCAATATCGGTGGTGTGGCCAGGGCGATGAAGAATATGGGGTTGGATGATCTTTGCTTGGTATCTCCAAAGGAGTTTCCGAGTGAAGTGGCGGATGCCCGTGCTTCGGGAGCGTTAGATATTTTGGAGAACGCTCGCGTTGTGTCTGGATTGGAAGAGGCGTTGGCAGACTGTCAGTTGGCCGTGGGTACAAGTGCACGTGAGCGTCATATTCCATGGCCGTTGGTTAATCCGAGGGAGATGGCATCGATTGTTGTGCCTTCACCACAAAAGACGGCGATTGTGTTTGGTCGTGAAGATCGAGGTTTGACCAATGAAGAGCTTCAGCTATGTCATCACCACGTGAATATTCCATCGGTTGAGGGATTCAGTTCTCTGAATATCGCGGCAGCCGTGCAGGTGATTGCTTATGAGCTACGCATGGAGCAGTTGAAGCTGGAGGCTAATCAGAAGGGGGGGAGTGACCGGCCATCCTGGGGTACGGATTGGGATATCGAGTTGGCAGATCATGCTGAGCTGGAGCGGTTGTTTGATCATCTAGAGGAAACGCTGATCAAAATTGAATTCCTTGATCCTGAGAATCCACGCCAGTTGATGCCTCGTATGCGCCGACTTTTGATGCGGGCGGTACCGGATAAAGTTGAAGTGAATGTGTTGCGTGGCGTGCTAAAGGCGGTACAAAAGAAGCTGCTGGGGTGAGCGAATAGGTGAATCTGTCCAGTGGTCCTTTAAACGTGTTAAAATAATGCCCCTTTTTATTTGAATTATCCGACAAAAATAGTCAAGCTAATAGTTGATTGATTTAGTCGGGTATTGCATAATCAGCTCACACTCGCCGACAGGTTGCGATGGAAGACGATTATGCGATTAACAACTAAAGGGCGCTACGCCGTTACTGCAATGCTGGATTTGGCTTTACATGAAGGTAAAGGACCGATCAGTCTTGCTGATATTTCTGAGAGGCAGGGGATTTCACTGTCCTACCTTGAGCAGCTTTTTGCGAAACTGCGCCGCAATGAATTGGTACGCAGTGTTCGCGGCCCCGGCGGCGGTTATCAGTTAAATCGTGAACCTGCCGGTATTAATGTGGCAGAAGTCATTGATGCGGTCAATGAATCAGTTGATGCGACAGGCTGTAAGCATACTGGGAACTGCCAAGGTGGAGAGGTCTGTCTGACGCATCATTTGTGGTGTGACCTCAGTACTCAAATTCACGGGTTTCTGAGTGATATTACTCTCGCGAGCCTGGTGGCCCGCAGAGATGTGAAAGATGTAGCTGAGCGGCAGGATCGTCGTCAGTTAAACAATATGATTGTAGGCTCCGATACTCGCCCGGCAGAAGCTGGCGAAGCGGTAGTTTAGAGGGGAAGGCTCGGAGAGCAGAATGAATAAGCTTATTTATCTGGATTACTCAGCAACTACACCGGTAGATCCGCGTGTTGCTGAGAAAATGACTGCATGTCTGACGCTGGATGGTAACTTCGGTAACCCTGCGTCTCGTTCACACGCTTTTGGCTGGAAGGCTGAAGAAGCGGTAGAGAATGCTCGCCGTCAGGTCGCTGACCTGATCGCTGCTGATCCTCGCGAGATCGTCTGGACTTCCGGTGCAACTGAGTCTGATAACCTGGCAATTAAAGGTGCAGCGCATTTCTATCAGAAGAAAGGCAAGCACATTATTACCTCTAAAATTGAGCATAAAGCTGTTCTCGATACATGTCGTCAGCTTGAGCGCGAAGGTTTTGAGGTTACTTATCTGGATCCAAACAGCGAAGGTTTAATTGAACCTCAGATTGTTGCTGATGCGATCCGTGAAGACACTATTCTGGTGTCTCTGATGCATGTGAATAACGAAATTGGCACCATTACTGATATTCAGGCAATTGGTGAGCTGACACGTGCGAAAGGCATTATATTCCATGTGGATGCTGCGCAGAGTGCTGGCAAAGTCGACATTGATGTCTCTGCTGCCAAAGTGGATCTGATGTCCTTTTCAGCGCATAAGTTCTACGGACCTAAAGGTATTGGTGCGTTGTATGTGCGTCGTAAACCGCGTGTCCGTTTGGAAGCTCAGATGCACGGCGGTGGTCATGAACGCGGTATGCGCTCCGGTACACTGCCGACTCACCAGATTGTAGGCATGGGTGAAGCCTGCCGTATCGCTAAAGAAGAGCTGGCAAAAGACAACGCACATGCACTCGGACTTCGTGATCGTTTTCTTGCTGGCATCGCGGATATGGAAGAAGTTTTTGTTAATGGCTCCAAAGAGCAGCGCGTAGTCAGCAATCTGAATGTTAGTTTTGCCTTTGTTGAAGGTGAATCTTTGCTGATGTCTCTTAAAGATCTGGCCGTTTCTTCTGGCTCGGCGTGTACCTCCGCCAGTCTGGAACCTTCTTATGTGCTGCGTGCGCTGGGGTTGAACGATGAAATGGCACACAGTTCCATTCGTTTCTCTTTTGGACGTTTTACTACAGAAGAAGACATCGATCGTGCTGTCGCTCAGATTCGCGAAGCAGTTAGCAAGTTACGTGAGCTGTCTCCATTGTGGGATATGTTTAAAGATGGTGTAGACCTTAGCAAGGTAGAGTGGGTTCACCACTAAATCTAGCTGAGAAATCAGGAGGTCAGACAATGGCTTACAGTGATCAGGTAATCGATCATTACGAGAATCCTCGTAATGTGGGCAAAATGAATGATGGTGACGAAAGCGTCGGTACCGGTATGGTGGGTGCGCCTGCCTGCGGTGACGTTATGCGTCTGCAGATCAAAGTTAGCGATGAAGGCGTGATTGAAGACGCCAAGTTTAAAACCTACGGTTGTGGTTCAGCTATCGCCTCTAGCTCGCTGGTAACAGAGTGGGTTAAAGGTATGACGCTGGATCAGGCGGAAGAGTTGAAAAACACAACGATCGCTGAAGAACTGGCGTTGCCGCCGGTTAAAATTCACTGCTCCGTACTGGCTGAAGACGCGATTAAAGCGGCTGTAGCTGACTACAAAGAGAAGCAGGATAAGAAGTAACTGATGAGGCCGCTGCTACCGTTGGTAGCCGCGGCGGGATATGTGAATTTATGGCAATTTCTATGAGTGATGCTGCGGTTCAGCACGTAGCGCGATATCTGGAAAAACGTGGGCATGGCTTTGGTATTCGCTTGGGTGTGCGCACTTCGGGTTGTTCCGGTATGGCCTACGTGCTTGAGTTCGTAGACGAAAAACAACCTGAGGACGAGATTTTTGAGTCTCAGGGTGTGCGGATCGTCATTGATCCGAAAAGCCTGCTGTACCTTGATGGTACTGAGTTGGATTTCGTGAAAGAAGGGTTGAATGAAGGCTTTAAATTCAACAACCCTAACGTAAGCAGTGAATGCGGTTGCGGCGAAAGTTTCAACGTATAATCCATACCGGGCAGAGCAATGGATATTAGTAAGAATTTTTTTGAGCTGTTTGCCCTGCCGGTTTCCTTCCAAATCGATCCGATTAAGTTGTCTGAGCGATATTTAGATCTGCAAAAGACGCTGCATCCGGATCGGCATGCCCATCTATCTGATCGAGAGCGACGCCTGTCTGAGCAATATACGGCTTATTTGAACGAAGCTGTGACAACGCTCAAGACACCTTTGCCTCGCGCACAGTATCTTCTTAAGTTACACGGGTTTGATACCGCGAGTGAAAGCTCGGTGGCGATAGATCCTGTGTTCTTGATGCAGCAGATGGAGCTGCGTGAGCAGTTGGAAGAGATCCCGGATCAGGCTGATCCGTTCGAGGCGCTCGATGAGTTGTCCGAAGAAGTTGAGGCAATGCTAGCGCGACTGCGTATAGAGTTTGAAGAACGCTATATCGCACAGGCCTATGAGCCCGCGGTGGCATTGGTGAGAAAAATGCAGTTTTTAGAGAAGTTGGCGCTCGAAGTTGAAAACCTCGAAGACCGACTGGATGACTGAGCAAACGATTTATGGCGCTGTTACAGATCGCAGAACCCGGCCAGAGTGCCGCTCCCCATCAGCATAAATTAGCTGTGGGTATAGACTTGGGTACCACTAACTCACTGGTTGCAACCGTGAAAAGTGGTGAAGCTGTTACGCTGCCTGATGCTGATGGTCAGCATATTTTACCGTCGGTTGTGCGCTATCTGGATTGCGGACGTCAGGAAGTGGGTTCAGCGGCACGTGAAAAAGCCTCATTCGACCCCTATAACACCATTGTATCCGTTAAACGTTTGATGGGGCGTGGCGTAGAAGATGTGCGTGCATTGGGTGCGGAAGCTCCTTATCGCTTTGTCGCGGGCGACAATAGCATGCCGTTTATCTCTACGGTGGCTGGGCAGAAAAGCCCGGTACAGGTGTCTGCGGATATTCTGAGTGTACTGACACAGAGAGCTGAAGATTCTCTGGGCGGAGAAATCGTTGGTGCTGTTATAACTGTACCAGCGTATTTCGACGAGGCTCAGCGTCAGGCGACTAAAGATGCTGCAACTTTGGCGAATATAAAGGTGCTGCGACTGTTAAATGAGCCGACGGCTGCTGCCGTTGCCTATGGTTTGGATGAATCCGCAGAAGGCGTTATTGCGGTGTATGACCTGGGTGGCGGTACCTTCGATATCTCCATACTGAGATTGAATAAAGGTGTCTTCGAGGTGTTGGCGACCGGTGGAGACAGTGCGCTGGGTGGGGATGATTTCGATTTGGCGCTTGCGACTTGGATTGCCGAGGAGCAGGGGCTGGAAGTCGATACGCTTGATACCGGGTTGGCGCGTTACCTCACAGAAAAGGCCCGAGAGGTTAAAGAAGGATTAACGGATGCAGATTCCGTTAATGCGCAGCTGGATTACGCTGACCTGAAAGGGAGCGTTGCTGTTAGTCGTGCTCAGTTTGATGCGTTAATTGAAAAACTGGTCGCGCGTACTTTGCGTGCTTGTAAACGCACCCTGAAAGACTCTGGCATCAATGCAGACGAGGTGAAGGATGTTGTTATGGTGGGAGGCTCCACTCGAGTACCGCTGGTGCGAGAAAGAGTATCGGGTTTCTTTAGCCGTGAGTTACATATCGATATCGATCCAGACCGCGTTGTCGCGGTAGGTGCTGCGATACAGGCTGATGTATTGGCCGGTAATAAGCCAGACAGTGATATGTTGCTGTTGGATGTAATACCACTCTCATTGGGTTTGGAGATGATGGGTGGGTTGGTTGAGAAGGTTGTGCATAGGAATACAGCCATTCCGGTGGGGCGGGCTCAGGAGTTTACGACCTACCAGGATGGTCAAACGGCGATGGCGATTCATGTTCTGCAAGGTGAGCGTGAGCTGGTTGAGGATTGTCGTTCGTTAGCGCGGTTTGTACTGCGTGGCATACCGCCAATGGCTGCGGGTGCGGCAAAGATTAGAGTGACATTTCAGGTGGATGCGGATGGTCTGCTGAATGTGGCGGCAAAAGAGTTATCCACAGGAGTGGAAAGCAGTATTCAGGTTAAACCATCCTACGGTTTGAGCGACGGCGAGATTGCGCAAATGCTGCAGGACTCCTATAGCCTGGCCGAAGGTGATTTGAACCGGCGTCGATTGCGCGAGCAGCAAGTTGAGGCTGATCGCTTGTTGGTTGCGCTGGAGCAGGCGATTGAAGCAGATGGCGATCAGTTGCTGACTCAGGATGAACGTGAGATGTTGCTGGGTGAGATGTCGCAGCTTATTGCGCTACGTAATGGTGATGATGCGGATGCGATCGAGAAAGGTATCGTTGTCCTATCAAATGAAAGTGATTTCTTTGCATCGCGTCGTATGGATCATGGGATCCAGAAAGCCCTCCAGGGGCATACGATCGATGAGATTGAGGAGAAGAAGTAATGCCGCAGATTATTTTTCTGCCCCACGAAGAGCTGTGCCCGGACGGTCAGGTTATAGATGTTGAGCCGGGTATTACTGTATGTGATGCAGCGCTGCAGCATGGGATTGAGATTGAGCACGCTTGTGAAAAGTCTTGTGCGTGTACAACGTGTCATGTGATTGTACGTGAAGGCTTTGAGTCGATGGAAGAGTCTGATGAGCTGGAAGATGACATGTTGGATAAAGCATGGGGTCTGGAGCCAGAATCGCGGTTGAGCTGTCAGGCTGTTGTGGCGGATGAGGATCTGGTAGTAGAGATTCCCAAGTACACAATCAATCAGGTGTCTGAACGGCACTAAGCGGGAGTGGCTATGAGTCTTAAATGGGTAGATGTGATCGATATTGCGATAGAGCTATGCGAGCAATATCCCGATCAGGATCCGCTGACTATCAGCTTTCCGGATCTTTATGAAAAAGTGATGGGTTTGGATGAATTTGATGACGACCCCAATCGCTGCGGAGAAAAGATTCTGGAAGCCATACAGGCAGCCTGGATCGAAGAGCAGGATTAATGAAAAGGCCCGGAATGTTCCGGGCCTTTTTTACATTGCGTGGCGCTGTTCACTGCAATGAACCTCGCGTATAATTGCGCGTTTAATTTTTGGTATGTCCTTAATACTTTCGGGGATTTAGAAATAATGGCAATCGAACGTACACTGTCCATCATCAAGCCGGACGCAGTTGCAAAAAACGTAATTGGTCAGATCGTAGCTCGCTTTGAAGCGGCGGATCTGAAAGTTGTAGATATGCAGATGAAGCAGCTGTCTCAGGCAGACGCTGAAGGCTTCTACGCTGAGCACAAAGAACGTCCTTTCTTCGCTGATCTGGTTGCGTTCATGACTTCTGGTCCTGTTGTTGTACAGGTTCTGGAAGGTGAAAACGCTATTGCTCAGAACCGTGATCTGATGGGTGCAACTAACCCTCAGGAAGCGGCTGAAGGCACTATCCGTCGTGACTTCGCTGAGTCTATCGACGCGAACGCAGTACACGGTTCCGACTCTGCTACTTCTGCAGAGCGCGAAATCGCATACTTCTTCGGCAAGTAATTGCTGACAGACCGCTCCCTTCGCGGGGCGGTCATTGCTTTACACATAACTGAGTTGAGTTCTATGACTGAATCCACCACTAAGGTAAATCTGCTGGGTATGTCTCCGGCCAAGCTGGAAGCATTCTTTGATGAGATTGGCGAAAAACGTTTTCGTGCCACCCAAGTGCTGAAATGGATTCATCAGCTTGGCGCAACCAGCTTTGATGAGATGACCAATATCTCCAAAGCCTTGCGTGAAAAACTTAGTAAGATCGCAGAGATTCGAGATCCGGAAGTGGTGCTCGAAAATGTCTCCAAAGACGGTACTCGTAAGTGGGTTATCCGTACTGATGGCGGCTCCTGCGTTGAAGCTGTGCTAATTCCTGAAAATGGCCGGGCGACACTGTGTGTGTCTTCTCAGATAGGCTGTGCTTTGGATTGCAGTTTCTGCTCTACCGGTAAACAGGGCTTTAACCGAAACCTGTCTGCTGCTGAAATTATTGGTCAGGTTCGTATTGCCATCCGCTCTTTTGGTCCGTTTGATCCTTCCGGAGATCGTCGTGTCACTAATGTGGTATTGATGGGTATGGGCGAACCGTTGATGAATTTTGACAATGTCGTTGATGCAATCCATCTGATGATGGAAGACAACGCATATTGCTTATCTAAACGTCGCGTGACCTTGTCCACGGCGGGTGTTGTGCCTGCGATCGACAAGCTCGGTGAAGTGACAGATGTTTCTCTGGCGGTGTCTTTGCACGCGCCAAATGACGAATTGCGCGATCAGCTGGTGCCAATTAATAAGCGTTATCCAATTAACGAACTTATTGATGCATGTAATCGTTACTTAAGTGGTTTGAACGATAAACGTGTCGCGACGGTTGAATATACGCTGATCGCGGGTGTAAACGATCAGCCGGAACACGCACGCCAGTTGGTGAAGGTGTTGCGCCGACTGCCTTCCAAATTAAACTTGATTCCATTTAACCCGTTTCCTAATTCAGGATATGAGCGTCCAAGTGATAGTGCCATTCTGGCGTTCAAACAGGTTATGTTGAACGGTGGTGTACTGACAACGGTGCGTAAGACACGGGGCGATGATGTTGATGCCGCGTGCGGGCAGTTGGTAGGGCAGGTTGCTGACCGTACCCGCCGTAGTCAAAAATATATTCCTGTGATACAAGAGGTTTCTCCGCAGGAGATAAGCAAGCCTTAATAGGAGCCTTTGGGTGAACGGTTTACGTCTAACACTGATTCTGACGCTGATACTGCTGAGTGGGTGCAGTAGCGATAATGTGCGTCGTGGTGGAGATGGAGCCGATGCCGCGAATGCAGCCTATAACCGTCTCGGTATCGAGTACTTGCAGGCAGGCGATCTGCAAGGGGCAAAAAAATCCTTCCAAAAGTCTCTTGCGTTAATTCCATCCGATGCTGAGGCTTTTAACGGTTTGGCGTTGGTCTTCCAGTTGGAAGGCGAAGCCGCATTAGCAGAAGAATATTTCCGTAAGGCGACCGATCAAGCGCCGCAATCAGCAATGATTCGCAATAATTTTGGTGCATTTTTATACGCTGCGGGACGATACGAAGAGGCTTGTGAGGAATTGGCGCAGGCGACTCAGGATCCGTTTTATAATCGGCGCGCACAAGCTTTTGAAAACCTCGCACGTTGCTACAACAATCTCAATAATTCTGCTGCCGCCAAACATGCCTTCGAGCGTGCGCTGCAAATTAGCCCTTCACGTGTAATTTCTATGATTGAGTTAGCGAGCATTGAGCTTGATCAAGGGCGGTTAAATGAGGCCGAGTCGTACTTCGAACGCTTCAATGGATTGGTAGAACGTCGTCGTGTCGCGCATTATGCTAAGAGCCTTTGGGTAGGAATCCAAATAGCCCGCGAGCGTGGGCAAGCGTCGCAAGCCGCAATCTATGCATTGCTATTGAAGAATCTTTTTCCGGATTCTGCAGAGTACAAGCTGTATGAGGAGTCAGCACGGTGAGTAGCCAGACACAGCTAGATAAGGAAGAAACGGTAGAAGAAATTTTCCCAGGAGCGGAATTTGCTGCTGCGCGTGAGGCGAAAGGGCAAGATGTAGAGGAAGTGGCGTCTACACTGAACTTTTCCTCCAGTCATTTGGTCGCAATCGAAGAAGGACGCCTCAGTGATTTGCCAAATCGAGTATTTGCTCTGGGTTATCTTAGGGCGTATGCGCGACATCTGGGGCTCGATGAGCAGCAGGCGGTTGCTGATTATGAGCGTTTCACAGGTAGCACCCCGAAGGCAGGTGTTAAGCCTCTCAAGAGTATAGGTGGCGGTTTGGAAGAGCCGCAACGTAAAGGCGGAGGTGCAAAGTGGGTTTTGTCTATTGTTGTGCTGCTAGGGGCCGCAGGTGCTGTGAATTGGTGGGTGAATCAGCGGCCTGTAACCGCAGATGTACCTGCTGTTACAACATTTAATATTGAGTCTGAGCCTGATTCTGCAGCGTCGCCCGTTGAGGTAGTGGCTACTATTTCCACTGAACAGGAAAAAGAGATTGTCAGCCAGCCTGTAGAGGTTTCTGAACTCGCTAGCGATTCTGAACTCAATCATGTTTCAGCCATACCTGAGACGGTTGCTGTCGAGCCGTCGGTATCTAGCGAGATGGATGTAGCTGTAGCCCCTATTGTCAGCTCAAGTCTTGGTGGGGATGAGCCCGCGCAGGTTGTAAATGGGGGCGACAGTTCAGTGGAGGCTGTATCCAATACGGAGGCAGTTGCTGAGGATGTTGTTGCCACGGCGGATGTGCAGGAAGTCCCGGTTGTTGATAAACCTGCTTCGGTTGTTGAAGGTGAAGGGCATCTAAAGATCAGCTTTGATGCCGACTGCTGGGTTGAGGTGCGTGATAGTTCAGGGAAGTTACTGGTTGCGAGTGTGCGCGGTGCTGCCCGTGGGGTAGATGTTCGGGGGGCCGCGCCGATGAAAGTGACACTTGGAGCGTTGTCTTCGGTGGATAGTCTGACCTTTAATAACCAGGCCGTAGAGCTGACACAGCGTGGGCGCGGCAACATCTTGCGCATGACGTTGCCTGTTGTTGAATAAATATTTGTAAATAGTTTTAGGATTTTAGAGTTGGCCAAAGTAAAAGCCATTCGTGGAATGAACGATATATTGCCAGAGCAGACACCTGTTTGGCAGTATCTGGAAAATACCGTTAAAGCGGTACTCAGTGAATATGGATACAACGAAGTTCGTATGCCAATCGTTGAGCAGACTGAGCTTTTTAAACGCTCGATCGGTGAAGTGACCGACATCGTTGAGAAAGAGATGTACACCTTTGAGGATCGCAACGGCGAAAGCCTGACCCTGCGTCCGGAAGGTACTGCGAGCTGCGTACGTTTGGGCGAAGAGCATGGTTTATTGTTCAACCAGACACAGCGTTTGTGGTACACGGGTCCGATGTTTCGCTATGAGAAACCTCAGAAAGGGCGTTACCGTCAGTTCCATCAGATCGGTGTTGAAACCTTTGGTATGGCGTCTGCGGATATCGACGCTGAGGTGATCATGTTAAGTGCCCGGCTATGGAAAAAGCTGGGCCTTCTCGATGCCGTAACGCTGCAGCTGAACTCTCTGGGTTCCAATGAGGCGCGTGCAGAATACCGTGCTGCGTTGGTGGAGTATCTGGAAGCGCGTAAGGATCAGCTGGATGAGGATAGTTTACGTCGCCTGGAATCGAACCCACTGCGTATTCTAGACAGCAAAGACTCAAGCACTCAGGCATTGCTCGATGATGCTCCCGTGTTGAGTGATTATCTGGACGACGATTCCCGGGCCCATTTTTCTGATTTGCGTGAAATGTTAGACGCAGCAGGGGTGAAGTATGAAATTAACCCTCGTTTGGTACGTGGCCTGGATTATTACTGCAAGACAGTTTTTGAATGGGTAACCGATAAACTGGGGGCTCAGGGAACGGTTTGTGCAGGTGGTCGTTATGATGGTCTGGTTAAGCAATTAGGTGGTCGTCCTACACCGGCGGTTGGCTTTGCCATGGGTGTAGAGCGTCTTATTCTGTTGCTGGAAACGCTAGATGTGATCCCAGAGGGTGTGCGTCAGCCATTTGATCTATATCTCGCCGCTGAACATAAAGGTCTGCAGAATCAGGTAATCTCACTGGCTGAGCACTTGAGAGATGCTGTGCCGGGGCTGCGGGTACGTGTACACTGTGCCGGGTTAAAGAATATTGGGGCAAAAGCCCGTCAAACCGGAGCACCTTTGATCGCTTTGGTTAAACAGGCGGATGAAGGGTTGGTCGCAACCCTGTGGCAGGGTGAAGAGCCCCGTTTTGATATCGCACAGGCTGACCTCGATACGGTCATTAAAGCCGTTTGGAATGCATGACTGATCACGAATAACAGGAGTATAGCGTGTCAGAGATACGTACTGATGAAGAACAGGTCCAGGCACTGTCACAGTGGTGGAAAGAAAACGGCAAATCGCTGATTCTGGGTGTAGGCCTCGCTGTTGCTGCGGTTGTTGGTTGGAAAGGTTGGCAGGATCGTCAGGCGGTTGAAGCGGAGAATGCCTCGATTCTGTATCAGAATATGGTCGAAGCAGTGGTCTCAGGCATTGGGCCTCAAAGCGATGATGCGCAATTAGCGACGGCTAAACATCTGGCATCGCAGCTGAAAGGTGACTACGAGAGCACAGCGTACGCTAAGTTTGCTGCACTTGTTCAGGCGCGCATTGCGGTTGATGCAAAAGAGTATGATCAGGCGTTGGCTGAGTTAGACTGGGTGTTGACCCATAAGCCGACACCTGAAATGCAAGTGGTTGCCTCTATACGTAAAGCCCGCCTGTTGGCGGAAAAGGGAAGTGCTGATGAAGCGCTTTCTTTGCTAGCAGGTCTTAAAGCCGGTGCGTTCCTGGCAAGTGTTGAAGAGCTGAAGGGTGACCTGCTGTTGGCGAAAGGGGATAAAGAGGCCGCTCGTTCCGCTTATCAGAAAGCACAAAGTGCGACAGGGCAAGGTGGTTCACGCCCTTTGTTGACGATCAAACTGGATGACCTTGCCGTAAAGGAACAGTAAATGAAAATGCTTGTACGCGGCGTTGCTGCTACCGCCATGGCGGTGATGATCTCAGGTTGTGGATTTTGGGGTGACTCCGAAGAAGAGATCGCACCAAATTCACTGGTGTCCTTTGAAGCCGAAAAATCGGTAGATGTACTTTGGAGTGCCGATGTTGGTTCTGGTTTAGGTGAAAAATACCACCAGTTCCAGCCTGCGATCTGGGGGGATCGGATTTTCGCCAATGACAGCAATGGACGTGTACAGGCTTTCTCCCGTAAAGACGGTCAGCGTCTTTGGGATACAGAACTTGAACTGCCGGCAAGTGGTGGTGTTGGTGCCGGTTATGGCACTGTTGCACTGGCATCTGAGGTAGGTGAAGTCATTGCATTGAGTGATGTTGATGGCGCTGAACAGTGGCGAGCAAAAGTTAGCACCGAGGTGGTAGCTGCTCCGCAGATAAACTCGGATCTCGTTGTTGCCCAGCTGATTAATGGTCGTTTGGTGGCGTTTGACCGAGTGACGGGTGAGCGCCGCTGGACCTATGACAACCTGGTGCCTCGTTTGACTTTACGAGGGACTAGTTCCCCGGTTGTTACGCAGAATGTAACCCTGGCGGGATTTGCCAGTGGCAAAGTCGTTGCCGTTGATAATGCTAAAGGCCGAGTGGTTTGGGAACGTAAAGCTGCGATTCCTCAGGGGCGTTCTGAACTGGAGCGCATGGTTGATATCGACGGCCGCCCGCTGCTGGCCGATGGTCGTCTGTTTGTCACCAGCTATCAAGGTCGTTTGATTGCGATGGACCCGCGTAAAGCACAGATTTTGTGGTCACAGAATGTATCAAGCTATCGTAGCCTTGCCGCAGGGTTTGGCAATGTTTACGTGAGTGAGGCGAATGATTTTGTGCAGGCGTTTGATCAATCCAGCAGTGCCAGCGTATGGCAGCAGAATGCATTGGAAAATCGCTCAATTACATCCCCAGTTGCTTTGAGCAGCTCGCTTGCAGTCGCCGATGCTGAAGGTTACCTGCATTTCATGTCGCAGGTCGACGGTCACTTTATCGCGCGTTACAAAGTAGACAGTGATGGGGTGCTGGGTGACATGTTGTCATTCGAAAATGTTCTTTATGTTCTGGGTAATAGTGGTCGTTTGGTTGCTCTAAAACTGAAGTAATCAACCCCGTTTAACAATAGGGCGGCTACCAGCTTTGTGCGGGTAGTCGCCGTTTTATTTTTTACCTGCCATTAGCAGGAGAGAGTTCATGCTTCCCGTAATTGCACTTGTGGGCCGACCAAATGTCGGTAAATCTACACTATTTAATCGTCTGACCAAGAGCCGTGATGCGCTTGTGGCTGACCTTCCGGGATTAACCCGTGACCGTAAATACGGTGAAGGACGTGTTGGCGAAAAAGACTACATTGTCGTAGATACAGGCGGTATCACAGGTGATGAAAAAGGCATCGATTACGAGATGGCTCGACAGTCTCTACAAGCCGTTGACGAAGCAGATATCGTTTTGTTCCTGGTTGACGGTCGGGCAGGTCTGAATCCAGATGATGAGCGTTTGGCTGACTATCTGCGCCGTAAAGAGAAAGAATGCTTTCTCGTGGTCAATAAAACAGACGGTATCGACCCGGATGTTGCCATGGGTGATTTCCATGGTTTGGGCTTGGGCGCGCCAACCCCAATTGCCGCTTCTCATGGTCGTGGCGTAACCGCTCTGATTGAATACGTCTTGCAGCTTGTACCTGATGTCGAGGTGGATAAAGCGCTTGCAGATGTGATTGATAAAAGCGTTAAAATTGCCGTAGTTGGTCGACCGAACGTCGGTAAATCTACACTGGTAAACCGGATGTTGGGTGAGGATCGTGTTGTCGTGTTCGACAAGGCGGGTACTACACGTGACAGCGTTTATATTCCGTATGAGCGAGACGGTGATGCCTATACGTTGATTGATACGGCGGGTATCCGCCGTCGTAAAAATATCAAAGAAGCAGTCGAAAAGTTTTCCATTGTTAAAACACTGCAAGCGGTGCGTGATGCAAATGTCGTTGTAGTGGTGATTGATGCGCGTGAAGGTGTGACGGATCAGGATCTCAGCATGCTGAGTTTTGTGATGGATACTGGGCGCTCGCTGGTGATCTCTCTCAACAAATGGGATGGGATGGATTACGAGCAGAAAGAGCGGGTGCGCGAGCAGATCCGTCGCAAGCTGGAGTTTGCCGGTTTTGCACGGATGCACTTTATCTCCGCGCTGCATGGTAGTGGTGTCGGCGATATGTATGGCTCAATTGATGAAGCCTATCAGTGTGCCATGGAGAAATGGTCTACCAGTAAGCTAACGCGTTTACTGGAAGATATGGTGGCCGATCACCAGCCGCCTATGGTCAGTGGGCGTCGTATCAAGTTGCGTTATGCCCATCAGGGGGGCTCGAACCCGCCAATCATTGTTGTGCATGGCAATCAGACAGATTCTTTGCCGGGTTCCTATAAACGTTACCTTGAGAATAAGTTCACTCAGGTGTTGGCGATTAAAGGTACACCGGTGCGTTTCGAGTTTCGTACGGGTGATAACCCGTTCGAGGGTAAACGCAATGTATTGACGCCGCGTCAGGTTGCGAAAAAAGAGCGCCAAGGTCGGCACATTCAGGATCTGAAGAAACAAGCGCGTAAAAAATCACGTAAGAAAAAGTAAGTTATGACGTGTATCAGTCAGCTGCCGATTGGTGTTTTTGATTCTGGTGTGGGTGGGCTGACGGTTCTGAATGCACTTCGTGAAGCTCTGCCCAATGAAAATCTTCTCTACCTGGGGGACACGGCACGTGTTCCCTACGGCACGAAAAGCTCCGCTTCTGTAACACGTTATGCCGATCAGGCTGTTAGAGCGTTGCGGGAGCGAAAGGTCAAATTCGTTGTAATTGCCTGTAATACAGCGTCTGCTGTTGCGGTTGAACCGCTTGCTTGCCAATATCCTGAAATGCCTATTGTAGGGGTGGTAGGTCCGGGGGCGGATGCCAGTTGTGGTGTAAGCCAGACGGGACGGATAGGCGTGATTGCCACAGAAAGCACCGTTAATAATCAGGCTTATCAAAGTGCGATCCTTCAGCGTCGACCTGACGCGACTATTCAGGCACTGGCTTGTTCTCTGTTCGTTGCGTTAGCAGAAGAGGGATGGCACGAGGGAGAGTTGGTGGAGCAAATCGTCTCGCGTTGTCTGCAGCCGATACGTGAAGGTAAGGATGCCGGTATCGATACATTGGTATTGGGGTGTACTCATTTCCCTGTCCTTAAAAGAGCAATATCAAAGGTAATGGGTGAGCACGTTCACTTAGTAGACTCAGCAGAAACGACTGCCCTGGTTGTTAAACGGCTGCTGCGGGATCATGCGTTGGCTAATAGCAGCGCTATTCAGGGGAAGGTATCGTTTCTGGTCACTGATGGTCCCGAGCGTTTTGTTCGTGTTGCTCGTAACTTCTTCAGAGAAACAATAGAGTCAGGCGCCGTCGAGTTGATTGATATACAGCATTTTCAAAAGATTTAATAAATTTGAAGATAAGCGCTTGACTTACAAACTCCACTCTATAGAATACGCCTCCTCGCTTGAGACAACAGCTTCTTCGGACAGCAAACGGATCGCGAGACTGCTGAAATAACCCCTTGATTTACAACGTAAATTAACGGATCATTCCAGCAGGTCGAGTCACCAGCAAGTCTTCAAAAACTTTTGAAAAACTTGCAAATAAACGGTTGACATCGACGCGGCGCACAGTAAAATATGCGCCT
>NZ_JADEYS010000016.1 GCF_015209595.1 Pontibacterium sinense | reverse complement strand
TGAAACAGCAAACTGAATATGTACCTCAAATGACCTAATCAATCACTTGAGGCACATATGGAGAGATGGTATCTACGAATCAGTCTTCTTCGATGGAGATATTCGGGAACGCAGCGGGTGCGGCTTTACCGCGTATTGCCAGAATCGCTGCAACTTTACGCGCAATATCACGGTAGATCTGCGCTTCGGCACTATCCGGATCAGACAACACCGTTGGGTTACCCGCATCAACCTGTTTACGGATCGACAATGATAGCGGCAGGTTACCCAGCAGTTCCGTGTCGTACTGCTCGGAGATACGCTCACCACCGCCTTCACCAAAGATATGCTCGGTGTGACCACAGTTGCTACAGATATGGGTGCTCATGTTTTCCACCACACCCAGCACCGGAATGTCCACTTTGCGGAACATCTCGACGCCCTTCTTCGCATCCAGCAGCGCAATGTCCTGTGGCGTTGTCACAACCACAGCACCTGCCACCGGCACTTTCTGGGATAAGGTCAACTGCACATCTCCGGTACCTGGTGGCATATCCACAAACAGGTAATCCAGATCGTCCCAAAGTGTCTGGGTCATCAGCTGCTGCAAGGCACCCGCCACCATAGGACCACGCCATACCATTGGGGTGTTTTCGTCGATCAGGTAACTCATCGACATGGACTGAATACCGTGGGACACCACCGGTTTCATATGTTTGTCGCCCACCGGCTGTGGACGCTGGCCTTCAACACCCAGCATCAGCCCCTGACTCGGGCCATAGATGTCCGCATCCATGATGCCAACTTTAGCGCCTTCAGCAGCCATCGCCAGTGCCAGATTTACCGTAGTGGTGGATTTACCCACACCACCTTTACCCGACGCTACCGCAACGATGTTCTTTACACTCGCCATGTTGGGCAACTGGTTCTGACCCGCATGTGGCTGGACGTTAGTGCTGAACTCGATCTCAACATCACCACCCAACGCCGCCTGAATCTGCGCGGTCAGATCTGCCTGAATACCGGCACACGGATACGGAAACTCCAGTGAGATCTGACGCTTGTCACCGTCCACACTGACCGCTTTCACAATATCGGCAGCAACCAGATCCTGCTTCAAATAAGGATCCTGAATCTGTTGTAAGGCTGCTTCTACCTGTGCCTGTTCTGGCGCTGTCATGGGCTGCTCCGTTGACCGTTTCTTACCAAAGAGATTGGAAAACATACTCATCTCAAACAATAACCAACTAATTTGGTAGGAATTATCTACCCAGATCGCCAATGCGTCCAGCCCTTTATGCATTCGGTCCCAAAGGGAAGTTAATTCTGGCCCCATTTGCCCTGAGGAAATCACTGAGACATCCCGAGCTTTGGCACCATTAAGGGATTGAGTTCACTACAGAAAGCACAGCTGAAAATTGAGTATAAGAAGACTGCTTATAGTTAGACAAAAGGAGCTAGAGAAGAGGCTTAACGGTGCGGACTCAAGGCGAGTGCAGGTGCCACCTTCAATGACACCCGCCAAAAAATACAGAATACGTATTATTGAACAACGATACGTGCGTGGATCGGCTGCACCGGACGGTTATTTGGATGCCCCATCACGTGTGTGAACTTATCGATCTGCGCCTGTGACGCGGTCACCGAGTCTTTCATCACAAACCAGTTCACACCTTCTGAACACGGTGGCGTGGTTAACGAACCACTAAAGCGGTAGTAATCACGGTTTTCAGGCAACAGCAGATTCGCATCCACGGAAGCCGTCAGTGCTTCTTTATGATTCGCATCAGCTGGCATCTGTGCCCAGGCTTTCTCCAGCTCGGCGTTTTCCTCACCCTGCTTAAACATCACCGCAACAACCGCCAGATTGCCATCTTTATCAGCGTGGACAAAGTGCGCTTCCATCGGGAAAGAACGACCTTGAATCATATTTTCACTCGGCGCATGGAAGTGGAACTGCTTTAGTTCAAAAGAACGCTCACCCACCGACAGCACATTACCCGCCGCATAATTAACCTGAATGGTATGACCGTTGTTCAGCACCTCGTTACCACCCGCCGTATAAGTCATACCCAATGCAGGCAGTTCGCCGTCCACCACACGGGTGATATTGATTGGCGACTGGCTTTTACCATCGCCGCAGGCACCGAAGGATTTATCCAGTACACCCCACTGATCAGGCCCACCCTGGCCGGAATAGGTCCAGTGAACTTTGTCTTCAGACTCGCTTGGCGTCAGTACCGCCAACACAACAGATAAAGCACATGCACCCAGAAGTACGTTTTTCATAACATCCCTTTTTGTCATTCACAGTGAATAATTTACGCGGATTGTAGCGATCTACCCGGCACCGGCCTATTAGCTTAAGGATGAAGATAGCGTAGGATTTTAGGCCTGATAACGACCTGCTCCGCCCCACTCGCTTTTTTATTCTTCAGACCCAGAGTAGACTCCCGTTTTGTTAAACTTTTTAGATCCGAGGCACGGATGTCATTGGCGTTATTGTCCCTATTTATCCCCACCTTCTTCTTCGTCTCCATCACTCCGGGGATGTGTATGACGCTGGCCCTTAGCCTGGGTATGTCAGTGGGCGTACGGCGTAGCTTGCATATGATGTGGGGTGAGCTGATTGGTGTCGGGCTGGTCGCCTCAGCGGCAGCATTGGGTGTCGCCGCATTGATGCTGCAATTCCCTGAAGCCTTTCTGTTTCTCAAGTTAGGCGGTGGTGCTTATCTGGGTTGGTTAGGTATTCAGATGTGGCAATCCAAGGGCAAGCTGGTGATGCCTGAACCGGGCAGCGAAGTGGCAGTACAAGGCAACCTTCAGCTCGCACTTAACGGCTTTATCACCGCCATCGCCAACCCAAAAGGCTGGGCATTTTTTGTCACCCTACTCCCCCCGTTTCTAGATCAGAGCCAACCACTGGCACCCCAATTGAGTGTATTGGTTGCGCTGATTCTATTACTGGAGTTTATATGTCTGATCATCTACGCCAGCGGCGGTAAAGCCTTGCGGCATCTGCTGATGGATCGTGGCAACGTTAAGCTGATGAACCGCATTGCTGGCTCTCTGATGATTGGCGTTGGGATCTGGTTGGCGCTTGGATAACCACACATATCCAAATCCACCTGACGTAACCCTCCCCTGCTAAATAAGGCCCGCGCTTTTTTCTGGTTCCCATGGTCTCCGTGGGAATCCATAAAGAGGCTTCAGCTAAACGACGATTTTTTATTACTGCTCAGACCCAGCGACTGTCTGCATTCCCACGCAGGAGCATGGGAACGAGGAACATGTCCCAACGTACATGTAGCGGTCCTCTCTTACCCTGACATCTGCGCCTTAACAGATTACATTTTCCGGCGGCACTAGAAGCCGGTAAAGTAGTAACCAGAATTCCAACGCATTAAGGAAAGACACATGAAGAAGCAACTGATCTGTGGTGCGCTGCTCAGCGTCCTGTCATTCACCACCCAAGCAGGCCTGTTTGACCAGATCGCCACCGGCACCTGGGACTCTGTAAAACCCACCAACGCCTATAAGCTGGAAACCTATGGCTACAACGTGCGAGTGTACGAGTGGACACCTAAAGACAACGCTAACATTCGCTGTGTATTTGTGGCGGGTGAAACGAACTCAACCGGCGTATCTTGCTATCCGGTGGATAAGTCGAAAGAGAAGTAAATCGCGACAGGTATAGAGCGTAGGGTGCGTTAACAACGCGTAACGCATTGCGACGACGATAAGACAGGTGCAATACGCAATAGTATTGCACCTTACATAACTGATTCGCTGAGATTATTTATTGGCGAGTTTTTGGGACTTTTTCTTCAACGCCTTATCCAGCTCTTCCGGATACACTACCAGACCATCCTGAGATTCAATCGGGCAAACGACTGCGGCAAAACCGTCTTCTTCCATACCGGCAGTCCAGCGACTGTGCCACTTATCCAGCGGGATCGCTTCCGCTTTACAATCTGACCATTCACCGGTCGCCCACGCTTCTGCCTGTTCCTGTGACGGCCACACGGGTACACAGTCTTCATCGTCCGTGTTCAGCATCACGCTGCCGTATTCATCGGTCAGAATCCAGATCTGCTTATGGGTGGCAGCTTCGCTCACAAAGTGGCTGTAAAGCTGTTCGGAGTTGTATTTCTGGATGGTGTCGATATCAGGAGTGGTCATATAGCGCTTCGGTCTTGGGTAAAACGGCTAGGATAAAGCAAATGGGTGACGGGCGCTTGAATAATTTACTCATCAGGGACTGAACCTCGGCAAAGGTCTAGGAAGCCAATGTAGGGCAGCTTTTTAAGCTGCCGGTCGGATAAATCCGACCCTACATACAACGCTAGACCCTAACCATACGTTTAATGCTAGATCCACACTCATCAGGAACGGCGCCCAGGAGAGATTCAGGAAACCGGTGTAGGGCAGCTTTCTAAGCTGCCGGTCGGATAAATCCAACCCTACATACAACGCTAGACCCTAACCATACGTTTAATGCTAGATCCACACTCATCAGGAACGGCGAGGAGAGATTCAGGAAACCGGTGTAGGGCAGTTTTTCAAACTGCCGGTCGGATAAATCCGACCCTACATACAGTTGGAAGTAATACATCAAACTCTAACCACTGAACTCTGGAAACAAGCTCTGCCATGCTTCGTCAGACCCCAATAACATTCCCAACCCTTCGGGCGAAGGTTTTGCACAAGGTGTCGCGTTACACGTATCGGCCACAGAATCACACGCAGGCGAGAGATACACCTTCACTTCGCAATGAAGTCCCCCATCAGATTCATGCCGAATAAAAGCGGCCATATTCTCAGGGTTTCCAGCTTCTGCCCGTGCTGAGACAAGCACACTTTCCAGCTCAGCTTGTGCCTCAAAGGCCAGCATCGCATCACCCAGATTCTTTACAAACCAGTCATTCATCGTTGCTCCTGCCTCACATACACCACCTGATCACTCGCGACCCGATGACGGCACCGCCAACACCAAACACCTTAGAGCCAGCTATATTGACTTACATATCGTGATCATACGGGAAACCTCGTTGCGTCAACTTGACCAACCTCAGGTCGCATCATCGCACGAGAGGCAATCGGAAAAGGCGCGGGAATATGATGAAGCCAAGGGACGTTAAAACGATCGAACAGGCGAAGCAGATTGTCGAAGAGCGCGGCCTTACACATATCAAGGTCGGCCTGTTTGATATTGATGGCGTGATGCGTGGCAAATATATGAGCAAGGATAAGTTCTTCTCCTCACTCGATCACGGCTTTGGCTTCTGTGATGTGGTGCTCGGCTGGGATTCAAAAGATCAGCTGTATGACAACGTCAGTTACACCGGCTGGCATACCGGTTACCCCGATGCACCCGTGCGCATTGTTCCCGAAAGCTGCCGCGATCTACCCTTTGAAAACGACATGCTGCTGTTTATCGCGGAGTTTGCCGACCAAGCCGCAGAGATCTGTCCGCGCAACGTACTTAAACAGGTCATACAGCGTGCCCATGAGATGGGCTTTGATGTATTCGCTGCTTTGGAGTACGAGTTCTTTGTCTTTCAGGAGACTCCACACAGCGCACGCGAAAAAGGCTTTAAAAATTTAGTACCGCTGTCTCCCGACTGGTTTGGTTACTCAGTCCTACGCAACTCTGTACATTCCGATCTGTATCAACAGATTTTGGATATGGCTGAAAAGATGGATTTCCCCATCGAAGGCATCCACACCGAAACCGGCCCCGGCGTACTTGAAGCGGCCATCGCCGTCGACTGTGTCTCCAACGCGGCGGATAAAGCCGCGCTGTTCAAAACCTTTATGAAAGTACTCGCCGAGCGCAACGGCTTGATGGCTACCTTTATGGCGAAGTGTTCGAACGCTTATCCGGGACAAAGCGGCCATATTCATATCTCCCTCACCCACCGAAATAGCGCCAACAGAGCGTTTTACGATCCCGATCAGCCGTACGGTATGAGTCTTATTCAGCGTCAGTTTCTCGCAGGCCAACAACGCTTAATGCCTGAGTTTTTAAGCCTGATCGCCCCAACGGTGAACAGCTACAGTCGATTGGTCCCCGGTTTCTGGGCACCGACCGATGCGACCTGGGGTATCGATAATCGCACCACTGCCCTGCGGGTGATTCCCGGCAATGCCAAATCCCAACGTATCGAATACCGGCTGGGTTCCGCCGATGGCAATCCCTATCTGACACTGGCGGCAGCACTGGCATCGGGTTTATACGGCATCATGCAGAACTGGCAACCGGAAGCGCAGGTCATCGGCAACGCCTATGAACAACAGCATCCCGATCATCTGAAGCTCCCCTCCACTTTATGGGATGCAGCCCAGCGCCTGAAAACCTCCAACGCCGCCCGAGAGCTCTTTGGCGATGCCTTTGTGGAGCACTTCGCCGCGTCACGCGAATGGGAAGAACGGGAGTATCGAAAGCATGTCTCGGATTGGGAGATGGCGCGCTATTTTGAAATTATCTGAATTCTTATATTTAAAAACCTAGCTGTAACAGCCCTCTTTTATGCCCTTCAGGGTGCCTGAGGGCAACCAGATTTTGGTACGTGCCTCACGTCTTGTCGTGGCCGGAAACCGCTGCGATTAGATCCGAGTTAAATGTTACCGGGCTGATGACAATGTAGGGCAGCTTTTAAGCTGCCGGTCGGATAAATCCGACCCTACATATGATGGGAATCGAATACTTCCACTGTCCCTTCGCACACTCTATCTCTCTTGAATCGAGGTGCCTTATGACCACCCCCTCCGCCAAAGTAAGCACCAACTTGAGTGATTCGCTGATCGGCGACTGGAACTACCCCAACAGCATCCGCGCCGGTGCTGGACGAATCAAAGAACTGACCGATGCCTGCCAGAACCTGAACATCAAAGCCCCCTTGCTTGTGACTGATCCGGGTTTAGCCCCATTGCCGATGATCAAAGACGCTATCAAACAGTGCCAGAATGTTAGTTTAAACTGCGGCCTATTCAGCAACCTTAAGAGCAACCCAACCGGACAGAATGTTGCAGACGGAGTGACCGCTTACAAAGCCGGAAAGCATGATGGAGTGATCGCGTTCGGCGGCGGCTCATCGCTGGATATCGGCAAAGCCATTGCCCTGATGGTCGGCCAGAGTGCAGACCTTTGGGACTTTGAAGATATAGGTGATAACTGGACCCGCGTGGATGCATCCGCGATTGCCCCAATTATTGCTGTACCCACCACCGCAGGCACCGGCTCAGAAGTGGGTCGTGCCTCGGTGATCACCGATGAGCAACAGCAGCTGAAACGTATTATCTTCCATCCGCAGATGCTGCCCTCCATCGTCATTCTCGACGCGGAACTGACCACTGGCCTGCCCCCTCATATCACCGCAGCCACCGGCATGGACGCACTGTCGCACAACTTGGAAGCGTTCTGTGCCCCCAGCTACCACCCAATGGCGGATGGTATCGCCCTTGAAGGTATCCGACTGATCAAAGAACACCTACCCCGCGCCTTTGCCAATGGGCAGGATCTCGACGCGCGCAGCCAGATGCTCGTCGCCTCCACCATGGGCGCTACCGCCTTTCAAAAGGGGCTCGGTGGCATGCACGCCCTCGCCCACACGTTGGGCGCACTCTACGATGCACATCACGGACTGCTGAATGCCATCCTCATGCCTTATGTACTGAACTCGAACCAGTCTGTGATTGAAGCACGCATCCAGCGCCTCAGCCGTTATCTGGATCTGCCTGACCAGAGTTTTAACGGCTTTATGGATTGGGTGCTGGGGCTACGTGCACAGTTAGCTATTCCGCATAGCTTATCCAAAATCGGCATCGATGAACGTCAAGCTAAACGGGTAGGAGAAATGGCCGTGCAAGATGCCGCCGCTGGCGGAAATCCAATTCTACTATCAGCGGATCAGTACTCAGGTATTTTTCTGGATGCGGTGCGGGGAAAGGTGACAGGACAGAATTAGAAAGGCACCGTGATTTGCTAAAGACATACACAAACCAACACTCCATCCCCTGTCGTTATCCATTCGAATGGGTAAAACGCAGCATATGCCCCCATCAAAGCGCCCACTTTGACTATATTTGAACGCGTAAAGGCAATTGTGTTTATGCAGTTGGAGCAGAAACCTTATAAATAGTGCACAATGCAGCACCGGACTCCATTCTTCACGTAAGTCCGATATCCACACACTATATTTCAGGGTTCAGATCGCCGGTTTGGGTATGCGCTGAATCCTTCCTACATTTGAGAAAAATCTATGAAATTTGCCGACCTCGGCCTTTCCCCCGCTATTCTTGATGCCGTTGCAGATCAGGGATACGACACACCATCACCGATACAGGCACAGGCGATACCTGCCGTGTTAGAAGGTCGAGATGTGATGGCCGCCGCGCAAACCGGCACCGGCAAAACCGCAGGTTTCACCCTCCCGCTGCTGGAGCGTTTATCCGGTGGCAAACGCGCAACTCCCAATCAGGCACGCGCACTGGTATTAACGCCCACCCGCGAACTGGCCGCACAGGTCAGTGACAGCGTTAAGACCTATAGCAAGCATCTGCCATTAAACTCCACCGTGGTGTACGGCGGCGTTAAGATCAATCCTCAAATGCAGGCCCTGCGCCGTGGCGCGGACGTACTGGTGGCTACACCGGGACGTTTACTGGATCTCTACAACCAGAAAGCGGTGAAGTTCAACCAGCTGGAAGTCCTGATCCTCGATGAAGCCGACCGTATGCTCGATATGGGTTTCATCCACGACATCCGCAAGATTCTGGCGGTATTGCCGAAGAACCGACAGAACCTGCTGTTCTCCGCGACCTTCTCTGATGAGATCCGCTCGCTGGCAAAAGGTTTAGTGCATGATCCGGTTGAGATCTCTGTCAGCCCACGCAATGCCACAGCCAACACTGTAAAACAATGGATCAGCCCGGTTGATAAGAAGAAGAAATCAGCCCTGCTGACTCAGTTAATCAAACAACACCAATGGCGTCAGGTACTGGTGTTTACTCGCACCAAACAAGGTGCAAACCGCCTGAGCCGTCATCTGGACGGACAAGGCATCAGCTCATCTGCGATCCACGGCAACAAAAGCCAGGGCGCACGTACCCGCGCATTATCCGAGTTCAAAAACGGTAAATTGCAGGTACTGGTTGCTACCGATATTGCCGCACGCGGACTGGATATCGATCAACTGCCACAAGTGGTGAACTTTGATCTGCCCAACGTACCCGCTGATTACGTACACCGTATCGGACGTACCGGCCGTGCAGGCGCAACGGGACAAGCGATCTCGCTGGTCAGTGCCGACGAAGAGAAACAGCTGAATGATATTGAAAAGCTGATCGGCCATGTGCTGACCCGCGAAATCATCCCCGGCTATGATCCGGTGCATGTACTGCCCGAGTCACGCCTGAATTCACGTAAGAAAACACACCGTCCGAAGAAACCGCGCACCCCACGTGTAGAACACAGTGACGGACAGCGCTCCGGTGAAGCCGCACGCGGACATAAGCCAACGGGCAAGAACAAAAAGCATGTGAAGAAACCAGCAACCTCCGGTGACGGCCAGAAGCCAAACAACCGTGGCGGTCAGCAAGCAAAACCGGCGGGTAACTCAGACGCACCTAAACGCAGACCTCGCCGCCGTTCAGCGGGTACAAAACCTGCGAACAGCAACGCACCACGTTAAGAACAGCAAGAAGTCACCGGCGGATAAGATCCGTTGGATATGCGAAAGGCCCTGCGGTTAAACTGAGGGTCTTTCCAGTGAGCGGCAACACGACAGGCTGTTATCACTGACTCTTCCACTATTATCGCTAAACCCCATCAATACACGTCACTCACAACCTCCACGCAACATAAATTCCGCTTAAGTAACTTGTGCGGTTAATTCCCCGCCTCTAAAGTGACTGTTATAAAGATCACTTAAAAGGATCGTTTTGATGGCTACTCGAATCTTGGCTGATGTCACGGCAAGCATCACTGAACTAAAAGCAAACCCAGTGAAGGTTGCGAACAGTGCGTATGGTGAACCAGTGGCTATACTCAACCGCAATGAACCGGCATTCTATTGCGTGCCTGTTGATGCCTACGAAATGATGATGGATAAGCTCGAAGACCTTGAGCTTCTATCTATTGCGAAAGATCGTGAAACAGAAGAAACCGATTCGGTAACAATTGATAACTTATAATCTCGAATTCAAAAAGAGTGGCAAACGTCGGGATCTGCATTGCAGCAACTATTCAACTGTAACCTCAGCCAAACGCTTTGGTTCTGACCATCTCTAGAGAAATAAACCTGTCCCCTTTAAGCTCAGGCATCCCCGTTAGAGAAAACCTGCCAGCCAGAGTTTAATGCGCATCCCCCACTCGCTACTCAACCCTGAACTGACCAGTACGATCTCCCCTTTTGGATTGAGATAGAAAATACTCGGCGTAATCGCCACGCCCCAACGGCGGCTGATCTCACCAGAGGGATCGTTCAGTGTCGTGAAACCATAGTTATGTTTATCCAGATAGGCCTGCACATCTCGGTCATCCCCTGAAGACAGCGCCACCGTGAGTACACTGCTACCCGTTCCCGCGACAGATTCGGCAATATCGCTCACCGCGGGCGAGGTCAGGCTACAGATCCCACACCAACTGCCCCAGAAATAAACCAGCATCGGTCCCTGTTTATATTGTTCGGACAGATCATATCGCTCGCCAGTCACGGTATAGGTAATCTGCTCAGGTGCTGACCCCGAGACCATATTACGCTGTTGGTAGAGGCTGATAGCGGTGACCACTACAGTGATCAAAAGCAGCGTCTTAAGCTGGGACAACCACCATTTGGGATTGGTGAGGCGCTTGGCAAGGAAGCCTTTCATAGTTGGACCTACAGCAGATATCAGCGGAAGCAATCGAATGTCTGTAGAAGGGACTTACAATAAACGACTTAGTTCAGTCGGGGCTTAGGGATCAGACTCGTAAATAAAAGACAAAAGGGACTGACTTATTTACAGGTTCGCAAATAAATCTGTCCCCTTTCATAAGCGTGATCAGGCTTTCTTCACAAACTTCGCGGTCACCATCATTTCGCCTGCGCCATCTACTCGGCAGTCAAGCTCGTGATCCTTTCCTTCCACGATGCGTCTTACCAGCGCTTTAGTACCGATCTTAAGCACCTGAGAACTGCCTTTGACTTTCAGGTCTTTGATCAACGTGACCTTATCGCCATCAGCCAACAACGTTCCGTTGGCATCTTTAGCTGTCACCGGCTGATCTTCTTCAGCAACTTCAGACGGGTTCCATTCGTGTGCACATTCAGGACAGATCAGCATCTCCTGATCTTGGTAAACGAACTCAGAATTGCATTTCGGGCAAGGAGGAAGGGACATACTGTATAACTTCTCTAAACTGGTTTGACGTGCATGGTAAAGGGTCTGCTCTAGATTGGCGAGTGCAGTTAAGAGATTTTTCGGTAATAGAGCGCTAAAAGGGCCTGATATGCGAAGTGGTACGACAAGGCCCTTCAGATTAGTAAAGGAGACAGGATTAAAAATAAATCTGTCCCCTTTCAGCCCTAACTCATACTTTCAATTTCAAGCCAACTTTCTAGCTCAGCAACTCTTGCCTTTTTACCCGGAGTCACACCTCGTGATATTTTGCTCAATGTATAAGCACATTTTTTCAATTTTTTACGTATATGTTTATCCTTATATTTATCTTCTAAAGCTTCAAATTTATCTTTCATCTCTTCAAAAGCAACAAGTGCATTTTCAGCTTCACCTGATTTTGAAAGATCATCTGCAGCCCGATATTTAACCTGAATCTCAGTATCGAAGTACATTTTTAGAAGATGTTCATCAGTTTTTTCAATTTCCGGGGACAAAGCGCTTAAAATTCTTTGCGTGTCATCAAATTTATGCTGAAACAAGTACCCTCGAGCCAATGCAAGGGACACTTCAACTGACTTTTCATCGATACTCTTTGCTTTTTCAAATTGAGTAACCGCATCATCTACATTTTCTTCGGAATGCAGTAAAAATTTACCAAACCAATAATGCAATTGAGGTGTATTTGGTGAAAGAACGATAGCCAGTTCATACTGCTCTCTAGCGTCTGACAAATTACCGCTTTTTTGGTAAAAGTATGCCATAAATCGAGCCACTTCAAAGTAATCTGGTGCTAAACGCTGTGCTTCCTGCAAAATTTCGAATGCCTGATCATGTTCAGAGTTGGCAATACGAGTTTGCGCCTCATGCAACCGTCTTACAATCACACGATCAGATTTATCTCTAAACTTTATATTACGTGGTAAATATTTATTCCCTGATTTTCGGTTCATTTGCTCTTCAAACAAAGAGTTTAGTTGATTTCTCTTGTCTCTTATAGCCTTCTGAAAAGTTTGAGATGGCTTATGGTGTTTTCCAAGATATGCTCGGGCAAGTTCAGAAAGTTGATATGTCGTTTTTACACTGGCCCCTTTAGTGGCTGATGACTGTGAAAGCATATTGGTGGCCATGAGTTCCTGAATTGCCTTTTGAGCCTGCAACGCTTCAAAATCATTTAGATAAGTCAACTCCGGGATATCTTTTAACCCTGGAGCACACTGAAGTGATTTTGTTAATTTCTGAGCATCTTTAGAGAGATACTCATAAACATTTGACATACAAAAATCTAAAAACACATCAGCATTTTGAAGCACTGCCTCAGGGCTCAATCCTGTTTGAACGGAGCTAACAAACCATTTTATGTAACTCGGATTTCTATGCATCCTGTTTACATAGCCACGAAGAATATTTTCCGGGAGTTTTGATAGAGCCTCAACCCCTCTTATTTTTGCTACTGACCTTAACAGTTGCGATGCATAAGATTCTTCGATACCTTGCAGCTTTATCGGGTATTCATAAGCTCCCAAACCTATTCTCGATGTAATAATTATCTTACTACCCTGAGGAAGTGCGCCTACAAACTGTTTTATATTATCGTCAAGAATTGTTTCCAAATTATCGATGAACAGAGCAATCTTAAATGCAGCTAAATATTCAATAACCTCATCAAGATTAGTCCCACCAAATTCATCCCCTATTACTTGCCCACCTATTTCTTGAATAACCCCAAGTGAAGTATTTATAGCCCCCTTTATCTCCTTTATCTCATTTAGGGTGATTTGCGTAGTTTTTGAGGTCACCCATACTACAGCATCAAAAGGTGAGTTTTTATCAATTAGCTCATAGGCAACTTTTAAGGCTAGAGCAGACTTACCAACTCCACCCTCACCTACAATCGATATCACAGGAAAACCGCCTAGGCAAAGCTGTCTTACTTGCTCTATTTCTTTGTCACGTCCAATCAAACCTGTCTCATCAAAATCCGGTATTGGAAGATTGTGATTGATAGACTCGTCATCATCATAACTAACTATATCCATCGAAAGTACAAAGCTAGGATCTCTATCAAGGCGTTCTATAGTGGCACATATATTATCCCACTGAATTGAGCCATCCAAATCAACAAGCTTTGTACAGAACTCACTTACAATTGGTAGATCATCAAAATTCAAAGGGCGTATGTGCATCACCCTATTTCTGATGGAAACGACCTTCTCTAAGTCTTTAGTTACTGACCTGATAGATTTAAAAACATGTTCCGGAAAGGAATCTTTGTTAGAGTTAATTGTTTGAAAGGTATCACCAAGATCAAAATAATCAATAAGCTCTTTAAATTCAAGATCACCAAAGAGAACACCTATATCTTTTTCAATACGGCTTTTAGCCCTGTCTAAAAGGACAGAGTCAAGCTTATCTAGATCTGAAACATGAGTCTTAATTAGGGATCTCAAATCCTCTTCAATAGCAGCAATTAATGCATAAATTGTCATTCGTGTTAGATTGAAAGCCATTCATATATCCCTAGTCGATTACAACTATAATCCAAAGCAGGGACGTTTCCTCCGCCCAACTGCCTTTCCTTGTTATAACAACGATGCCGCAGTAACGAACAAAGTCACATAACGAGCACCAAAAAAAAGCCGGCTAATTACACCAAGTACGAAACCGCTGAGGTACAGAGGCAGAACAATACCTGCTGAAAGACAACCAACGAGGACCGTCAGTTTCTGATACCAATCTAACTCAGAAAAAGAAACTTCAAATCCTACAAAGAAAACATCTCACTTTTAGCACTGCCAAAACTGCAGATAAAACCTTGCAACCAGATATTCAGGAAGGAAATAGAATGGAAACTACCTATATCATCCCTGACACACCGAGCGTTCTCGCTTCGTATTGATAATAGGGAGGCATTGACTGTCCTACCTAGCGTCTATCCATTTGACTTAATTGACTTTTTACCACGGCTGTCGCAGAAAGACGAGACCTGTTTCGGGGATTAGATCAACAGAAGGCGTGGAGATATAGGAATGAGGATGATGGAGTGCTGAACTTGGTTTAAAAGAAAAAGCCCATCTCAATACTGAGACAGGCTTTGTGGGGGGGAGGAATAATGAGGTCGCTTACATCAGGTTATACACAAACACCACCAGTACAGCGGCTGGGGTGATAAAGCGCAGGACAAACATAAACAGGTTGAAGGCGACGCCGTTACCAATCGACAGTTCGTTTTCTGCCGCCTGTTTGGACATAAACCAGCCGACGAACAGTGCGATAAACAAACCACCCAGTGGCATCATCAGGTTCGCGGTGACGTAGTCCAGCAGGTCAAAGATGGTCTTGCCTTCGAAGCGTTCGAACATCGCCAGCGGGTGAACATCGGACCATACGTTCAGAGACAGGATGGTGGTGATACCCAGCAACCAGATGCTGATACCACCGATCAGTGCGCCTTTCAGACGGCTGATACCCTTCTGCTCTTCAAACCACTCTACGACCGGCTCCAGCAGGGAGATCGCCGAGGTTACAGCCGCAACTACCAGCAGGATAAAGAACAAGGTGCCGAAGAATACACCACCCGGCATCTGGCCGAAGGCGATTGGCAGGGTCTGGAAGATCAAACCCGGACCTGCGCCCGCTTCCATACCGTTGGCAAACACCAGCGGGAAGATTGCGAGACCGGCCATCAGGGCCACAGCGGTATCCACCATGGATACGGTCACCGCGGTTTTAACGATGGAGACATTTTTCGGCAGGTAAGAGCCGTAGGCCATCATCACACCCATACCCAAGCTCAGGGTGAAGAACGCGTGACCCAGTGCGGTCAGCACACCTTCAGTGGTGAGTTTAGAGAAGTCCGGGCTGAACAGGAACTTGAAGCCGTCACCAAAGCTGTCGGTGCTCATGGCGTAACCCACCATCACCAGCAGCAGACCAAACATGATCGGCATCAGGATGTTGATCGCTTTCTCCATACCGGAGCTGACGCCGCGCGCCACGATCATAATCACCAGCACCATAAACACGGAGTGCCATAGCAGCAGTGTGTACGGGTCAGCCAGCAGGTTGCCAAAAATCGCTCCGATACTGTCTGCACTCGCACCCGCGAACAGGCCGCCAGCGGAGTTACCCACATAGGACAGCGCCCAGCCACCGATCACGGAGTAGAACGAGAGGATCAGGAAGGACGCGAGCATACCCATGCCACCGATCCAGACCCAACGCTTGGACAATCCATCCCGCGATGCCAGCTGGCGCATGCTATTGATCGGGCTGCGGCCACCGCGACGACCAATCATCACTTCCGCCGCCATAATCGGAATACCGATCAGCGCGATACACAACAGGTAAACCAGTACAAAAGCACCACCACCGTTTTCACCGGTGATATAGGGGAATTTCCAGATATTACCCAAGCCCACGGCGGAGCCACTGGCCGCAAGGATAAACGCCAGACGCGAGGACCACATCGGATGATCCGCTTTTGCGCCTGCGGTGGAGTCAGTTGAAGCAGATCCGGCAGACGGATTCTGAGTCAATTCAGTCATTGTTGTTCTCCATTTTATTTTTATCTTCAGAGAGTTTTTATGAGCGATAACCGGTCCGTAGCGACGCCACGAGCCTGAGTGTTTAAGAGTTAATTCATTAAGCGTTATTTCATGAAACGTTCTTCGGCCAGGATATTGGCGATCTCACCGGTAGGACGACCGCTGTTATCTGAACGTTGGAAAATCTCATTCAGGGTATCGGCGATGGTTTCGATATGCGCGCGTACAGCGTTATGCTCATGACCGATACGCTCGTAATAGATATCGATGATGCCACCGGCGTTGACCACGTAATCCGGCGCGTAGAGGATGCCGTGATCCAGCAGCATCTGATCATGACGGGCATGGGCCAGCATGTTGTTGGCTGCGCCTGCGATCACTTTGGCTTTAATACGTGGGATGGTGGCGTCATTCAGTACCGCACCCAATGCGCACGGCGCGAGTACGTCCACATCCAGTGACAGAATGTCGCTCTGTGAAACAGCGGTTGCGTCCAACTCAGTGACGGCCAGACGTACCTGCTCATCATGGATATCGGTGACAAACAGTTCAGCACCCGCCATTTTCAGATGCTTGGCCAAGCGATAACCCACGTTACCCACACCCTGAATCGCCACTTTCAGGCCGGTCAGATCATCGGTGCCCAGCTTGTATTTCACTGCGGTTTTCAGGCCCACAAAGGTGCCATACGCGGTGGCCGGAGACGGATCGCCGTTACATGGCAAGTCGTCGATACCGGTACGCTCGGTGACACCCGCTACGTTGTTGGTGTAACGGTTCATCACCTGCAGATCCGGTACGCTGGTGCCGGAGTCCTCTGCGGCAATGTACTGATCGCCGGTACGCTCCAGAAAACGTCCCATCGCGGCCAGCAGATCTTCGGTTTTATGTTTGCGCGGATCGCCCAGAATCACCGATTTTCCGCCACCCAGCTTCAGATTCGCCAGTGCGGACTTGTAGGTCATGCCTTTGGATAAACGCAGCACATCACGCAGCGCTTCTTCATCGCTGGCGTAATCCCACATCCGGCAGCCACCCAGCGCCGGACCCAGGTTGGTATTGTGTACGGCGATAATCGCCTGCAAACCGGTCTCTTCGTCACAGAAGAACGCGAGCTGTTCGTGGTTATCAAATTCCGGGTGACTAAATACTGACATGTTCAGTTGTTCCTTATCGTGTGTCATTCGTGCGCTAACGGGTGAGTTCATGGCTGAATTCATAGGTGAGTTCATGGTTGAGTTAATCGGTGCGTTCATGCGCCCACCTCCTGATACTGAGTGGTATTCTTCTGAGTTGGATCACTCAGGTTGCTGAGCAGAACCTGACGCTGCGACTGGGCTTTTGCATAGGCCGCCTCTTTAACCGGACCGTAGCCCCGGATAGACGCAGGCAGTGCCGCCAGCGCACAGGCATCGCTGTACGTTTCCGCGCGAAGGTCGCTTAGAATCTGCTTAATATCGCGCTCGTACTCACCGATCAGGCGACGTTCCAGACGGCGATCTGCGGTATAGCCGAAGATATCCAGCGGTGTACCACGCACCGAGCGCATCTTGGCGAGCTGACGGAACAGCGGCAGGATTTTGCTAGAGAATTTACGTTTGCGCGGACGACCGGTAGCCGGATTGGTTTTGGAGATCAGTGGCGGTGCCAGATTGAATTCCAGCTCAAACTCACCTTCAAACTGCGCTGCCAGCTGCTGCTGAAAGGTTTCTGAGGTCAGCTGACGTGCCACTTCGTACTCGTCTTTGTAAGCCAGCAGTTTGCTGTAGTTCTCAGCCACCGCCATGGTCAGTTGATTGCCTTTCGACAGGGACTTTTCGGCGTTTTGTACCTGATCCACCAGCTTTTTATAACGCTGTGCCAGTCCATCATTTTGGTAGTCGGTCAGATGCTGCATTTCGCGCTGGATCACGTCGTTCAGGCTCGGAATCATCTTCACCACCTGCACCGCTGAATCCGGTGTTACAACGGCTTCGACCGCAGCCTGATCAAAGGCAGCACGACGACCCCAGAGGAACGCCTGTTTGTTGCTCTCCACCGATACACCATTCAGCTCAATCGCTTTGATGATCGCTTCGCGGCTCAGAGGAATCAGCCCTTTCTGCCAAGCAAAACCGATGCAGAACAGGTTCACCGCCATACCATCACCCAGCAACGCCGTTGCCAGATGAGTGGCATCCAGACAGTGGCTCCCGCCTTCAATCGCGGTATCTACAATCACCTGCTGCATCGCATCAGTCGGCACCTGCAGATCAGGATCACGGGTAAACGCGGCAGGCATGGTTTCGTGGTTGTTCACCACCACACGGCTGCGGTTACGATCCAGTTTGCCGAGGGCTTCTTCACTCGCGCCCACCATCAGATCAAAGCCGATCATCAGATCGGATTCGCCTGCAGGAATACGTACGGTGTGGATCTGATCTTGTGTATTCGCGATACGGATATGGCTCATCACCGCACCGAATTTCTGTGCCAGACCGATCTGATCCAACACCGCTGCGCCTTTGCCTTCGATATGTGCCGCCATGCCCAACAAGGCACTCACGGTCACGACTCCCGTCCCACCCACGCCGGTCAGCATGATGTTGTATGGCTGTGAACAATCCGGCAGCTGTGGCTGTGGCAGTTCAGGGAATGAGATGTTGCTCGCCATCGCTTCGGGCTTGCGCAGTGTGCCGCCTTTGACAGTGACAAAACTAGGGCAGAAGCCACGTACACAACTGAAGTCCTTGTTACACGCAGACTGATCGATACTGCGCTTGCGACCACGTTCGGTCTCTTCCGGCAGTAGGGACAGACAGTTTGACTGCACGCCACAGTCACCGCAGCCTTCGCAGATCTCGGTATTGATCACCACGCGCTGTTCAGGATCGGTCATGCTGCCACGTTTACGACGACGGCGTTTTTCAGCAGCACAGGTCTGATCAAAGATCATCACGGTGCAACCGGGAATCTCACGCAGCTCCATCTGGACGGCATTCAGGTCGTCACGATGATGAAAAGTCACACCGTCCGCGAAGTCGGCACGGCTTGGGTATTTATCCGGCTCATCGCTGACAATCGCGATACGGCGGATACCTTCGCCATACAGCTGATGAGTGATCTGCTGCACGGTTAACGTGCCATCAATCGGCTGACCACCGGTCATCGCTACCGCATCGTTGTAGAGCACTTTGTAGGTGATATTCACATCCGCCGCGACAGAGGCACGAATCGCCAGCAAGCCGGAGTGGAAGTAAGTACCGTCACCCAAGTTCTGGAAAACATGGTTGTTATCGGTAAACGGTGCCTGACCGATCCAGGTAGCCCCCTCCCCGCCCATCTGGGTAAAGGTGTCAGTGCCACGATCCATCCAGGTCGCCATGTAGTGACAGCCGATGCCACCCAAGGCACGACTGCCATCGGGCAAAGTGGTGGAGGTATTGTGCGGACAACCGGAACAGAAATGCGGGGTACGTTCCAGCAACGCACGGGGCTGAGCCAGTTCAGCTTCTTTATCGGCCAAAAAGACCAAACGCTGGCTGACCTGATCACTGGTGTAAAACGGTGCAATACGGGCTGCAATGGCACGGGCGATCATCGCCGGAGTTAACTCACCCAACGAGGTCACCAGCTCGCTGTTCTGGTCGTCTTTTTTACCCACCACACGCGGCCGCTTGTCATCCTGCCAGCTGAACAGCTGTTCTTTGAGCTGGTCTTCAATCAGGCCACGCTTCTCTTCGATCACCAGAATTTCATCCAAACCCAGTGCGAATTCGCGCATGCCTTCCGGTTCCAGCGGCCACGGCATCGCGACTTTGTAGAGACGAATACCGAGAGACGCAGCCAGCTCGTGGCTGATACCCAGATCTTCCAAAGCCTGCAATACATCCAGATAGGATTTACCGGTGGTGACAATACCCAAGCGCGGCTGTTCAGGCTGAATGATAATGCGGTCCAGTTTGTTGGTACGGCAAAACGCCTGCGCTGCGCGAATCTTGTACTTGTGCAGGCGGATTTCCTGCTGCATCGGTTTATCCGGCCAACGCGCGTTGACACCGTCTTCTGGCATCTCAAAATCGGTTGGGATGTTAATCTCCAGACGATCCTGATCCAGATTGGCGGAGATCGCCGAGTCCATCACTTCAGCCAGCGCTTTAAAGCCCACCCAGCAGCCGCTGTAGCGGGACATCGCCCAACCATAGAGTCCGTAATCGAGCATCTCCTGAATACCGGAGGGATAGAGCACCGGAATCATCGCGTCCATAAACGCGTAGTCACTCTGGTGTGGCAAGGTGGAGGATTTACTGGCGTGGTCATCACCCGCTACGGCGAGTACACCACCGTGCGGCGTGGTGCCAAAGGCATTGGCGTGTTTCAGTACATCGCCGGTGCGGTCAACACCCGGACCTTTGCCGTACCAGAGGGCGAATACACCGTCGTATTTCGCGCCTTCGAAGATGTTGACCTGTTGTGAACCCCAGACAGCGGTTGCGCCCAGATCTTCGTTCACACCCGGTTGAAACGTGATGTTGTTTTGTTTGAGGTAGTCACGGATCTGCCACAGGGTCTTATCAAAATTGCCCAGTGGTGAGCCACGGTAACCGGAGATAAAGCCGCCGGTATTCAGTCCAGCCGCGCGGTCGCGCTCGGCCTGTAACATGGGTAAACGTGCCAACGCCTGACTGCCGGTGATATAGACACGGCCGGACGTTTTCTCCCACTTATCCTGGAGGGTAATAGCTTCTTGCATGCGGATTGCTCCCAGCCCGAACAGGTACAGATCATTCGCCTGTATCAGGAAAAATCAAAACGAAATTTGAATGAACGGAAACGCGAACGGATTAACGTCGGGCGCTGAATTCAATCTGGGAAAGTGGTGTTCCGGTGGAGACCGGTTGAGCAAAACGGCACGCAGAACGCGCGCAAACAGCGAAGTGATTTAGCATCATAACAAATTACCTTTAACCGCAGCTGGATCGCAGCCTGGGTTGAATCTTGTTTTTATTGTGCCGGCGGATGAGCCGATCAGTAATTTTTCGAACGCCTTTTTGGGGCGATTCGGCGATCAACATTATCGACGGTTTTAAGGCAAGTCAAGATCAAAAAACACACAAAGGTGGATACGGGTTTTCCCAAGCTGATGCTGTCAGTGCGGAAAGACAAACCGATACAGAATGAAAACAAACACTCACAAAATAAGTAATGGTTTTAAATTAAAGGGATAGAGAGGAAGGATCAAACAATTGAGCAGCCGCACAAAAGACCACCCAATTGGTTGATTATTTACCCGCAAAAAACATTAAAAATATTGATCAGGATGATGTCTGCATTCCCACGCGGGAGCGTGGGAACGAGAAAATCCAAACACCCTCTGGTTCCCATGGTCCCCCGTGGGAACCCATACAGCGGGTACAGATCAGAACAGGGGTTGTAGACACTCAGCGTTACAGCAGATGAGATAAACCGCCATCGGTGTTCCCATTGTAGGAACGTGCAATTTACCGTTGTAGCAGCCCTCTCTGAGGGCGACATACCTCTTATCTGGTTCCCATGGTCCTCCGTGGGAATCCATACAGCAGGTACCGATCGGAGCTGGGTTTGTAGGACACCCAGCTCTAAAGCAGATGAGATAAACCGCCGTCTGCATTCCCACGCAGGAGCGTGGGAACGAGTAACACATTGCCACTTCGGATAAATCTGCATGTTGGGTATCGCGTTGCTCAACCCAACCTACAGGGTATTGAAGTGATCCCCGCGTAGGTTGGGACGAGCGCAGCGATTCCCAACAACATATCCATAGACGCTTATACCAATGCTTCGGCCATCTCCCGCGCCATGCTGAAGTTGGTTTTACCGCTGCCCAACACAGGTACGGTTTCCACTGCATGTACCGCTGCAGGCACCATCAGGCCGGGCATGCCACCTTTGATCAACTGGTCACGCAGGCTATCGGCTTCTTCACTTTCCACCAGCAAAATCACCTTCTCGCCTTTCTTCGCATCCGGCATGTTCACGGCCACCAGCGGCAGTTCCGGCTGATCCAGAATACGGCGGACTTCGCCTTCGACAGCGGTCAGACTGACCATCTCTCCACCCAGCTTGGCAAAGCGGGAATAACGATCCACGATGGTCAGGAAGCCGTCTTCATCCAGATGACCTTTGTCACCGGATTTATACCAGCGCACGCCTTCCATCTCGACAATCGAATCCGCCGTCTTCTCAGGGTTATTAAGATACCCTTTCATGATCTGTGTGCCACCAATCAGTATCAGTCCATCTTCACCGGTTGGCAGTTCTTCCAGGGTATCAGGATCAACGATACGGAAAGTCGAACCCGGCAATGCTAAGCCCACAGTCCCCTGCTTCGTACCGACCTGAACCGTCCAGCCATCGGTGACCAGATGATCCGGCAGATTCACACCCGCCACCGGAGTGGTTTCCGTACAACCGTACCCTTCCTGAATCGGCACACGGAAACGCGCTTCGAAAGTATCCCGTACTTTCGGGTCCAGCTTTTCAGCACCGGCCACCACCACACGCAAGGTTTCCAGCATCATCGGATGCAGCTTGCTGTTGCGGCTGTAGATACGCAGGAAGGTCGAAGTGGCGCACATAATGGTTGCGCGGAAACGGGCAACGCCTTTACCGATATTCTGAGCATCCGTCGGATCGGGATGACAGATCACAGGGATACCTTCGATCAGCGGCATAAAGCAGGTCACTGTGAGGCCAAATGCGTGGAACAGCGGCAAAGTCGCCATGATCTTGTCGTAATCGCGCACGTTAAGCACATCAGAGATCTGACGCAGGTTAGCCATAATATTACGATGGCTAAGCATCACGCCTTTCGGTGCACCTTCGCTGCCGGAAGAGAACAGAATTGCGGCGGTATCTTCCAGATCAGTTCGTTTACACAGCATCCACTGCAACAGGAAGGTCGGCAGAAACTTCACCATCCCCAGTGTCATCAGGCCTTCGGCTTTACTTACACCCTCCTTGATATCTTCCATGTAGAGGACATTTCGACCGGCGAACAGCGGCTCCACATCGATACCGCGCAGCTTCAGCTTGGCGACAAACTTATGTGCCGTAACGATGGTCGATACTTCTGCCTGCTCTAACGCCGATACCATGGAGTCAGACGGAGACGTGAAGTTGATATTCACAACCGTTTTACCCGCCATCAGCGACGCCATGTTCGCGATAGCACCAGCGTTCGTAGTGGGCATTAACAAACCGATGTTCTGTCCTTCAGTTTTCTTGATACGGCGGGCAAAGATCGTACAACCCGTCAGCAAGCGCAGATGTGTCAGCGGTGTATCTTTGACCTCAGTGATCGCCCACTCAGTCGGCTCCTGCTTGGCTGTACGGATAAAGGCTTCCGGGATCGTTTCCATGCCGCGGGTATGCTCCTCCCACGCATGGATAGACAACTCGGCAACCTTCTTCTTCACCATCTCGGCGTTCGAGCTGATCGGCAGCTGCTTACCAAAGGCCACGATCACATCACGTTGCAGACCGCTGTTACGCAGGGTTTTCATCTTCTCAGTGGAGCGTGAGAAACGGCTGCCCCACAAACCGCGCAGGTAGAACGGGATGATCACCCCTTCCGCACCTTCACACGCACGCTCAAATCCACGGCGGAACTCCGCAATCTGGCCGGTATGACTGATTGAACCCTCAGGGAACAAACAGACCACTTTACCTTCGTTTAATAGCTCGGTGACTTTCTTCAGGGCGGTACGGCTCTTGGCACCGGAGATCGGAATCACGCCGTAGATATCGAGGAACCATTTCAGATACCAACGCTCATAGATGCTGCGATCCATCACAAAGTGCACATGACGCGGACACGCCATCTGGATCATCGCCCAATCCAACCAACTGATATGGTTACCCAGCAGCAATGTGCCTTTGCCATCTTCCGGCAGGTTCTCAAAACCCAGCACCTGCAATTTGTATTTGCGCTTCATGAGACCCAGCACGATCAAGCGCAGGGAGGCTTCCGGTACCGAAGTAATCGCCAGTACGGTGCCCAACACGGCAACGACTGCCAGTGCCCACAGCAACCAACGACCATCTACACCCACGTAGGCACAGCCGACAGTGATCACCAGAAAACCAAACATGGTCAGGTTCTGGATAAAGTTGTTACCCGCCAGCACACGCCCGTTTTCATTCTCTCCGGCGTTAAACTGGATCAATGCATTCAACGGTACATTGAGCATCGCGCCAAACAGACCGATCATCAGGAACATCACACCCTGCCACGCCATTGATGGCATTTGGGGCAACAGGATCAGGCCGGTAGCAACACCTGCTGCACCCAGCGGGATCAATCCGACATTGATATGTTTCTTCGACAGTTTGCCCGCCACAATCGACCCCAGCATGATGCCGATCCCGGCCAGCGCCATGACACCCTGAATGACAAACGTGTTGTGCTGATCTAAGTGCTCTTCCGCAAACGCCGGGAACACCGCCAGCATCACCTGACTGATTGACCAGAACAGCGCCAGCCCAATAATCGCCAGAAAGATCGGACGATGGCTCAGGATCATGCCCAAATTGGATTTCAGTGTTTTACCTTTGCTATACGCGCTCCAGTCGAAACGGGATTCGGCATTGGTCTCCTGTGTCCGAGGCAAACGATACGCCATCGCCAGCTCCAGCAATGCACCGGCCACCAGCACCCAACCCAAAGGGGCAACACGCAATAAACTCTCTTCCGGGCTCATCTGCTCTGCACCCTCTAAGCGCAGTTCAAACATCAATGAGAACACCACAATACCGCTCAGGATCGCGATCATGGTGGTCGCCTGCACCCAACCGTTACCTTCACTGAGGTTATCCGCGCCTAGCAGCTCTTTGATGTAGCCGTACTTCGCAGGCGAATAGAACGCACTCTGTACCGCCAGAATAAAGGTCAGACCGAAGGCCACGATAAATAAACCCTGGTAGTAACAGAGCGTGATCAGCAAGGTGATCGCCACCGCAGCCCAGGCGGATTTCCGCATCACCTCGTTCTTCGGATACTTATCGGCTATATAACCACAGGGTGTGAATAACATGAAAAATGGCAGCAGAATCAGGCCGTTAACAACCGCAGTCAGCAGGATCTGAACCTCTCCGTCATAGGCCTTAAACAAGGTGTTCTGAATAACGATTTTGTGGCCCAGATCGACGAAAGCGTTGATAAACGCCATGGTAATAAAGGCTAGAAAACCTTTGTGCTTAATCAGGTCTTTCACTTTGTCACTCCTCCTACAGATGCATCAGACGGCGTCCAGCCATCCAGATAACGGTCGATCAGACTGTCGGTCATCTGCTGTGCCGCAGACTCTCCACCAAAAAACAGTTTGTCGCGCAGTTTTAACTGGGTAATACCATGCACACTGCTCCACAAGGTACGTGCTGCCAGCGTAATGTCTTCTGGCGTTTCCTCCGGATGAAGTTCAGCCAGATCCGCTTCGATACGAGTAAACAGTTCAGCGATTGTGGCCTGAAGCCATTCCGGTGCTTCATCCCCTTCGCTGGCGCTGTGATCAAACAACAACGCCCAACGATGAGACCATTGCTGGGCATAACTCAGATACGCAGAAGCATAGCCTTTCAGACGCGCGCGTGGTGTAGGTGCATCGACCTGCTGATCCAGAGCATTCATCAGACCACGCAATGTACGGGCATTGATCTGCCAGCACAGGTCATCAAGGTTTTTAAATATAAGGTAGAGCGCGCCAACCGAGTAACCAATCGCCGCAGCGACTTTACGCGTACTAAGCGCCGCACCACCCTGCTCGTCCAGCAAAGTTTCGGCGGCGGTTAATGCCATCTCCTGCAGCTCCTCGCGGGAATGATCACTGCGTCTGGCCATGAGACTATCCTCGTTGAAATATTGGAATAACCAACAGTTAATGAACACTGTTCAGTTAAGTTACAGACAAGGATAGTGAACAGTGTTCAGAATGTAAAATATTATTTATCTTTTGATGGTTTTTCAGACAGCTGTCTACTACTGATACTGGAGTTACCCTGTTGATTCTCACTGAAAATTAACCAAGATATAAACATCTCAACAGGTCTGACCACCTGTACTATTTGCTATTTGAACCTACTCCCAATTTCAGGGCACAATACAGTTTCCTGTAGCTCTCGAACGAGAAAAATAATTATGAAAAGTTCGATCAGGCGTTTTCTATTCGCGTGCGCACTGTTTTTAATTTCCGGCACCACTCAGGCAATGAGTGTGACATTCGTAAATCCCGGCAAGGAAGGTGAACGTTTCTGGGACATGGTCACCGAAACGATGCGGGCGGCGGCGGATGACTTCGAGATTGATCTGGAAGTGGTCTACGCTCAGCGCAATAGAATTCGTATGGCAGAGTTGGGCATCGAAGTGACGGAAAGGGAAGTCCCCCCCGACTATCTGATTCTGGTGAACGAAGAGCAGGCCGCAGAGAAGATTTTGGTCGCAGCCAGTCAAAAGAACATCCGCACACTGATGCTACTTAACGATTTTTTGCCGAAGCAGCATGAGCGCATAGGCGAGCCGGGTGACAACCCCAACCTGCTGGGCGCTATTATCCCCGACAACTTCGGTGCGGGCCAACGTATGATGACGGCACTTCTGAACTGCGCTCAAGATCAATCATCACCCCAGCCATATCACTTTCTCGCCATCGGTGGAGATCAGACAACCCCTGCCTCCATTGAGCGTAATGAGGGTGCACTGTCCGTGCTCAAAGCGCACAGCGACACAATCACGCTGGATCGCTTCCTCTACGCGAACTGGAATCAGCAGGAAGCCGAGTCCCTCACCGATAGCTACCTGAGCTGGGCGCAACGCAATAACATCAAACTTTCAGCGATCTGGTCTGCCAATGATCCCATTGCCCTGGGTGCCCGCAAAGCGTTAAAGAAAGGTGGTCTCCAGCCGGGTAAAGATGTCTGCATGGTGGGTCTTAACTGGTCAGCCGAAGCACTCAAGCTCGTGAAACGTGAAGAGCTTTTGCTATCGGACGGCGGCCACTTTCTGGCAGGTGCCTGGTCAATGGTCCTGTTGCACGACTATCACAATCGCATCCGCAACGGTTTCACCGGTCCCGTTGGCCATGTTCACTTTCAGATGCAAAGCATTACCTCCGACAACGTTGATCGTTACCTCACCTATCTCGGCGATGAGAATTGGGGAAAAATTGACTTTACACGCTTCGCACTCGGCGACAGATCATCACACAGCGACTATGATTTCTCTTTGAAACATGTGCTTAACAACATTTCGCACTGATCGTCGGAGATATTGATGCTGAACAAGTTTTGTTCTCTCCGCTTCAAGTTACTGATAGTACTGATCCCTGCTGCCCTCATTGCGCTGATGCTTTCGTTTGGCTACTCGGCCCACAGTGCACAAAAGCAGTTTGATGAGAATCTAGAGCAAAAACGAGAAAGCCTGAAGCGATACCCATCAGTTCTGGTTGAACCCCTTTGGAATTTCAATACGGACGCCTTAAAAAGCATCACTCACGCGATGATGCTGGACCCGGATATTTTGCAGGTTTCAATCCACGATGAGGGCAATAATCTTGTCCATCAAGTCCATTCTGAAAATTTTAATAACGTTTCAATCGCATTCACACTGGAAGAACCGCTGATCTACCAGAACGCCCATATCACCCAACATGCTGGAACATTGCAGATCATCGTCGGCAACACCAGTCTGCTGAAAGAACAAAAGGGCTACTTTCAGGAAACATTGTTGTCGCTGCTACTGGTCGCAATTACGATGCTGTTATCAGTGTATGTGATCTATGCCCGCTTATTGGGTGGCCCTATCCAGTCTCTGATGCAGGCGATCAATCGTAGCCAGGGAGAGCTGGACTTTGCCAAGGTCAAACACTGCTCCAATGATGAACTGGGCGAAATCACCCGTGCGTTTAACGAGATGCAGTGCAGAATCGAACAGGATCATACGCACTTAAAAAGCAGCGAACACCGTCTGCGTACGCTGTATCACTCAACCCCTTCCCTACTCTTTAGCCTGGATGCTGACGGCAACATCTGCGACGCCAGTGATTACTTTCTGAAAGCACTGGGATTTGCACGCTCGGACATGATCGGTAAGACCTTGTCCAACCTGATTGCCAAGGATCACTCTCCATCGGGTGCGGAAAGACTGGTACACACACTATTCAAACAAGGATCTGTCACAGATTTTTCATTGGTTATTGAGGACGCTGTAGGAAAACATAGAAATGTTGTGATTAATGCAACACTCTCCGCTTTCGACTCCTACCCCGGAGCACTCGCCGTCATGACTGATGTCACGAGCCTGACACAGGCGCATAAGGAGCTGGACCGACAGGCGAATACCGATATGCTTTCGGGCCTCCCCAACCGTAATCAGTTCCAACAGTATCTGGAACTGATGGTGGACACCCGAAAGCAAACCCAAACACCGTTTGCTGTTTTATTTATCGATCTGGACAGATTCAAATCGATTAACGATACCTTTGGCCACCATGTCGGTGATGACCTGATCCGAGCCGCTGCCCAACGTATTCGTAACGAACTGCGTGATGCCGACAAAGTAGCCCGCTTAGGAGGTGACGAGTTTGCTGTGGTGTTGGAACATATCGAATCACCAGAAGATGCGGCAGAAACCTCGCGCCGAATCTTGAAGAAACTCGAGGGCAGCTTTCATCTGAACGATTGCAGTATTCACGCCTCTGCTTCCATCGGGATCGCCTGCTATCCCAGCGATGCAGACACCCCTACACGCCTGCTACAAAACGCCGATGTTGCGATGTATCGCGCCAAAGAGGATGGTCGATCCTGTTATGCGCTGTACTCTCCAGAGCAAAACAAAGATACACCTGAGCGCGCACGGATTGAGGAATTGCTACGCTGCGCTATTGATGATGACCTGCTAGAACTGCACTACCAACCCATTATCAACCTCACACAAAGCCGGATCACTGGTGCCGAGGTATTACTGCGCCTGAAAGATGGCGAATCGCTGGTGCCCCCGTTCCGCTTTATCCCTCTGGCTGAAGAAACCGGATTGATTGTGCCCATTGGGGCCTGGTGTATAGAACAAGCCTGTGCACAGCTGGCAAAATGGCGAAAAACGCTGGACCCGGACTTTTATCTGTCGGTGAATGTATCGACCCGTCAGTTTCAGTCAGACCAACTGCTCAACACACTGAAAAGCGCTCTTCACCAGCATCAGATACCCCCTAAAAGCCTGTTGATCGAGATTACTGAGAGCCTGCTGCTGCACGACAATCATAATAATATACAGGTTATTACACAGCTGGATGAGCTGGGCTGTCAGATCGCCATTGATGATTTTGGAACGGGTTATTCAGCCCTGAGCTATTTGATGAAATTCCCGCTGGACGTGCTCAAAATTGACCGCTCTTTTATCACTAACTGTGCCAGTCAAAAAGACAGCAAAAAGACGGGCCTGGTAGAGGCGATTATTCAGATGAGCCACAGTATGAATCTGAAGGTTATTACTGAAGGGATAGAAACACGCGAACAGATGGACTTCGTTCTGGATCAGGGCGGCAACTGCACACAAGGATTCTACTTCGCAAAACCCATGACCGCAGCAGCACTGGATGCAAGCTGGGAGTCTCTCTGTGAAGAGGTGCGCATCAAGTGTGCACACCCCGAAAGACTCCTGCTGGACGAGAAGCTGGGATAAGCCCGTGTCGGGCGACGACCCGACCTTAGATCAGATGCGGGTCAGATACACACCACATTCCAAATGATGGGTGTAAGGGAACTGATCAAAGATCGCAAAGCGTTCGATCTTATGGGTCTGGGTGATGACCGCCAGATTCTCTTTTAAGGTTTCCGGATTGCAGGAGACGTAGATGATGTTGTTGTATTCCTGCACCTGCTTCACCGTATCATCATCGAGACCAGCACGTGGCGGATCGACCAACACGGTGGTGAAATCGCAGCTTTCCAGATCCAGATCTTTGGTACGACGCTTCTGAACCTGACCACTCAATACTTGTGAGAACTCTTCTGAGCTGATGCGGACAACATCAACATTGTCGATCTTGTTCGCTTCGATGTTGTACTGCGCAGCATAAACCGAAGATTTGGAGATCTCAGTTGCCACAACTCGGCGGAAATTCTGCGCCAGCGGCAGGGTAAAGTTACCGTTACCACAGTACAGCTCCACCATATCGCCACCGGCATTTTCGCTGGCAGACAACGCCCATTGGATCATGGAGCGACACACTTCACCGTTTGGCTGGCTGAAGGCGTTTTCAACCTGTTTATAGATATAGTCGCGGCCGTTAATGTCCATCGTTTCGATCACGAAGTCTCGATCCAGCACGACCTTTTTCTTGCGCGAACGACCGACAATATCGATACCAAACTTGTCTTTCAGTTTGCGCGCTTCCTCTTCCCATACCTCATCAATCGGGCGATGGTAGAGCAGGCTGACCAGCAGTTCACCACTCAGGGAACTCAGGAAATCAACCTGAAACAGACGACGGCGCAACGCTTCGATGCCACGAATCTCATCCAGTAATTTAAACATCATGTCATGGATGGTTTCAGACACCATCGGGCAGCTGGTCAGCTTGGTATGCTGGTGTTTGCTACCCGGCTCGAACATGATGTAGTCGAGGTCATCACCGTCATGCCAGGTGCGGAACTCCGCACGCAATCGATAGTGCTCTTTTGGCGATTCAAAAAGCTCGATCTCTGGTAGCTCAAACGCCGAGAACTCGCTCTCGACCCAGGCTTTTTTCTCAGCCAGAAGTTCGTCGTACTTTTCCGGTTCCACCTTGGGAATCGCCATCGTTACCTCACCTGTTCGTACATTAGTGCTAAAAGTCGCGCGATTCTATCAGCCACCGCGTTGGACGAATAGCTACCCGATGCTCAAAAGCAGGGATATTTTACCGTAAGGTTACCCTTTCGGTTCATAAACCGTTGTAAACAGCGTAAAATTGCCCGCTTTCAAGCGAATCATAATATTCAGGTTTATAACGCCCACCATGACTGAACAGCGTAAGATTCTTGTTACCAGCGCTCTGCCTTATGCCAACGGCCCGATTCACCTGGGTCACCTGGTAGAGTACATCCAGACCGACATCTGGGTTCGTTTCCAGAAACAACGTGGCCACAACTGCACCTATGTGTGTGCGGATGATGCGCACGGCACCCCGATCATGCTGAAAGCAGATCAGATGGGTATCGAACCGAAAGAACTGATCGATCAGGTAAGTGCTGAGCACCAGCGTGACTTCAGCGGCTTCATGGTGGGCTTTGATAACTACTACTCCACGCACTCTGAAGAGAACCAGCACTTTGCGTCGCTGATCTACACCAGCTTGCGTGACAAAGGTCACATCGCACAGAAAACTATTACTCAGGCGTACGACCCTGAGAAAGAGATGTTCCTGCCCGACCGTTTCGTTAAGGGTGATTGCCCGAAATGTGGCGCGGAAGATCAGTACGGTGATTCTTGCGAGAAATGTGGCGCGACCTATAGCCCGGTTGAGCTGAAAAACGCTTACTCGGCGGTATCCGGTGCGAAGCCGATCGAAAAAGAATCCGAGCATTACTTCTTCAAGCTGGGTGATTTCGAAGCGTTCCTGCGTAACTGGGTGGATAACCACGTGCAGGAGCACATGATCCACAAGCTGAACGAATGGTTTGAGTCTGGCCTGCAGAACTGGGATATCTCCCGTGATGCGCCGTACTGGGGCTTTGAGATCCCAGATGCGCCGGGCAAATACTTCTACGTATGGCTGGATGCACCGATCGGTTACATGGCCAGCTTCAAAAACTGGTGTGACAAGAACGGCGTTGATTTCGACGAGTACTGGAACGAGTCCTCTAATACCGAGCTGTACCACTTCATCGGTAAAGATATCGCGTACTTCCACACCCTGTTCTGGCCTGCCATGCTGGAAGGTGCGGGTTTCCGTAAGCCAAACGGTGTGTTCTGTCACGGCTTCCTGACGGTTGAAGGCCAGAAGATGTCCAAGTCCCGCGGGACGTTCATCATGGCTGAGACCTATCTCAAGCACCTGCGTCCAGAGTACCTGCGTTACTACTTCGCTGCGAAACTGGGTTCCGGTATCGATGATATCGACCTGAACCTGGAAGACTTCCGCATGCGTGTAAACGCGGATCTGGTGAACAAGGTTGTGAACATCGCCTCTCGCTGTGCGGGCTTCATTAAGAAGAAGTTTGACGGTGAACTGGCGTCAGAACTGGCAGTACCGGCACTGTACGAAGAAGCGGTTGCAGCGGGCGAACTGATCGCAGACGCTTACGAAAATCGCGAATTTTCCCGTGCGATGCGTGAAATCATGGCGATTGCTGACAAAGCCAACCAGTACATCGATGCAGCTGAGCCTTGGGTACTGGCGAAACAGGAAGGTAAAGAACAGGAAGTACAGGATTGCTGCTCTATGGGCATCAACCTGTTCCGTGTGATCATCACCTACCTATCTCCGATCTTGCCGCAGGTTGCGGAAGATGTGAAAGCGTTCCTGAACGTTGATGATCTGGCATGGGATGCAATTCAGACCCCACTGCTGTCGCACAAGATCAACAAGTTCAAACCGCTGATGCAGCGTGTTGAAGAAGACAAAGTCAACGCGATGATCGAAGACAGCAAAGCTACACTGGCAGCGCTGGCAGCAGCGGCTCCAGCAGTAGTGGACAACAAACCGTCCAACGCACAGAGCGAGCTGGATAAAGAGCCAATTGCTGACGAAATCACCTTTGATGATTTTGCAAAGATTGACCTGCGGGTCGCACGTATTGCTAAAGCAGAACACGTTGACGGCGCGAAGAAACTGCTGCAGCTGACATTGGATCTGGGCGGTGAAACCCGCAACGTCTTTGCAGGTATCAAGTCTGCATATGCACCGGAAGATCTGGAAGGCAAACTGACGGTGATGGTTGCCAACCTGGCGCCACGCAAGATGAAGTTTGGCATGTCTGAAGGCATGGTGCTGGCAGCAGGTCCGGGTGGTGAAGACCTGTGGATTCTGGAACCACACGAAGGCGCACAGCCGGGTATGCGGATTAAGTAATCCGTTTTCCTGAAACGCACGTCATAAAGCCCGGTCACTGCCGGGCTTTTTTGTGCCTGAATCCCACCGCAACTCTCTTACTTCTGGCTCCCATCATCCTCCGTGGGTACCCATACGTTACTTCCCGACTAGCAGAATACTTTAGCTGCGCGGTAACGTTGACCGCTGTATACATTCCCACGCGGAGCATGGGAACGAGATATATTGTAGCTATGTCTGGTTCTCTGGTTCCCATGGTCCTCCGTGGGAACCCATACAATGCGCCCCGGCTGGCTGAATGCTTGAAAAATACGCGGTAACGTTGACCGCTGTATGCATTCCCACGCAGAGCATGGGAACGAGATATATTGTAGCTATGTCTGGTTCTCTGGTTCTCTGGTTCCCATGGTCCTCCGTTGGAGCCCATACAATGAGTCCAGGCTAGCTGAATGCTTGAAAAATACGCGGTAACATTCACTGCTTTATGCATTCCCACGCGGGAGCATGGGAACGAGATATATTGTGGCTATGTCTGGTTCTCTGGTTCCCATGGTCCTCCGTGGGAACCCAGACGGTGCGTACCGGTTAGCTGAATGCTTGAGATACGCGGTAACGTTGACCGTTGTCTGCATTCCCACGCAGAGCATGGGAACGAGATATATTGTAGCTATGTCTGGTTCTCTGGTTCCCATGGTCCTCCGTGGGAACCCATACAATGCGCCCCGGCTAGCTGAATGCTTGAGATCCGCGTTAACATTAGCTGCTGTATGCATTCCCACGCAGAGCATGGGAACGAGATATATCGTAGCTATGTCTGGTTCTCTGGTTCCCATGGTCCTCCGTGGGAACCCATACAATGCGCCCCGGCTGGCTGAATGCTTGAAAAATACGCGATAACATTAGCTGCTGTATACATTCCCACGCGGGAGCATGGGAACGAGATAAAACCGTAGGTTGGATCGAGTAAAGCGATACCCAGAAAAGCCTAAGCGTTAGGACCTCCCCCAAGAAACTCAATCCTCGGGCCATACACTTAGACCGCACCTGCTATTCTGAAACCAATAGCCGCAATCACCGGGACGCCACTATGAAACTCCTGCTAACACTAATAGCAGTCTTAATCATCGCCGCTCTGATCGGCTTAAGTGTTATGGGTATGATGTCTAAATCAGGCGGGGCACCGGGGTTAATCTCCGGCAAACTCAGCCAATGCCCTGAGTCTCCGAACTGTGTCTGCACTGAATTCCAGATCGATACAGACCACTATCTTCCACCCGCCACATACAACAGCAACGAGATAAGCACCGTACGCAAGCAGGTACGTGCAGCGATCAATGCATCGGGCGGTGAGCTATTAAGGGAGCGGGACAACTACTTCGTCGCAACGTACACATCCGGCACGTTTGGATTTGTAGATGACCTTGAAGTGCGGATTGAACAGGATACCAAACAGATCCATATCCGTTCTGCATCAAGGGTGGGTTACAGCGATCTCGGCGCCAATCGTGAGCGGGCGAGTAAACTGAAATCATTGCTAGGCGGGGTATAGCGGTTGGGTGAGGCAGAGTACAATTTACTCCGCTCATCCCAACATTCTAGCGGATGCTACTTTTGGTCCTGCTTACGGCGGGCTTTCTCTTCCTGTGCTTTGATGTATTCGCGGTCCATCGCTCCATACTGGCGTTCATACGCATCAGGGTCTGAACGCCACAAACGGTAGAGTTTACGGTCATTATTCGCCATCGGTGGTGGTGTTTCACGATAGCGGCGAATGGCGTTCAGGGTTACCGGTGTAAACACCAGAACAACAAACAACAGCACCAGCAGATATTTATACTCTTCAAACATTCAGGCCACTTCAATCAATTATGTTTTATGCCGGTGGCCACAACCCTGTTACCCAACCCAGCTTTTTATTAATGGTAGCAACAATGCCAAGGTTATTAACGACAGCACCGTTGTAGAAAGAATAGTACTGGATGCTAACTCTACCCGCTTCTCATATTGTTGTGCCAGAACATACACCATTGATCCGGCAGGCAACGCAGCCAGCAATACAGCCGATGCCGCCCAGAACGGGTCTAAGCCCATAACCAGCACAATCCCCCAAGTCACCAGCGGTTGTACCAGCAGTTTCATGACCGTCATCCAGCTTAACTGCAGCATATTACCCTTCAGGGACAGACCATACAAAGACAACCCCATCGCAAACAGCGCAACGGGCGCGGCCGAAGGCGCAATCATATTGAGCAGGTTGTCGATCGGGACCGGCACGGTCAGAGAATAGTGTGACACCAGCATCCCCAATACCGGTGCCAGCATCACCGGATTGGTCAGAAAGATGCTTTTAAACAGCCCAAATATCGAACGACGTTCCTGCCCTCCCCCATCCATATTGGCACAGAGCGCCAGCACAAAGATCATCACCATATTGGTGGTCAGCGTTACAATCACTACGGGCAAGGTGCCTTTATCGCCAAACAGGAAATAAAACAGCGGAATACCCATGTAGACCGTGTTGCCCCAGCTCCCAATCAAGCCAACAACGGCACTGTCCAGCGGGCCGGATATTTTCATCCAGCGGGTTCCCAAAAACGCGATCACGATCACCGCTGCAGTACCGGCAAAATACGCAGCAAGAAACGGCCAGTTGATAATATCGGCAATGGCGACACGAGCCGTGGAGGTAAAAAGCAGCGGAGGTATTGCGATATAAAAAACGTACTGGTTCAGCGCCTTTGCCGCCCCCGCATCCAACAGCCCGCTCTTGCGACAGCTCCAGCCTAATGCCATCAAGGCAAATACCGGGATCACGGTTTCCAGTAACAGTTGCATCTACACTCCCCTGTCAGTGTTCTACTGACACGCTCAACCTGATAAAAAGGTTGAAGATTCTACCTTCCATCCAGACTGGAGACTATTGCTGAATAGGCATTTCACTGTTGCGACTTTGAGGGGTGCAGTTCAACCCTATGGGGGAGAGTAAGAAGAGGAAAAACGAGGCTGGCGCAGATCCAACCTCGCTCAGGGTCAATTAACCCATTGGGATGCCGTTGACCGTGATTTGGCCTTTTACGACGTTGACCTCTGTGACGATCTTGCCGCCCTCTTTCTTCACCAGCCCATGTTTAGCGAACTGATTGAGCTGATTGCGAGGTTGTTGATCAGGCAACGCATTTACCAGCGTCTCATCAACGCTAAATTTAAAATTGCCGTCCAGCTTCTCACGAATCGCATTAGGATCTTGCATACTGCGCATCAGATCAAACGCCGCCACCTGCACACTGCCATCAGCGACCAAAACACCTTTGTCTGTCTGTACATTTAACGCATTCAGATTCAGATTAATGCCCTGAGCTGTCAGCCCGCCCATCAACCCCATCATCACAAACGGATTCTGTCGCTGTGCCGCAGGCATCTCATTGATCTGCTGAGTGAGTGTTTTGAACGCCGCATTATTGACATCAAACGTCATATCCAGCTTGGCACTACTGAGGTTAACTGGGGAGGCCTCGACCGCAGAACTAAGCTCCATGTCGCCCATGCTGTTTACAACATCCAGCAGCAAACGCTCTTCCTTTTCTGTCTGCCGTATCTCAAAGCCGAGGTCATTCAAAGTAACCTGCATCTGCTTATTCTGAGCATTGAACCAAAATTCACGCAACTTCATATCCGCTGTAAATTCAGCAAACAGGCCTTCCATGTACGATGAACCCGGTACCAGGGTGCCGCTTTGCGTCATCGTCACGCCGGACATTTTTAATACTTCTTCACCCGTAGAAGATACCGTCAGAGAACCCATCTGGCCTTCACCGGTTATCTGATCCCCGTCCAGCGAACCCGTGCTTTCCAATGCCCCTATAACTACTTCTGTATCCTTCTGTTTAATCGAGAAGGTATCCGTCATCAACGTATGATCAATCGCCAGCGTTTGATCAAAAGGGTTAAACGATGCATCCGCCAGAAATTGTATCGCCGGCTTAGCAGGATTGGCCTGAGTCGCCTTTATCTGATCCAGCAACTCACCCGGAGCGATCTGGGTAATATACTGAGCAGACAAAACACTGTTCTTCACTCTGATATCAAACGGAATACGTTCCAGCGAGAGGGCTTCGGTGATCTCCGGATCCTGCAATACCAGCTCAAGACGATAGCTGTTTTCAATAAAACTACGCTCTGACTGCAACTCAACCTTCAACACACCCTGATAATTTGGTGCTTGGTTCACCTGATCAACAAAGGCAACCATCGACTCATGTGCCTGATCACCGGTGTATTTAATACTCGCTGCACCAGCTGCTGCAACACCGACTAATACCACGGGAATAACAACGTTCTTCATCCCTAAAAACTCCTGTGAATCTACTCCATTAATGATGCCACGCAGTCTAGCACAGATTGACGACCACACAGGGTCAGGCGGAATGAGACAAACGCCCTTCTTTCAGGCACAAAAAAGCCGCACTAACTAGCGCGGCTTTTTTCGTAAGAGAACGACTTATTTTACGGAGCAAGTCAGTTCTTCTTCGATTTTCATCATGCCAGCTTCAACAGCTTCGATCGCTTTTGCGTCGTGGTCGTTTACTGGGCAGCCGCACTTGTGGTCACCGTTAGTAGCGTGCAAGCGAGCCTGTTCCAGGTGCCACTGAGCAACTTTCAGATGCTGATCTACATTCATCGTATTTTTTCCTTATCAAACCGCGAGTTTGTGAAATAATTCGCGCGAGACTTTACCACAGTTTTTTTAAAAGTTGTCCCAGATCAATGAAAAAAATCACGGATGAAAATGAGATTTATTCTTAACAATAAATCCCCGACTTTCATCCTGTGTTTTTTGATCTAATATCCATTTCATAACTTATGACCTTATAGGAAACCATCGATGGAAGACGTACTGCTTCAACTACAGGAGAACAGCGCTCAGGTTGTTGTACCTCTGGAGCTGCCGACTGAAGACCAACTTATCGAGGTTGAAGAGGAGATCCTCATCCCGATTCCGGTCGAGATGCGGGAATTTATGCTCAAAACCGGCGACATTATCTACGGTACGCTTGAGCCAGTGACGGTGGCCGATCCACAGTCACACACCTTCCTACCCGAGGTCGCAGCCAACGTCTGGGCTGACGGCGTACCTCGCGAATTCATTCCGATCTGCGTGTCTGATGGCACATACTATGTCATTTCACAGGATGGCGAAGTCCTCCTCTGGTCATTAGACCAAGGCGAAGCGACTGAAGAGTGGAGCTCTATCTGGCACTGGGCCAAAGACGTCTGGCTGGAAAGCTGAGACCAGATACAACCTCACTAAGGAAGTACTATGCATAAGCGCCGTTTAGGCTCTTTGTCTGTCTCAGCCATCGGGCTGGGTTGTATGAGCCTGTCCCATGGATACGGTCGGTGTGATCCGGCCCAAGCCGAAAAGGTGCTGCTTAAGAGCCTCGATCTGGGATACGACTTCTTCGATACTGCTGCGGTTTACGGCTTTGGCACCAATGAAACGCTGCTGGGACGCATCCTGAAACCACACCGCCAATCCATCACCCTGGCGTCAAAATGTGCGCTGTACGGCGACAGCAGCGGAAAACGGATCATCGACGGCAGCCGCCAAAACCTTCATCGCATGTGTGATGAAAGTTTGCAGCGCCTGCAAACGGATGTCATCGACCTCTATTATCTGCATCGTAAAGATCCAGATACCGAGATCGAAGAGAGCATGCATGCACTGGCAGAGCTGAAACAGCAGGGAAAAATACGCAATATTGGCCTGTCAGAAGTCTCATCTGACACGATTCGTCGCGCTCATGCGATTCATCCGGTGGCCGCCGTACAATCCGAATACTCACTCTGGAGCCGGGGTGCTGAACGCGATGTCCTGGATACCTGTCGAGAACTCGGCATCGGCTTTGTGCCATTTAGCCCGGTAGGACGCGGCATGCTGACCGGTAAAATTCGCAGCACACAAGGATTTTCGGAGAGTGATCTGCGACGTAATATGCCACGTTTCGCAGATAATGCCTTCGGCCATAACCTTGCCGTTGTGGATCAGTTTTGCACACTGGCGAAAGAACTGGGTCACAACCCGGCGCAACTGACGCTGGCCTGGCTACTGAATAAGGGAGATGACTTAATCCCTATTCCGGGCACAACCGATTTGGAACATCTGGCTGAAAATGCGTCTGCCAGCGAAATATCTCTCACATCCGCTGAGATTGAGCAGATAGAAACGGTACTGCATCCAAACCTGATCAAAGGTGAACGTTACCCGGCCGCAGGGATGCGAGAAATCGATAGCGAAAACTAACCCTGAATACTGATCTCTAGTAAGACGCGAGCAGCGTTTGACTCAGCTGCTCGCGCTGACCTTTCAGGTTGTATGCATCGTGTTCTGAAAATAGCCATTGGTGCAAGTGAGCGGTATCGTGAACATCACTGCTGCGGGCCTGAAACCGCGCCAGACTTTCAGCTTCCCGCCGACAACGCTCCGCGATCACCGCTTCATCTAACCCTGCATCCGAAACAGGTTCGAAGGCCAACCGGTATGGCAATGCAGAGAAACGATCACTAAACATAAACTCAAAAATCGCCCGAGTGCGGGGCATATGAAAGTTCGACGTAATCACCTTGAGGCGCGTTAATTCAAGCGGCTCGGTATGAAGGGTGCGCGCAAAATAGGCGTTACCGAGTGTATCGTAAGAACTTGTCTCAAATAACAAACGTTCTTCAGGGATACCGGCTTCCCGCAGATATTGTGCTGCAACAACCGATTCATAGATCGGAAAACCTTCTCGATCGGAGGGTAACGGCTTGTGGAACGTACCGGCACTCAAGCAGATATAGTAACGAGCAGGCTCAGAACTCAGGGCAGCCTCAAGGCGGCGCAATGTCCATGCGGGCAATTGCCCATCTGCCGACACACCGCCGCCAGGAATCATCACTGCATCCCACTTGTATTGCTCGCCCATCACACACCTCGTTGAATTGCCGAGAGCTATCATAACAGAGTCCAAATAACAGTATTGATCTGCTCAAAAGCTGGAACTTTAGTCTCAGACAATAAATAATCGGCACAGAATAAAAATATGAAGGAACTATGATGCGTTTTCTGATGATTGGCGCAGGTGGCATTGGCGCCTACTACGCAGCACGTTTACTGGAAGCCGGACACGAAGTTGTACTGACAGCACGCGGCCCACACCTGACAGCGTTGCAAAACGATGGCCTGACCGTTGAACATCCGGAGTTCAGCTTTCAGGGCCCCGTAACGGCAATGGATCACGCCACGCTAATCGCTACCACCGAGGCCAGCCAGTTTGACCTGATCGCGATCTCCCTCAAGGCTGGAGCAACCGAATCTGTTTTGAATGAGCTGGAAAGCTGGCTAACCGACCAGAATACTCCAATCCTGTCGTTGCAAAACGGTGTAGACAATGAGCCTGCAATCGCTAATGCCATTGGAAATCAGCGCACGATCGGCGGGCTTGCTGTGCGAATCGGTGGCCATATTATTAAACCGGGCGTGATCGAAGCCAAAGGCCCTGCACAGGTTGTAATGGGCGCCTGGCCCAACGCCAAGCAAACACCGGAGCTACAGCAACAGTTACAACCGCTGGCAGATACGTTAAACGATGCTCATATTCCCACCACATTGACTGACGATATTCAGTACCAGTTGTGGCGTAAACTGATCATCAATAACGGTGTAAATCCCCTCTCCGCACTCACGCTGCTGGACACCCAAAAGCTTACTCACCATCCGGCCTATGGCAAAGCGGTATACCGTATGATGGAGGAGACCGCTAAGGCAGCAAAAGCCGACAACGTGCCGCTGACCAAAGCGGATGTGGATGAGATGTTTGAGTTGATCAGCACCTTTGATGCGATCAAAACCTCCATGCTGGTTGATAGGGAAAAAGGTCGCCCTCTTGAACTGGAGGAGATCTGTGGTGCAGTATTGCGCCGGTGCGCCGCTTTAGGCGAAGACGCACCCACCACCGAACTGGTACAAGCCTTGTTAAAACAGGAACTGCAAAACAATGACTCTGAATGATTTCATCAGCCGTATCGGCAGCGACAGCGAACTGGATTTTGAAGACACCATGCAGGTGATCGCGGATAACTACAGCTACACCGCCACAGGCTTTGACAACGGCGACGTTCGGAATGACGCTGGCCAGAACGAAGGCAGCTGTAAGATTTTTGCCTTTGCTAAGCTGAACCAACTGGACCAGGCAAAAACATTGGCGTGTTTCGGACGATTTTATCAGGACGTACTGAACACACCGGACGGCAATGATCACGGTAATATCCGTTCGTTCATGGTTAACGGCTGGGATGGCATCCGCTTTGATGGCGAAGCCCTGAAGTAAGCACCTTATCCGCTTGCGCTAACCATCACACTTCGCATTTATGCGAGCAATATACGAAAAAGCCCCACTGATAATTTTATCCATGGGGCTTTTTATTTCGTCAAACACCACACTCAAGTACCGCTAGAACGCGGAACAGACCCTCGATCTTCTCCTATATGAATTGAGGAGACAAATACTCAACTTTGTTACTCGATATGCCTTAGAGGATAAAGTCCCACTGCGCAGTTTGCAGATACTGACCAGTCAATTCTGTGGAAGTCACAAATGCCTCTGCCATCTGCTCAATACTGAATCCCGCGTCCGCTTCAGCCACCCAGTACGCTTTACCCTCACTGTCACTGGCTCGCCCCAAGACGGCGGCATACAAGGCTTCAACTTGCTGATCCACGCCCAGGTTATCAAATGCGCTGCCACCGATTTTAGTCTGATATTCATCTGAACGCATAAACGACAGCGCTATATCGCCCACCCCCTGTCCGTTATCAACATCCTTCCCCCACCACTGGAAACCGGTCACGTCTGCCTGACGTCCCAATATCTGTTGGTACAAGGTGGCAATCGCTTCCTGATGCGTATTGGTAGATGGAATAAAGGTCTGGTCGGAAAACCGTAGAGTTTCGATATTGATCAGCACATCGCTATCACTGCTATCATCCTTGCGGGTGACGGTTATCACTCCATTCACCTGAACGACTTCATAATCGATCAAGTTGCCTTCATAAGTAGCGACATCAACTCCGACACCACCATGTAATGTGTCCTGACCGGAACCACCAAACAGAGTATCGCTGCCGTTTCCACCAAAGATTAGATTATCGCCACCCTTGGAGCCAACGGTGTCGTCACCGCTCCCACCGTGCAATTCATCATCACCATCACCCAGAACCAGGGTCTGGCTACCCTCACAGGTATACACCACATTTTGCCCATCGCCACCCGCTAACGTGACTGGACCTAAAACAACAGCAAAGCTGATATCGTTTAGCTCTAAAACGGTACCCGGTGGCAATGCATTGGCATCCACCACTAGTGCTATCTGCTGGGCATCCCCCGGCGTGACTGTATTGCTTCCTGTCGCTTGTCCGCTGATCTGTATCGGGGAATTTGGTATACCCTCACGGCCACTCGCGACACTGAGCGTTAACTTATTTACCCATAAGCTCGCGTCCGCCAACTCTGCCAAAAAATTAATTCCGCCTTCACGCATTACCACCCGATCTTCAATTTGAACAGGAACCGTATCTTCGATTAAAGCGATCAGATCATTCCGTGCGCTAACAGTGGATATTGGCGCACCGGAACCCGTCGCCGCTAAACCAACACCAACGGGCAGCGCTACACTGAGATCGGGCTCCGAACTTTCACCCTGCAGAATAGGAATATCTGCCAACCCTCTATTACCTGTACTTTCATCCTCAGTCCGTGTTGGTGTAACGGGTGCAATAACGATCGTTTGAGTGGTGCTTCCGTCCGCATTCATTTCAGTTGTTGTACTGACATTGACACCATCAACGGTTTCAGTAACGGGGGCAGGTCCGCTTGGGCTTACCGGCGGCGTGTAAATCGATACAACCACAGCGTTACCCACTGTGTCGGCGACATTAACACTGGCGTTGGCCCCTGCTGCCCAGTCCTCCGCAGCCGCCAGGTTGTAAGTGGTGCTATCAGCGGAACTGGTGCCAGCGTTGTTCAACAATGCGTTCACACCGGCTTTATCACTAGAACTTAACGTCACCGCAAATTCAGTGGCCGAGGATATTTCAACATCAGCGCTGTCAGTGAGGTTATACGTCACATTACCCTCACCCAATAGTGAGAGTTTTGAAACATCAATGTCGTTGGTCGTACCGTCAGCCTTCAGGAACCCGGTACCGGTTACCACTAGCGAGCCCTGTGTCGTATAGGTTGCCGAGGTGATGGTCGGTGCGGCGACATTGCTAACGGTGATCCCGTTGCCGGTCGCATCCACCACATTAACACTGGCATCGGCACCGGCCGCCCAGTCCTCGGCAGCGGCCAGATTATAGGTGGTGCCGGAGGTGGAGCTGGTGCCGTCTTTGTTAATGATCTGGTTGAGCGCGGCCTGGTCGTTAGCGCTCAGGCTAACGCTGAACGCGGTGCCGGAGGTAATCTCGACATCGCTGCTGTCGGTGAGGGTATAAGTTGCACCACCCTCGCCGGTAAAGGTCAGCTTGGAGACATCCACATCGTTACTGCCGCCGCTGAGCTGCAACAGCCCGGTGCCAGTCACCACCAGTGCGCCAGCAGTGGCGTCATAGGTTGCCGAGGTGATGGTCGGGGCTGCCACGTTGCTCACAGTAATGCCATTGCCGGTGGCATCGGCGGTGTCACCCGCAGTGACGCTGGTGTTCCAGTCGTCGGCAGCCGCCAGATTAAAAGTGGTGCCGGAGGTGGAGGTGGTGCCGTCTTTGTTGATGATCTGGTTGAGTGCAGCTTGATCGGTGGCGCTGAGGTTGAGCGTAAACTGCGTGAGCGAGTCCCGCTCCACATCGGCGGTATCGGTCAGGGTGTAGGTAGCGCCACCTTCACCGGTCAGGGTGAACAGTGAGGCATCGATGTCCGCACCGCCGCCGTTGGCCTGGATGTTGGTGCCGGTCACTACCAGAGTGCCAGACGCTGCATCGCAGGTCGCGGAGGTCAGGGTGGGCCCGGCGACATTGCTGACGGTGATGCCATTGCCGGTCGCATCGACGATATTGCTGGTCGCGGCCGCGCCTGCCATCCAGTTATCGGCTGCCGCCAGATTGTAGGTGGTGGTGTCATTCGAACTGGTGCCGTTGTTGTTCAGCAGGCCGTCCACGTTGGTCTTGTCCGCCCCGCTCAAGGTGACGGTAAAGCTGGTTGCGGAGGTGATCTCAACATCGGAGGCACTGGTCAGGGTATAGCTGCCGCTGCCCTCACCGGTGAAGGTCAGCAACGAGATGTCCACATCGTTGCTGGCACCGAAGTGATTAACAAAGTTGGTACCGGTCACCACCAACACACCGGTGGCGGCATTGTAGGTGGATGAGGTGATAGTCGGCGCGGTCACGTTGCTGACGGTGATGCCGTTACCGGTTGCATCCACCACGTTGACGCTGGCATCAGCCCCGGCCGACCAGTCCTCTGCGGCGGCCAAGTTGTAAGTGGTGCCGCCATCGGAACTGGTGCCGTCGGTGTTCAGCAAGCCGTCCACGCTGAGCTTGTCCGCCCCGCTCAGGGTGACGGTAAAGCTGGTCCCGGAGGTGATCTCGACATCCGAGGCGCTGGTCAGGGTATAGCTGTTGTTGCCCTCGCCGGTAAAACTCAGTTTGGAGATATCGATGTCATTGCTGGCACCGTTGAACTGCAGCAGCCCGGTGCCTGTCACCACCAGGGCTCCACTGCTCACATCGTAGGTGGCGGAGGTGATGGTCGGTGCGGCGACATTGCTAACGGTGATACCGTTGCCGGTCGCATCCACCACATTATCACTGGCATCGGCACCGGCCGCCCAGTCCTCGGCAGCGGCCAGATTATAGGTGGTGCCGGAGGTGGAGCTGGTGCCGTCTTTGTTAATGATCTGGTTGAGCGCGGCCTGGTCGTTAGCGCTCAGGCTAACGCTAAATCCGGTGCCGGAGGTAATCTCAACATCACTGCTGTCGGTGAGGGTATAAGTTGCACCACCCTCGCCGGTAAAGGTCAGCTTGGAGACATCCACATCGTTACTGCCGCCGCTGAGCTTCAACAGCCCGGTGCCAGTCACCACCAGTGCGCCAGCAGTGGCGTCATAGGTTGCCGAGGTGATGGTCGGGGCTGCCACGTTGCTCACAGTAATGCCATTGCCGGTGGCATCGGCGGTGTCACCCGCAGTGACGCTGGTGTTCCAGTCGTCGGCAGCCGCCAGATTAAAAGTGGTGCCGGAGGTGGAAGTGGTGCCGTCTTTGTTGGTGATCTGATTGAGTGCAGCTTGATCGGTGGCGCTGAGGTTGAACGTAAACTGCGTGAGCGAGTCCCGTTCCACATCGGCGGTATCGGTCAGGGTGTAAGTAGCGCCGCCTTCGCCGGTCAGGGTGAACAGTGAGGCATCGATGTCCGCACCGCCGCCGCTGGCCTGGATGTTGGTGCCGGTCACGACCAGAGTGCCAGCCGCAGCATCGTAGGTCGCAGAGGTGATCTTCGGATCTATCATCGAGACGGTAATTGCGTTGCTGGTCAGGTCTGCAATATCGGGGGTTGCCGCAGCGCCAGTAAGCCAGTTATCGGCCGTCGCAAGATTATAGGTGCTGCCACCCGAGGAACTGGTGCCGATCTGGTCCAGCAAGCCATCCACATTGGTTTTATCTGCACCGCTCAGCGTCACGCTGAAAGATGTGGCGGAGGTAATCTCTACGTCAGTACTGCTGGTCAGTGTATAAGTCGCGTCGCCAACCCCACCCGTAAAGGTGAGTGTTGAAATATCAATATCGTTCGACGAACCGTCCTCTTTGAACAGGTTGGTACCGGTAACGATTAATAAGCCGCTGTCCGCATTATAGGTCGCGCTGGTGACAGTGGGGGTAGCCACGTTACTGACGGTGATCCCGTTGCCGGTCGCATCCACCACATTATTCGTCGCCGGTGCGCCGGTCATCCAATCTTCAGCGGCCGCGAGGTTATAGGTGGTGCCGCTATCAGCGGTGGTTCCATCCTTATTCAGTAGTCCGTGCGCATTTAACTGATCTGTACTGGACAGGATGATCGTAGCCGATGTGGCCGAGCTGATCTCCACATCCGAGGAATCTGTCAAAGTGTAAGATGCGCCATTATCACCGGTAATAGTGAATAACGAGACATCTACATCGTTGGTTGCACCCGATTGGTTAACAAAGTCGGTACCTGTCAGAACCAGTTGTCCGGTACTGACATCGTAAGTGGCCGAGCTGATCGTCGGCACAGCATAATTACTCACCGTCACACTGTTGGTCGCGTCTGAAGTGTCTCCGCTGGTATAAGCAGTGATGAAATCATCAGCGGCGGCCAGATTGTAGGTGGTGCTGTCATCTGCGCTGAGACCATCCTTATTGAATAGCGCTTCAACCTTATATAGATCCAGGCCAGTGAGCGTGACAGTGAATTGGGTCGCTGAGTCGATTTCAACATCACTGCTACTAGACAGCGTATAGTTGGTACCGCCCTCACCGGTTAGCGTCAGCAGGGATACATCTACATCGGAGCCACCGCCGTTAGCGATGAAGCTTGTCCCGGTCACCACCAGCTGATTGCTGCTGTAATCATAAGTGGAGGAGCTAACCCCTGGTGCCACCTGCATTGTCACTGTTGATTGGATACTGAGGGTACTGTTGGTGTCGTCCCCCCCGTTCGCCGTACCACCACTGTCCTTCAAACTGGTCAGGGTAACAACTCGATCACTGGCTGATGGAGATGAACTGTCATTGCTGTACGACAGGTCATCAATCAGTGTTTGCACTGCCGCGGTTGTCATACCGGCTTTGGTCAGTGTGACGGTTACGGTTCCCCCACTAAGTACGACTGAGTATGCGATACTGCTGTTGGTGGTCGTGCCACTGTTGGTGTTCAGGGAAACGCTTTCACCGTCAATCGATAAAAACTCGTTCGCTCCGCCACCATCAGCTACATTGGTGACCGTGATCTTCAGCTCTTCTAACGTCTGACCACCTTCAACGGTGTCGGCAGTAACGCCACTGAACAGATCAGCCGCAGGCCCACTAAATGTCGGGTCGCTGCCTGTCGCTGTCAGCGTGGGTTCATCATTCACAGCTGTGATATCAAACGTCAGCGTTTCATCGTCAGCACCACCATTGACGTCCGTGGTCTGGATCTGGATCTTACCAGCGCCGGTGCCACTCAGTTCTGGTGTTGGGGTAAACGTCAGCGAGTCCAGTGCAGTGTTCACATTATCGCGCGCACCACTGAACGTAATGGATGCCGAACCGTTGCCAGTTAACCCGTTTAAGTCCGTCGTTGTGGTAAGAGTCGCTGTACCTCCGGTGATTGTTAAGGTAACGCTTTGGTAATCACCATCGGTGTCGCTGATTTCGATATTATCGGCGATCGCAACATTGGTATCGTCTTCATTTACAGTCGGTGCCGTGGGCAGGGTAATGGTTGGTGCGGCGTTGGTGATATTGACTGTCCAGTCACTGGTCAGCGCTCCCTGCGCCATATCATAGACCGTAGAATTGTCGCCTAACCAATTGCTGTCACTGGTGTGAATACGGGTCAACCAACTGGCTTTATCCGTTGCCCCGGTAGGTCCATCGTATCGGTAGTTATCCAGCTCGGTTATTGCAACAGTCAACATACCGTTGGCATTGGCGGTGCTTGAATTTCCGGTGCCATCCGATGTTGTCAGTACCGTCGTGTCGTCGGGGGCATCGGACTTGTTGGTACCTGGTGCTCCGGGTCCATCGTGCCAACCGTTGGTAGGAGAGTTGGATAAATTGGCATTAAAGCCATATATCATACCGGCTTCGATACCACCGTTGCCGTCCAATCGTTCGATGGTGCCATCGTCAGCATCGGTATCAGTCTGGTAGATAAAGAGCTGGTCACCCTGTGCTGACAGATCCAGATGCCCAGTAATTGAACCATGCGCAGTGTCAACCAACGTAGCAGTCATGCCGGCATTAGCAAAACGAATGATGGTACCCGCGCTCAAACCACCTGCCGCGACAGTCCAGGTGGAAGTACCTTCGTTCAAGTCAAAACCGGTACCAGCTTTATAGCCGTCATCGGTGATATGAATCACCGATGAACCGGGGATGTTCGCCAGCGCAATCAGTGCGAAGGTGTCGTCACCGTCGGAGTTATAGGAAACCACCGCCAGATCAGCAGCATTCAGTGTCGCCCCTAAACGATGGTGCCAGGAGTTCTGTGCCGCTATGGAAGTAAACACTGGGGTGGTTACTTCGCCCACCTGCTCTGATAGCTGCCACCGAGCACCCAACGAATGATGCCCCACCGGTACAGGCGAAGCGGCTACATTACACCCGCTAGCGCAAGCCAACGCTTCAATCAGTTGCCGACCAGGCTGCCCTTTACCACTTTCACAGCCGTACAGCAGTATGTCAGCATCGGGTGCCATAGCACCGGACCAACTCGTAATATGATCCCAATAGTGATTGATTGTCTGACCGGAAAGTACCGTGTTGCAGAATTGCAATTGGCCGGACACACCGTGAGTCACGATGTGTAGTGCAGAAAGCCCTTGATGGTGACGCAAGTGTGCAGTTATCTGCTCAATAGCGTCCATGCCAGAATGAAGAGAAATTGCCTTTATCGTGCCAGGCAGGTGCTGCAATAATTGCTTTATGTCGCCAAGTGCAGGGTCAAAAAACACAATTTGCGAACAAATTGCTTTCATGAGGCACCCCCTCAGACCGGACCTTACTGAAGAGGCCCACGCCTGATCCTTTTTGTTCTCGTGCGTAGTTCAAATTGTTGTGGCTGCTGAGAACAGCAAAGCAAGTACCAAACCGACAGCACTTGCCATCATCAACAGTCTCCCTGTTTCCTATCTACAAAGACCGATGAAGCCTTAAAATTAAGTGGCTAGTAAGTGGATTCAATCACCGCAATAACCACCCATGAACTGTTCCGCGAGATACATCAAGGGGCTTAGGCTTCTACCTCCTAACCTCCCCATCACGGGTTTAATGCCGCGATCAACTGAGTGACGATCCCGGCATAAACATTAATTCACGCCATTTATACAAAAATGTCCCTTTAAACTGTTTTTCGCACTTTCCCTCAGTGATGCTGGGACTTTCGGCAATCTATTTAATAATCACATCCTCTGACCTAAAGCGGCCACTGACGTAGCCACAAGCTGTACAACTGAGAATACGCGACATATCAGTCAAAAACGTGTTTAACATTTACTCTTGCCGTTCAAATCACCACTAGACCTACCATATATTTCTGCGGTCCCGCTCCGCTGGAAACAAGGCTCTGAAAGGGCCCCAAAAACTCTACTTTAACCCGTCTGCCTTCTCACCGGAGATTCTCGGTAGCACTAGAGCCAAGTCCTGTTTGAATAGTTTCTGACCAAGAATTACTTCATTGTAGACCAAGATAAAATCACCAGATCAACAAAAACTACAATTAAATGCAGATTTCAAGCCATCATACCCGCCAGATTTGATCAAAAAAGCAACTAAAATCATTGTTTTTATAGAAAAAATATGGATTCCGATTTTTTTCACATAGATGTATTAAAAGACATGAAAACTTGAGATATGGATCTCTAGAAAGAAAAGAATGAGGGGAAACATACGCGGAATGCTGATGGGGCTATCGAATAATTCTGTTTTAAAACAGTAAAATCCTACCTAAACGTATAGACATACATGCAGGGAAACATGCGAATAAGTTCAGAGGCATAAGGTCATTGTTAACGTCGTTTCGATCAGGGCTTTTATATGAATCATCAACTTACTTTTCCGAAAAAGATACGTCAGCAATCTAAGCCATCAAGCCCGTAAAAAGAACTTTTGGTCTCATGGGGCGCCTGATCTCTTCGCACCGACTTCGACACTGGTTTTAACAACGGTAATGTGCGTAATAATAAGCAACTGAATGATGGTAACTACGAGATTTTTCCCGCAGCTAAGTGGAACCTACTGGATCAAGTATAATCACTCACGTTCTTTGCCCCTTTTATCAGAATGTCCTCAAGACACCTGAAAACACCTATTTCCGCAATATCTCTTCTTCATGACATACAGCCGTGTACGGTATCAGTGTTGCTGGTGACACACTGAAATAGAACGTTGTCCACTCTCGCAAGTGATTACACTGAATATTCATGCGAAATGGATACAAAAAGCCCCCCTGATGATCCTATCAGAGAGGCTTTTTATATCACTAAGATGACACGACAAAAGTGAAGCCGACCGAAAAACCACTCTCTCCGTTACAGAATAAAGTCCCACTGTGTGGATTGCAGATACTGGCCTGTCAGTTCTGTCGAGGTCACAAAAGCCTCTGCCATCTGATCAATACTGAATCCGGCATCGGCTTCAGCCACCCAGTACGCCTTCCCTTCGCTGTCACTCGCGCGCCCCAGAACGGCGGTATACAGAGCTTCAACTTGTTGATCCACGCTCAGGTTATCAAATGCGGCTCCTCCCGCTTTTGTCTGATATTCGCTTGAGCGCATAAATGCCAGCGCCACATCACCTAACCCGTAACCATTATCAATGTCCTTCGCCCACCACTGGAACCCGGTCACATCCGCCTGACGACCCAACACTTTCTGATACAAGGTGGCAATCGCTTCCTGCTGTGTGCTGGTCGCCGGGTTGAAACTCTGGTCAGAGAACTGCAGGGTTTCCACATTGATCACGGTATCGCTGTCGCTGGTGTCAGACTTAAGAGTCACAGTGACCACACCATTCATCTGAGTAATTTCATAGTCAGCCAGATTGCCGTTGTAAGTAGCAATATCGCTATCAGCACCTCCATGCAACGTATCCTGACCCGCGCCTCCAAACAGAGTGTCGTTGCCGTTATCACCAAACAATAGGTCATTACCGCCTTTGGATCCTACGGTATCGTCACCATCACCGCCATGCAGCTCATCATCGTCGGCACCAAGAATGATGGTCTGACTGCCTTCACCGGCGTACAAGATATTAGGACCATTACCCCCTGTGACTATGGCAGGGCCCACGATCACAGCAAACTCAACATCTTTTAAATCGATCACCGTACCGGGAGGCAGCTTCGAGGCATCAATGACTAACGCTTCCCGCCCTTTACCACTCGCATCGCCCTGAATGCTAACCGGAGCATCGGGTGGGGTGTCACTATCTGAGGTCAGAGTAATCTCATTGGCCCAAAGGTCTGTACTGTCTGAGCCTAATAGCGCCAGAAAGTTTTTGCCACCCGACGACATATCATTGACTTCGCGAACCGTACTTACCTCCTGAATCATTCGAATCAGATCGCTCAGACCATTATTTTCTCTAGCTGTGTCATTGTCATACGATGAAAAACCCACACCTACAGGTAAGCTCACCGTGGTTACAATATCACCATCCCTATCAACGTGAATGGGGATATCTGCCTGGTCGCTCGTATCATCCGAATCGTTCCGGGCGTTACTAACCGGATCAACAGTCACCTTAGTTACTTGCCCACCCCTTCCGTCGGATACAGTGTTTTCTTTTACCTCCACACCATCGACTAGATTATCGGCTGGAGTGGTTGGTGCTGGTGTGCCACCGCCGCCGGAACTTGGCGGGGAGGATACGTTGATCGTCAAGGTATTGGGTGTGCTATCCGTAGCATTCGTACTGTCATCTTCTACCGTAAAGGTAAACGAATCGGCACCTGCGGCACTGGGGGTATAAACCAGATTGCCAATATCCGCCTGATTAATCCACTCGCTATCGCTGACGGCAACGTTATTCAGTTTCAACGCACCGTTATCAATATCCTGAACATTGACTTGCACACGATTTAGGGCATCACCTGTATCCGGGTCGGTAAAGCCAAAATCACTGGCACTGAAGGTATGGGTGGCACTGGTGGTGATAGAAATGGATTTGTCGGTCCCTTCAGGGTTATCCGATGTATTGGTGATATCGAGCGTATAGGTCGCCGTGGACGAGGTATGTCCACCCGCATCCGTGACTGTCCAGTCGAAGCTGGCGGCTCCGGTACCGGCCAGATCAGCCGTTGGGGTGAAATCCAGTTTGCCAATATCTGCGATATTGATATTCACCGTACCCGTTAAATTACCCGCCATTACATCGTAGGCGACGGCACCCACCGAGGAGGTGCCTGCTGTGCCGGCAGAATCCAGCGATAAAACCCCGCCCGTCACAGTGGTGGTGTCGATGGTGATATATTCAATCGCATCGACAGGGCCAACATCTTGTCCGGTAGGCAATTCCGTGGCCGACAGATTGACCGTAGTATCCTCATTAACACTGTCGGTATAGCTGGTCGCCGTCGGTTTGGTGCCATCCACCACGGTAACCGTTGAGCTAATCCCCGCTGTGGACCAGGTGTCGTCACCGCTGTTTGCGATACCACCATCATCTTTTACTTCAGTGATCGTAATAACCCGATCACCTTCAGAGAAAGTGCCGGAGGTGTTTTCATAGGTCATGGCATTAAGCACAGTTTCAACCGTGGCTTCAGCAATGCCTGCGTGGGTTAACACTACGGTGGCTGTTGTACCTGCAACCGAAACCGTATAACCAAGGCTGTTACCACCGGTTGTAGTGCCCGTTGTGGCATCGATTAGCACGACTGCAGAGCCATCAATATTGATCTTTTCATCTGCACCGTTTTGCAGACCACTGACCGTAAAGGTGACGCTTGTAACCAGATCGCCTGTATCTGGCACTGCAACATTAATTGCTGTGCTGTTGAACAGATCGGTGGCAGCGCCATTGATGGAGTTACCCCCCGTGCCCGTTGCGCTGACCGTAGGTTCATCGTTGACTGCAGTGAAGTTTACGGTAATGGTTTCTGCTGTAGCTGTACCGCCCTCTCCATCATTAACCGAGATCGCAACGCTGTCAGAGAATACGTTGTTTGCGGAGCCCGTATAGGTAACGTTCGTCGGTGTACCTAAGAAGGTATTAATCTCAGAGGCCGTACCGGTGAGGGTGATCGCATTGGTGCCGCTATTACCGACAACCACACCGCCAGCATCTGCAGACGTTAGAACAGAGGCACCATCCGCCGCCGTCAGCGTTGCCACCACATCTGCCGTAGTATCCACATCGGCAAATACCGGAGTGCCTGTGATCAGATTGGTGGCCGTATCTTCAAGCGCGGTAATGGTTGTTGTTACACCCGTCAGGGTTGGGGCATCTTCAACAGCCGCCACATTGATGGTCAGGGTGGCGGGTGCCGATGCATCACCGCCTGCATCGGTCACCGTATACAGTACAGAACCGGACGTAGTGCTGTTAGCGGTCGGGGTAAACTGGATATTGGCAATATTATCGATATGGACATGCTGCCCCGTGGTGAGCGCGGCTGCCGCATCTACCAGGGTCACCGCGCCAGATCCACCACTTGATGTGGTACCGGCGGTGGTTGCTACACCGGTAAAGGCAAGCGTACCGCCGGTAATCGTACCAAGGGTGATAAATTCCAACGCATCGGTTGTATTGGCTTCCTGAGCCAAAACAATCTCTGACGTGATCATGCTGAAAGGCGTGTCTTCGGTGGCGGCCTTGGTGGCATCGGTAGCCGTTGGCGTATCGCCGTTGACGACATTGATGGTTGAGGCAATCGAAGCCGCAAACGTATCATCCCCACCATTTAACGTACCGCCAACATCCTTAACCTCAGTTAGGGTAAACACACGGTCGCCAGTGGTGACTGCACCCAGTGTATTTTCATAGGTCATGCCATCCAGTGCGGTCTGGAATACGGTATTGGCTGCGGCGGCTTGTGACGGCCCCTTAAACGTCACTGTCGCGGTTGAGCCGCTCACGGCAACAGCATAAGAGATCAACCCTGATGTTGTTGTATCCGCATAGACCCCTGCTGTATCCGTCAGCAAATCAATTACGGTGCCATCGTAATTCAGTTTTTCATTCCCTGAATCTACAAGCCCGCTGACGGTAAAGGTCACGCTTGCAATATTCTCACCGACATCGACCGCGCTGATGGCCGTGCTGGAGAACACAGACACGGCTGAACCTGCGCCCGCCGCTGTGCTGTCATCACCGGTCGCAGTGGCCGTAGGCTCATCGTTGATGCCGGTTATATTGACCGTGATGGTCGCAGCGCTTGCATCAATGCCTGTTTCACCGTCATTGGTGCCAATGGTTAACGTGTCGGCGGAGGTATTATTACTGCTGGTCTGATAGGTAATATTGCTGGTTGTATCTAGATAGGTTGTGATATTGGCCGCGGTGCCAGCCAGAGTCACGACATTATTACCGGTCGCCGTTGCTGTCACCGTTGTGTAAGTGCCGTCGGCTGCCGTCAGAACCGCACTGGCATCTGTCGCTGTAATCGTTACGGTGATGCTAGCGGTGGTATCCACATCCGCGATCACCGCTGCACTTAAATCAATATCTGTTGCAATATCTTCGCTCACGGTGACTGACGCGGGAGCACTGGCAACCGTTGGCGCGTCTTCAACCGCTGAGACAACCAGGCTGCCTGAGGCCGTACCCGTTGAGTAAACCGTCGCATCTCCCCCCGTAGACGCATCGGCTACTTGAGCCGAACCATTGGTAGAGGCGGTGCCTGAGGTTTGGTCCCAGGCAATAAAGGTCAGGGTTGCGGTTTCACCCTCCACGCCATCAGGGATGTAACGTACATAGGTACTGTCATCTAAATGCAGGGCATTGTTGGCCGCGAGTGAACCGGCAAAATCCGTCCAGTTACTGTCATCGGTGGAAAACTGCCAGGTACCGTTACCTGTGGTGGCGGATACCGCCATGCCCAGGGTGTCACTGTCCGCATCGGCATTGGTCGTGCCGTCTAAAATCGTTGCAACGGTAACACCCGTTGTGGTGGTGTCTTCATTAACACCCGTAAAGTTGTAAGGACCCGCTGAGAGGGTTGGCGCGTCGTTTACTGCGGTAATATCAAGATTAAACGTGCCTAAAGCCACATCGCCGCTACCGTCCCCATCATTGATTTTGACGGCCACCGTTTGTGCATCTGCGCCACTATCATTTAATGCACTGGTATATTTTATAAACGTCGAGGTGTTTAAATAGGTATCAATTTCACTGACGGTGCCCGTCAGGGTGAGTGTACCCGTGCCTGTGCCACCAATCACTACACCGCCATTATCACTGGCGGCCATGGTGCCGCCTGTCGCGGTTAGGGTAAGTGTCATATCACCCGATGAATCGATATCTGCCAGGGCGAGACCGGAAAGGTCAAGATCACTGGCCGTGTCTTCTATAACAGTGATATCGGTTGGGAAGGTGCCCGTTTCGGTTGGATCGTCGTTAACGGCGGTAATATCAAGATTAAACGTACCTAAAGAAACATCACCGCTACCGTCCCCATCATTGATTTTGACGGCCACCGTTTGTGCATCTGAACCGTTCTCATTTAATGCACTGGTATATTTAATAAAGGTCGAGGTATTTAAATAGGTATCAATTTCACTGACGGTGCCCGTCAGGGTCAGGGTACTCGTGCCTGTGCCACCAATTACCACGCCGCCATTATCACTGGCGGCTATAGTGCCACCTGTTGCGGTGAGGGTAAGTGTCATATCACCTGATGAATCAACATCGGCCAGGGTTAGACCGGAAAGGTCAAGATCACTGGCCGTGTCTTCTATCACGGTAATATCGGTTGGGAAGGTGCCCGTTTCGGTTGGGTCATCATTAACCGCAGTAATCGCAACCGTACGAGTATCACTGTTCGCCCCTGCATTGGTATCAGTCGCTGTAACCGTAATGGTTCTGTTGCTGGTACCGGGGTCATCTGAGGTCGAGCTATAACGCAATGACTGCAACACTTCCTGCACATTGGCATTAGTGGCATCGGCATCAAATGTGATAGTCAGGGCAGTACCATTGGTCACCGTGCTGCCACTGGTAGAAAGGTCCCCAATATCGGTGCCGTTTGACAGAATATTGGTACCGCTGACGGTGATTGCAGTACCATCGCCATCGGTATCGGAGATACTAATCTGATCTCCGGCTTCGGCGTTCCCAGTCACCTGCGCGACTAACGTGCCGCCGTTCCAGTCGGCGTCCCCATCAGCATCACTCACTGTGGCGGCAGAATCGATCTGCGTGGAGCTGGCGTTTTCGGTATAGCTTAGATCGCTATTATCAATCGATATTGCGGGTGCAGCATTAGCAATTACCTCGGCCGCAACTGTCAAATTATCCATGAAGATGAAGTTTGTGTTGGCAGTAACCTTTACTTCATCAACAGAGTCCCAGTTCAGCGTCCAAGTTCCTCTTGTCGTGTCCGCAGCGTTAAAGCTTTGCGACTCAACTTGTGCCCCATTCCTGAATCCATAAAACGTGATAGAGGCGGTAGCAGGTGAGCCAAAAGTATCAATGTGGTAATCGATGCTTTCAAATTTGAAATTCGAGCTGTCACTGGTATACCACCGGACACCGGTAGTCCCAACATCGGCTGTTAAGTCAGATGTATTAGAGTAAACCCCTGATTCACCAATAAACCCATTGAATCTAAATCCGTCATAGCTTAAGTCCTGAATCACTGTACCATCAGGAATTACAGCTGTATCAGTGTAACCCAAGCCAGTATAATTTGTCGTTTGAGAGGATGAAATCGGTAGCGCAAGTACATGTTCATAGGCCTCGCTCTGAAGCCATGTTGTTGAAGCGCTTATCTCTCCATAGCTTTGTTCTAAGACCCAATCTCCACCTAAATTAGCTGCCCCTGTTTTATCATCAGATGCAGCAACATCTGCTCCTGTCACAGCAGCCAAATCGGAAATGAACTCCATTCCCTCATCGCCCTCCGCAACAGAACAACCATAAAGTAGGATATCGGCATCATTAGCTAAGCCAGCTTTAATGCTTAACCATTCCGCCTGATACTGATCTAAGTTACTAGCATTCAGGATTGTATTTCCGAGATGTAAAGCACCATCAGAACCATGCGAAACAATATGTACGGAATCAATTGGACCGCGCGATGAAATAGCAGCGGCAATCTGCGCGACACCATCTTGATCTACATCAAGAACCACCACTGTGACTGCAGAAGTATCGACCAAGCGCTGCCAGCCAACTACCGAACTATCAACAATGACAAGTGTATTTCCATCATTTTCCATTTCATCAACTCCAGTAATTCTTCAAAACCAGCTACTTGTAAGACGTGGTCCTACCCACAATAAGTAGACAACTCGATTTCAAACACTTATAGCATCAACCCACTGCATACAGGTGTTTTAAAAAACCGTATAAATTCAATTAGCAAGCTTTAAAATCACATAATTTATAGGAATTTCACTATAAATTAAACAAACCTAATGTAAACAAATATGTTTACAATTCAAACAATTGTTTAGCTCATCCTAATCAACTAAACGTTGCATAAACGCTATGAAGGAATCATAACTTTCAATAGACACTGATGCGTTTAGCACCCTCAGAATGCTAATCCATTGGATCAGGTCTCTCCAAAAAAAGGACCGCTTTCCTCCACTGAGTGGCTCAATTCTATAAAATTGGATGTCCGAGCACCCTGCAAAACGTCCTGCACTACCGGTGTTTTGTCCCGACAGAAAATTTATTGCGCATCCTGCTAACCTGATACATAGATTAGGTACGGCAACGTAAAATACGTGTTCAGAAACAGTGAAGACTGACGATATATAACTCATACAAATATCTGGAGCTGCTCAAACGGATTTCGATGTAAATTAGAGATCGCTCGATCAAATAATCACTGGTAGTTAAATTTATACAGTGAACGGTGTACCGGATGTATCGATTAAATAACCGCTATTTACAGTAAAGCTGTAGAGAAAAGTCTTATGGATAAGCTACTTCGATCTTCGTTCTCAACGGAAGAACTGAAAAAGGTAGATGGCATCAGCACATCTGAGGTACGGGATGCCTGGGCTGAAGCCATGTCTGTTTTTTTTACGCCTGACCAGATAACCGATAGCACTCTGGCCAACAAACTCAGCATCTCAAACGACACATCCGGGTTTATCGATAACATCCTGTTTCCCGGCATGATGTCCATCAACGTCACAGCCTCCGGCCACCGATTTTCCCGTTCGGCACAAGATATCGCTAACGATGGTGTAGACGGTATTTTGGTGCAGTTTTGGCGAGAGGGACAGCTCCTGAGTGATGAAAGCGGCGATAAGCATACCCGCCCAGGGGACATTCACCTTGTTGATTTTTCTAGAGAAACGGACGTCAGTGCATCCGATTTTGATACCTACAACCTATTGATCCCAAGAGAACTGTTAGCAGACAGCGTCGATTTGGATGGCCTTCACCTAAAGACCTTATCTGGAGACCATGCTTCGGTGCGACTGCTTAGACGCCATCTATATGATCTGCATACAGAAGCACCAAACATGACTGCGGCCGAAGGGCTGGCACTGGTTGATCCGACAATGGCGTTAATAAAAGCCACCTTGACTGCCACGCCCGGTGCACAGGAAGAAGCGGCCCAGATAATTGATCGCAACCTGCTATTGGACATCAAACGGTTCATTGATACCAATCTCAGCACTCCTACACTCAATCCCGATATGATCGCCGCATCGCTGGGCTTGTCCAGATCTCGACTATATCGTCTGGCAGAGCCTCTCGGTGGCATACAGACGTTTATCCGCAATCGTCGCTTACGCCACGCCTTTCAATTATTGGTACTTAGGGGTAACGAGATCAACTCTTTAACCGCCTTGGCGTATGCAGAGGGATTTCAATCAGAGGACACGTTTCGACGGGCGTTTAAAAATGCGTTTGGCATGACTCCCAGTGAAGTCAAAGAGCAAGGTATGAAAGCGTATACGGAATACTATTCTTCATTTCCAAAGCACAAGAAATCTATGGCAATGGGAGAACATCTGTATCAACAGTGGGTATCAGACCTGTTTTGTTAAATTTTAATGCTGAGGCTTACCGCTCACCCTCTGTTTAACTGACACCCTCAAAACCTGACGTTCTGCCCCTGCGCTCCCAAATCATGACGAGGACCGGAAAAACACATCGTATCAAATCAAAGACAGATACATAGCAGAAAGCGAATTCTGATCTTCGAATTTCTGCCCATTCTATATTTCCCAAGTATGCGTCTTTTTTTGATCTTTGCTGGTTCTGCTAGCCCCCTACGCCCCCCTACCTGCTCTATAACGCGGTCAATAAATAACGACTTTCTCCGTTCATCGGGCGCAACAGGGTTTGCCTAAACCTGTTACACTGCGCGCAAATTTTTTGACTGAGATATTGCTATGAGTTTTGCCTCATTGGGTTTGAATCAAACATTACTGGATGCAGTGGCCGAGCAGGGTTATAACGCGCCAACCCCGATTCAGACTGAAGCGATTCCGGCGATTCTAGAAGGTCTGGACGTGATGGCCGGTGCGCAAACAGGCACCGGTAAAACGGCGGCCTTTGCCCTACCGATATTGCAGTTTTTGTCTGCACAAACACGCGACTCCAGCGGAAAAATATCAGTGCGGGCGTTGATCCTGACACCGACACGGGAACTGGCGCAGCAAGTTCATGCCAGCGTGGTTAAATACGGTGCGCAGACCGATCTACGCGCGGCACTGGTATACGGTGGAGCCAGCATCAACACGCAGATTGAAAGCCTGAAAGCGGGCGTAGATATTGTTGTGGCGACACCCGGTCGCCTGATTGATCTGATGTATAAACGTGCCGTCGACCTGAGTCAGGTCGAGTATATGGTGTTTGATGAAGCGGACCGCATGCTCGACATGGGTTTTATGGACGAGATTCAGCGGATATTGAAGGTGCTGCCATCCACCCGCCAAACGCTGCTGTTTTCAGCCACTTTTGACGATGAGATATTCAAGCTCAGCAAAGCCCTGCTGAAGACGCCGAAACTGATTGAAGTGGATGCGCGTAATACCGCATCGATTCAGGTGGAACAGCGTGTTTATGCCGTGGATGAAGATCGTAAGCGGGAGTTGATTTCCTACCTGATTGGTTCACAAAACTGGCAGCAGGTGCTGATATTCACCCGTACAAAATTAGGTGCGGACGCTCTGGCAAAAGAGATGTGCAAGGATGGCCTGAAGACACAGGCAATTCATGGTGACAAATCTCAAGGCGCACGTGAACGGGCATTGGAGGAGTTTCGGGAAGGCAAAACACGGGTACTGGTTGCCACCGATCTGGCCGCACGTGGTCTGGATATTGAGGAGCTTAAATATGTCGTCAACTACGAACTGCCCTTCAAAGCTGAAGACTACATCCACCGGATTGGCCGTACCGGGCGCGCAGGCGGCACTGGTTTAGCGATCTCGCTAGTATGTGAGGACGAAAACTATCTGCTGCAAGAGGTTGAAACCAAGCTCGAAACCCAACTGCCGCAACAGTGGTTACCGGGGTTTGAACCTGACTTAACACGGGAAGTGAAGAAAGCGCCCCGACGCAACAGTCGCGGCGCCCAGAAGCAACGCGCACGCGAGCGCGCACTGGGTAAGAAGCCCACTAAACGCCGTCGTTAAGGAATACGACCCAACAGGCAGGCACCTTACTCCATCATACGGGTTGCCTGCCGTTGACCCGCAACACACTTCATTTTCCTTTCTATACCCATCCAATCTGCCCTCACTCACTGATCTTTTTCTGCACATCTACGTATAGCTATATAAATCACCCGTTCAAGCGCTATACGGAGCCTGTTCAATGCACACCTCAACACCACCCTATCTCATCCGACTTTTCAGCCTTCTGACTGCCTTATCCCTGATTACCGGTTGCAGCAGTATGCAAATAGAGGATTTTAAGGGTCAGAAACCTCAACTCAATCTGGAAGAGTATTTCCTTGGGAGCACGACTGCCTGGGGCATCTTTGAGGATCGATTTGGCAAACTAAAGCGCAGCTTTAAAGTCCAAATAGACGGAAAAATCATAGATGGCGTGCTTGTTCTGAAAGAGGACTTTATCTATAGCGATGGAGAAACTTCACAGAGGATCTGGCATATCACGCCAGAGGGTAACGGTCGGTACACAGGTCGTGCAGATGACGTCATCGGTGTTGCTCAAGGCCGCGTTGTCGGTAACGCACTCAACTGGCGATATGACCTGAATTTGCCGGTCGGAGACTCCGTCTGGCGGGTGAGTTTTAACGATTGGATGTTTCTTCAATCCGATGGCGTGCTGATCAATAAAGCGCAGGTGAGTAAATGGGGCTTACATCTGGGAACCGTGACCCTGTTTTTTCAGAGCAACAAGCCCAATAATTGAGGCCTATCCCGATGTTACTGACAACTGATCTCGAACAACTTCAATCCATCAATAAAGTCATCGTCCACGCGGTCGCTCCCATGCTGTACCTGGTCACCATTGAAACCGAAATGGGGGAGATACTACTCTACGATGAGACTCACCAACCCTACCGGGCTCAGAACCTGGAGGCGATTAAGGAGATGTTGGAGTCTGTAGATGTTCAGGCAATGACATTGCGTCAGCAAAGCGCCTACGATGAAATGATCGGCCACCCGGAAAAAGACGCCGTGAATACATTGGAAGTTGTCCTATCGCCAACACGCGCAGGATATTGATCCTACCGAGCCCCTATCAAGGTAAGAACCATCACAGGACGGTTACTTTTTTGCCTGTGTCTGTGAGCCGAAGATAAGGAAATTGGTAGTACGTGGAAGAGAAATGGATCTGATTTAAATCTGACAGTTGCGCTCTGTTCCCGCACACACTGTCAGATCAGAAAGCTGAATGTTATGCATATGAATCGGGCCTGATCGACCCGATGTAACTTTCAGGCAACTGCCGAGCTGTTTACTCCGCCGCTTCGCCAACAGTCGTCAGGCCAAGGCTTGTCCAAGCCTGCATACCACCGCGGTAATATTTCATATTGGTGTCAGGGTAACCCGCTTTCAACAACTCACGCACCAGTCGTGGAGTCTGCCCACACCAGTAACCGTTACAGAACATTGCCACTGTTTTCGCTTTAGAGAAGTCCCACGAATCGCCTTTCTTCTCAGCACCCAGCTCTTCCAATGTATCCGCAGCTGATTCAGCTTCATCCATTACCGTGTAAGGAATGTTGATGGAACCTGGAATAGTCAGACGGTAATGCCAACCTTCAGTACGGGTATCAACTACCAGCACATCTTCGTTGGTCTGAGACTCAATCATGTACTGAACAAACTCACGTTCGCCGATGGTTTCTACATCATGTGGTTCGAACGGGTGAATTGGCTGTGGCATACCACGAAATGTCGTGCTGTACAGCTCGTGAATACGGTTATCAGGGCTTTGCGCGCGCTTCACTTCCACTTTGTCGCCGTCGTGATCAACGACAAAGGAGTAAAGGTCGGGAGCGATCATTGCTCGCTTACCACCTTCTGCAAGCACTGCCGGAGAAGATACGATTGCAGCAGCCAGAGCCAGACTGGTCACAGTTCTCTTAAACATGTTCCTTTACCACGCTGTTATATGTTTATCTTTATTTGTTATAAGAAAATATATATACACCAAACGTGTTTTAAAGGCTACGCAACAGCCTATAGACTTAGGGTGGAGAAGCCCGCCCCGAGAGGCCTATACGCGAGCTTAGTCCAGCATTTCGAGACTGAAGCGATCAGCATCATGATCAAGATTATGCACTGCGCAACGTGATTCAAATCCTGCTTGTTCGTCCATCATCTCTTTCTGACCAAATTCGTTGTTCTCAAGAAACTGAATCTGCGTCACACCTGCGTAGTAAAAAGCCATGACGGTTGCGGCTGTCTGATCACCCGCTTCTACTTTGTCTTTCCAGATGTGTTTTTTGTTCTGAATTTTCAGAACCTGACGTTTAAGCTTCCAGGCATAACGAATTTCGTCAAAGAACGGCTTCTTCACTACCAAAGCGTAGATACCACCGGTAATCAGCAAACCAATGATTACCCCTGCCAGATTGACCGCCATATTTGAGCCTTCCGGGTTCCCTGCCCACGCACGCATCATTGCAGAGATAGATAAACCCAGCACAAAAAAGATGGAACAGAAAATAATCGCAACCTTGCGCTGTTTCTTTCGATAAACGGCCTTATCGATCTGCCTTAGTTTCATGATGGCTCCGCTACCTATAATTGATGAAGGCGTGTAGACTACCGCATTTTTCAGCTATAGCCAGACCGATGTACTCAATAAAAGAGATCTTTTACAGCCTTCAGGGCGAAGGCGCTCACAGCGGCCGTCCTGCCATCTTCTGTCGCTTCACCGGCTGCAACCTGTGGTCTGGCCGAGAGCAGGACCGAGACACGGCGGTCTGCGATTTCTGTGATACGGATTTTATCGGCACTGACGGCAACAACGGCGGGAAATTTGCGGATGCAGATGCCCTGGTGGATTTTCTGCTAAGCCTTTGGCCGGCTGACCAGCAACACCGTTATGTCATCTTTACCGGCGGTGAACCTGCCTTACAGCTGGATGACGCGCTGATTGAAGCGTGCCATGGGGCAAACTTTGAAGTGGCGATTGAGACCAATGGCACAAAACCTCTACCCGCGGGTATCGATTGGATCTGCGTTAGCCCTAAAGCCGACGCAAGACTCGTGATCACTCAGGGTAACGAGCTCAAGCTGGTCTACCCCCAACCACTGGCCCAGCCCGAACGCTTTGCAGATCTTGCCTTTGAGCACTTCTATCTTCAACCGATGGACGGCCCTTTGCGCCAGATGTACACCAAAGATACGGTGGAATACTGCCTCGCTCATCCCCTATGGAAACTCAGCCTCCAAACCCATAAGGCTTTGGGGATCGAGTAACGCCACGCTGCATGTAGATTCAGGCCGTCACTGTACGGGCACGTAAGTTCCGGTAAAAAATCAGAACAAAGGCTGGAACGTTCATCAACACACCGTAGGCCAGCGCGCTGGCCGACATCTCTGCGTTTTGGAGTACCGCTCCGGTCACCAACAACGCCGTGCCTGCATTTTGTACGCCCACCTCAATACCAAGCGTGAGCGCCTGCTGACTCTGCACTCCCAGCTGCTTTGCAATGCCGTATCCCAGCCCAAAGGCCAGCGAGATCAACAGGAAAACCGCCGGGCCCAGCACACCAATCAATTCAGGCAGCTGATTCCAATTGGCTTTTACAATACCGACCACCACCATCAGCAAGAATATCATCGACAGGGTTTTGACCCCGGTTTGCAGCCGTAAGCAAAAAGCAGGAAAGCGGTGATGTAAAAAGACGCCGATAACCACTGGGATGATGGTCATCACCACCAGTTTGATCATCGTGGTCAGAACAGGAAAACCGGAGAACTCCGTTTCCCCCATCCAATACTGTAAACTCAACAGGGTCAGGAATGGCAGAGTAAACGGTGCAATCATACTGACAATCGCCGTCATACTGACCGATAGTGCCGTATCGCCCCGCGCCAGATAGGTGATCATATTGGATGTTGCGCCACCCGGTGCGAACGTGAGGATCATCAGCCCCACCGCCAACGCAGGTGGTAATTCAAGCAGGCTTACCACAATAAATCCAAGCACGGGTAATAACAGCAACTGCATCGTTATCCCAAGAACAGTCATCCCTGGCCGCTTGAACACCTGCCGGAAATCCGCGATTGATAATGACAATCCAACTCCGAGCATAATGGTAAAAAGTGCAGCTGGCAGAACCACCTGAGTCATCAAACTGCTTTCCATGTTCACACCTGTCCTATCTTACAAAATGTCGATCTGGCCTGTAGAAAACCGGCGCAATCACCCGCCATAACAGGGCTGCCGAAGTATGCCCACATATACTGTGGATAACTCTGTGGGTTTAGACTCGAAAACGTCATCAAAGCCACGTAAATACTTAACACTCAGCGCATTGATCATTTTTTAACCAGATAATTTCAAACTATAAAAATCAATAAGTTACAATCACTTCAGCAGAAGATTTCTATAATTTATCGCTAATTTGTTAAAGTTCCCAGCATTCCTGAACAAAACGCTGAAACTATGAGAAAATCCCGTTTGGCAGAACCTTTTACACCCCCTGCATTCAGGGATGCACACGCTAATTAAGAGTATTCTTATACACCATGAGTAGAGAACTGAGTCAACAGCAAGCCGCAGAACGTGTCACGCTCATTGGCGCCATACTCGACTTCGTCCTTGGCATCGCCAAAATAGTGGTCGGCATCCTATCCCATTCCAGTGCTCTGGTGGTCGATGGTATCCATTCATTATCCGATTTGGTCACAGATGGAATGGTGGTGGTTGTCCTGCGCATCTCTCATCAGGAGCCGGATGAAGACCACCCTTGGGGTCATGGCCGCTTTGAAACCGTGGGTACGGTGGTATTGGGCTGTGCACTGATCGCAGTTGCCGGTGCGATGGCCTATGAAAGTATTAAATTGCTGTTTACCGATACGCAACCGCTCACACCTGAGTGGCCTGCGCTGGTGATTGCAGCCTTATCCATTGCGAGTAAAGAGTGGATTTTCCATTACACCATGCGCGTGGGTAAGGCGATTAAGTCCGACCTGGTGATCGCCAATGCCTGGCACAGCCGCACCGATGCGCTGTCATCTATTGTTGTATTGATTGGTGTTGCCGGTGCCATGATGGGCGTTTGGTGGCTCGATGCACTGGCCGCACTGGTCGTCTCTGTGATTGTCGGTAAAATCGGCTGGGAAATGACCTGGGATAGTATCAAGGAGTTGGTTGATACGGCCCTGCCGGAGGAGCGCATCGCAGCCTACCATGACGTGGTTATGCAGGTAGAGGGCATCCTTAACGTCCATAGCTTTAAAAGCCGAAAGATGGCCGGCCAGAGCCAACTGGAGATGCATATACAGGTTTCTCCGACGCTTTCAGCATCCGAAGGTCATTATATTGGTGACACTGCAATCTGCCGTCTTCAGGAGGCATTCGAAGACGTGGGCCATGTCATCTTCCATATCGATACCTACGACGATGAAACCGAGCAGGTGTGCAAAACACTCCCATTACGCGGCGAAGTTGAGCGCGAGATTCATGCGGGGCTCTCACAGATCGCACCTGATCTGGCAGCACCTATGCGGCTGGTATTGCATTACAACGATGGCATCGATGCAGAGCTGTTTTTCGCATCCGACTCGTTATTGAATCCGACGCTTGCCAGTGAGCTGAAAGCAGCTATGAATCACCCGGTCTGGCTAGAAAACGTAAGTATCTGGATCAGTAATGATGGACAACATTAATTGAGTAACTATCAACGTCCGAGCCATCGTCAACAAAGCGAACTGATCATCAAGAACAGTCGCTTTATTACGACGGTGGCACCCACCCCCGATAAAACCAGCGCCGATGCCTTTGTTCAGCAGTTACGCGAAGAACATCCTTCTGCCAATCACAACTGCTGGGCCTATGTCGCGGGTTCTCCCGATGATTCCCGACACTGGGGATGCAGCGATGACGGTGAACCCAAAGGAACCGCTGGCCGCCCGATGCTCAATGTGCTCTCGCACAGTGGACTGGGAGATATCAGTGTTGTTGTTACCCGATATTTCGGAGGCATCAAATTAGGCACTGGCGGATTGGTACGGGCATATAGTCAGGCTGTGCGCGAAGGTCTCGACATACTTGATCTGGAGAACGTGGTTGCCAAAACACCTGTACGGATCAGTGCTGACTTTTCTATGACCGGTCAGCTTGAGTACCTACTGGGCCAGTTCGATGTGAATATCACCCAACGTGACTGGCAAGCTCAATTGCTGATTGAAGGGTTGATCGAGACGTCAAAACTGGAGGATTTCCAGCAAGCTCTCCAGCCTTACCCGGCAATTACTTTATCCAAATGCGAGTAAGCCGCTTCCAGCGCGGATTCTCGCTGCTCATGTAAGCAGCGCTCAGGTAGCAACCGCAATATCTGCATCCGCGACAACACATTGTGCACAACGTCATTCGTACCAATCACATAGACTTCACGGCATGCCGCTTGTGAATCGACAATCATATCTTCGATCGCCATGGCAGTAGACACGTCAATCATTGGTACCCGGCTGAAATCCAAAATGAGTGCATCGTGTTTTTGCGCTTGCTGTAACTTCTGGATAATCCCTTTGGCGGCGCCATAACTGACAGGCCCATTGAAGTGGTAGAGCAAGATACGTCCGGCCGCCTGTCTTAGTACTTCGTTTTCACGCGCATTGAGCAGATCATGCTCATCGTCAGCATCACTGATCACCTGAACCGCCGCGATCTGCGTGTCAGCCAATCGCTTAACCGTAATGATATTCGCCAGAAACACACCTGCTAACACAGCCGTCACCAGATCAACAAATACGGTCAGACCAAACACCAGCAACATTAACACGACCACAAACATCGGAGCCCGATGTAAGCGCTGCAGGAACTTCCAATCGATGATATCGATCCCTACTTTGATCAGAATTCCTGCTAATACCGCATGGGGGATATTTTCTGCCAACGGTCCTGCGCCCAACACAATTGCTAACAAAGCCAACGCATGCACACTACCCGAGATAGGTGTCTTACCTCCGGCACGAATGTTCACCACCGTACGCATCGTTGCTCCCGCACCAGGCAAACCACCAAACAACCCTGCGACCATATTACCGATCCCCTGCCCCACCAGCTCACGGTCCGAGTTATGGTGGGTTTTGGTCATATTATCTGCAACTAAGGAGGTCAAAAGAGAATCCACAGAGCCTAATGCGGCCAGCATCAGCGCTGCCTGCACCATTTCCTGAAACAGATCTGCATTGAATGTCGGCCACTGCAACGATGGCAAGCCGGTGGGTATCTCGCCGATGACCGTCAGGGAGTCGTCCCGTAGCAAGAACAACGACAACAACGTACCGATAATCAGTGCAACCAGCGGCGACGGGATCAGCGTGGCTAACCGACGAGGCAAGAAAAAAAGGGTCGCCAGTGATAGCAAACCTAACAGCAAGGCACTGAGATTAGTTTGTTCAATAAATGCCGGGAGTGCCTCAACAGCGTCAATCACCCCACCGGGTGCGGCGTGTCCAAGCAGTGGCCCGAGCTGGAGCAGGATAATAATCACCCCGATACCGCTCATAAACCCGGATATCACTGGAAATGGCACCAGCGTGATGTACTTCCCCAACCGTAACAATCCGAACAGTGCCTGAAACGCACCGCCCATAATAACTACAGTGAAGGCCAGTATTGGCCCGCTGTTGGGATCAATCGCGACAAACTGGGTAAAAACGGCCGCCATGACAACAGTCATTGGCCCTGTCGGGCCGGATACTTGAGAGGGTGTACCACCAAAAAGCGCAGCAAAAAGACCCACGAAGATTGCGCCGTAAAGGCCTGCAATAGCCCCCACACCGGAAGAAACACCAAACGCCAGCGCCAGTGGCAAGGCCACCACAGCCGCCGTCAGGCCGCCATAAAGGTCTCCACGAATATTGGACGTACTGAACCCTGAAATCAGCTGCACCCCGAATACCCCTATCCTTTGGCGGGCAAATAAGCAGTCTACGCAGCGAAGCGGTTCACCGTAAATCCTTACATGGTCGAACATTCAGGAAACCACGAATAAGTCCGATGCTTTCTCAGCAGATGGTACGTTGTTTAGCACTTAGGACTGGATCGCACGCTCACTAGTTAGTAAGCGTATCATCTTCATCAGTGGACGGCTGTGCTGCGGAAAGTTGTGCAAGTTCATTCGGATCTCTGCGATAGATATCAGTGCGGAACTGCAATACCCCACTATCCCTATCGACCCACGCTGTCCTATACCGTGTAAAGATCTCCACATCACCCGGCAGATCAGAAATACTGGCAGCTTCTGTTTCCAGCTGAGTATCCAGATAAGACAGGGGTTGAGCCTCACTTTTCTCAAGTATCAATTGTGCCAGTAAACGCGGATCTTCAATTCGAATACAACCGGAGCTGAATGTACGTCTTGGCTCATCAAACAGGTGTTTTCCCGGCGTTCCATGCATGTAGATCGAGAAATCGTTAGGGAAAATAAACTTCAATTGGCCAAGTGGGTTGGTATTACCGGGTGGCTGCCAGAAGCGGTACTGTTCAGACAATGCACCACGATAGAAGTGGGACATATCGAGTTCCTCTACAGCCACAACATTCGGCTGGTGATGCCAGCCCTTTACTAACTTCACACCCAGGCGATCAAATTTTTCCCGCTCCTGTAATGTGGGCAGGATATCTTCAAACGCAATTCTGCGCGGTACATTCCAGTCGGGATTGAATTCCAGTGCTTTTAAGGTGCTGTTCATGACCGGAGTCGGCCGTTCCTTGCGCCCAACAATAACCCGCATCTCGACGATGAGTTGGTCATCGCGATAGTAACGTAGCTGATAGTCTGGAATATTAATTTCAATGTAATCCCGCTGCTGGGCTACCTGGTCAACCTGCTCTCTCTGCCTATTGACCAAAAGCTGCTGCCACCGCTTGCGTGGAGAGATATTCAAGGCTTTACGCGTATTCGGCCCAACAATGCCATCAACTTTCAATCCGTGCCGACGCTGAAATGCGCCCACCGCAGAGCTCAGCCTAGAATCAAAGTATTGCTTATTAGATAACGGGTGGTCATAAGAATAGTCGCCCAGCGCTCTCAGGCGTTCACGTATCTGTTCAACCTGGGCATGCCGCTTCCCTTCACGTAGCAGAAACCGGCCGGTCAGCGTTTCCCAGCGCCCGTTTTGGGCCAGACGTCTGTAGTGCTGGATAGCAGCATCCATCGTATGAAACTGCACAGAGCTGTGCGTCTGATTATCAATAATACCTGACCAGTCTGCGGTCTGACTCTGTGTTTCACATAACGCTGTCCGTTCATTAGACCCGCAAAAAACGTCTATTCCATGACCCGTTGTTGCCCAAAAAAGCAACACAAATGATGCGGGCAGATAGGCAATTTTCATTGTTCCCGTCTCCCGTAAAAAAAACCTGAAGTAATCAGATTAGCGGCCGATACACCATTTTGAGGGACTAATAGGCACCGCTGTATTCGTTCAGGGATACAAATCAGTTTAGCAAAGCCTTATTCTCTTTTTTGGCTAAGAGTTAATTTATAGGATGGCATCGCACAGGATGATTGCGGGCTTTCCAGGGTAAACGCGTTGCAGTTTTGGATTAACGCGTGAGGGGTTGTATGAAATTCGCTGAAAACACCGGTCAAGCGGCAGAATACCTGCGGCAGGCGATACCACTAATGGTGAAGCACAATATTCCACCAAATCCACTCAACTATGCGTTGTGGTATACATACGTATCCAATCGCGTACCGGAGCTGAATCAGGAGCTGGATAAGACACTGACGACCTACGGCACCTGCCCGAATCTGGTTGGCGAACAGATGTTCCGCCAGCACATGATCAAAGATGAGGTCGACAGTGCCGAGAACGTTCAAGCCGGGTTAATCGCCCTAGTGAATGATCTGCATGAACATGCATCTGTGACGGCAGAAGAAACTAAAAACTATTCCGATACGCTGCAAGATAGCCTGGAAGCCCTTCAGGCCGATGGCGGTCCGGCGTTACCTCTGGAAAGTATTATCCAGACACTGGCGCGCAAAACACAGGATATCAGCGATAGCACTCAACGCTTCCAAACACGTATCGATGATGCGCAGTCTGAGATTGAGTCCCTAAAAGCCGAGCTTGAAAAAACACGTCAGGACGCGCGCGTTGACCCACTCACAGGACTGTTCAACCGACGGGTATTTGAAACCGAGTTGGGCACCCTGCTCTACAGCGGCAATGCCGGTGCAGTCACGCTGGTCATGGTCGACGTCGATCATTTCAAGAAATTCAATGACACCTATGGCCACCTGATGGGCGACAAAGTGCTGCAATACGTGGGCAAACTGCTACGCGATTTCTGCCCTGAGCCTATGTTGGCGGTACGCTATGGCGGTGAAGAGTTTGCGGTGATTATGCCTGCGCTGACCGCAAGCAAGTCGGCTGAACTGGCAAATGCCTTACGCGAAAAGATTCAGGCGATCCGCATCAAGCAGAAAAAATCAGGCGAAGTCATCAGCTCGATTACTGCGTCATTTGGTGTCGCTGAAAGCCGTCAGGAAGATTCAATCAACACCCTGATTGAGCGTGCAGATAAAGCGCTTTACAGCGCGAAGGAAGGCGGACGCAATCAGGTCCAAATCGCGCCCTGATCAAAACGCCTACTCCACTAAATAAAAGAACGGGTAGCCTGAGCTACCCGTTTTTTTGTTCTCTGAGCGCTGAAATCTCAGCGCATCTGCAGCGTTGCCTTACTTAGCAGGCTCACGCATCGTGACAAACTCTTCAGCCGCCGTTGGGTGAATACCAATCGTAGAATCGAATACAGCTTTGGTCGCGCCCGCTTTCAGTGCAATGGCAATTCCCTGAATGATCTCACCTGCATCCGGCCCAACCATATGCACACCCAGCACTTTGTCACTGTCACGATCAACCAGCATCTTCATAAAGGTCTTCTCGTCACTGCCGCTCAGAGTGTGTTTCATGGCACGGAAGTTGGATTTGTATACATCTACGTTTTCGTACTGCTCGCGTGCCTGCTCTTCTGTCAGGCCCACCGTGCCAATATTCGGCTGGCAGAATACCGCGGTGGCAATCAGATCATAATCTACTTTCTGATCCTGACCGCCGTAGAGGTTACGCACCAACGCCATGCCTTCAGCCAATGCAACGGGGGTCAGCTGAACCCGATCGATCACATCGCCAATCGCATAAACGGAAGGCACGTTAGTCTGGAACTGGTCATTCACCACAATCGCGCCATTTTTGCCCTGCTCAATACCCAGCGCTTCTAATCCCAGTCCAATCACTTTCGGATTACGCCCGGTCGCATACATAATTGCATCCGCTTCAACAGTAGACCCATCGGTCAGGGTCGCCAGTAACGAGCCATCGGTCTGCTTTTCAATCGCGGTAATATTGGTGTTGAAACGCAGATTGATATCTTTCTTCGCGACCTCTTCTGCAGTGAACTCACGCACTTCATTATCAAAACCTCGCAGGAACATTTCACCGCGATAGATCAAATCCGTTTTTGCACCTAAGCCTGCGAAGATGCCCGCAAACTCAACGGCGATGTAACCACCACCGACCACAATGGCACGTTTCGGAAATTCGTCCAGGTAGAACACTTCGTTGGAACTAATCACATGTTCGCTACCCGGAAACTCCGGTACGTTTGGCCAGCCGCCTACCGCAACCAGAATCCGCTCTGCCGTATAGGTTTTATCACCCACGGCAACCGTGTGCGCATCCACCAAGGTGGCACGTCCGTTGATCAGCTCACAACCGGAATTGACCAATAGGTTGTTGTAAATACCATTCAGACGTTCGATCTCTTTGGTCTTGTTGTCACGCAATGTGGGCCAGTCAAATTGAGCTTCACCCGAAGTCCAGCCGAAACCACGTGCATTTTCAAAGTCTTCAGCATAGTGAGAGGCATATACAAACAGCTTTTTAGGTACACAACCTACGTTTACGCAGGTGCCACCCAAATGACGGTCTTCAGCTACGGCGACTCTTACGCCCATCGCTGCAGCCATACGTCCAGCGCGTACACCACCGGAACCGGCACCAATTACAAACAGGTCAAAATCAAAATCTGCCACAATGCGGCTCCTTCTGCTCAATGTAAGTTGCGGGGGTTACTCTAGCGTGTGACGGGACAATCTACCAATAGAAAACCGCTAACCGAAAGATTGCATCTTTCTATCAGCATCACGCTAACCACTTAAACAGCATAACTTTTTTTGTGGGTAATACTCACCAACAAACTTCATTTGATACACTGTGTTGCATCTTTTACCCCGGAGATTTACTTCAGATGAAACTCATTTGCTTCAACGTAAACGGCCTCCGTGCCCGCCTGCACCAGCTAAAAGCCGTGATCGAAAAATACCAGCCCGATGTCATCGGCATTCAGGAAACTAAGGTTTCTGATCCAGAATTCCCGGTTGCTGATGTCGAAGCGCTGGGCTATCACGTTGAGTTTCACGGCCAAAAGGGACACTACGGTGTGTGCCTGATCTCAAAAGAGAAGCCTCTGACGTTGCAAAAGGGCTTTTCCGGCGACGCCGAAGATGCACAGCGCCGTATGATCATGGGTGAATATAATGATGGAAACGGCGGCAGCGTACTCATTCTCAACGGGTACTTCCCTCAAGGTGAAAGCGTTGATCATGAAACCAAGTTTCCAGCAAAAGAGAAGTTTTACGCAGACCTTCAGGTCCACCTAGAGGAAAACTGTGATCCAACAAAACCGATTGTCGTGATGGGAGATCTGAACATCTCTCCGCAAGACATTGATATCGGTATCGGTGAAAACAACCGTAAACGTTGGTTACGGACCGGTAAAGCCAGCTTTCAACCCATTGAGCGTGAATGGCTCGGCACATTGCAAGGTTGGGGTCTGACCGATACGTTCCGCCATCTTTACCCGGACAATCATGAAACTTTTAGCTGGTTCGATTACCGCTCGAAAGGTTTTGATCGTGAGCCAAAACGCGGGCTGCGCATTGATGGTATTTTGGTCACCGACACGTTACTCGAGAAGTGTGTCGACGCCGGAGTAGATTACGAAATTCGGGGAATGGAAAAACCGTCCGACCACGCGCCTCTTTGGGCTGAGTTCAAACTGTAAACAAGCCGTCGTCTATTCTTCATAATCCGTCGGGCAGACAAAGCCCGGCGGTTTAACTACCAACAGGTCACAAGGTAACGAACCCAGCATCCGCTCCACGGTACTGCCACTTAGAATTCGCTCTAACATCCCTTTCGCCACATGCCCGACCACCAGCAGTGACACCGGAACCCTCTGAGCATAGTCAGGCAACACCTTGTGTGCCTCGCCTTCCAAAATACTCACTTCCGGACTGCCGATACCTAAACCATAAGGCTCCAACACTGTATCGATACGCTCACGGTGCTCTTGCAACACCTTGCTTTGTAACGCTTCGTAATCGGTCACAACATGTTCATCAAAAATTGCCGAATGAGGCAATGCATGAAAGCTATGAACCACCCGCATCTGGCTTCCAAGTATTAATGCCATCTGCTGCGCCATATCCAGCACCGCATTATCCAACGCAACAGGTTCCGGGCAAGGGTGAAACGGATCTATACTCGCTGCCAGACCAACCTGATCTGGCCAGCCTTGTTTCCTCGCCAACAAGAGCGGTGCAGGACACTCACGAATTAACGTCCGCTCAGCATCTGGGGAGAAGAGTTCGGTCACTATGTTGTGATGTGTCATCGACGCAATCACCAGATCCGGCTCAAAACGCTGTATTTTACGCATCACGCCTTCGACCAGATGACGTTCCCAATAGACGTCCAGGCCCACTTTGATCTGCTGTGCTTCAAGCGGTGCGGACAGCGCCTCCAGCTTTGCTTCAACACCTTTCACATAACCGTGCTCTGCGTGAAGCTCGGCTTTCTTATCAAACAAGTAGTCCCGATGCAGCTCGCGACTGTAAACAGAACAAAATAGCTCAACTGATGCGCCAGACAACTGTGCAAGTCGACCGGTCCTGGCCATTAATGACGCATTATCATCTTCCGGGCTGAGTTGAACGAGAATTCGCTGTATACCGGACATAGGCGATTCCCAGAGAATTTCAGAATATGTAAGAAAGCTTAGCTTATTCTTGTATGATCGCTCGCCATCTACATATCCCGCTCAGCCGTTCGTTTCCGTTATGTCATTTCAGAATAGAACCTACGCTATTTCTACAAAATCAGGTCTAAAAACCGACTTTATATTAGATATTATTAATATATAATATAAGACAATTCTAATTTCACTCTATGTTCTGAATTCAACAGGGATTACACAATGACTATCAATGCTGCACTTCGCCTGATGGCGGGTACCGTTATCATTGCCAGCCTGGCTCTGGGCACATACGTCAATGAATATTGGTATTACCTAACAGGTTTTGTTGGCCTGAACCTCTTTCAATCGGCATTTACGAAATGGTGCCCGGCAGTTGCTATCTTCCAGATGGTTGGCCTGAAAGCAGAGTCTTGCAGCACCGGTGGTATGACGGTCAATCAGGGCGTGCACATCATCGCAGGTCTGATTGTCATGGCAACGGTTGGCGCCGTTCTATTCGCAGGTATGACCGGTCAGTTGCTGATCGTTACCGCCGTTGTGGGTGTGAGTCTGGCTCAGTCTTCTGTAACAGGTTGGTGCCCGGCAATCATGATCGCTCGTCTGGTGGGTTTCAAACAGACAACGGTAAGCTAAGTAATCCAGCCCCGGATTCATTTAACGCCGGGGCACGCTTCAACACACTCCTCTATCCGGAGCTTTACACCGCCCTTTAGGGCGGTGTTTTTTATTCCGCTTAATGGTTCAACCACCCCTTTCCCTCTCTCTCGAAAAATTCCCGCCCAATTCATCAAATCTATCGTTCAGAAAAGGTAATTACGGCCGATGTTGTTTACAATAATCAGCGCTAATACCTTTGAATCACATAAGGAAATTCGGTTGGCCATTCGTCTTCTCAACCTACTGGCTCCGGCAACGATCCTATTTATCGCAGTAGTACTACTGATAGATCCGGTGTCTCAACTTTCTGCCGCCAACAAAACATCCTTAGGCCAACTCCCCTATGCGCTGGCTTTAGTTGTTGCACTGCTTGCCTATGGCTTTAACCGTAATCAGATTCTGTTTGCAACGCTGAACCTGATTAGCGCCTATCTGATGATTCAACTGGGATTGCAGGTCAGCCTCGATCAACCCAATGCCTACGTGCTTTTCAGCATACTCAGCATCCTGCTACCAATTAATATCACGTTTATTGCAACCTATAGTGAAAGAGGTTTGTTCACTCCCCTGGGGCTGACACGTTTGGCCGGCGTATTGATTGGATACCTTTTACTCGGACTTCTGTGGTCCAACGGCGCACTGGCAACTCAGCTTCCTAACCTACCGACCAATATGTTCGAAATGTTCTTCGCCGAACGCTTCCTAAGCAATATGTCCGCTGTGTTCTATGGTGTGGCCCTGCTGACGACGCTGATCTACTTTGTCACCCAGCGAGGCCATGGCAGTGCGGGGGTATTAATTTCGCTGGTCGCCAGTCTGTTCATGTTTATCTGGTTTGACCTGCCGAATGTATCCACGCTGCTGGTCACCGCAGCACTGATTGCAATGGGGATCGCGGTTTTGCAGAGCAGTCATAAAATGGCCTATCTGGACGAACTCACGGAAATACCCGCGCGCCGGGCCTTGCAGGATAAACTGGCAACATTAGGTAAGCGCTATACGCTGGCAATGGTCGATATCGATCACTTCAAGAAATTCAACGATACCTACGGGCATGATATTGGGGATCAGGTACTGCGTATGGTGGCAGCTAAATTGGCTTCCGTTAGCGGTGGTGGAAAAGCTTATCGTTACGGTGGTGAAGAGTTCACGTTGGTCTTTCCGGGAAAAGATGAAGCCCAAGCGCTGCCTTTCATTGAGCAGCTGCGTGAACTGATCGCCAACTATCCACTGTATATTCGTGGTGATCAGCGCCCTGAAGATGAGAAACGGGGCGCCCAGATGCGTAAACAGAAGGAAACGTCAGACCATACAAACGTCACCATCAGCATCGGTGTGTGTGAGAAAACAGACGAATACTTAGATGCTTCGGAAGTTATGAAGCAGGCCGACAAGTCTCTGTATGAAGCGAAGAATAATGGCCGCAACCAATCAGTCGCAGCCCATTATAAACCTGAGACGCCCAAACGCCGTCGAACGCGCAAAGACTACGTATAATCGATATGGTCAGAAGCTGTAACGCAGCCTCGCATACACACTACTGGCATCTTCAAACTGCCCAAAGAAGGTGTGTTCTTTTTCGCCCACAAAGATATTTGCGCCTGTTACCAGCGAGGTACTGTCGTCAAACCGATAGGTGACTGACGGGCGCAAAAACATATCCTCGTCAGATGGCGACCAATAGTTAAACCAAGACAAAATCAGGTTATCCTGCATCATCCGATACGTCAGGCGTAAGGTCCACACGTGACGCTTTTCATCTGGCCGAAAGCGAGAGTTGCCATCAGTACGTGTTAGCGCTGAATAATCCTGTATCCACTCCAGATAGTACTGGGTTGCGGCGGTCAGATTAGCCACGAGTTCCTGCTCGTATCCCACCAGCAGCCTCAGCTGATCATTCGGCAACCGCGGATCATCACCACGATGATCCTCGCCTTCATACCACCCCAGCTCGGCATTCGCGATGCCTGCTCCCAGATTCCCCCGTACACTAGCGCCATACGTGTTCAAACGGCTGAAGTAAGCATCACCCGCCGCTGTCATCGCGTTAGGCTGCTTCCAGAAGCCACGATAGGCATACAGTGCCCATTCAGTGCCCGCCTGTGTACCATGTAATCGTAAGGCCAGCTCACCGTTGTCCGGAGTCTCTTCAGGATCAAGCGGCACCAAATGCTGAGCCGTTTGCTGCCCACTCATCGCATCAAAGTACGAAAAGCGCTCTCCGTCGATAAAACGATCGCTGGTAAATAACGGTGTCCATACCAGATCTATATTCGCAGCTTCGTTGTAATAGCTGAGCTTGGCGCTGGCAGACGGCGCTTTCAGATACTGATCGTCACGACCGGAAAAATAGGAGACCCAATCTTTGGGAAACATATCGTTTATAAATAACAGATCTCCTGTCCCCCACGTCAGAATTTGCTGTCCGATACGCAGGTCGAGGTTCTGGCCCGGGCTGATATCTAACAGTGCTTCACGCAGCTCACCGTGCAGCCCATGCTCAACCCCATCCGCATAAAGATCTGCCTTCAGGCTGTAGCGGTTGCCACCGATGTAATCCGCGATCTCCAGCTGCGCCCGCATATCTGCCAAGGTCAGATCTTCGTCTGGCAACACCGGATCACTGTCTAATCGAGCTCCGGCAGACAGCTCTACAAAACCATGCCATGGGGTACTTTCCTCCTCTTCGCCCCAGCTGTCATCGCCCCACTCTTCCGCAGCCAGTAGCGGCTGACACAGGGTCGTAATGGCGAACAAGGACGGAAGCAGATGTTTAAGGACCAACATCCTACTCATGACTTAGGCCTCTTAAGCCACTCCCGTGGTAGTTTTCGCAAAGAACGCTCAGTAAACACGGAACGATCCATGCCAACATCGTATTTGATGAAGCGGAACTCCATCGTTGTCATACCACCGGAAACCAGGTCACTGACACGGGATTTCGTCACGGTTGGGTGCCCCTGAACATCTTTAACTTCCAGCACCTCTACCCGACGATAAAGACGTTCGGCGCTGTCCTTATACTCTATTTTCACAGGTAGCAGGTTGGCCTTATCGATCCACACACGGTACTCGCTGAACTCAACGCTGGCTGGGTCTTTAGGTGTGTTATCCACCACATAATGTTCATCCGTGGTATCCACCAGCGTATGCTCGTCTTCACTGATATTACGCCCGGAGACATCTTCATAGAAGTAGTGAGATCCGACAAAGCTGGTACGCTTATCCCCCGCAGAGATCCGCTTGACCAGGTCCAGACTGGGCAGGTAGAGCCAGCGATCATCATCGCTCGTGGTATGTTTCGCGACCATAAATACGGTGTTACGAACATCTGCCGGACGGCTAAAGGCCACAAGAAAGTCCTGATCACCGCCATCGTCACGGTCATACCGCAGAATCGTAAACTGACGGGTCTGCTTTCGCCCTTGCCCGTCAGTGATCACCATCCGCGCCTCAGACCGACCGTCGTTTGCTTTGTAATAGGCGGCGAGATTCGACTGACTCACAATCTCGTTTACATCCGTCATATCAGCAGCCTGAGCAGACGTCACCACAGGTGTTATGGCCAATGCGGCCGTTAAAAACAGGGAGCGAATCAGATCAGACATTCTGTTTCTCCTTCTTCATACCAAACAGAGCATTTTTGTTTCGGATGCTATCCATCACCGCAGGCAACAGCAGGACGGTAACGACAGCAGACACCGCCATGATGGTGGCTAAAAAGAATCCCACCGTGATGTATGGGACCAACGGGGCAAACAAGAGCGGTGTAAAGCCAACGGCGACAACGACCGCATTGCGGCTAATCGCCCTTGCCGGACCTTTATACACCTCTTCAATAGTGAGCTGCCATTTGCCCGTTTCACGATAAATTGCGCGGGTTCGCTCAAGGAAATGGATCGCGAAATCGACGGACAATCCCAACGTCAGCGCACTCAGCACCGCAATTGGCATATCGTAATCCTTGCCGATCAGACCAATCAGGCCATAGATGAACAGGATCGTTACCGTCAGCGGCAGCATGGACAACAGACCAATTTTCACCGAGCGGAACAAGAACACCATCATCAGAAGCACCATCGCAAAGGCACTGAGCAAGCTGCTCAACATCCCATTCACCATCTGATCCTGCCACACCACGTTGATGTAGGTGAGACCGGCCCAGTTTGCCTCAACACCTTGTGGCAACGGATTGGCCGCAACGTAGCGATCAACCAGTTCAATCACTTGGCTCATGTCCTGATTATCACCGCTTTTCAGCTGCAACCAGAGCACACTGGATCGGTAATCTGGCGTCACCATATGCCACAGGTCGTTGGGACGGTGTGAGGACTGATAGCTCAGAATCGTTTGAGCTGCCGCTGACGCATTACCCGGCAAAGTGTATTGCTCGGCATCTCCGCCGTTCAGCTCACGATATACCGTCTTTAATAACGTCGGCAGACCGTTCGATTTACCAATCAACTCCGATGCATTCAGGTGTGCTTGTAAGCTATCCAGATACTCCAGCGCTTCCGGCGTCAGAAAGTACTTGGCACTTTGCTGAGCGTCTTCGGTCACCGCCATGAGTTTCAGCCACAATGCTTCCTGCTCCGGCCGGTTATACGATGCTTCATCAAACACGTTGATCAAGTTATCGGTATAGGTCTGAAATTGCTCGTTTTCAGCCTGCGCCAGGATATCGGACAACGCCGTTGCCACGGCAGAATCACCCACAGCCGCTTCGGTCAGTGCCTGCTTAAGAGATGCACGTTCTTCGGACAGGTCCTGCTTTTCCAACACCAGATAGGCTTCATAGGTGCCAGAAAAATGAGCGTTCATCACTGTGTCTGCAACCCGCAAACGGTGATCCTCTTTGAACCAGCGAATCGGGTTATCGTTAATCTGAATCTGACTGACACCGTAAGCCGACACCATCACCAACGCGATGAAGCCAATGACCAGGCCCTTTGCTCGTGCCAGAGAGAACTGACCCGCCTTCACCAACAAACGACCCAACGCAGAGTTGTCGTCTTCTTCGATGTTGTGATCTTTGAGTGCGGCCAGACGTTTTTCAGACAAACTCACAATGTATGCCGGTACAAAAATAATCGTCAGGATAAAGGCCAGAAGAATACCCACGGCCACATGCAGACCAAAGATCTGTACCGGAGGAATCGGCGTAAATGCCAACGATGCAAAGCCGACGGCGGACGTCACTGAGGTATACAACATCGGCGTAAACAGATGACTCAACACCTCCGCCAACGCTTTGCGTGGATTTTCGCCAGGACGGTAGCGATCAGCAAACTCGGACAGGATATGTACCGAATCCACCACCGCAATGGGCATTAAAAATATCGGGATCATCGAACTCATGATATGCACGGTGTAACCCTGCCCGATCAGCAGGCCCATCGTGATTATCACCGTCGCCATCGCCACAATCATCGGTGCGGTGATCAGCAGGAACGAGCGGAAAAACACCCACATCAGGATAAAGATCATCAAGCCCGCCAGTGGCGCAGAGATCGCCATCTGGATGAACATCTCCACTCCAAAGGTATCTTCAGCCACGGGCAAACCGGCCATATAGTATTGATTCTGGCTATCCAGCGTATCAATGACCGTCTGAATCTCTTGCGAGAGCCGGTAGCTTTCTGATTTCGATTCGATCGGTATATAGATCGCCGCAGCTTTGCCATCCTCCGCCACCAAGGTGTTCTGTAACAACGGCAACCGGGCTACAGCCTCTTGAATACGGGTTACCTGGGCATCCGTTTGCGGAGCCATTTTCATCATCCATTCGAAACGGATGCTACCTGGTCCTTCCTGAGAGATGTTGTCTACGGTATCCAGTGCCATCAGGTCCTGACGCACCACACCATCCATCTTCTGAATCTCAGATGACAATGAATGCAGATCAGTCAGCGTCTGGCTGTTGTATACCCCATTGGCATTCGTTTCGTTTACCACACCGACAACGATCATATCGTGCAGAGCAAAACGCGCTTTCACTTCGTCGTGATATGCACGATCCACCTGATCATGGGGCAACATGTTTTCCGGGTCGGTATCAACCTGAATGGAAGGGATCTGTAACCCTGCCAGCACCACCAGTGCCAGCACCAGATAAAATACCTGCTTGGGTTTATCCATTGAGAATGATACGAGACGATCTCGCAATGACATGGGATCAGGCTCCTCTGAAAATCGATTACTGTCAGCTATAGAGCTCAATTATATTAGAAAAAACTAATATTTAAAGCATTAAATTAGCTATAGTTGAAATAACAGATTGCGAAAACGCAAAGCGATAACAAAGGCCGACTGAAACCTGCGAAAGATCAATGAGTGAGTAGATTGTTCAGTCGAAGGCCTCATGAAGAGGTCCTAAACGTGGGTTTCCCCGCTTTTTATGCTATTACCATATAGAGAATATTAGAAAGCGATATATTAGAGAATTGAGATGGTACGGGGCTTTCAGTAGAATCAAGCTCGATAATAATAATGCAAAGCACTTGGGTGATAGATTGAACGAACTTAACGAAGCTGCTCTCCCGCCGATGGATCCGGAAACACTGGAGATGATGAAGGAGAACGCCTGCAAAGCGGCCAAGCTGATGAAAGCATTGGGGAACGAAAGCCGCCTGCTGATTCTGTGTTATCTGGACGGCAAGGAGCTGTCTGTGTCTGAGTTAAATGCTTGTCTGGATCTAAGCCAGTCAGCCCTCTCTCAGCATCTGGCCGTGTTACGTAAAGATGGCCTGGTCAGTACCCGTCGGGAGTCACAAACCATTTTTTACTCTCTGGAAGGTGATACAGCACAGCGTATCATTCATACATTACACGAAATGTTCTGCCCGGCAGTCTAACAACCGGACCCACCCCTGAATCGACTGCTGTTGCTGCACCAACAGCAGAGATTCATATAACGGCTGCCTCACACAGACCGCCGTTGAGCATCAGTTAAATATTCCCATCTGTACCACTGCCATGTAACAGCCGGTACCGCCCAAAATACTCACCAATGCATTACGCATCGTCAGATGAAGTACCAACACCGAAAATAACCCCGCCAGCTCAGGTAAAAAATCCCGACTGATCAGGTCTTCCCCCTTGAAGGAATAGATCACCAGTAACACCATCAGCACCGGTGGCAGATATCGGCCCAGATACCGTAATACAGGGTGATCTGCCACTTTGTATAACAATACAAAGGGCAACACCCGCGTCAAAAATGTCGCCGCTGTCATCACCGCAATAACCGCGATCAGATACGGTACGGATTCCATCGTTCCCCTCCTTTATACAGCAACAACGTGGCAACCGAGATCAAAATGGAGATCAGCAACATCTGATCCTGACTGATAAAGAGCAACACCCCCACACCAATCAGCAACGCCAGCGCAAAAGGTGCGGCTTGTCGCAGGTGGCGGTATTGTTCGATCGCTAACACCATAAAGAGTGCGGGCAGTACAAACTCTATTCCCGCTGTCGATAAACTGATCTGTGTTCCCAGCCAGCCCCCCAGAGTACAACCCAATACCCAATAACTTTGATTAAACAGCGTGACTCGCAGTTGATAGTCCGTTTTATCCATCCCTTCCGGGGGCTGGGTGGAGGTCAGCAGAGAAAAGGTTTCGTCAGTCAGCCCAAAGATCAGATAAAAGCGGCGCCAGCCTTTGGCTTTCATGCTGCTTAGCAGCGAGATACCGTAAAAGATATGCCGCGAGTTCAGCAGGAAAATGGTGATAAATATCTCCAGTAATCCGGCATGGTTCGCCAATAACCCCACCGCCAGAAATTGCGCCGCCCCCGCAAAGATAAAGACACCCATGGCACACGCAAAGAGCCAGTGATAACCCAGTTCACTAAACAACACGCCAAATGCCATCCCTAAAGGGATATAACCAAACATCACCGGTAGTGTTGCTTTAAACACGATTTGATTCAGCGAAACAGACATAATAAGAGATGAGGGATTCAGAAAATGAAGCGGCATCCTAGCACCGCACTCTGCGAGAGCCAAACGGATATGCACCAGAAAGGGGCAAACCGCCAGACAATAAAAAAGCCGCTCCAAAGGAGCGGCCCAAATGCTTACTTACCTGCTACGGAGAAGATGTCCTAACCTGCTAAATGCGTCGCTAGTCGATCAGAGTAAAGCTATGTAAAACGAAACCTGATTTCAGTGTAGCAGGTATTTCAACAGTTGCAGTTCTGAGGAACCTGCGAACACAAACTTAGTGCTGCAGACGGTAAATCTGCCAGTCTTCAACCGGATCGTTCAGCATCATCTTCATATCAACAACCTCCTCTTCAGCGTTAAAGCTGTTACGGAAGCCCAGCTTTTTCGCCAGCCCCTGCATTCCCTTATTTGATGGCAAAGTTGAACCGATAATCTGCAAAGTACCGCGATCACGGCAGTAATCGACGACCTTTTGCATCAGTATTTCACCCAGGCCTTCACCCTGCAGATCATCGCGAATAACGATCGAGAACTCACTGCGGATGTTATCCGCATCCGTCACGGCCCGCACAACCCCCAGCGTTTCAACACCCTTCCCCTCTTTGACCGGTGCAGAGATGATAAACGCCATTTCGCGGTCGTAATCGATCTGCGTCCAGGTCGCCAGTTCATGGTGGGTTGGTACACCACGGCTGTAGAAATAACGTAAACGGATCGATTCCGGGCTCAGCGTATTGTAGAACTCCAGATGATTCGGTTCATCCTCACCCCGGATAGGTCGCACAACGGCAGCCCGCTTAGAACGGCGTAGGGTGATTTTTTCACTGAGGTGCTCAGGATACGGTGAGATCGCCGGTTCTACCGCGTCCCCTAAGGAAACAGTGGCATCAACAACCAATAAGCCGCGTTTGTTCAACAGCAGCGGATTGATCTCCAGACACGCCATGTTCGGCAGATCTACGATCATCTCAGACAGCTTAATCAGCAAATCACTGAGCTGCTCGATGTCACGCTCAGGCTGGTAGCTGTTCTCCTGAATCACGTTAAAGACGCGGGAATGCTTAATTAACTCCATCGCCAGAGAGGTATTCAGTGGCGGCAACATCACCTGACGGTCAGCCTGCACGTCCACCGCATAACCACCCACACCAAAAATAATCATTGGGCCAAAGGTTGGGTCACGAGTCACGCCCACGTTGATCTGCAACGACTGGAAACCGCGTTTCATCTGCTGCACGCAGAATCCCATGCAGTCCTGATCTTCGTAACGCTCACCCACGCGGTACGCCAGTTTGGTCACCGCATGCTTCACTTCGCCAATGGAATAAAGATCCATCGCCAGATCTTTCCAGCGCTGATTAGACTTTTCGTCGTAGCAGAACGGGTAAACATTATCCTTATGCAGGGCTTTTACAGCTACGGAACCACCCAGGCTTTTCGCTACTGCCACCACGCCGTTGATATCATCTGCGTAGTGAGTGTTGATTGCGGGTACATCGTAGAGATCCAACAGATCGCCCACTTCAGCGTGGGTCAGATAATCCCGTTTCTCTTCCAGTGCCTGTGCCACCATCTCGCGTGCACGCTGATGATTCGGACCGTTCTGCTCCGTATAGGGCATCGGCGTCTGACGCATCACTTTCTGATTGCGACGGTAGTCCACCATATGCATAAACGCATCAACACTCTCCTCTGGGGAGATAAACGTTGGCAGACCCGCGCTATAGAAGTGATTGCGGGATTCAATCGCGGTCGCACGCCCCATCCAACAGGTCAGCACATTACGAGGTGTTTTTTTCGCAACCTTCACCACTTCATCAGCGGTATCAACACCCGGTGCCAGACGTGTTGGCGCATGCAGCACCAAAATACAATCAACGTTTTTGTCTTTCGACAGAATACGAATGGTTTCCGAAAAACGTTCCGGTGTCGCATCTGCATGCAGATCCACTGGATTCTGGCCATCCCAGTGATCAGGTAACAGATCGTGCAGTTGATTGCTTGTCTGTTCAGTCAACTGACTCAACTCGCCGCCTTTCTTCAAAAGGCGGTCTGCCGCCAGCGCAATCGGGCCCATACCGTTGGACACAATCGCCAGACGCTCACCGCGCATCGGCTTCATACGCGACAGGGTTTCGAGCGCATTAAACAGCTCATCAGAGGTGCCGACCCTCACAGCACCGGCGCGGCGCAAAGCGGCATCATACACCTGATCTTCGTCATCGAGACCCGGAGCAACATTGTGACTAACCTTCTGATCACGAATCACATCCGATTTCAGCACCAGCACCAGTTTGTTACGGGAAGCAGAACGAATAGCAGACAGGAAGTTACGGGACGACCCTTCAACCCGGTCGATCTGTAACAAGATTGATTGTGTATAAGGATCTTGCGCAAGGTAATCGACGACGGACGGCAAATCCACATCCACCCCATCACCCAGCGTTAAGAAGTGAGAGAAGCCAATATCATGGCCGTTCGCCCAATCAATCATCGCTGTGCCCAAAAGACCGGATTGGCCAACATAGGCCACCTTCCCTTTGGCGATGTTCATGTGCGAGTAGCTGGCGTTCATCTTATGACCCGGCACCAGCATTCCCATGCAATCGGGGCCTAAAATACGGATGCCGTAGGGCCGTGCAGACTCGCGCACTTCATCATGCAATGTACGCTTGGTTTCAGCATTCAGACTGGATAAACCACCCGTCAGAATCACTGCCGCTTTCACCATATTGGCGCCCAATTTTCGAATAATACCCGGCACCGTTTCGGGTGGTGAGCAGATAATCGCCAAATCCGGCATCTCAGGCAGGTCACCCAGCGCTTTGACACAAGGAATTCCATACACCTGCTCATAGCCCTGAGAATTCACGGCCATCAGCTCACCCTGATAGCCACTCTCAAGAAGATTTTGCAGGACCGCACCCCCCATGCTGTTTACAGTCTCGGATGCACCAAAGACGGCGATGGAAGTTGGTTTAAAAAAGCGTTTGAGATACTTCGTACCCAAGTCGGACCTCGGAGCGTTCAGCTAATCTGATGACGTTATAGCAAGAAAATATTACAGCGAACAATTCTACTACCATCGTCTAAATTACGCAGGTGCAAAATTAGAACATTTTGATATTAGTCATAGTTAAGGTCATAGATGTAGAAACGCGGTATGAGCCAAGCCCATACCGCGCTTATTACTTGCACCTACCTGGCAGTTCGCCTATCAATCCCGACAGACTGTGTGACTGCGAAGTGATGCCACAGATCTCCCGTTTAAGGGAATCTCTGAAACCGCCACCTTGACGACAGTTCAGATCACTAAGTGAACAATAGTTCAAAAACCAAATAACCAAACACATTGAATCTGAATTTTTCTCATATACCTTAGGGGGATTACTGCAAAAATTCTCTCTTCACTTCGCGAAAATTTAGGCCATACTCAGCTCAGACCGGTCAATCAAACGAGGTGGTGATCATGGCAAGAGACATGCAACACGATCAGGCATCCGATCCAGTCGAAGAGGACTTTTTGGCGGATGGAGAGTTTGCAAGCGCGAGCGAAGTGGAAGACGCCCGGATCTACAAGTCATCAAGCATCAGCCCCAGCAAACGGAGGCGTATTGAGATGATGCAGGAAGAGAGAGAGTTGCAAAAAGCCTTGCGCGAGGTATTCGACGACGACTGAATTGCTTTACCCCGCCCCCTCCGGCGCTTAGAGTAATAGGATGTTAAAAATATCCAATAATGTCTCTATCCCGGACGATGAGATTGAGCTACGCGCAATCAGAGCTCAGGGGGCGGGAGGCCAGAACGTCAATAAAGTATCCAGCGCGATCCATCTACGGTTCGACATCCGTGCGTCATCCCTGCCCGACTATTACAAAGAACGCTTGCTCGCGCTCAGCGACAGTCGTATCAGTAATGAAGGAATCATCATCTTAAAGGCACAGGAATACCGCAGTCAGGAGCAAAACCGCGAGGCAGCTCTGGCACGTCTGGCCATGCTTATCAAAGATGCAACGGTTGTTCAGAAAACGCGACGTGCGACTAAACCCTCCCGGTCATCCCAGCGAAAGAGAATGGATAAGAAAACTCAGCGCGGACAAACCAAAGCATTACGTAAAAGAGTTAATCACTAGCGAGCGGTGTAGCTGGCAGCCTCTTCTCATTGAGTGATGCAATTGCCAAATAACCATCAATGCGCGCCAGATGCTTCACGACCCTGACTAACCAGCGCAATGCTTCCAGCTGCTCCGTACCCTCCTCTACATCCAGCTTTCCTGACACCATCTGGGCAATGATTTCTTGCCGGATACGGGTACGCTGGCGTGATAACCGCTCATGTAAAGACGTTAAGACTTCACTGTCCATACCTTCATTCTGCAGGTAGTGGCGCAATGCATGGAGCTGGGTATGCAACATACGCATTTTAGAGACGGCCATCCCTCGTTGCGGCTCCTCATCACAACGTTCATGCAGCCGCTGCAGGTGATCCATACAGTGCATCATTGCGGTTAACGCATCCCAATGTTGTGTTTTGTCAGGCTTTACCTTCAGTGCGTTAAGAAAATTGTGCACCTGATCCAACAAATGCTGCAACCGCGAAAGAAGCTCTCTATCCGCAGGTATCCCTTTCACTAACAAGCCGAGCTGACAGCTTATCTGGTCGCGCAAGCGTTTTAACTGCGGGAGGACGGCACGCAAAGCGATTGAGGGTTCGTTGAGTAGAAACGGATCAAGACTGAGGCTGAGCTTATCCTTACCTTCTGGGATCAGGTGTTCAATCAACCGGGCGAACTGATTAGCAAGCGGCAACAAAAGGATCACCGCAGCCAGATTAAAGCTGGAGTGAAAGGCAACCAGCGCAAATTCCGCAGTATCCTCTACATCAGCCGCCGAGAGCAGTTGCCAGAAGTAGATAAAGGGATCAAGCATCATCAGTGCAATCAACACCGTCACCGCATTAAAAACCAAATGGGAGACCCCGGTACGGCGGGCTTCCACATGCCCTCCCAAGGTAGCAATCAGCGCTTTAACCGATGTCCCCAGATCCATACCAATAACCACAGCCGCTGCCTGCGCAAAATTGATACTACCAGCGAACAACAGCGTCAACATCGCAGCAACCCCTGCACTGGAGGATTGCGTAATCAGTGTTATCAAAATCCCTAGCAATACCAGCTGTAAACGCCCGATCAGCGTATCGTCAGGAAAGGTCTGCGGTGTAATCAGGTCATCAAAGCCCTGCAGGCCCTGCTGCATCAGACTGATGCCAAGAAAGATCAGGCCAAAACCCGCTAACGCGTAACCAAGATCTGCTGTACGCCCGTTGGCAAACACCCGCAGAATCGTGCCCAGAAAGATCAGCGGTAGCAGTAAAACACCTAATTTAAGCTTAAAGCCAAGGAAAACCACCAACCATCCTGTGACAGTGGTTCCGAGATTAGCACCGTAGATAATACCCAGCGCTTGGGGGAAAGAGAGCAAACCGGCGCTGACAAACCCCACCGCGGCAATGGTTGTCGCACTGGAGGACTGTAAAACTGCGGTTGAGGCAGCGCCGGTTAGCGCCCCGGTCAGAGGGCTTCGGGTAAAGCGTGCCAGCAAACGCTGCTGACCGTCTCCGGCACCGGAATGTAAGCCATCCACCATGATGACCATGCCAAGGATAAAAACCCCAAGGCCACCCAGTGCCTGCAATACCCCCACAACCATCCCCTCAGTTCAACAGCCGCTTATTTAAAAAGCATAGCTGCTGACTGACGGAATACGGTGATTAAGAGAGTTGACGCACGGTCAAGCTGACCTGATGTTGATCATCCGCAAGGAACAGATCCCCGTCACTGATAGTTAGCGTCAGTTCCATATTGCGGTTTACCATAGCGGCTAGCTGTTCCACCTCATCCCAATTGAATCGGTAGATCGACAACTTAGGAAGCGCCTGTAAGCTCTCCTTATTCTTTTCCCACCAGATATCCGTTTCGCTGCCATAGGCATATAGCGTGACTTCTGGCGCACGGCTGATGCCCTTGCGGATACGATCCGTCGATGCCTGACCCAACTCAATCCAGTGATCAACACTGCCATCCGGACGGATAATCCAAAGATCGGGCTCATCTGTCGCAGAAATTCCGCGACTAAACACCAGATCCTGATCCTGATTCAGCCCATACACCAACAAGCGAACCATCATGCGCTCCGGGGTTTCAGATGGATGCAGCGCCAGCGTCAATTTGCACTGCTGGTAGTTGTTCCGATCCATATCGACCAGATTCAGATCCACTTTATATATCGTAGGCTTCAGCGCCATGGCAGCAGGTTTCCCGTTCAGTTCTGTTGAGTGGAGAGTAGACATGGATTATACGTGATTCCTACCAAATCTCAGGTATCGCGGAACAGGCTTAACTTAGGCTAAAATTGGCGCCCTACTGCCGAACCCATTCCGCCCTGGAGACACCATGGAACTCAAACACCTTGCTATTCGTGAGCTATTAAAAGAAGCCGACGAAGAAACCGCCCAGATCAGCGACAAAGGTGGTGTCATGGACATCCACAGCGGTATGGTGATCAATCTGTTTGAGTCTCTACTCAACGCATTTGAACGCCGCTCCTCTCTTACGCATGGTTCCTTTAACCAGGAAAATGAAGAGGGTTACCCCTTTATCTCTGCCTTTGACAAATTTCTGGTCAACGAAGAAGCACCTGAGAACTTTGCTCAGTTGATGGAAGCTGGCATGTCGCAGTTAGCCGCAGCAATTGCTGCACCTTCGGCTCGTGCTGCATCCGGGGGTTATGTGATTTTTGCGGTGTATGGCAGTGATCGGGCGGATTATATGCTGGTGGCATTGGTGCGGGACCGCAGTAGTATTGCTTTGGATGAGACCCTGAGCCCAACTGAAGTGATTGAGGTGAATCTGGAACAGTTGCATCAGGCTGCCCGTATCAACATCACCACATACAAACAGGGTAAAGACAGCTACCTAAGTTTTATCGGTAGCAAACAAAAGGGTGAGATCACCCACTACTTCTCCACAGCGTTCGGCTGTACTGACGTCACGCCGTCCCGGAAATCAACCGGGGAGTTGATCCGGGCAACACGTGATTTCTGCAGCCAGTATGATCTGGGTGAGAGAAAAGAAGATATTGTCGAAGATGTGGTCAGCTATCTGGAGCGCCAGCGTTCCGACAAACAGACCGCAAACCTTAACGATATCGAAAACCTGTTTGACGCCTACATCCCACCTGAACAGGCGGAAACAGCAGCAGGCACATTCGGTGACTTTGCGAACGGCGGACCTTATAACGTCAGCCATGAGTTTCAGCCGCACACCAGCACCATCAACCGCTTCTCTAAAGTAAAAGCCAAGTCTGACAACTGGCAGTTAGACTTCACCAAAAAAGCCTTGGGGCGGGCAAACTCCGGCAAAGAGATTGTATTCGATGAAGAAAACGGCACGCTAACCCTGAAAAAATTACCCACTAAAGTGATGGAGCAGATTCGCATCGCGCTGGAACAAGACGACAGCTAACCCCTCTGGATCACCCTCTTCTCCATGTCCGCTAGACATGCAACATTTTTACACTCTAGCGGACATCTCCCCGTCACAATCCGACCGCAGAATAGCACTAACTTCTCACGACCAATCAACGTGATTCAAGGTCTGCCAGAGGATTTTGTGCAGCGCACAAAAAAATATTGACTTGATCAAAATTAAGCCTACAATAATTCCCATATTGTGCATCGCAACAAACTTACGGAGAAGATAACGATGAACGCACCTGTAGATTTCCAGAAGCCTTTCGAAGCTGTTAAATCCCTGATGACGATTCAGGCTGAAGCAATCACTAAATCTGTTGAACAGCAGCAGAAATCCGGTGAAGAGCTGACTAACTTCTTCAAAGCTGAAGCTGAAAAAGCAAAAGAACTGAAAACCCCTGAAGACATCATCAAGTTCAACATGGATGCGAACAAAGCACTGTTCGAACTGATGAAAGCTCAGGGCGAAGCATTCACTGCAATCGCTAACTCTGCACGTGAAGCCGCTATGAGCGAAGTTGCTAGCCTGACTAAATAAGTCCGCTGAGTACTTCCAGAAACCCCGCCAACTTCGGTTGCCGGGGTTTTCTTTTGCCTGAAAATGCTATCTGCCCGTCTTGCCCCTTCACTAAGAACACACCGTTACCGGGCCAGCATGGCTTCATGCCCTCCCCCTTATCAGGCATTGACCGAAGATATAACTATTTTTGTGCACTGCACAAAAATAGTTTGACTGGCTGATTTTCAACCAGTACTATGGCCACATATTATTTTTGCACTGCAACAAAATTTATCGGAGCACTCGCTATGACTAACAACGCTGATTTCCAGAAGCCTTTCGAAGCTGTTAAAACCCTGATGACTATTCAGGCAGACGCTATCTCTAAATCTGTTGCTCAGCAGCAGAAATCCGGTGAAGAGCTGACTAATTTCTTCAAAGCTGAAGCTGAAAAAGCAAAAGAACTGAAAACACCTGAAGACATCATCAAGTTCAACATGGATGCGAACAAAGCACTGTTCGAACTGATGAAAGCTCAGGGCGAAGCATTCACCGCGATCGCTAATTCTGCACGTGAAGCTGCTATGAGCGAAGTGACTAGCCTGACTAAATAAGTCCGCCTAGCATTTCAAGAAACCCCGCCAACGTCGGTTGCCGGGGTTTTCTTTTGTCTGAAACTTGTCCCCTGTCCGTCTTATCCCATCACTAAAAACACGCCTTTACCCAGTCAGCACCGTTTCATGCCTACCCGTAATCCGAGTCTTAGGTCGGAGACAAAACTATTTTTGTGCACCGCACAAAAACATGTTGACTGGCTGATTTTCAACCAGTAATATGGCTGCATACTGATTTTGCACTGCAACAAAATTTATCGGAGCACTCGCCATGACTAACAACGTTGATTTCCAGAAGCCTTTCGAAGCTGTTAAAACCCTGATGACCATTCAGGCCGACGCTATCTCTAAGTCTGTTGCACAGCAGCAGAAAACAGGTGAAGCACTGACTAGCTTCTTCCAGACTGAAGCTGAAAAAGCAAAAGAACTGAAATCTCCTGAAGATGTAATCCAGTTCAACGTTGAAGCGAACAAAGCACTGTTCGAACTGCTGAAAGCACAGGGCGAAGCATTCACTGCGATCGCGACTGAAGCTCGCGAAGCTGCAATGAGCGAAGTAACTAACCTGTCCAAGTAATATCAGGTTTAGTTCTTCCAGAAGCCCCGCCAACTTCGGTTGCCGGGGTTTTCTTTTGCCCGAAATAAAGCGGCCTTACTTCTCATCTGCAGATTCAAGCATCCCCAGCATGGCCACCAATCCCTGATCCAACGCTTGAAGGTCACTTCCCGCCAGCGGAGCCAGAATGCCGTGGATATTATCCACATGCGCTTCGACAGTTCTATTGATCAGATCCAACCCTTTGTCTGTTAGTTTAACCAGCTTGCTACGCGCGTCGTCGGGATTTGCCTGCCGCTCAACCAACCCGGACGATTCCAGGCTTTTTAAGCGATGGGTCATCGTACCGGAGGTTATCATCAGTGTTGAAAACAACTCGGTAGGAGCCAAGCAGTAGGGCGCGCCAGAACGACGTAACGTCGCCAGTACATCAAACTCCCACAGCGTCATGCCAAACTCAGCAAAAACAACATCCAATCTTCGCTGTAACAACGCAGCACTGCGCTTCAACCGTCCCAACGTCCCCATAGGAGTCACATCCAGATCGGGTCTTTCACGCTCCCATTGATCCAGAATCAAGTCGACTGCATCTTTCTGCTGCTTAGCCTTCATTGCCACACTCTCTTCAAATAATTTATCTTGATATCAAGGTATTTACATGCAAGACTTTATTTTATCTTGAATTGAAGACAAATAACTATGCCTATCACACGCTTTTCCGATCTTTTTCTAACTGCGCTGGCGCCGATGGTCTGGGGCTCAACCTATATTGTGACCACAGAACTGTTGCCAGCAGATCGCCCATTCACTGCAGCGCTACTACGAACACTCCCTGCCGGAATTCTGCTGGTAATGTTTAGCCTACGTTTTCTTAAACACTGCCAATGGTGGCGGCTTATCATTCTCGCTGCATTGAATATTGGTGTATTTCAAGCGTTCCTGTTTGTTGCAGCATATCGATTACCTGGCGGACTTGCTGCGGTATTGGGCGCGATTCAGCCATTGATCGTGATGGGACTGATATGGGGATGTGATCAGCAACGTCCAGCTAAACTGGCGGTGTGGGCGAGCTTTACAGGTGTCATCGGCATGGCAGCGCTACTACTCGCGCCAGGAGCCGCTTGGGATCCAATCGGTATTGCTGCCGCGCTGATTGGCGCAATCTGTATGGCAGGCGGCACATATCTGACACGTCGCTGGCGCAGTGACCTGCCGGTTCTGGCAATGACAGGCTGGCAATTGTTGCTCGGCGGCTTGATGTTAATGCCGATTGCACTGATCGTTGATCCACCACTGCCAAGCCTCAACTCCCTGCAGGTCGTCGGTTATATCTATTTATCACTGTTTGGGGCGCTGCTGGCATACGCACTCTGGTTCAGAGGCATTAGCCGGGTTTCTCCCGTTGCGGTGTCCTCCCTTGGCCTGCTGAGCCCTCTCACAGCAGTGATATTAGGCTGGCTAATACTTGATCAGAGCATGAGTGGTGTTTCACTGCTTGGACTGTTCACAGTATTGGGCAGTATTCTCGCGGTGCAATGGGCCTCAGCACCTAAAACACCCCAACATACCAGCGCACCAACCTCTAAAGCTGCGCGCTGCACAGCAAAACCTTAACCTGAATTAATATCAGAGGATGCTTACATGTCCAACCCAATGACCCAATTACTTGAGACCCGAACATCCACCACGCGCTACCAGACGGACTCTCCGATCTCTGATACGCAGGTAGAGGAGTTAGTACGTTGTGCAACATTAGCCCCCTCGGCGTATAACCTACAGAACTGGAAATTTATTGCGGTGCGCTCTGATATTGCCAGAACTAAACTGCAGCAAATCGCATACGGGCAGTCGCAAGTTGGGGATGCGCCCGTAACCTTTATTGTTTGCGGCACACTAGAGGCGCATAAACAGCTGACTGAAACGCTTCAACCCTCAGTTGACGCCGGTATTATCAGTGAAAACCTGCAAGCCAGCTGGGTGTCTGCTGCCACAATGTCTCATGAGAACAATGCTCAGCTACAACGTGATGAAGCTTTCCGCTCCGCATCACTGGCCGCTATGACATTGATACTCGCTGCTCAGGGGATGGGGCTGGCAACTGGTGCGATGAGTGGGTTTGATACGGAATTACTGAGTGATACCTTCGAACTATCACCGGAAGAGGTTCCTGTTATGCTGATCACTGCAGGCTATCCAAAGGAAAGTAACTGGCCTCAGAAACGCCGCAAGCCTCTCTCAGAGGTCATGCGAACCGTATAGCAGAACGATTCTCATCTTTTATACAGACACAAAAAAGGCGACCCAAAGGCCGCCTTTTTTACTACCAGACGCGCATTAAGCCGCGTCGTGCAGATTATTTCCATTCTCAATAAGCGCCTGATGCAGAGCAATAATAGCCTGATCGTAATCATCTTCATGCACAATACACTGCATCTCGACCTGACGGATTGACTGGTGCAGGGCCTGCACATTGATGTCAGCTTCTGCCAGTGCAGTAACGGTGCGGGCCAGAATGCCTTTCACCTTCATGTGCGAACCGATAGCAGACACAATTGCCAGGTTGTGCAGCTGTACCGCACCTTCCGGGTATGTGTCTTCGATCAGACGGGTTGCACGGTTTACCATCTTGCGGGAACCCGCAACATAATATGTGATGCTGTTCGCATCCGCATCTTTGTTAACCACATACAGCTTCAGCTGACGCAGCAATGTGGAGATCTCAATATCGTATCCCGCATCACCCAGCATCTCCTGATCGAAAATTTCGATACCAAAGACATCTTTGCGTCCGGCAATGATCTCAACACGTGGGATTTCGCTGCGATATTCCTGGCTAATCAAAGTACCTTCGTCTTCAGGCTGGAATGCATTCTTAATACGTAACTGCACACCGCAGCGACGCAAGCCTTTTGCCGCTTTAGGGTGGATCGCTTCCATACCCAGATTCGACAGCTGATCGGCGACGTCGTAGTTTGTACGGCCGATCGTAACCACATTATCCGTACCCACCAGCATCGGGTCGGCAGAACTCAAGTGATATTCCTTATGAATGATCGCTTCAGTTGCACCTGTGACAGTTGCAATTGCACTGAAGGTCATCTCGCTATAACCACGGTCAAAGGTAGTCATCAGACCTTCTTCGCAATGGGTATATCCCGTTGCAATGACCAGCTCTTTATCAAACTCGATGCCATCAAATTGCTTAGCGACCATCTCTTCGAAAGGAATTGGCGTAGCCATATGCCAACCGGTCAGGTCAACGAAGCGGGCGTTAATACCTTCTTTACGCAGGGCTAATACCGAGTTGTATGCACTGTGAGCTTCACCAATTGACGCCAGCATCTCACGCACCTTCATCAGATGCTCTTCCAGCTGGAAGTGACCGTAGCTGCACAAGTGATGCAAGCTCTTCATGCAGTCACGTACATCATTCAGGCGTTCAGCAACAAAGTTGTTCGCTGAGGTCAGCTCAAACTCAGAGTCAAATAGCTCGGAGTTAATCTCCTGCATATTCACCTGAAGTTTATTCAGCGCTTCTACCCAGGCTTCTTCACTTTCTGCATTTGCAAAACGTGCGTAAACACCCGGCTCACCGGTTTTTTTATGTTCCAACAGCTGGTTGGTAATACCGCCGTATGCAGACACCACAAAAATTCGGTTATACAGCTGATCTTCGCTGCGCTTACCTATCAGAATAGTGTCCATCAATTCCTGAAAGCGGCTCATGGACGTGCCGCCAATCTTCTCAACTGTATGCATACTTAAATTACGCTTTCTCAGTGACTGCCGTTGGTCTTCGCCTGTGAACGGATCAGAACATGAAGCATTGTGCCTAACACTCCACAATAACTGGCCCTTTCCAGCGCGAAATACAGAAAAATTTGGCGCAAAATTATACACCAAAAGTATGAACTTGTGTGCAGAACATCGTTAACCTATTGGCTAACATCAGCGATAAAGTGATCTTAAGCCGATCAACTTTTCCCTGCAGAAGGTCCCACTACCCGGTTGCGACCTTCATTCTTTGCCCAGTACAGACGCTCGTCGGTACGGTGCATCAGGTCAGAATAGGATTCGCCTTTACGTAACTGAGAGACGCCAAAGCTGGCAGTCACCGCTCGATCTAAACCAAAGCTCTCAGTTTCAACCTGCAATCGCAAACGATCAGCGATATTGGTAGCAACCGAACCGTCAGTTTCAGTGACGATAATCATAAACTCCTCCCCCCCGATGCGGGCGAGGTAATCGTAGCTGCGCACAAACTGACTGATACTACGAATCAGCTGCTGCAATACCCGATCCCCTGCTGGGTGACCATAGGTATCGTTGATCAATTTAAAGTGATCGATATCAAAAACAATCAGTGCCAGCGGTGAATCTGAACGATGTGAACGACGCACTTCATTCGTCAGAATTTCTACGGCCCGACGACGGTTTAGGATGCCGGTCAGCGAATCGGTGCCAGCCTGAGAGACTAGCATTTCAATCTCACGTTTGCGTCGTAAAGCAAAGATCAACAAATACAAAGGAAGGATGAACATCAGGCTGAAAACCAGATCATCCAGCTGCATACTTTCATATTGCTGCAGATATGCAAAAACATGCTCTGCTGCATCAAACTCCATATTCAGAAAGATGATGCCTAAGAACAGTGGACTGCAAAACAGCAACTCCATCCAGAGACGCCGCCTTTTCTGAAACCTGTGACTATTCAAACGCCTGACCAACCTCTATCGCAATTCCAGCCCTTATATTATGCAGGCATGGGCCGTATTCTGTTCTGACATTGTAACGTTGATCGTTCGTAACCAGAAATTTATTAACGTTCGATCTACAACAAACAGGGGTCCTTATCGGCCGCATTTCCGATTTCCAAAGTACAGATACAAAAAAGCCATCCTGGTGAAATTGACATCCATCAAACGCGCCTATTTGCAATTCAGCTAATGTAATCCGCATCAATTTGCAGCCCAGTAGCCAGGAGCAAACAATGAGCAGCTTACCCCTCGAAACGATCCCCAGCGTCCAGCTGGATTTCATGAATGACGATCACCGCGAAGCCACCCTGCTAACCAACAAAATCTATGCCATGGTGCAGGACGCTAAAGACAATTCTGAATTTGATCGGGCGGCGATTACAGAAACCATGCACGCAATTTTTGTTCATGATCAGGAACACTTTGCGCGTGAAGAAGCAGAGATGGAACGCACAGGGTTCCCGGCGTATGGATGCCACAAAGGTGAACATGAACGGGTACTGGCTGAACTGCAGGAAGTCTATCAACACTGGCAGAACGGGATGGAACCGGAAACGTTAGAGAAATATCTGACAGAAACGATGACTCCCTGGTTTATTAATCACATAAATACGATGGATACAGTGACCGCCATGTTTGTATCACGACACGACTAAGCCCTTAATTAAACGAACGTACGCTTTATCTTTTCTGAGTTTTACGGTTGATGGTCAGTAGCGCCCAGCGGTTAATCAAATTTAACCGCTGATCTGAACGAATTTTATTGTCGTATATTGCAACGCGCTTATATTTAGTTATAAAGTTCGTTCTCCTCATTATCAGGAACCCGGCAATACCACTTGGTATTCACTTGCCAAACGCGGTTTATTTCCGGGAAAGGGACTACAATTTAATAAGCTCACCCCTGAACTTTTATTCCTAACAAGTATCAGGCGCTTATTAGCAGTAATAAGGACGTCCTATTCATCTGCTTGGTAGTACATATTGCTCACTATGATAAACGACGAAATCAGCCAGAAGCTGATGCCCTTGAGTCTTGAACAACTCGATATAATTCAGCAAAAACTCGAACAATTGGTCGAAGAGAAAAAAGAGGCCAAGAAGCGTAAAAGCAATTTACCTCCTGTTGCCGGAGACCTCGATTCACTTGCTGCTATGCAAGATATGGATCTGAGCAGTTTGATGCGGGAAATTTCGCGTCGCTGATCGCAACCCTCGACCCATAAGATGAGAATGCACCTATAAACAGGGTATGGGCGAGCCATATTTCGCGCGTGCTTTTTTGCGGATTTCAACACTCTTCTCTGATATGCTCAGACACTATCCTGTGTCCGCGGGCACACTCCTTTTTGACAGAGAAGATAAGTCAGCGCCATGAGTAAATATTGGAGCGAGGCGGTTAACGGCCTCACCCCTTACGTTCCCGGTGAACAGCCGAAAGACACCGGTATCACTAAATTAAATACTAACGAAAACCCTTACCCCCCGTCGCCTGCTGCGGAAGCTGCTATTCGAGACTTTCCACTGGATCGATTGCGCCTCTACTCAGATCCGGATTGCGCTGAATTAAAACAGGCGCTGGCAGATCATTTCTCGCTGGAAAAGAAAAATGTATTTGTGGGCAACGGTTCTGACGAAGTATTAGCCCTTACTTTTATGGCTTTTTTCCGTCAGGAACATCCGCTCTTGCTGCCGGAAACCACCTACAGCTTTTATGACGTGTACTGCAACCTGTACGACATAGAGTACAAGCAGATTCCGTTGTGCGATGACTTCAGCATCGATCTGAACGATTACGCAGAACCTAACGCGGGTATTATCTTCGCCAATCCCAACGCCCCTACCGGGCGCGCCCTAGCATTGAGCGAGATCGAAGCGCTGTTACAGCGCAATACCGAATCTCTGGTCGTGGTCGACGAGGCTTATGTTGATTTTGGTGCCACCAGCGCAGTCGAGCTGATCAATCGCTACGACAACGTTCTGGTCATTCAAACCTTCTCTAAATCTCGCTCACTGGCGGGAATGCGGGTGGGTTATGCAGTGGGACACGAAGACCTGATTGCCGGCCTTGAGCGCGTCAAAAACAGCTTTAACTCCTACCCGCTGGATATGCTGGCAATTGCATCCTCTGTCGCTGCGATTAAAGATGACGCCTACTTCCGTGAAACCACACAGAAAATCATCGATACTCGCGAGTGGACGGAAAAAGCGTTAGCTGAGCTGGGTTTTGTGACGGTACCGTCCAAAACTAACTTCCTGTTTACCAGCCACCGCTACGTTGAAGCGGCTGAGCTCATGGGGTTCTTGCGCGCAAATAAGGTTTTGGTACGCCACTTTAGCAAACCGGGCATCGACAACCACCTGCGTATCACCATCGGCACACCCGAAGAGATGCAGCTGCTGGTAGACACACTGAAACGGCACCCTGACATTATTTCCATGGGCTAATCAGCCACTCATTTGTCGTCGCGGCAAAGCTCCGGGTAGAGCTTACTTAATCATCAAGCTCTACCCGTGATTTCGATCTGCCCCTCTTAAGCAAAGTTTCACGCATCAGTTGCCCCTCTCGCGTCACCGTATAACGCTCCAGATCCTCCGCGAGACATAGATGCCCAGCGTATTCCTTTATCGCTTCCTGCCGCAGATCATCCATTGTCAGATATTTACGCTGACCGTTGGCTGACGGAGTCGCAGGTTTATCAAGGTAACGCGGACTAAAGTGCGTCAGAATCAGATGTGGCAACGAGGCGGATTCAGCAAACGCGGCAACGTCTGCAGCCGTCGAATGCTGGGGTGCCGAACCCACCTTCTCGGCAATCGCCTGCGTATAGGTTGCTTCATGCACCAACAGATCGGCATGACAGCAGAGCCCCGCCAACAGCTCGGGTTTATCGTTGTCGCCACCGATAACGGCCACGCGTCCTTTACGGGCAGGTTGTGAATATTGCTGCCCATCCAATACCCGTCCATCGCTCAGCGTCACCGTTTTCCCTTGCTGTAACTCGCGCCACTGAGGTCCACTAGGAATACCTTCCTCTTTGAGTTTTTCTACCTGTAATGTGCGCTCAACATCTGTCTCCTCAAAACGATATCCATAGCTGGGAACACGATGAGACAACGGACAACAACTGATCTTCATACCCTGCTCATCCCACACCTGCTGCCGGCTTTCCACCGTCACAAAGTGCAGTTCATACTCCAGGCTGAGCTCTGCAAATTGCATCATTGCCTGCAAAAACGGCTGCAATGCAGCTGGACCAATCAACGTCAGTGGTTCGGTTCTCCCCGACAGCTGAGCGGATGCCAGCAATCCCGGCAACCCGTAGCAATGATCACCGTGCATATGCGTGATCAGAATCGCCCGCAGCTTCATCAAAGACAACGGAGCCCGCAGCAAACGGTGCTGTGTCCCTTCACCACAATCAATGAGATACCAGTCACGTTTACCTTCCGGATTGAGCGCGACGGCACTCACATTTCGGCTCCGTGTCGGCGTTCCGGAAGAGGTCCCTAAAAATGTAATCTGCATACCATCGGTTACCTTTTATTCTGACGGGGCCATAACGGGATCCATACAATACTGTTTGGGCGGTTTCCCTAGCGCTTTACGAAACATCGCCACAAATGCGCTGGGGCTGCGATAGCCCAGAATCAGCGCCACTTCAGTGACCCCTTTGCCTTCTGCCAATAGCTTTACAGCCTCCTGTAAACGTAACTGCTGACGCCACTGACCAAAGCTCATCCCGGTTTCGCGCAAAAACAAACGCCCTAAGGTACGGCCACTGGCCCCGACATCCGCTGCCCAATCCTCCTGTCCTCGATTGTCAGCGGGGTCTTCCCTGAGCTTTTCCATGACCCGTATGACCCTGCGATCATTCGCCGACGGTAGATAAAGAGGCGAAGGCTCCAACGCCTGCAACTCATCACCAATGACGGCCATCAAATGGGCCGCCGGACTGTCAGGCAGATATTCTCGACCATGACTGACCGCTCGGAGGATCAACTCACGTAAAAAAGGAGATACCTCCAAAACACTGCACTGTGTGGGTAACGCCTGAAACTGCCGCTGATCAATATACAGATGACGCACCTCCGCCGGAGACACCGCACAGACCTGATGCTCTAAGCCTCCAGGTACCCAAACCGCCTGGGTCTGCGGAATAACCCAAGTGCCATCGGGCGTATTCACACGTATAGCACCCACCGATGCATACACCAGCTGAGCACGCGGATGGGCGTGTGGGATCACATCCTCATCACCTCGCATCACACCGCTCATTCCAAGAATCGGTCTCAAAGGGTCATCAATCGAGCCAATCCCGCTGGGCGGTCTTCTTGTCCGTTTCACAACATTACCTGTCTATTTATCGCATGTTTACCTCTACATTAAGGCTCAGAATGATCACCTTAGCAATCGATACGATTTACACCGGACTGAAAGCCTTCCTATGCAAAAGCTTATTACCGCCCTAATTACATTACTTTGCGGCGCATTGATCATCATTCTGCAACCGGCAGGGCTCACCAGCGAACAGGCCTGGGGGGCAGCGCTGGTGCTATTTGCGATTCTGTTCTGGGCTGCAGCTCTACTGCCGGACCATCTCACCGCACTCATTTTCATGCTGGCAACAATCCTATTTGCGGTTGCGCCACCCGAAGTTGTGTTTGCGGGCTTCAGCTCTGCGGCCATGTGGCTGATTTTTTCCGGTCTCATATTCGGCATGGCGATCAACACCACGGGGTTGGGGGGAAGGATTGCCCAGACACTAAGTCAGCGTGTAAACGGCAGCTACACCCGCCTGATATTCGGCATTGTCACAGCCTCCGTACTATTAGGCTTTGTGATGCCTTCATCACTAGGCCGTGCAGTTTTGCTGGTGCCAATAGCCATCGCTATTGCGGATAGCTGCGGCTTTATGCCCGGTAGTAAAGGTCGTACAGGGACAGCGCTGGCCGTCGCGTTTGGTTGTCATGTGCCAACGTTCGCTGTACTACCTGCGAACGTACCCAATATGGTCTTTATTGGCGCCGCCGAAACTATCCACGGCATCAGCCCAGGCTACGCTGAATATCTTCTGCTGCACTTCCCGGTACTTGGCCTGCTAAAAGGACTGTTGATTATCGGATTGATCCTGCTGTTGTTTCCGGACAAACCTCAACTACACAGCGCGCCTCAAACCAGCAGCAACGACAACCATGGCCAGCGCAAACTTATTTTGGTGTTAGGCACCGCACTGGCCTTCTGGTTTACCGATTCACTTCATCACATCTCACCCGCCTGGATCGGAATGACAGCAGCTCTGTTCCTACTAATGCCCAAAGTTGGACTGGTGGATAGCAAAACCTTCAATGAAAAGATGAATTTCAACCTGATGGCTTTTCTGGCCGGAATTCTGGCGCTTGGAGCGGTCATCAATACCACCGGACTGGGCAACGTATTAGCTAATGCACTGAACAGCTGGATTCCGTTGAATCCGGACAATCCTGCACTAAACTATGCATCACTCTCCGGCACCGCCATAATGACAGCGCTGGTGGCAACATTGCCGGGCGTCCCTGCGGTACTTACGCCCTTTGCCGACCAAATGGCCAGTAACGCAGGCATGACAATTAAAGCGGTGCTGATGACACAAGTGCTGGGATTCTCCACGATCCTGATGCCGTACCAATCAGCACCCTTAATTGTTGCCATGCAGCTGTCGAAGGAGCCACTCCGCCATGCCATCCGTTTCTGTCTGATATCCGCCACACTGACGATTCTGATACTGCTACCGTTGGACTACCTCTGGTGGCAATGGCTAGGTTGGATCTGATCGTTCCTTTTCTGCAACAGACCATCGTATAAGCCAGAGGAACCTGCGAATAAGTCCGAGACTTTCTCTGCGGACGATAAAACAGCTTTATGAGCGAAAGGAAGCGCAGTGGAATGACGGGTCCTTTTCAAGCTTCCTGACAAAGCAGAAAGCTGTTTTAACGCCCGCCCAATGGGGCATTCAGAGCATTTCGATCTCTGTGTTAACGGTTTTCGCCAGGCAACCAGCATGGCTGTAACCGTCGCCTTGATCTCGCACTGCTCTGAATGCCAGAGGTGTTTCGGACTTGTTCGCAGGTTCCTTAGCGTGCAGCTTGATTGGAAAAGGCGTAAACTCGGCGCCTTTTCGTCCAATACTGAGTCCCAGATGCCACACAACACCGCTCCGCAGTCGCCCGATAAAGCTGCACAACAGGGTTTGATCTATGCCCTGTTCGCGTACGGCATCTGGGGACTGTTCCCACTCTTCTTCAAACAAGTGTCGGACTTACCGCCGCTTGAAGTGTTAGCGCATCGGGTGATCTGGGCCAGCCTGTTCACTGCGTTGATATTGACGCTGATACGCGGCTGGAAAAACAGTATCCCTCATCTTAAAAACCCCAGGATCTGGTTCACGTTAGGGTTATCAGCAATACTCATCGCGGTGAACTGGGGTGTGTTTATCTATGCGGTCACGGACGGACAGGTTCTGGCGTCCAGCCTCGGTTATTTCCTGACACCCATTATTAACGTTCTGCTAGGCACGCTGGTCCTTGGAGAGAAGCAGGATAAACTTCGTAAGATCGCTCTGGTACTTGCCGGCACGGGCGTGCTCTGGCAGATCATTGCGCTAGGCGAGTTGCCATGGATCTCTTTAGTCCTTGCCTGCTCATTTGGTATATATGGACTAATTCGCAAACAAGCCCCGGTTGATACGTTATCCGGCTTATTGATTGAGACACTGGTACTGTGCCCTGTGGCGTTAATCTACTGGTTCTGGTTAGTGGACAGCGGACAAGATCACTTTATATCCAGTGGTTCCGATGCCGGTCGTATGATCGCCATGGGCGTACTAACATCACTCCCTTTACTCGCCTTTGCAGCGGCCGCTCAACGGTTGAGCCTGACAGTCATTGGCTTTCTTACCTATCTGGCACCAACGGGGCATTTTTTGTTGGCGGTCTTCCTCTATGAGGAACCTTTCGGCATCCATCAGCTGATCAGCTTTGCGCTGATTTGGTGCGCATTATTTGTCTTTAGCAGCAGTGCACTCTTCGCCAGAAAGCCACGCTGACGCACAGTTCACGTCCAGTTTTTACTACTTTCGAACGAAATCGAAAGAAACTCACCCACAAATATTGCACCCGCACAATTTTGTACTATAAACAAAACAACTCACTACGAGTTATAGCTTTTAATCGTTAGTTACGACCCATTTAAGCGCATTAGTGCTTCTTTTCTTACCATCTGTAACGAAAGTGCAATGACTGCATCGCAATATATTCAATAGTTGAACGAGCGTCTAACTTACATTTTGCGCGAACAATAATAACGACACTGCGCTCCCTACTTATTTATCAGGAAGGACCCGTGTTATGTCTTTGTCTTATCAGCACCAAGGACGTGAAAGGAGTTATCCGGACAACGTTCGTCTCATTTCCACGACTGACCTCAATGGTCAGATCACCTACGCCAATAAAGAGTTCTGTGACGTAGCAGGCTACACCGAAGAAGAGTTAATCGGCCAACATCACAATATTGTGAGGCATCCGGAAATGCCTAAGGCCGCCTTTAATGATTTGTGGTCCCATCTAAAAAATGACAAACCCTGGATGGGCATGGTTAAAAATCGCTGCAAAGACGGTGATTATTACTGGGTACAAGCCTATGTAATGCCACTGTTCGATGAGCAGGGCCAAAAAACCGGTTACCAATCCGTACGCACCCGTCCAACCCGAGAGCAGGTTGAACGTGCTGAACAGATTTATAGCCGACTTCAATCCGGGCGCATCAAAGCCCCGGGAAGCACCACGAATTTGGCTCAGCGCTTCGTTATTGGCGTCACTGGACTAACCCTGTTGACGTTATCACTGGCTCTTATTCCCTCGGCAGAAGCATTTCGTGTGCCAGGCATTTTGCTGACAGTGTTGATGATCATGGGCTTTTCATATCACCAATATCGTGCGTTGGTCCTGCTAAGTCAGCATACCAGTGAAGTGTATGAAAACCCTCTTGCACAGATGGTTATGGCCGACCGTATGGACGATATCGGCAGCGCTCAACTGGCCCTTCAGATGATGCGTGCCCGCTTAAGAACATTGACCGGCCGTGTGGAAGACAGCATTGAGATTCTGAGTCGCGTACTCAACCAGACCGATGGTGCACTAAAACAAACCACCAGCGGTATTCAGCAGCAAAACTGTGAAAGCGATATGCTCGCGTCTGCCGCCACCCAGATGTCCGCGACCGCGACACAGGTTGCCGCCAGCACATCTCATACCTCGGATGCCTCACAACGGGCCTCATTAGATGCCCAGGATGGCAAAGAACAGGTGAGTGAGATGATCAATGCAGTGCAAAACCTCGTGGATGAAGTGCACATCGCATCTGATTCATCCGAGCATCTGCGTGAGCAAACCGTTGCGATTGGGGACATCGTTACGATGATCAGCGATATTGCGGAACAGACCAACCTATTGGCCCTGAATGCGGCAATTGAAGCCGCACGTGCCGGTGATCAAGGACGGGGGTTTGCGGTCGTGGCCGATGAGGTCCGTACACTGGCGCAACGGACCCAAAAAGCGACACACGATATTCGCAAAACGATTGAAACTATTCAGGTCCACGTCAACTCGACGGCCACGACGATGGAACGAAGCCGCAACAAGGCAGAAACCGGGATTTCTCAAGCGGTACAGGCCAGCAAAGCGTTTGACCAGGTTGTTGTATCGATGACGAGCATCTCCGATCATTCGATGCAGATCGCCAGTGCAGCAGAACAACAGAGCACCGTATCTGAAGAGATCAGCAAGAACATAGTTTCAATCAGGGAGATCGCCCAAAGCAACATGTCGGCGGCCGATGAAACCACACAGGCATCCAGAGAACTGCAGTTGCTGGTGAAAGATCTGAAATCATCAGTTCAGGCATTTTCGACCTGAATCGGGTGCAGGTTAGTGAGTTTGAGCGACGATATAGCATGCCCTCATCTGTTCGATAGGCATCCTCCTGGAAGCATTTAAAGGAGCAGACATAAAAAAGCCAGCCTGACGACAAGCGAAAGGCTGGCTTTATAAAGGATTTAGATCAACCGTCAGGCTTCATCACCTTCCGCACGATTACCACCACTTTGAGACGCAACGGCCAAGTTATCTTCCGCCCGATCCAGCATCCGCGCCGAGGTATCTTCTACGCCATTCAGAGTCGCTGCCCCGATACTCACGGTAAACGGTACGGCTGCTGCATCAACTTCAATCACCATATCCCGTGCAATTTTCAGAACCCGTTCAGACGCCAGCAAAGCTTGTTCCCGGTTAGTCTCGGGTAAAAACAGTGCTAATCGGTCATCAGAGATACGCGCCAGAAAATCGGCCGTCCGCTTGGTGGCATCCAATGTACGCACCATCTGCTGCAGAATCTGATCGCCAGCGTCCCAACCGTATTTAGTATTGATCGCCGTCAGGTCATCAACATCAATCACCAGTATCGAGCATATCCAGTCATATCGCTGAGCCTGTGCGACTGCCTGCTCAATCACCGGTATCAAGGTACGTCGGTTATACGCACCGGTTAAAATATCACGCTGAGACTGGCCACCAGACCGTCGGGATAGTCGTTTTTGTTCACTCACATCTCTTACGACCAGCACCCAGCCATCACCCGATGGGGCTATGCTCAAACGCAACCAGAGCGCCTCCTTCAGGCCCGCCTCTTTCAACAGCGGTGCGCTATCAGGACGTACCAGTTGCTCTAACTGCTGCACACCATCAGTCGCGGCTTTATCCAATACCGTGTTCAATGATGCTACTACGGTCTCCGGCAACACCTCGTTAGCCGCATGCCCCAGCAAAATCATTGGGTTTAACCACTGGTTTGAACCTACTGAATAACTTATAACTTTGGCTTCTCCATTCAGGAAAAGCACTGACTCTTCCAGCGTAGAGATCAACGCATCCAACTGGGTCACTGCAAGACTGTTGTCTTCAGACATCCGCAACACTCCGTCATCTAAACGAACAAAACATTGGTAGAAAGTTATAGCACAGATATGTTCATTTGAGGTGTGTCATCCTTCATCCGTTAGATCACTAGGGTATACTTCTATTCATGCACACACTAAAGATCGCCTGTTATTGCTTCTGTCTCATGCTCTCGACGAGCATTTGGGCTAATACATCCGATACCTTTGATCCAGAGATACGCGATGCACTGAAGAAGAGTTTTGCCACCGCAGACAGCTTTAAAGACCGCTACATTGCTGAGGTCTGGCTGGTCGATATGTCGGGCCGGATTGATCGGTACGTGAAAGATGATCTGGAGCGTGTCGAGATTTTACGTACTGCCCATGCGGAAGCGCAGCGACATGAACTGCCAATCGATCTGGTATTGGGACTCATCCACACCGAAAGTTTGTTTAACCGCTTTGCAATCTCACGGGCGGGCGCACAAGGGTTAATGCAGGTGATGCCGTTTTGGAAGAAAGAGATCGGTCGCCCGAACGACAATCTGACTAGTATTAAGACCAACTTGCGTTACGGGTGCACCATTCTCAAACATTACCTGAAAGTGGCGAAAGGGGACTGGACCGAAGCACTGGCACGCTATAACGGTTCTTATGGGAAGGTTTGGTATCCCGAGAGAGTCTATAAAAACCAAAAACGGTACAGAGAATAGCAGTACCGTTTTTATGAACGTTTGGGAGAGTGAGACTAACCTCACCTGCGATCAGATAATACTGAACGCCGCGAGATCCTCTGAGAGATCAACTGTCTCAGACTGAACATCCGCTACCGTCGCCAGCTCAGGCCCCTGCCCCAACCACGCCTCGACGTGATGCACGGCCTTTTCTTCGCCTTGCAGCATGACTTCTACACTGCCATCGGGCAGGTTACGCACCCAACCAACAAGCCCCGCACGTTCAGCTTCTTCCAGAGTAGACTGGCGAAACCAGACACCCTGCACCCGCCCTGTTACTAATGCATGTACGCAGATAGTCGCCATTGTTGTTCTTACCTCACCTTGGTCCGACGCTTGTGTCTGAATCTTCGATCACGTGTTTATTGTGATCCGACTCTGAAAATAACGCTTCCAGCGAAATATTCAATGCCTCTTTGCGCTCACTGCTTACCCGATTCAGCCGCTTGTTTAATCCTCGTTCCCAGCCTGCAATTGATTCAGCCTGCGGAGTATCCGGTAAAGGCCACGGCAATAACCCGTTGAGCTCATCCAATGAGATACGCCCCGCATCACGGCTCAACAGGAAATCACCCCCATCACTGCGACTGATCACCTGACCTTCCAGCAGGATCTGCACGTACTGATCCCAACGCCCCTGATCCAGCCCCGGTATCTCTTTCAGCAAAATACGATCCGGTATCGACTCGCCCTTCTCTTGTGCCTGCCACAGACGATGGATCACCGCCACCATGATATGCAGCTCGGATGTTCCGTTGGACACATCCAAACGCCGATACACCGTTAAACAACGCGTCAGCTCAGCACCTAACAAAATGATAATCCAGGAGATAAAAATCCACAGCAGGAACAACGGTACGGCCGCAAACGCCCCGTAGATCAGCTCATAGGAGGGAAACTGTGTCACAAACAGGGCAAAACCCCGCTTCGCCGTCTCAAACAGGATCGCCACCACCAAACCACCGTAGAAGGCGTTTTTTACCGGTACCCGACAGTTGGGTACCGCCGCATATAACAGCGTGAAAGCCGCAGCGGAGAGTACCATCGGCAGAATAGAAAGCAGACGTGCTTTGCCCACCAACTCCGTTGCTTCAGACACAACGGAGATCGACGCAATATACGAAGTAACACCTAAACCTAAACCAATCAGCACCGGCCCCAGACTCAGAATGGCCCAATACAACAGAAAACTGGAGAGCCCTTTACGCGGTTCAGTCACCCGCCAAACCTGATTGAACGCAGCCTCAATGTTTTTCATCATCATAATTGCAGTGACCGCAAGTACGGCGACACCTACGGCAGTCAGTTGGCGAGCCTGGCTGGCAAAATTGCTCAGGTAATCTTGCACCACCGCACCGGTAGCCGGCACGAAATTACTGAACACCCAACTCTGCAATTCATCTCCGACCCCCTGAAAGGACGGCACAGCGGCCAATACTGCGTATGACACAGTCATCAACGGTACCACCGCAAACAGCGTGGTATAGGTCAGGGCTGACGCATTAAGCACCCCTTTATTGGCTATAAACTGGCGAATCAGGTATCCCAAAAAGCGGATAATCGGTTTATCAAACAATTGGCGCATGACGTATCCTTTGTCGCACGGGATCAGACGTATACAATACGGGCTCAGGTTAACAGTCCCTGACCCAACATCGCATTAACATTATAAATCGGTATTAAACAATGAGTGACGTGATTATCTACCACAACCCGCGCTGTTCCAAATCCCGCCAGACACTGGCGCTGTTGGAAGAACGCGGTATCGAACCGGCCATCGTTAAATATCTGGAAGAAACGCCAAGTGCCGAAGAGCTAAAATCTGTCCTGACAAAGCTGGGTATCTCTGCGCGCGACTTGCTGCGTAAGAAAGAAGCAGAGTACAAAGAAGCCGGTCTGGACGACACGAATCTGAATGACGATCAGATCATCGCTAAAATGATCAAATTCCCTCGCCTGATCGAGCGTCCAATCGTGATCAAAGGTGACGCTGCCCGTATCGGTCGCCCACCGGAGTCTGTACTGGAGATCGTGTAAGTGTCCGCCCCTTACGTACTGGTTCTGTACTATAGCCGTCAGGGTGCCACACGCACTCTGGCACAGCATATCGCCCGCGGCGTTGAGCAAGCGGGTATTGAAGCACGTTTACGCACGGTGCCCGCCATCTCCACCGTGTGCGAAAGTACAGCGCCAGCGGTGCCCGATGAAGGCGCGCCTTATTGCAGCGAAGCAGATCTGGTCAACTGCGCAGGATTAGCATTGGGCAGTCCAACACGTTTCGGCAATATGGCCGCACCGATGAAGTACTTCATCGACAGCACCAGTTCGATCTGGCTCTCCGGTGGCCTGATCAACAAGCCCGCTGCGGTGTTTACGTCCAGCTCCAGCCTGCACGGTGGGCAGGAAAGCACCCTGCTTTCGATGATGCTGCCACTGCTTCACCACGGCATGGTGATTGCGGGTCTGCCCTACAGCGAAAGCGAGTTACTCTCGACCCAAAGCGGTGGCACGCCTTATGGAGCCACCCACGTTGCTGGCCGGGAAAACAACAACGTACCGGATGAAACCGAACTTAGCCTTTGTCGTGCACAGGGCAAACGTCTGGGCGAACTGGCCCTGAAACTGATAGAGAAATAAACACCATGGCTGAAGACTACCGTCTCAAGGCGCGCCTGAGCCGCCTGATTACCGTTTCCTGTTACGTAGGGTTACTGGCACTGTTTGCTGTCTGGCACTTGGTGATACAGCCTGTTCCAGATGCAAATCCCTGGGTGATCGTGCTGTTTAAAAGTGCTATTTTGCTGGCCTTTGCTCCAACGGTCATCAGCGGCAATCCACGTGGTCACGCATGGTTGTGCTTTGTCCTGATGCTCTACTTTATTCCGGCGGTGCTCTCAGCATTGATTCCAGAAACCTTTGCACTGGGTATGATCTCCTGTGTACTGATCGTGACACTGTTTACCAGCGCGATGATGTATGCCCGCTGGCAGAGCCGCTACAACAAACAACTGAACCAAGAGTAAGATGCTTCGCGATCAGTTTCCGCTGCTGACCCAGCAGGTCAGCGGCCAGCCACTTATCTATCTGGACAACGCTGCCACCACGCAGAAACCGCGTCAGGTTATTGATACTGTAGCGGCCTACTACCGTACCACTAACGCCAATGTGCACAGAGCCTCACACCACCTGAGTGCTGAAGCAACGCTGCGCTTTGAGCAGGCACGCGAGACAATGGCTCGCTATCTGAACGCGGCCCACAGTCGTGAAGTCATCTGGACCCGCGGCACCACCGAAGCGATCAATCTGGTCGCCAACAGCTGGGGGGTTAGCAACCTAAGCACCGGTGATGAGATCGTCCTCAGTACGCTGGAACACCACGCTAATATTGTGCCCTGGCAGATGGTCGCCGAACGCACGGGGGCGATTATTCGTGTGGTCCCATTGCTGGAGACCGGCGATCTGGATATGGACGCCTATCGCAACGTGCTTAATGACCGGACCAAACTGGTCGCCGTTGGCCATGTCAGCAATACACTCGGCACCGTTAATCCCGTTGCCGAGATTACCGCTGCGGCAAAAGCGGTTGATGCCACGGTGCTGATTGATGGCGCACAGGCACTGCCGCATTTCCAAATCGATGTGCAGGCGATAGGCTGTGATTTTTATGTCTTCTCCGGACACAAGATGTTTGCCCCCACCGGTATTGGCGTCCTGTGGGGCAAAGAAACACTGCTGGACGTCATGCCACCGTGGCAAGGTGGCGGCGAGATGATTGCGCAGGTGAGTTTCAGCGGTACAACCTACAACCAATTACCGTTCAAGTTTGAAGCAGGCACACCCAATATCAGTGGCGTGCTCGGCTTAAGTGCTGCCGTAAGCTGGCTCAACCAGCAGGATCGGCATGCTCTGGATCAGCATGAACACCAGCTCTTTCAGCATGCATTGGCGTGCTGTCAGAACGTACCCGGCTTCACCCGCATTGGCGCACCAAAACACAGCGCCAGCCTGATCTCTTTCCAGTTGGATAAGCACCATCAGCAGGATATCGGCTTACAACTGGATCAGATGGGTATTGCCGTCCGTACGGGCCACCACTGCGCGATGCCGCTGATGCAAGCACTGGGTATCAATGGCACGACGCGAGCATCCTTTGCGTTCTATAACACCTTGGCTGAAGTCGAGCTGTTTGCGACTGCGCTGGATCAGATCGCACGGGAAAATGATATTCAGGTCGCTGTCCCCAACAACAATGAACAGGCTGATCTGGCGTTCAACGATTCGCCCTACGGCTCCACAATAAAAGCCGACGATCTGCTAAGGAAACTGGTTCCACTCAAAGACTGGAACAGCCGATACCGCGAGCTGATGTTATTGGGCAAACAGCTGCCCAAACTCACCGATAACCTTAAAACTGAAGAACACCGTATTCAGGGGTGCGAAAGCCAGACATGGCTCGCATTTAAGAAAGATAACAACGGTATCTTTCATTTTCAGGCGGATTCAGATGCCCGCGTCATTCGTGGCCTGATTGCATTAGTGCTGGCGGCGTATAACCACCAAAGTGCCGGACAAATTCAATCTTTCGATATTAACAACTACTTTGATCAACTGGATCTGCAACGCCACCTGAGCCCTTCTCGGGGAAATGGCCTGCGGGCAATTGTTGAGAAAATCCGACAGGTCGCTGTCGACTCAAATGCACAGGAGCTTCAATGAGCAACTTTACCGACGTATCTTTTCTGAACACTGTTTTTGGCAACCAGAAAGGTGAATACGGAACACCAAACTGGGAAAAAGCAGCGAAACAACTGCACCTTATTCAGGAAGAACTGGCCGAGTTGGTTGAAGGTATCGAAAAACAGGATGTCACCGAAGTACGTGATGCAATCGCCGACGTTTTGGTAACAACCTACGGCATGGCACATATCCTGGGTATCGACGCAGACGCTGATATGGCTGCCGTACAGGAGAGCAACCTCTCGAAACTGTGTAAAACGGAAGACGAAATTGCCCAAACACTGGCCTACTACGAAAACGAGGTTGGTATCGAAGTCTATGCCGGAGGCGAATTACCAAAAGCCTTTATAAAATCCGCTAAAGATCAAAACGGTAAAGACAGTAAGTTCTACCCAGCTCATAAGTTCCTGAAAAACATCAACTGGCATGAGCCAAAGCTGGGCTAAGGAATTTAAGTTAACCCGTTCGTAAAAAAAGGCCTCTAATTGAGGCCTTTTTTATGCATGTTCATCACGCCGACTTAAATCAAACGTTTAATTGTTATCCGTTGACTACACCAAATAATCCACGTTAACTTTATGTCATATTCTTTAAAAAGATAAGCTCATACACCAAGCGTTCAAAAAACATAAACACTTGGCCAGTATGATTTCGGCCTAGAAAATTTTGTTACACAGGGTTCAAAACCACTGATCGAGAATCAAACAGTGGTTTTTTGATAAAGTCCGAATATACGGACAGTACATAATAAATAAACTGGATGTCTTCCATGAGTGGTTTTGTCGGTACAACGAAGTACAACTATCGACGCCTGAATGGCCTGGGGTTTATTGTCTGCGCAAGTGCGATAACCTTCACCACCGCCTATCTACAGGAACAGTTGGCTCTTGAGCCGTGTATTCTTTGTTCATTAACCCAGTTGATCACCTTGTCGGTTGCATCAATCTTTCTTCTCGCTTACCTTCACAATCCCGGCCGCACAGGTCAGCGCTTTTACGGCGTTGTGGGTTTCCTGCTGACTCTTACAGGAATCGCGACGACACTAAAACATGTCTGGATTCATCAGCAACTGATCAACTCATCAACAGTTGTAAATTGTGAACTCAATGTTGATCATCTCTTTGATACAATGCCCTCTGCTGAAACACTGATCTCAATTTTTCGAGGAGCCAGCGAGTGCAACGTAAGTCATTGGACCTTTGTCGGGCTGAGTATTCCGGAACAGGCCCTGATTCTGTTCTCAATTCTGTTAGTTATCACCTGGAAACTGATCAACAGCCGACGCCGGCCACGCGATCTCTTCCGCTGATCGCTGCACTTTTGCTCGGCAGCGCTATGCCGGCATTCGCAAATGATAGCGAGTGCCGCAATAAACTGGATAACGAAAAAGATCCATGGACTGCGAACTTTTATCTCGATAACGACCTGTTCACAGAAACCGACCGTAACTACACCAACGGTATCCGCGTTTCCCTGGTCTCTCCAAATGTAGATAACTTCCTCACGGATGACTGTCTGCCCAGTTGGGTATTAGGTGTAAACCAATACCTCCCTTTTCTGGATGCCGAAACCACAAATAACGAAAAGGTTCAGCGCAATCTGATTATCACTTTTGGTCAACAGATATACACACCAAACGACATCAATCGCACAACGATTGATCCCGATGATCGTCCCTATGCAGGCTGGTTATACAGTGGACTGGCATACCAGAGCCGCAGTAAGAATATCCTGCGTACGACCGAGCTAAACGTCGGCATTGTCGGGCCCGCGGCTTTGGGGCAGGAAGCTCAGGATTTCATCCATGATCTGCGCGGTTTCGATAAGTTTCAGGGGTGGGATAATCAGCTGGAAAACGAATTGGGCTTACAGCTTGTCCATGAGCTGAAATACCGTTATGCCCCCAAACCACTGACCGGCGTACTCTCCTACGACACCATCTTTCACGCCGGTGGCAGCTTGGGTAATGTCGCCACTTATGCCAACGCAGGGGCAGAATTTCGCTTGGGTTGGCACCTGCCAGACGACTTTGGCACCTCAGCACTGCGCCCCGGTGGCGATAACAGCGCACCAGGCCCGACGGATGCCCGCTACAACAGCAGCAGCCGCGACAACAGTATTGGGGCACACCTGTTTATAGCCGCAGATGGCCGTTACGTACTGCAGGACATCTTCTTAGACGGCAACACATTCAGCGACAGCTATTCTGTCGATAAAGAGCCATTTGTAGGGGAAGTGATTGTGGGCTGGGCAGTGTTATACCGTGGCGCAAAGTTCTCTTTCTCTCGGGTACACCGCAGTCGTGAATTCAAAGGTCAGCCGGAAGGACACAACTACGGCGCGATGTCTCTGAGCTATAGCTTTGAATTCTAGCCTTTGAGTAGGCACAAAAAAGCCGCTACCAAAAGGTAGCGGCTTTTTATAAACGGCGATGCAGCCTGGCTTAAGCCAGCGTATCGGTCGCCACTTTGTATTTTGGATCTTCGATCACATTCACTTCCACCAAGTTGCCGGCCTTGCGCAGTAGGTCACGACACTCAGGGCTCAAGTGCCGGATGTGCAGCTCTTTTCCCGCTTTCATGTAACGGTCCGCCAGTGAATCAATCGCTTCCAACCCGGAGTGATCCATAACACGGCAGTTAGCGAAATCAACAATCACATCATCGGGATCGTTAGCCGGATCAAACTGATCACGGAAAGTCTGAATGGAGGCAAAGAACAGCGGACCGTTTGGCAGATAAATCTTCTGCTTGTCGTCACCCTGAACCGTGAAATCCATCTGTTTGGCATGTTTCCACGCAAATACCAGCGCAGACATGATCACACCCACGATAACGGCAATCGCCAGATCGGTCAGTACCGTAACAACAGCAACGGTGATACCCACCAGCGTGTCGGACAGAGGGATACGACCCAACAGACGGAAACTCGCCCATTCAAACGTGCCCAATACAACCATAAACATCACGCCGATCAGCGCCGCTACCGGGATCATTTCAATCAGTGCAGAACCGACCAGAATAAAGGCCAGCAGGAACAATGCAGCAGAGATACCGGACATCCGACCACGACCACCGGAGTTGATGTTAATCATACTCTGGCCGATCATGGCACAACCACCCATACCACCAAAGAAGCCAGTCGCCACGTTCGCAACGCCCTGACCAACACATTCCTTATTACCACGTCCGCGGGTATCGGTAATCTCATCAATCAGCGTCAGCGTCAGGAGGGATTCAATCAGACCAATCGCCGCCAGAATCAACGCGTAAGGCACGATGATCTGCAACGTTTCCAGTGAGATCGGAACCATTGGGATATGGAACTCTGGGAAACCACCTGCGATTGTTGCCAGTGGGTCACCGGTCATATCACGCAGGACATCCTGAACGTTACGTGCATCCAGATCTAATCCGATGACCAGTGCAGCCACCGTCACAATCGCCACCAGTGAAGATGGCAGTGCTTTGGTCAGCTTAGGCAGGAAATGAATGATCGCCATGGTCAACGCCACCAGGCCCAGCATCAGGTACATCTGGTTACCCTGCAGCCACGCCAGTTCACCCGTGCTTTCATCCAGAAACTGGAACTGCTTCATCTGCGCGAGGAAGATCACGATCGCCAGACCGTTCACAAAACCCAACATCACCGGATGCGGCACCAGACGGATAAACTTACCTAAGCGGAAAACCCCCGCCAGTATCTGGAAAATACCCATCAGGACCACTGTCGCAAACAGATATTCCACACCATGCAAAGCCACCAGGCTGACCATAACGACCGCCAGTGCGCCGGTTGCGCCGGAAATCATACCTGGACGACCACCGATGGCTGCGGTGATCAGGCCTACCATAAAGGCAGCGTACAGTCCGACCAGTGGCTCAACACCAGCAACAAAGGCGAATGCAACCGCCTCCGGTACCAATGCCAGCGCGACCGTCAGACCGGAAAGGACATCACTTTTCAGGCTACTTGTGCGTGAAGCAATCAGTTGAAACATTGAGACTCTCTGCGCAATTTTTATGCAGTTCGGAAAAAGGGCGCGAGTATATCAGAACACCTTTGCACTCGCAGCATATCACCCACGGATTTGCTGAATTAGACGTTTTCTTTTCTCAAATAAGGCAAATTCGGCGAGTTTAGCGGCAAATTCACGTAACGGGCGACTCACGTCTGCGGCCCCGTAATCACCCAAACTGGCAAGATTTCGCCATGCGGCAGGCAGATGACGCACCCGATGCGCCATACCACCATCATTGTCTTTAGCCAGATAGCGCACCCGACCAATCCCACTGGCCAAAATTCGGGCAAAGCACATAGGACAAGGTTCGAGTGACACCACAAGCGTCAGTTCGCTGCGATCACCATAGTTCGGATATTGTGTTTCGAATGCATCCAACAGCTCCATCTCTGCATGCGCGGCAGCCCGAAAGTGTTGCTCGAAGACACGGTTATAACCTTCAACCAAAATATCACCGTGGTCATCGCTCAATACTGCTCCGATGCCATAGCTGTGATTGCGCAGCGCTTCAATCGCCAACGAACAGCATCGACGCCCCATTTGTTCATCTTTATGCGCCAGCGCGACTGGCAGAGCTTCGTACTCAGCCCGCAGATTTTCTATATCCATAGCTACATTCTTAGCCGACTCTGCCCAATCAGCAATGTCTATTAGGTGTACGGACTACAAAATCCTTGTCTATATTGATCATTAAACAGCCAGCGAAAGGAAGTCGTCATGTCCAGATCAGTTCGTCGTTTCATACTACCGTTGATTCTGAGCGTGTTTACCCTGACCGGTTGTGAACCAGTCAGCATGACATTATTTGGCGTGGGGACAGCGACAGGGGTCGGCTATACGTTAAATGGTTATGCGCATAAGACCTTTACTGCGCCAGTTTCAGGTGTACGCAGTGCGGCCAAAACGGCCCTCCGACGTATGGATATAAAGATTGAAGACCGCCAAGTCACCGATGAAGGCGAAACCATCATCGCAAAAGCAGCTGGCTGGAAAATAGAGATCTTTCTTGAACCCATCAGCAGTAAAACAACTCGGATGCGTTCGGTGGCTAAAAAAGATCTTCAGGTTGATCGCGCGACGGCAGCAGAAATCATTGCCCAAACCGAAATTGCATTAATCGGCCGAGGCTAGGGAAACATTGGGGAACACTCTCATGAAACGTACGAACATACTGTTTAGCGCATTCTGCGCTAGTTTATTACTGGCTTGGACGCAGCCTTTGTACGCAGAGGACGATTCGTCAAACAACGAGCAACCAACGCTCGATGAAGCAACCACCAAAAGCACCAATCCTCAGCATGTAGAGCGTATCAGCGGTGACTTTGATCAACTGCTTGCTTCGCAAGATGACCCCATGGCAGTGGTCACAGGGTTACGCAGTGGCAACGAGTTCGTCTATAACGGAGAAACACTTCAAGCCACGGGTGGCATGGGGTATGGCAATGTAGTGAAGGTTCTGGCATTAACTGAGCATAATGGCGGCAATATGCAGGAAATTCTAGCCATGCGAAACAGTGGAATGGGTTGGGGTGAGATCGCCCACTCACTGGATACCACCGTAGGTGCACAGATGAACCGCATCAATCATCCTCAGGTACTGCCTACCACCACCTCAACAATAGACACCCGCAATACTTCAACAAGGGTATCCACTCCCTCTCCTGCCCAGTCAAATAACGGCTATCGCCCCTCAGGCGTGGGGATCACAGATGGTTTAGGTAACAGTATCACCAGCCCGGGTGTGCAACGCGGTCACGCGTATGGTCAGAGCAAAAAACCGAGTGGCCCGCACGCTAAAGCCAGCCACAACAGTTCAATGATCAGATCCGGTGCTGGAACAGGCATCAGTTCGGGTATTTCGAGTGGCCTGAATCAAGGTTCAGCAGGCAACGGCAACGCCTACGGCCATGGTAAAAAATCAAAGTAAACTGAGCTGCTCTCCCTGTTTCTGCTGAAACTGCCCCAAGCGATAACCGACACCCAACAGGCGCACGGGCTTGTTGCCCCGCCCCCAGGCTTCGCGCATCAGCACGGCAAACAGCTCCAGATCAGGTTGATCTGACGCATGCTCAACCGTCGTTTGCGTGAAATCGGCAAACTTTACCTTAACCACCGCACCTTTCACCGTACGTTTCTCTCGGTGCTTTTCGAACCGGGACTCCAGACTCTGCATCAGTTCAGGCAGATGCTCCAAACAACTCTCCAGATCGGGAAGATCCTGCGAAAAGGTATTTTCCACACTGATTGATTTGCGCTCCCGGCTCACCTTTACTGGCCGATCATCAACCCCGCGGCAGAGTTCATATAAGCGTTTACCAAACCGCCCAAAGTGATCCACAAGCTGTGCCAGCGTGTAACTGCGCAGATCGCCGCACTGCTTTACTCCCAGTTTATGCAGCCGTGCAGCCGTTTTCTCGCCCACACCAAAAATTTTTTCAACCGGCAACACTTCCACAAACGCGTCAACCTCATGGGGCCTGATCACATAAAGGCCGTCCGGTTTATCCCAATCACTGGCGATTTTTGCGAGAAACTTAGAAGGCGCTACACCGGATGAAACGGTAATACCCACTTCCGCTTTAATACGTGCACGAATCTCTTGCGCGATCAGGGTGGCACTGCCTTTACAGTGCTCAGAATCGGTCACATCCAGAAAGGCTTCGTCCAGAGACAGCGGTTCAATAAGGTCAGTGTAGTCCCGATAGATCGCCATGACCTGTTGAGACACCTGACGATACTTTTCCATATGACCGGGGATAACGGTGAGATTGGGACAGAGTTTGATCGCACGGGCGGTGGCCATGGCGGAACGCACACCGTATTCCCGCGCTTGATAATTGCAGGTAGAGATCACGCCACGACGATCAGAACTGCCGCCCACCGCAATCGGGATATTCGCCAACGCCGGATTGTCCCGCATCTCTACTGCCGCAAAGAAGCAATCACAATCGCAATGAATGATTTTCCGCTGCACCCGCCCATCCATTTAACTGTATATTTATACAGATAATAATCAAAAGCAGCGTGTTGTCCAAATATCTCTGTAAAACAGTGCTTACTGATCCGTAGAGATAATGGCCTCGTGCATCTCTAGCCCACCTTTCTGACTGAACGCCTCTTTTGGCAGTGGGTTTGCATGAGAGCGCTTAAAATCATCGCTACCTACCCAACCGTCAAAGCTGGTCTTGTCGGCCCAATGCGTCTGCACAATATAGGGCATCCCTTCTTTAGCAGGCCTCAGCACTTCCATTCGCACAAACCCCGGCTGTTTGTCGATCTCACCCGCACGTTTGCGAAAACGTTCTTCAAAAGTGTCCTGCCATCCATCCGCCACATAAATACGGTTTGCCACTACATACTGCATCGAGTCTGCTCCTTTCAGTTTCACCTACCTGTTCATTAAACGCTTTTTACCTTGCCCCGCCAAGCGTCATCAAAGGGTAAGAATTGCGTCAACCGACAGTCACAAATCTTCCATATATTTTTCATACGAAACGACCAGATGAAGGTATACAGCGTGATCAACGTTGAAAAAGCTCTGACCCATAAATATCCCACGTTTGTGCAGAAACCCGCACCGGTAAAACGCTCTACGCTGTTTATGCTGCGTAAGCTGATCCGCGAGAACGAAATTAACGATTTTCTGCATGACAATGCCGATGCCACTGGCTTCGAATTTATTGATCGCGTACTGGATTACTTCAACTTCAGTTACACCATGAGCAACAAAGACCGCATGAACATTCCGTCCAGCGGACGCGTTCTGATTGTGGCTAATCATCCGCTGGGCGCATTGGATGGATTAACACTACTCAAGGCGATTGGTGAAGTACGTCGAGATGTGAAGATTATCGCCAACGACCTGCTGATGAATTTCGACCCGCTGAAGAATCTGTTCCTACCAGTCGATAATATGGGCAAAAACACCCGCAAGCGCGACATCGCCCGTATTGTAGAAAGCCTGCAAAACGAAGAGGCAGTGATTGTTTTTCCTGCCGGTGAGGTATCCCGCGCTGGCGTCACCGGGATCAAAGACGGTAAATGGAACAGCGGTTTTATCCGATTTGCACGTAAAGCCAATGCTCCAATTCTGCCCACTTTCATCGGCGGCAAAAACTCATCGCTGTTCTATAGCGCCTCTTATGTAAACCGTAACCTCTCGACCTTATTGCTGGCTCGGGAGATGTTTAACAAGAAATCGGTATCCATTCCTCTGAAGGTGGGCGAACCGATTCCATTCAGCCAACTGGACGCGGTTCCGGTTTCAACACCCGAAAAATGTAAGCTGCTGAAGAAACACCTGTATCGTATCGCCAAAGGCCGTACCCCACTTTTTATCACTGAAAAAACCATTGCACATCCGCAAGATCGCCAAATAATTAAGCAAGAACTAAAGTCATCCGAGTTACTGGGTGAAACCTCAGACGGTAAAAAAATCTATCTGTTTGACTACCGCGCTGATTCTGCGGTTATCAATGAAGTGGGACGTTTGCGCGAAATTGCGTTCCGTTGTGTCGGTGAAGGGACAGGCGAAAAGAAAGACCTGGATCGGTACGATCAGCACTATCGGCATCTGATTCTATGGGATGACGAAGAACTGGAGATCGCCGGTGCGTACCGTCTGGCAGAAGTGTCAAAACTGAAAAGCGAGAGCGAGCACGAACTCTACAGTTCGACTCTATTCAACTACAACGAACAGATGGATATCTACTTCGAACGCGGAATCGAGCTGGGGCGCAGTTTTGTACAACCCAAATACTGGGGCAAACGCAGCCTGGACTACCTTTGGTACGGGATTGGTGCATATCTACGCAAAAACCCAGACATTCGCTACATGTTCGGTCCAGTCAGTCTGAGCAACTCGTATCCGAAAGCCGCCAAAGACATGCTGATCTGGTTCTACAGCCACTACTTCAAAGACAATGAGCATCTGGCTCGATCCTTCTCCCCCTATCAGCTGGACGATGCGACCGCGCAGAATATGGCGCGCATGTTTAACGGCAACGACTACAAAGCCGATTTCCGGGTGATGAAAGAGCAGATGGAGTTTCTCGGGGTGAGCGTCCCCACTTTGTACAAACAGTACAGCGACCTGTGCGAAGAAGGCGGCGTTCGCTTTCTCGACTTCGGCGTCGATGCGGACTTCAACTACTGCGTAGACGGCTTAGTACTCGTCGACCTGGATTACGTTAAAACAAAGAAACGCCTTCGTTACATCGGCGAATAAACCAACTGCCGGGTCACTCAGACCCGGTATTTTTCCTCCAATTCCTCTATCCGTTTTCGCTATACTCATAAGGGTCATCACAGGATCTGAAGATGAGTAATCAAAACAACCACCCGGTAAAAACCGCGTCTAAACAAGAGCTTGATGCCTTTCTGGATCAGGTCACCCGTGCTCCAGCCACGCTAAACACTGGCGCTGAAGGACGCCTGCTATTCGCCTTAGATGCCACCGCCAGTCGTCAGCGTACCTGGGATCAGGCCTGCCACCTACAAAGCGAAATGTTCATCGAGGCCGGAAAAACAGGCGGGCTTCAGGTTCAGCTGTGCTACTACCACGGTTACGCACAGTTCGAACATACCGGCTGGTTCAGTAACACCCATGCCTTGCTTGATCGTATGAATCAGGTGAACTGCATGGCAGGTCACACACAGTTATTACGGGTACTCAATCACGCCCTGCTGGAAACCCGACGCCGGAAAATACAGGCGGTGGTATTTATCGGTGATTGCCTTGAAGAACCTGCGGATAAACTGAGCCGGTTGGCCGGTGAATTGGGTTTACTGGGCACGCCCGTGTTTATCTTTCAGGAAGGTAATGAACTGGTGGCCAAGCGCACGTTTAAAGAACTGGCCCGACTGTCCGGCGGAGCCTATTGCGGCTTTAACAGCGGCAGCGCCCGAATTCTGAAAGCATTGCTAGCAGCCGTTGCTGTATATGCCGCAGGTGGCCCAAAAGCGCTGGAGAACTTTGCCAAAGACAAACCCGGCGAGGTACTTCAGCTGACCCATCAGTTGAAAGGACATTCCAGACCTTAAGATGGAACACAACTGATCTGAACTCATCAAGAAAACAGTATACTAAGCAGTATAAAGTTATCGTCGTATCATCTGACGGTATTATCTGAACACAAGGAGTTAACTGTGCATCCACTGGGTCTGGTATTGCTTGGGACCGTCGCCATCGCCGGAATGATATGGATTCGATCCAAACCGGTGAAACAGCGTCGTGCCGCTGTCATCAAAGTGATCACCGTGATTGTGACAATGGCACTGATTTATCTGGCAATTACCGGACGTTTGCACTGGCTCGGTGTACTGATCGCCGCTGTGTTGCCCTTTATGCGTAAACTTTTGCCGTTGATCATCCGCTTCCTGCCGTTTCTCAAGCATCTCTACAATCAAAAACAAGCAGGCCAAAAAACCGCCGGGAACCACTCGGAAGTACAAACATCGATGATTCGTATGACATTGGATCACGATTCAGGAGTGATGTACGGCACCGTATTGACCGGTCCCATGCAGGGACGAGAACTGGGAGATCTCGGTGAACAGGAGTTTATTGAGTTGTTGTCACAGTGCCGCCAGCAGGATGCGGAATCTGCTCGCTTGCTAGAAGCCTACCTGGACAAACGATTTGGTGATAGCTGGCGGGAAGACGATCCGGGTCAGCAGTCTTCTCAGCAACAGCCCTCAAAGGCAAGCGGTGCCATGAGCCGTGAGGAAGCTTACAGTATTTTAGGACTCCCATCGGGGGCCGATGAGCAGACGATTATCGATGCTCATCGGCGTCTGATGCAAAAGTTACATCCTGATCGCGGAGGTAGCGACTATCTCGCCGCGAAGATCAATCAAGCCAAAGACCTGTTACTGAACAGCTGATGGATCTGAAGCCTGTCTGCTATCAAATTTATGCTCTGATGGTAGCGTTTCCTGACGACGTAATAAGACCCCGGCCTGATAAGGTTTATGGCCGGGTTTGATCCTCAGAGATCCATGACCTTCACGTTCAAGAAACAGCAGCTGCTTAGTGCCTCCGGATAACGACACCTCCAACAATACCCGCCCGCTTTCTAACACCCGCCACTCACCCTTCATATAGCTGGCAACCGTACCTTCGGCTTCCCGCCTGACATCGGTCAGAATCAATTGACCATCAGCCTTGAGATCAAGCTGTAGGGACAGTGCTGTATCTTCATAGCGGTAACGCGCCACCAGACTGCGCAGACCCAGGTTCCCCTCGCGTGCACAGCCGGTCAGATTGAACGTATTTAACGTCAATTCAGCAGAATAGGGATAGCGGGTTCCATACTGATCATGACAAACCTCACGACTCAATGTCAGTGACATCTGATAACCCTCCTGCATATTCAATTGGCTACGCCAGATCAGTAGACCCGTATCAGTACGCTCGGGTTCTACAGATGGAAAACGCAGCTGACGTAAAGAACCCCGCACTTTGACGCGAATGCCCTCGTCCCTCACATCCGCAATCCACAAAGGTTTTTCACCCGCCGCCCGGTAATGATTTCCGTTCAACTCAAAATCACAGGCGCGAGGCTGAGACCCTACCAACAACACTTGATCGATACGCTTGAGTCCGGGATCTACAGAATCGGGAAACACCATCAATTCAGCGTAGGCCTGACCCAATGCAACCGGCGCCTGATCAAACCAACGCAGGAGTTCTCCACTGTCATCTTGCAGAGGATGACCGCTGGTCCCATGACAGGGACGCAATACCAATTGCCCGGCGTCGCGAATCACCACACCGCGCTGAAATTCACTGGACGTGACGTGCTTAGCCGTATTGCCACAACCCGACAACAGCAGCCCAACACCTAAAACCACAAGAAACCTTAGCATCACGCCCCAAAAAAGATTAAATAGACTAATTATTCAACAAAAGCAGCACGAAGCTTTATTGATCGTTCCACAAAGAGAGTGAGATAATAGGCAAACTTATCAAGGAGGGAAAGACGATGGCAAGACCTGCCGAATTTGTACGTCGCGACGTGCTCGAAAAAGCCATGGAAGTGTTCTGGCGTACCGGTTTCACCGGGACATCAGTAACGGATTTGGTAAAAGCTACCAACCTTAAGCCCGGTTCTCTGTACGGTGCTTTTCACAGTAAACGCGGCCTGTTCATGGAGGTGATCGACACCTACGCTCAGAACAGCCTGGCCCGCGTATCATCCTGTTTGCTCAACAATGATAGTCCTATTGAAGCAATACAGGCATTTTTTGACCGTTTCAGTGACGACATCGCGATGGATGAAATTGGTCGCGGCTGTCTGATGGTTAACACCATGCTGGAACTGGCCACGGAAGATGATGAGATCAGGGAGAGGATCACGAATTATCTGGATCAAATTGAAAAGATGTTTGCCGATACGCTGGCCCGCGCTCAACAGCAGGGTGAGCTGACCGCAGAGGCATCACCGGAAGCATTGGCTAAATTCCTGATGGCTGGAATGTGGGGGATGCGTGTGATGAGCAGCAAACGTCCTCACGCAGAGTCCTATCAGAGCATTGTATCCAATATGCTGAACGCTCTGCCTATCGTCAAGCACTGACCGATACGACACTAAGCGTCAATCGAAGGGTTCATAATCATAAGGTTATGAACCCTTTTTCGTTTTGGCCCGACCTGGCTATTAATCTGTTCAGCCCTGTATCTACACGCCATAATGCACGAAAAGAAAAACACTGCTGCAAGGAGTTTCTATGAAACTGGCACGCTTTCGCTACAACGACCAGATTCACATAGGTGTGATCGCCAACGATCAGGCATATTCCACCGGTCAGGACCCCGCTCTTCCAACTGATATGATTACCCTATTAGGCAATCTGAACGATCTGAAGCACAACCTGCAGATACTGACAGAGAAAGGCACGGGCATCTCACTGGACCAGATACAGCTATTGGCTCCGGTACAGCAACCAGAGAAATTTTTAGGTGTCGGCCTCAATTACGCCGACCATATTGAAGAAACCGGACTGGACACTCCCGAATTTCCAACCATCTTCAATAAACAAAGCAGCTGTATCATCGGCCCGGACGATGACATTCACCGCCCACGTGTCTCAGAGAAACTGGATTACGAAGGGGAGCTGGCTATAGTCATTGGAAAAACCTGCCGCCACGTTCCTTATGAGCACGCCCACACTGTGATTGCCGGTTACACCATCGTCAACGATGTCTCCATTCGTGACTGGCAGATCAAAGCGCCCACCTGGACCTTAGGTAAGTCCTTCGATACACACGGCCCAATGGGCCCGTGGATTGTCACTGCTGACGAGATTGAGCCCCATAACCTGGAACTGAAGACATGGGTTAATGAAGAATTACGTCAGCACTCCAACACCCAACATTTGATCTTTGATTGCTACAAGTTGGTGGAAACCCTATCAACGGTATGCACACTCAAGCCCGGTGACGTGATCGCAACGGGCACGTGCTCAGGCGTTGGAGTGAAAATGAAACCCCGCGGTTATATGAAGCCGGGCGACCGGGTCACTATTGAGATAGAGGGCATCGGTCAGCTTAGCAACCCCGTTATCGAAGAACCGCAAGATACCGTTCAGTTCTAAACGGTCAGCGACGCTCTAAAGCAACTCTCAGCATTCGACAACCTCGTGAAAAGCCTCATCACTCAAGAGGTTGTCGGTGTTTCACAGACAACACCCTAAACCTGTCGCTTTTTAGCAACATCCCTAAAGGCCCATTTCTCGGTGCTTTTACATCAACTCCGTTTTCAATGTCGCTATAAGCAGACAGATTTCCAGTATTTTCAGACAATTTCGTCAGCCTTCACTACCTGCACACATTAAAGCCACCAAAACAAACACATAACCATTTGTTTTATAAAGATTTAAATAATTTTGGCACGCAGATTGATATATACATCCTGATTTTTAAATACAGTCTTTTATTTTGAAGGAATCAATTATGAAAAAGATGTCTGCAATCGCTCTGGTTACTGCTCTTCTGGCAACTCCCGTTGCTGTACTGGCAACTGAAACCACAGAAGCTGAAAAGCCTACCGCTTTCGAACAGCTGGACCAGAACAACGATGGCAAGATCAGTGCTGTTGAAGCAAAAGATACTGCACCGCTGGTTCAGCAGTTTGAAGAACTGGATGTTAACAAAGACGGTTACCTGACCGAGGCGGAGTTTTCACTCATTCAGACAGATACGGAAACAACTGCGTACCTATCTGCTAAAAACGCTGTATTTACTCTGTAAGTAATAGCGTTAGCGTCCTGAACCATATCCCTCCCAACTGATGGTTCAGAAGCGCTCTTACAGGCCATATCTCCTACCCTACCTACCTGGATATGGCCTGCCCCTTTTGTAATATGGACTTAACCTCATGGACGCTTTGGTAGATAATTCCTATAAATGTTCAACTTATTCCCAGCCGTTCATGAATCAATCACGTTTCGCTAACTGGCGTCCAAATTCGCTGAAACAACTTGTGCTGGTCGCATTTATCCTCGTGGTGATGCCACTGGGCATCCTGCTGTTTCAAGCCAGTAACGCATTAGTCGAACAGTCCGCCATGGGGCGTGATCTTGCACGCCAGTCGCTTGAGATCAGCCGTCGCGGTCAATCAATGCAACAACTGGCAGAAGACATTACCCGCGCATCCCGTCAATACAAAATCCTGGCTCGGGAAGAGATCAAACTTCGTCTGATCGATCAGATCAACAACTATCGCCAGTTACTCACAATTCAGAGCTTCGCCCTGGATGCCAGCGATCACATCCATCTGATTTACGAACATCTGGATAAATTGGCAGATTCCAACTTTGATCCAGAGGGATTGTTGCTCATCAGCCTGACACGAGACCTCAACGTCCGCCTTGATCAAGCACTGGATGTGCGTTTGAAAGATCTTAATACCGTGGCACACAACACCCAGAACGCGCTGGTTGTACAGGCATCTATTCTAATTGGCATGTCCGCTCTGATGATGGTGTTCTTTAGCCGTCGTATCAGCCGCCCCGTTTTAAGGCTTGGCAGCCGGATCAGGGCATTGGGTCAGGGTGAACGTACCTTCGGAACCCGAGTTGGTGGCCCCCGAGAACTGGTTGAACTGGACGAACAGCTCGACTGGCTAGGGCAAGAGCTGCAACAGTTAGAAGGTGAAAAGCAGCGTTTTCTTCGCCACATGTCACACGAACTTAAAACCCCGCTCACCACATTACGCGAAGGCTCTGATCTGCTGGCCGAAGAAGTCGCCGGCCCCCTGAACGACTCACAGCAGGAAATTGTTGGGTTGCTGCAGTCCAACGCGCACGAGCTGCAGTCCCTGATCGAGCAACTTCTGGATTACAATCGACTGGGGCAGCAAGAGCCTATCCAGCCACAAAAGCTGGATCTGCGGATGCTGGTAAATGAAGCGCTAACACCCCATAAATTGCAGCTGGAACAGAAAAAGATTCAGGTCAGACTACCCGAGAAAAAGGTATACTGGCATACAGATCGAGCGATGCTGCTGCGTATTCTGACAAACCTTATATCCAATGCAGCACACTACGGCACCGCAAATGGGGTGCTATCCATACAGCTGGAACCACTGAAAAATCAGCTTCTGGTTGATGTAGAAAACAGCGGTCCGGTTATCCCGGATGACGATGTTCCCCACCTGTTCGAACCCTTCTATCAGGGCAGCCATAAGCGTGTCGGTGCCATTAAAGGCTCGGGGATCGGCCTGAGTATTGCCCAAGACGCCGCACAGGCTTTGAAATCTGAACTAAGCTTGCACAGCAATCAGGAAAACAAAGTCTGTTTTCGTCTGGCACTAAGTGAATTGAGTACCTAAGAATGCGTATTGGAATCGTATTGCTGCTGACAACCCTGATCACAGGCTGTGAGTTTCAGCAACAATTGAAAGAGATGTATGAAGAAAGCCCGAACGTCGTCACCGGATGCCATATCGGCGACGCACGCCTCAGCGGCCTGCTGTTACAAGAACGCAACTACCTGACAGCAAACGGGACACAACAACAGGAAATGCTTCACAACGCAATCAAGGCTATGGACCACCCCCAAAGCGCACTGTTGTTGTCGCAGCCAAAATCCAGCGTCAGCGATCTGACAAAGTCTCTACAATACTACAGACAACAGGGCACCAATCCTTCGAAGGAATGTCCGGGTGATCGCTACCTGCTGCTCCGCCATGCTCAAGCTAAGCTACTGCTGCAAATTAATCAGTACAGCAGCAGTTTACGGAAAGAAAACCTAGAGCTGCGTAAAAAGATCGAAGCGCTGACTCAAATTGAACAGGAGATTAGCCGCGACCGGGAGATAGCCCAGTGAGTACTCACATTCTGCTTGTCGATGACGATACCTCGCTGCTTAAACTGCTCAGTTTACGCCTGACATCCAGCGGCTATCAGGTAACGTGTGCAGAAAACGGCGCACAAGCCCTCTCCCGTCTGGATGACAGCATTGATCTGGTGCTGACTGATCTCCGCATGGAGGGTATGGACGGTCTCGAACTGTTTGATCAGGTCCAGAAACGCCGCCCGGACCTGCCCGTGGTGATTATCACGGCCCATGGCTCAATTCCAGAAGCGGTGAAAGCGACTCAGGATGGTGTATTTGGTTTTCTGACTAAACCGATCGATCGTGAACAACTGCTGGAAACTATTGAGTCAGCCCTCTCCGGTACCCCCGCCAGTCCGGCAGACTGGTGCAAAGAGATCGTCACGCGTAGCGGCAGCATGTCCGAGCTTCTGGCGCAGGCTGAACGGGTAGCCCATTCAGCAGTCAGCGTTCTCGTCAGCGGGGCCAGCGGCAGTGGTAAAGAGTTACTGGCACGTGCGATTCATAAAGCCAGCCCCCGTCGAAGCCAACCCTTTGTTGCCATCAACTGTGGCGCCCTGCCCGAACAATTGCTGGAATCAGAACTGTTTGGGCACGTTAAAGGCGCGTTTACCGGCGCAGTCAGCCGCCATCAGGGCCTGTTTCAGGCCGCCGACGGAGGCACGCTTTTCCTCGATGAGATCGGCGATATGCCGATGCCATTGCAGGTTAAGTTACTGCGTGTTTTACAGGAACGTCAGATTCGCCCCGTCGGCAGTACCGAATCAATCCCTGTCGATGTGAGGGTGATCTCTGCCACCCACCGCGATCTGGAAAAGGCGATGCAGGAAAACGACTTCCGTGAAGACCTGTATTACCGTCTGAACGTGGTCAACCTGCGTCTGCCACCGCTGCGCGAACGTCCGGAAGATATCCCGTTACTGGCACGCTATTTCGTCGAACGCGCGGCAGACCGTCATAACAGCAAAGTTAAAGGCCTCTCCCCCGCAGCACTCACCCTACTCGCCCAGATGGCTTGGCCGGGTAACGTGCGCCAGTTGGAAAACATCATCGAACAGGTGACCGCACTTAGCACCACGCCGATCATCTCCGAAGGAGCCATCGCTCAGGCCCTGTCCAATCAGGATCACGTGCTGCCGACCTTCAACGACGCCCGCGCCGAGTTTGAACAACGCTACCTGACTAAAGTGATGCAGATTACCGAAGGCAATGCCAGCCAGGCTGCGCGTATTGCAGGGCGTAACCGTACGGATTTCTATAAGCTGCTGAACAAATACAACCTGGAGCCGGCGCGATTTAAGCCGGAAAACGGGAAGTTAAAAGCGGGTTGAAGCGTTTCACAAAATTCTTATCAATGCCTACATAGCACTCGGGGAAAGGGTGCTTATTTCCGCCCCATAACAGACACCGAAGTAGCAATTCCTATCATTAGGTAGTTTCTAATGGATTGGATCACTCTCATGTTCAGGCACATGTTTATAAGTAACGACCTGCCCTCTACCTGAATTTTTTGCTATGTAACAGGCTTTGTCTGCTCTTTGCAGCCAACTTTCTGTACTAGCAATATCGCCATCATACTCTGCGACTCCAATACTGACACCGATACTAAAGGAACGTTCTTCGTAATTAAATCTATAGTTAACGACCCTATTGATAATGCCACTAGCTATTTCGTGAGCTTTTTTCAGAGAACAGGACTTCAAAATTATTCCAAACTCATCCCCACCCAGCCTACCTAAAGAATCTTCTTCTCGTATTTCGCTCTTCATTGAAGCTGAAACTTCTTGTAAGATCCGGTCTCCTGCCAAATGCCCACAAGAATCATTAACTGATTTAAACCTGTCTAAATCCAAGTATAGTAAAACACTTCTTTCCTTATACTCAGATGATTCACACAACGCATTATATAGCGCACGTTCAAAGCCCTGCCTATTAATTTGACCGGTCAAAGCATCGTGATAGGCCTTATAATCGGACTCCGCTTTTCTAAGCGCAAGATCATCCGCTTTCCTTCGCTGCACATTAATCTCATTCTTTAAGCTAATATGATTTTTTTCCAGCGCCGACCTCATCTCCAGGAAGTAATAAGTAAGCTCCCCTATTTCATCATTTTTGTAGTTTGTAATAGTGAACGAATATGTACCCCTAGCCAAAGCTCTCGAAGCATTTACTAGTTTACCAATAGGTCTTCTAATAATAATTTCGACCTCTATACCTATTCCAATCAAAAAAATGCCATGATTACAGTAAATGCGATTCCAAGCTTTCGCTCAAGCTGATTGACTTCATGGTTTATGGAAGAGATATCGATGACTATTTTTAGTTCAGCTAAGTAAGGTTCAAGAAACCCAACATTTTCCTTAAGGGTTAAAGTCATAGGCTCTCCGCCTATAGACTGCGGTTCATCCAGGGGGTACAACAAATCGCCAGCAACAGACCTTAGAGTCACCTGAATCCAATGTGGATTATCTTCTTCATGAGCTTGAAGGGTTTCATATACGTTTGCAAGTCGACGCTCAAGCAGTAGTGGGACAAGCCCTTCAGCTGTCGCTTGCAGGTGGGCGTTATATTGCTTTTCAACCATAGAGACGATCTGGGATTTCATCTGTGGAAACCATATAGCGTGGATATACCCCATAACCATAGCGGCCATAGACATCATTATGATGAAGAACTTTGTTCTGAGCTTCACATCTCTATCCCCCCAAAAATCCCCACTCCATCAAACGATCAATCAACTACATAAAACTCTTCCAGCCCCAACTGAAGAATAGCTTCATAGTCCGAGAAATCTGTCGATATCGAGCGGTACATAGGGATACGTTCCAGAAGAGCCTTTCCGTGTTGACTTGAAGCAAGATCTAACCAAGCTCGCCTAAAAATTTCTCTATCTTCTTTACTTACTCTTGGATGTGCCACAACAGGATGAGTAGGCATACCTTGGGTTTCATACAGTATCCGAAGCTTATCTTTCAGTTCTTTTGGCTGCGCATTAAGCGTGCTTAACACCCCTCCACCCGCCTCAGTTTGATCGAGAGCCACGTTTAGATAAACCGAGGAGTGAGTCTGCACATATAAAGAAACGAAATTCAATCCGTGCTCTTTAACCAGATCCGCTCTCATAAGGAGCGAAGCACCAAGAGCATTTGGGGAGGGAAAGGCCAATACTTTTTTCTCAAGGTCATTAAGCGATTTAATAGGGCTATTTTTTTTAACAACCAATACGCCTTTGAGCTCACGCGAACCATCCCTTACAAGAGGAATATAACCTTGTGTTTTATTTGCTAATAGTAAGTGGTAAGGATTCATATAGGCGAAGTCATAAGCACCTGCCATAAATCTTTTTTCAAAGGCAGGGATCTTTGGGCTGCCTACTATGTGAATAGAAAAACCCGTTCTCGCTTCTAATTCCTTCACAAGGGGTTGCCAGGCTTGGAAAAGTTTCCGTTGAGCAAACTGAGGCACTATGCCAAGTGTATACTGTTTAGCTGATGGAGCATGCTCCGCCCACACAGACGGTATCGTGATTGCTACAAGGACAAATGCAATAGTTACCAATTTTTTAAGCACTACCAAATACCCCTTTTGACCAAACATCAGGTCAATTCAACACTACTCCTATAGCGCGACAAGAAAAATGCGTAAGATCAATCCGTCAGTTTTAATCGCGGAAATGGATGATAGTAGTTTAGGGAACCTTCGAGTAAGTCCGAGAAACGACTCTGGCTGACAGAGCATTTCGAGATCAAGGAAGCGAGGACAGTCATGCAGGTAGCCTAGCGAAAATTGCTAACCTAAAAGCCTCAAAGAACGGGCAAGATGAATAGATAACCAAGTGATGTACACATAGCTAATCGACCCTGTAAATAATTCTGTGTAACTGCCAGGGTTAAATGTAATCCGCCAAGCGGTCTTCAAATTCGATCATAAAT
>NZ_JADEYS010000015.1 GCF_015209595.1 Pontibacterium sinense | reverse complement strand
GGTTCTAAGGACGACGGTTCCAAAGACAAAGGTTCTAAGGACGACGGTTCCAAAGACAAAGGTTCTAAGGACGACGGTTCCAAAGACAAGGGTTCTAAGGACGACGGCTCCAAAGACAAGGGTTCTAAGGACGACGGTTCCAAAGACAAGGGTTCTAAGGACGACGGCTCCAAAGACAAAGGTTCTAAGGACGACGGTTCCAAAGACAAGGGTTCTAAGGACGACGGCTCCAAAGACAAAGGTTCTAAGGACGACGGCTCCAAAGACAAAGGTTCTAAGGACGACGGCTCCAAGGATAAAGGTTCTAAGGACGACGGCTTCAAGGACAAAGGTTCTAAGGACGACGGTTCCAAAGATAAAGGTTCTAAGGATGACGGCTCCAAAGATAAAGGTTCTAAGGACGACGGCTCCAAGGACAAAGGTTCTAAGGACGATGGTAATTGCGGTGAGCCAGAAGCCGGGTGCGACACTGGAGTAGAAGATGGGCGCCTGCAAGGTGGTGAGCTGGTAGCTGGTACTGCGTGTGATGATGTTATTACTGATATGGCTGGGGCTCAGGTCATCAAAACTTATCAGGGTGATGATGTGGTATTGGCCGGAGAGGGTGACAATTCCGTTTACCTGGGTGAAGGCAACGATTTTTATAAGGCCACAGGTAATGGTGATGACTTTGTGATGGCGTGTGATGGCGATGACGCGGTTCTCACAGGTGATGGTGAAGATATCATTCAGGCCGGTACGGGTAATGATGTTGTTTATTCCGGGGCTGGTCGCGATATTCTCGAAGGTGGCGAGGGTAATGATGTTCTGGTTTCAGAAGCAGGAAATGATGTTCTGTTTGGTGGGGCTGGCAATGATGTGCTGAAGGCGGGTGAAGGTAACGACGTAATCTACACCGGCATTGGTGATAATTTTGCGAATGCAGGTAGTGGTGATGACTTTGTTGTAGCAGGTGAAGGTGCGGATACGCTATTGGGCGCGCAGGGAGACGATACACTGTGGGGCGGCGCCGGAAATGATGTGGTTGCTGGTGGTGCAGGAGATGACACCCTGCAGGGCAACGAAGGTAACGATAAGCTATTAGGTGGTGAGGGTAATGATTCTGCCTACGGTGGTGATGGCTCGGATACTTACGTTGCGCAAAGCGGTGTGGACTACTTTGATGGTGGTACAGGTGCCTGGACTGATACGGTTCAATTTGAAGCTCAGGCGGGGAATGATTTTGTAATTTATGCAAATGGTGAGCGTCAAGAATTTGATGTAGCGGATCAGGCTTTGTCTTTGGATGCAGATAGTTCCGGTGTTGTTGCGTTTGCAGATGGATCTGAGGTTGCCTTTAGTAATCTTGAGTTGATCGAGTGGAGCTAATTTAATACTCGACGCATTTAAATAAAAGCCGCTGCATGTGCTATCTCTAACGAGTGGTGCTGCAGCGGCTTTTTTGTGGGTATTTAGTTTGGTTGATCGAGGGTTTGTTCGTGCTGAATGCAAGGCCGCCGAGTCTGTTCGGATAGGGTGTCTCTTGGGTTTATAGCTTTTTCAGACGTTGCTGGGCCTTCGTATGATCTTGTGCTGCGGCTAACCCGTACCAGAAGCGAGCCATGTCTTTATGGTTGATGTCCTGGTTGGGTGTCACTTGGTTTTCATACATGAGTCCCAGATTAAATTGGGATGCTTTAAACCCTGAGTATGCCGCTCTCTGGTAGAGCGTAAATGCGTTGGCTTGCTTGTTGTCGTTTTCTAGCTTGATGGCTACGGTATTCTGCGCACGCTCATGTCCGTTCTGAGCGGCCTGTTGGTACCAGTGCATTGCTTTCTGTTTGTTGCCCTTTCTTTCATAAAGTCGAGCCAGGTTGTATTGGCTGAAGGCGTTATCTGAGCTGGCCGCTTTTAAGTACCAGTGAAGTGCCTGTTCTTCGTTTCCCTGGTTCATGTGTAGTAGTGCAAGATTATTTTGTGCACGAGAAAATCCCGCTTCAGCTGCCTGTGTATACCAGTACAGCGCATCGCTGGTGTTTTCGTCTTCACAAAGAAGGGCGTAGCGATATTGCCCAAACGGAATGTTTTTTCGTGCCGCTTCGGCGAAGCACTCTTCTTCCGATGGGGTGGTTTTCACCTTTTTGTTGGGTTTCTTTAATTTTGTGTCGCTGAGAGGCTTGGCTACGAGCTGGGCTAGTTGGTTGAGTAGCTCCGTCATCCCTATGCGTTTAGTGGGGGACTTTTGCAGCATGCTTTCTAGTAGGGTGTGCACATCGCTTGAAATGCCATCAGGCAAATTAACCTGGTGTGTGCAGTGACAGAGCATTTTGTGTGCATCGGACGTTGCGTGGATATTAAACGGCAAGGTGCCGGTTAGTAGATAGAACAATGATACGCCTAAGGCATATATGTCTGATCCCGCGTGGTGATAGCCGTGATATTTCTCTGGTGCGGTGTAGCTAAAGTCGGTTTTGGTTATTTCGCTGCGAGGCGTATCGGCGGCTTCGGCGATGCCGAAATCGGTCAGCGTCAGTGTGTTGTGTTGGTCAATCAGCACGTTGGAGGGTTTGATGTCCAGATGATGAATGCCAAGGTTATGCAAGGCATCGATAACTTTACACAGCGTGAAGGTGAAGTTGATCGCGCTTTTTTCGGAGATTGGTCCCAGGCGATCAATACGGTTTTTGAGTGGTTCGCCTTCAATGTAGTCAGTTAAAATAACCAATTGATCCTGATGACGAATTGCACGAAAAAATTGCTGTGTGTTTTCTACGCCGGATACCGCATGCAGCGATAGGACTTCCTGTTCGAAAATGGAATGGTCGGTGATGTCGTTGAACTTCTTTGCTGCGAACTCTCGGTAGGGTGGTTCTTGTTCCTGAACCCGGTAAACGGTTGAAAATCCACCGTTTGCTACCTCTTCGAGTATTTCGTATCCACACAAAAACGCCATAAGTATCCATCAATGTAACGTAGAAAAGATACATGGGATTTTAACACTGAATTAAAGATGTGTTTGGCGGTGGATAAGAAAGGTGGGAATAATTTTTAATGGTCGGAGTGGAGGGATTCGAACCCCCGACCCTCTGCTCCCAAAGCAGATGCGCTACCAAGCTGCGCTACACTCCGACTATAGGTTGTTTATCGTGTGGAAGATAAACAGGGTGCATATATATGCAATTGTAATACTTAAATGGTCGGAGTGGAGGGATTCGAACCCCCGACCCTCTGCTCCCAAAGCAGATGCGCTACCAAGCTGCGCTACACTCCGACTAATAAGTTGTTTATCGTTGGTAGATAAACGGTGCACTATTAATGCATGTAAGGTTTAAATGGTCGGAGTGGAGGGATTCGAACCCCCGACCCTCTGCTCCCAAAGCAGATGCGCTACCAAGCTGCGCTACACTCCGATTGGCTCCTCGAGCTGGACTCGAACCAGCGACCAATAGATTAACAGTCTACTGCTCTACCAACTGAGCTATCGAGGAACATTTAAACACTTACTTTCACTGATTGATACCGAGGTTGGCTCCTCGAGCTGGACTCGAACCAGCGACCAATAGATTAACAGTCTACTGCTCTACCAACTGAGCTATCGAGGAATCGTCTCAACCAGTGGCGGCGTATATTAATGATGCCCCCGAAGACCGTCAAGGGTTTTTTTTTAAATAATTTCAATAAGATCAGTTGATCACAGTTGCTTCTGTATTTGCGTTATAATCGCCCGCTCAAGAAAGCCGGACCCATTGATCGGGAACGCATTGTTCAGACTAAAGCAGTATCAAGTTGCTTTACGCCTTCGCTTATAAAAAGACTTTACGCGGGTAACCGCTGTGGCTGTTGTTTGAAGCTGATCCTTCAAACTGAACCCGATAAGTAATGTTGGTGTGATCCCAACAGAGGATTATTCAGAATGACCCGAATTCTTGGTAAAGATGCGCCGCTGGAAGAAACCATCAGACGTATGACCAATGGCCTGCGTCAGTTAGGCTTTGATATCGAAGAAGTGCATTGGTTGAATCCGGTACCCAACGTATGGTCGGTGCATATCCGTGACCGTAGTTATCCAATGCTATTTACCAACGGCAAAGGGGCGACCCGTGAAGCTGCGTTGGCGAGTGCGCTGGGTGAGTATTTTGAGCGTTTAAGCTGTAATTACTTCTTTGCTGACTACTTTTGGGGTAACACCGCCGCTGAAGACGCATTTGTACATTATCCAAATGAGCGCTGGTTCTCACTGGAAGGCGACGAAATTCCAGAAGGTCTGCTAGACGAACCGACGCTGCATCATTACAACTTCAGTGGTGAGCTGACAGCGCCGATGTTGGTTGATACCAATTCCGGGAATGCCCGCCGTGGCATCTGTGCGATACCGTTTGAACGACAGCGTACGGGCGATCAGGTCTGGTTTCCGGTGAATATCATCGGCAACCTGTATGTCAGCAACGGCATGTCCGCTGGCAACACTATGTGGGAAGCGCGTGTACAAGCGCTGTCTGAGATTTTTGAACGTCATATTAAGAACACCATTATCTCGTCGGGCATCAGTCTGCCGAGCATTCCTGATGAGGTCGTGTCGCGTTATCCGCGTATTGAAGCCTCTATCGAAGCCCTGCGCAGTCGAGGTTTTGGTGTGGTGGTTAAAGATGCTTCACTGGGTGGTAAGTTTCCGCTGGTCAATGTGACGCTGCTGAATCCACAAAATGGCGGTGTGTGTGCGTCCTTTGGGGCTCACCCAAAATTTGAAGTGGCGTTGGAACGTACGGTGACTGATCTATTGCAAGGACGTGCATTAGATCAATTGGATGTATTTCCTGCCCCAAGCTTTGATATTCAGGATGTGGCTGATCAGCATAATCTTGAAACCCATTTCATAGATTCCAGCGGTATTGTTGTCTGGGATCTGTTGGCGGGCAAGAGTGACTACGAATATACCGAGTGGAATATCGAGGGCGATACTAAAGCCGAGTTTGATCACTTGTGCCACCTGATACATCGTGTGGATATGGATATCTATATCGCTGATTACGAGCATCTGGGTATATACAGCTGCCGTATTGTTGTACCAGGCATGTCAGAAATCTATCCGGTGGAAGACTTGGTTTGGGACAACAACGCAGCAGGAGTGCCTTTCCGCCGCCGTTGCCTGCATCTGCCCGAGCTGGACCACGCCGGATATGAAGCGCTGCTGGAAGAGTTAGAAGAGCTGAGCGTTGATGATCAGCAGCCCGTTGCTGAGTTTTTGGGGATTGTGCCTGATCCGGGTACGCCTTGGCAGACACTGCGTATGGGTGAATTGAAAGGTTTGCTGTGTCTGATGATCGGCGACTTAGAGAATGCTCACGCTTGGGTGGAATGGACACTGCACTTCGGGCATCTGTCTGATGAGCGCACCGCACTGTACCGCTGCTTATTCCAGTGCCTGTCATTTGAGCTGGATGATGAGCGTAACCTGACAAGCTACGAAGCCGTTCTGCGCCTGGCGCATAAAGGTGAATATGTTGATCGCAGCCTGCAAATGTTGGTAGGTGAATCCGTACTGTCTGATCTGCCATCTGACGATGGTTCATTGCGCCAGTTTGCTAGTCACGTCGGTATGCTGGAAGCCTACCAGCGTCTGCAGGATGCTAAGGCTCTCTTTCATAAAAATTGAGTGTTATCTGAAGCGTGTTCAAAGCCACAGTGGTTGAGGTTAATCACTGTGGCTTTGTTGTTTCAGGCATCGGAAAACAGGATTACAAGCGATCATTTTAAGCCGAACTGCTGACTTGTCCTGAAAGTCCTTCAGGTAGAGGGGGTTATCCCTTTTTTGTCGGCGCAGGCTGGGCTAGAATCCATCTCTTCGGTCTGTAAAAGCAGACACCAACAGCGTTAAGAATTTAAGGGTTCAAATGCTCTTTCATAAGTTGCCTGATGACTTATTTATGCCGCTTTCGGGGCAGAACCGCCAGATATATCAGGTGGTTTTGTTGTCGTTGGCTGATGTGTTTTTTGATGAGGATCTGATTGATCCCTTCGTGCCCAAGGATTTGGTGCGTTCCACCATTGAAGATACGGTGATCCGTATGGGTGTGAGGCGCTGGGTGCCGGAAGAGGACGATGGTGAAGATCAGGTAGAGATACCGCGATCCAGCAGTGAATATGCCAGTCGAATCTACCGTCGTCTGGTGACTACCGGATGGCTGGAGGAGGAACAGCGGGTTTATCGTACCTATGTGCTGTTGTCGCCTTCAATCAGCTTCCTGCTGCGAACACTTGTATCGATCTCCAAGTTGGAAAAACGCAGCTACGGTGGTGCGGTACTGAACGTACTCAGCTCGCTGGAAGCCGCGATCAGTGATCCGGCCGGACGTGGTATCACGTTGGCAGAAGCCTCACAGACTGCCTCTGATTTTAGTGCCCATCTGACGGATATGATGTTGGGCCTGCGTGAGCTGAAAATCAATCTGTCACAGAGCAACAATCCTCAGGAGATTGTGCGGAACTTCTTTGAACGTTTCGTAGAACACATCTTGGTCTCTGACTATAAGACGCTGAAAACCAAGAACAACCCGTTCCGTTTCCGCCGCCAGATCCTGTCGATGTTACGGGAGCTGCAATTTGACGCTTACAAAGTCGATCTCCTGGCTAAACATTATCAGGAACAGTATGAAACGGATTACCACGATGCTGAAGGCATGGTGCATCAGCATATCAACCGTATTATCCGTATCTTTGAGTCCGTAGATCAGCGTCTGGCGACGATCGATGATTTCCGTTACCGGTTGGAAAAACGTGTGGCGGATACGGTTCGTTACATGGACAAAACCACGCCGGGTATGGCTGCACGTATCTCCCGTGTGATTACTGAAATCGCGCGTAGAGACGAATCTGAGTTGCCACCGATTACCACATTGGAAGAGCAGGGCTTTATCTGTGATCGCAGTGTGCGCTCGCCAATACGGCGTCGTGTACAGACTGAGCCTAGAGTCATTACGCAGTCGGAGATCGATCCGCGTGTACTGGAGTTAAGACGACTGTTTAAAGAATATAAAGATCGTCGTGATGTCAGTCCGGACAAGGTGGAAATGTATCTGGAACGCCACCTGATAGGTCGTGATCTGATCAACGCCAGTGAGTTTGATATCCAAACCATCGAAGACTACATCTGTTTCAGTTATGTACGCCATTTACCTTCGATGGGGAAAAAAGCCCGCAAAACGATCGAGAAATACGATATCCGTTTTGAAGAACAGTATGTCAATGTTGCCGGCATGGTTAAGTGCCGGGACTTCGTGATCCAAAGGAAACGCTAGATGTTAGGTGACCTGCAAAAAATCATCAGTCGCAGTGACAAATATCAGGCAGCCGATTTCTCGCGTGCTGCTAACCAGTTGCTGACCCACCAGTTTCTATACGCGGATCGTCCTGCACACCGTGAAAGCTACTTTCTGGTGGCATCCCATGTGGATTACTTTACCAACCTGCTTGAAGCGATAGGCTGGAGCTTCGTGTACCAACCAGATGAAGCCTATATGGGTATTTTGCCAAAAGGCGAAGAGCGATACCTGCGCCTGAAGCTGGATGAATCGCTGTTGTTGCTGTGTCTACGCCAGCAGTACGAGCAGAAGTTGGAGTCCTTTGAGGTGGATGGGGGGAAAGCGTTTACCTGCACTGACGAGCTGCTTTCAACGTACGAGAACCTGACCGGAAAGGAGATCCCGAACGAAACTCGCCTGAAAGAGATTTTGTCGCTGTTCTCCCGTCATGGTTTGATCGAGCGCGGTAAAGCTGAAGAATCCGATCCTAAAAACCTGCCGTTGCGAATCAACCCTGTTATCCGTCAGGTGGTGGTCGAAGACTATATCGGTCAGCTCGAAGGCTTGTGTGAAAACGAAGTAGAAATTGAAGCCGAAGCTGCGGCGCAAGAAAACGAACAGATTGAAGAAGGGGCGGGTGCCGATGAAGCAGCTCAATAGAATTGTACTGGTTAACTGGTACGTACTGGGCGCTATTGAGATCCCAATCAAAGGCAGTGTAGCGATTGTCGGACCGAACGGTTCAGGTAAGTCCTCATTGCTGGATGCCATTCAGACGGTGCTGATGGGGGGGCATAAACGCCACTTAAGCTTTAACGCCTCCGCAGGTGACAAGAGTGAGCGTAGCCTGCGTACCTACTGTCTTGGTTTTCTGGATGGAGATGGCAAGAAAAGCACGGCGCGTGAAGACTCGCTGAGCTACATGGCACTGAGTTTCTTTGATACGGAAACGGCACAAGAGACGTGTGTGGGCATCGCTATCAGTGCCTCTACGGCATCACCGGATGAAGAGATTTTGGGGCGTTTCATTCTGCCGAACTTTTCCGTGCATTTGGATGATTTTACCACCAAGGAAGATGAAGGGCGTCTGCCGCGCGGGTGGCCGGATGTTCGTGACAGCTTGCTGAAGCAATGTCCGGATATGGTGCTGGAGAAACGTGCCAGTCGCTTTATTCGCGAGCTGGTGACGCACTTAAGTTACGATCCTCAGATGCCGAATGACGACGACAAATTCGTCAAAAACTTCAAAAATGCGCTGAAGTTTGTCCCGATTGATAGTCCAACCCGCTTCATCCGTGAGTTTGTACTGGATGAAAATATTGTTCATGTGGGTGCGTTCCGTAAGTCGCTGGATGAATATCGGGCGATGGAGCAGAAAACCAAAGAGGTTTCTGACCGCATTGCTGAGCTGGAGAAAGTCCAGGATTCCTGCAAGGGGATCGAGCGAAATGTGAAGAATGCCGTTGAGTATGAGTGGGTCGTTCATGAAAGCCGCTTTGAAAATGCTGACCTGAAGAAAGAGGAGTCTGAAGAACGCCTCGAGAAGAATCAGGATAAAGAGCAGCAGGTACAGCAGGATCTGGAAACAACCGGCGCTGACCTTAACGCTGTGATGCAGCAGCTTGCGGAAGCGCGGGCTGATCTCAATAACACCGATTCGGCACATAAAATTAAGGCACTCGAAAGCACGGTTGCTGCGAAAACACACGAACACAGTGTCGTTGAAGAGCGCATTCAGAACGTCTACAACCTGTTACGCACCGCGGTTGGTTTTGCCAATTACGAAAAGCACCTTCCAGACAACTTCCTGCCGGTGGTGAAAAAGTCGGTTGAACTCTGGCGTTCGGGTCAGGACATGATGGGTGCTGTCTGGCCACAGAATCCAGTGGAAGTTGATCACAATCTGGAGCATCTGAAGAGCAGCGTTGATGCGGTCCGCCGTGATATTGCACGTCGCTTCGAAAGCTCGGTCATTCGTATGAATGAACTGCGCAGCGAAATTCAGAGCCAGAAAAGCAATGTGGAGCAGCTGAAGCAGGGGCGTGCACCGGTACGTCGCAATACCCGCGAGCTGATGGAGTTGCTGGACGAGTACGGCATTGAGTCCACGCCGATCTGTGAGTTGGTCGACATCAATGACGACAAATGGCGTATCGCGCTGGAGTCTTTCCTGGGGGCGCGCCGTGAAGCCCTGATTGTTGAGCCGGATCGTGTAAAAGAAGCGATCACACTCTATCGCCGGAAAGGTCGTCACCTGAAAGGTTGCCGTATCGTTAACACCACCAAATCAGGTGAGTGGCTGAGCCGTTACAAAGCCGGTTCTTTGGCGCATTTCATTGATACGGATAATGATCACGCCCGTGCGTATATGAACCGTGCGCTGGGTGGGGTGATGGCGGTTGAAACAGAAACCGAACTGTTGCGTCATGAGCGTGCGTTGACCTATGACTGCATGTTGCAGACAGAAGGTTCTACCACTGCGATTAACGAACAGCAGCCGATTATGGGAATCCGTCGCCGAGGCTGTCAGCTGGAAATCCAGGGCAAACAGGTTGACCAGATGGTCGCTGAGTTTACCGAACTGGGCAAAAGCCACGACTCTCTGGAGAAGTTGCGTGACTCCCTGATCAGCCTGACCACCAATCTGGTCGGTGTGAACGAGCGGGTCTTCGATCTGGTCAATCAGCGTGAACAGCTGAATACCGAGATTGAAGGGTACCGTCAGGCCGTGGTTGATCTGCACAATCAGGACGATACTGGTATCCAGAACCGGATAACCGAACTGGTCGCCGCGCAGAAAGAGACGGAACAGAAGCAGAAGTCACTGATGGACAAGCTGCAGAAAGTCCGTACCGCGATGATCAAAGACACTGCGGCGCTGGAGGTCCTGACTCAGGAGTTGGACGAACACGCTGTGGCGCGTTCTGCTTGCGAACAGAAAGCGGTATTTGATGCACAGGCTGCACAGGAAAAACGCGATTATCTGGACGAGTCCTGTGGTGGCGAGCTGGAGCGCATTATCTTTGATGCAGCGAAGAAAGCGCAGTCCGAACTCAGCCTGCATGAGAAGAAGAAAAACGGTGTTCGTGATGCGGTGGCGCAGTATAAAGCCCGCTATCATGGCGGCGGTTTGAGCCACCAGACACTGGATAAGATTAGCCCGGATTCGACCCACGAAGAGCTGGAAGCGTTTGTAAACGAGACGGTCCAGTCGCTGCGTGATTCTGAGTTGGCAAACTACAGTCAAAAAGCCGAACGCGCACGCCTTGAGGCAGAAACAGCGTTCCGCTCCGACTTTGTGGCACATTTGCATGATCAGATTAATAAGATCAAAGATCTGATCCGTGAGCTGAACCAGCATCTGAAGAACCGTCCGTTCCATCGTGAGATGTACAGCTTTGAAATGATGCCAAACCCGGAGTTGAAAGATATTCTGGAGCTGGTCGAAGCTTATACCCGTGTTGATCAGGCGAACGTGGGTTCTCTGTTCGATATGAAGTTTGATGAAGATAAACCCCATCAGGATGCGCTGGCTAAGATTCATGACGTGCTGAAGGATGAGGGTGAAAGTAGCCTGTTGCAGGATTACCGTAACTTCTACAACTTCGAGCTGGTCGTAAAAGATCTGCAGGGTAATCGTAAGACAACCCTGACCCAGCGTATCAAAACCGGTTCCGGTGGTGAGCATCAGGTGCCGTTCTATGTGGCAATTGCCGCTGCACAGGGCGCCACCTATCGACTGCGCGAGAATGCGGACGGTCAGCCGGTGGGTGGTATGAGTCTGGCGGTGTTTGATGAGGCCTTTAACAAGCTGGATTCCGAAAACACCGTTACGTCTCTGGGCTTTATGGATGATCTGGGTTTGCAGACGATTATTGCGGCGCCGGATGAGAAGTACTCACTGCTGAGTTCTTGCATGGAAACCATCATCAACGTGTGCCGTGATGGCCGCGTGGTGGATATCGATGTGGAATTTCCCACCGAAGAGGGCCGCAAGCTACTGAACTCTGATAATCCGCTGAAGATTATGAAAGAGATTGATGCAGCTGAAGCCCAGGCACGTGGCGAATCTGAAAGTGCATCTGCTGATACTGAAGCTGAGCCTGCTTAAACTGACATAACGGCTCTATCTGACGCCCGTTTCAGAACTGCTTTATAGGTAGTTCTGGCGGGCGTTTCCTTTAGCCTTCAGACGAGGGGCCGGCGCGGTAAAATCCGGAATCAGGCTGACAATCGGCTGGCGTTCACGAAACAGGTGTAAGCGCTCTTTGTGCTGTTGGCCGACCCATTGCCACGGTTGCTCCAACAGCATTAGCCGTAAGCTGCTGATTGACGGAACGGGAATGCCACCTGCCTGAGTGCAGGATGAGGTGTTTGTATCGGACATATGCGGCAGGGCGATCTGCTCATTGCGCAGATCTGAGTATTGACCGTTGGCAATCAGCCGCAACAGATCTTCACCACTCCATATTTCAGGGGCTTGTCCTAGGGGTTTGAGTAGTCCCACCGATGAGGGGGCGATCACCGAGCGCTCTTTAGAGAAAAACTTCCGGGCAGTCAGATCCGTATGGACGCCAAGCAGGGAGTTATCACGCACGTTGCTGCTAAAGTCCATCTGCTCCAGTCCGGTCAGCAGGGCATTCAGGTCCCAATGACAGGCGCGGATGAGCTGCCAGGCCGGCTCCACCGAACGTCTGGAGCCTAAGCTGTACTTGATTGCGTCTTTGCCCTGAGTACGGCTGGACAGCAATGTGATCTGCAGATGGGTACTCTGAAAGTCGATCAGACATTGAGGCTGTTCGACAAAACAGTACGGCATCTCGCGGCGACAGAAGTCGATCCACTGTTGGCGGCTGTTGAGTTGGGGCAGAACACGTATGATCATTAACGGGCTGTGATCGGAAGATTAGACAGCCAAACAGTATATAGAAACCGCAGGATAAGAACCATGAAGCTGCTAAACCGTTCCGCTTTCGCTGTTATCCCTAAACAACCCTTTGTGGACTGGGCCAATAGCCTTGAGCTGGATGACGAAGGATTAAATGAAACCCTGACGCTGGAAGAACACCAGCGTGAAGGCACCGTCTATTTAATCGATGAAGTGGAAAACGACAGTGATTTTGATGCTGCGCTGAGCCTGAACTGGTCCACTATCTTCGAAAATGAGCTGGCCGCGTGGGACGAAATGGCGGATGCCTGGCCAGAGCCCCGTTCTCAGGCATTGTTTGCCGATTGGTTTGAAGTTAAGCCGCAAGTGATGGCACTGGATCTGGCTGTTGAGCCGGTGATGGTGGCGAGTCTCGAAGAATAAGTCTCCTGTTATTGGGCAATTGCTACCCATGGCGGAGTGAATTAACACCCCTGTGCGGTTGCGAAAAAGTGTCAGTAAGGCTATGAATAGAGGCTACTTTTTTTGCCGGAGCCAAATATGGAACAATTGCCCAATAATCCGTACGGGCTGGAACTGCATCCGATGCAGGAGGCGCTCTATGCTGAGCTGCACTCCCGCCCGTTTCAGGTTATCCCCAGTCCATCCCGGCTAACTTTTCTGGCGGTGCTTTGCGAAGGTGTATCTCGTGATGAGGAATTTGAGCATTTCCAGAAGATCTATGAACACTTTGGGCACGAAGCACCTGAGCAGGATGGCGTCTGCTATGAAGTGGATTTCGGCACGGTGCGTGTGCGCCGGGAAAAGCATCTGGAGTTCATCACCTACACCTTTGTGAATCTGGATGTAGAGAGCTGTGCTGATCCGTTTGATTGCTCGGGAATCAGCCGCATACCGGCAGAGTGGCTGAGGGCGTTGCCGGGGACGGTGGTGGTTTCGTTTCATGTGGCGATTGAAGATGCTCGCTCACAGCCTGAACCTGCGCTACCCGTGGTCAAGAGCTTCTTCGAAGGCATGCGTCTGGTCGGTAGTAGTCCGCAGAATGGCGACGCACGTGTCTGGACGACGTTTCAGTTGCACAGTGATGGCTTTGGCCGCTTCCTGATCTACAACAAGAAGATGAGTGACAGCCAGCTGGGTCGTCTTACACAACGTGTGATGGAGATTGAGACCTATCGCCTGATGGCGCTGTTGGGTTTGCCGTTAGCACGGAAGTACAATCCTGAATTGAGTGAGATGGACCGGAAGCTGGCCGATACCACGAGTACGCTGGCTGAAAATACCGATCTGGATGAGCGGATTCTGCTGGGTAAGCTAACCGATATGGCTGCGTGGGTCGAAGCCTGTCGGGCGCAAACCACATTCCGTTTCAGTGCCACGCGGGCGTATCAGGATCTTGTATTGAAACGTCTGGCGGAGCTGCGGGAAGATGAGGTCTCCGGACACTTAACGATCACCGAGTTTATGACCCGCCGTCTGACTCCGGCGGTGAGGACCTGTGAATCGGTCAGTGAGCGCCTGGAAAACCTGTCGCGACGTATCGACCGTGTGTCCGATATGATGCGCACCCGTGTCGAGCTGTCGATACAAGCGCAGAATCAGGATCTGTTGGCATCGATGGATCGCCGATCACGGATTCAGCTGATGATGCAGCACACCGTCGAAGGCTTGTCGGTTGCCGCGATCAGCTACTACATGGTTGGGCTGCTCAAATATTTGATTGAAGCGTTGTATGATAATGGTGTTGATCTCAATAAGAGCCTGACGGTCGGTATTTCAGTACCCGTGGTGATCATGGTGGTCTGGCTGGCGACACGCAAGATACATAAGAAATTCCTCAAGCTGGCGACCGAAAAGGCTGACCGGGATGAAGCGGATAGAAAAGACAAACATTAAGGCTGGAGCAACATAAGCATGAGTGTTCAGGTAATCATCGAACAGAAGCTGCAGGCAGGGCTTGCGGTAGAACATATGGATATCGAAAACGAGAGCCATATGCACTCCGGTCCGGCGACCGATAGTCATTTTAAACTGACGCTGGTTTCCGATGACTTCACGGGTAAGCGACTGGTTCAGCGTCATCAGCTGATATATGGCCTGTTGGCCGCTGAGTTGCAGTCACCGGTGCATGCACTGGCAATGCACCTCTATACGGCTGAAGAATGGCAAAAGCGGGGGGCACCCGCGCCATTATCGCCAAATTGTCGTGGTGGTGAATAAGTCAGACGTAGACAATATCTGACCTCAAAACAGGTCGTTGTTAAAAACCACAGTGCTTCGGTCCTGTGGTTTTTTGTTTTTAGTCGATGGCGCGACCAGATTAGTCGCAATTATCAGCGAATATTGACACGCAGGCGCATAATCTCTTCATCATACTTCGCCAGCATATCTTCCAGACAGGCGGTGGCCAGTTTGAAATAGATCTGCGAATCGATCTGCGGGGTATCCAACATCACCCGATCTTTTATGCAGTAGAGCAGTTCCTGCAGTTTATGTTGGGTTTGATGCGAGATCTCAAGATCATTCTTAACGCGCTGGCTGGTTTCTTCGATTTTATTACTCAGATAGCTCAACTGAATACGTGAAACACTGTCGCAACTACCCGCGGCGGTAATGGCCGTTCCAATCGCCCGGGCCTGACCAATGTGCTCAGCAGAGATCAGCAGGTCCCGCCAAACCCGTTGGGCCTGAGTGATGTCTTCACACAGATGCTTCAGCTCATGTGCATCTGCGGTATCTTCGATCAGATAGATCAGGTTCGTAATCAATCGGTTGTGCTGACCAATATTGGTGTCCCGGTCCAGCGTCTGAAAACGCTGAGCCAAGCGTTGCCAGTGTTCCTCAACACCTTGCCAACGCGGACTGTGAGTGATCCAATCGCCGACCGAGATGACAGCCTCGCAATCTCTGCGTATCTGCGTTTGCAGATGGCTGATATCCCCTTTTAGCTCGGCTTTACCGGCGAGAAATGCGCTGCTTAGGCCACGGTGCTGTTGTAAATGCGCGAGAAGGTGGCGCAAGCTGACCAGCCATTCAACTCCCTTCAGCTGTCGGGTTCGCCTGTGTCGGACCCGCCAGGAATGAGCGAGTGACGTCAGTACCAATATAGCGATAGATAGAGTGGTGAATGTTGCGATGGTGCTGGACGATAACATCATGCGGGTTCTCCCGAAGATCGATTACCTGTATTGGCTTGTGTCAGCGTGGCGATGTGATGGGCTACGCGTGCTGTTTCGCTAGCCATCAGACTGTTTGATTCAGCGACTACCGCGACCTTTTCGATGTGTTCTGAGATATCCCGGGTAGCATTCTCCTGCTGCTGAACAGCCACGGCGACCTGACTGATTTCGTCTGATACTGTCTCTGTTCTCACTGTGATGTCTTTAAGAAAGCTTTCAACCTGTGTGGTGCTAGCGACACAGCGGTCACTGCTGGCGACGACATTGTCCATCTGTACACATAAACCTGTCATCTGCTGTTGGACGGCCCCAATGACATTGCTGATCTCAACTGATGCGGTATGGCTGCGCTGGGCAAGGGCGCGAACTTCTTCCGCCACGACAGAGAATCCGCGGCCATGCTCACCTGCACGGGCGGCTTCAATCGCGGCATTGAGCGAGAGTAGATTTGTCTGGTCTGACAGATCACGAATAAACTCAGACATCGTGGAAATGTTGTCAGAGCGGGTTTTTAGTTCGCTAACCAGCCTCGAAGTTTCGCCAGCCAGCTGTGCAACCTCTTCGACCTCTTTGCGAGCAGGAATTAGCGCAGATATGCCTTCTTTGGATAACTCACGTGCTGCTTGGGCTGATGCCTGAGTTTCTGTAATACAACGTGTGACGTCCTCGACGCTATGGCTGATCTGGGTAACTGCTGCTGCGGTGGACGCTGTGGCGTGCGATTGTTGATCGGTATTGCGGGCAACGTGACTGGCGTTATGTGATAACTCGGTCACGGAGTGGCTGATTTCATCCACCACCGCATGGGATTCATTCACATTTCGGTGGACTTCAAGCAAGGCGTGATTGATGGATATTGCCAAGGGTTTTAACGGACCGTTAAGTGTAGGCTCTAAACCCGATTGCATATCCCCGTTTAGATGATCAGTGAGTTTAACAAGATCTTGCCTCAGTAGAATAAGTAAACCGAAAGACAGGTACGCCAGTAATGTGATTGCCAGAAGCGAGAATAGGTGTGACATCGACAGCAGAATCAGAGTGATCGAAGACATCAGCAGTAAGGTCATCAGGCTACCAATGAGTCTGATACCTCCCGCCTCGATAAGTAGCTGAACAGGTCGCAACATTGCATTCATCCCCAAACATGGCATCTGCGTGATGCGATGCACAAAGCGTTCCAGAACCTGCTTGTGTATAGAGAACGTAGGGTTCTGCTGTCTCAACGTATCCTTCAGGTCACTATGAAAAGTGGTATTTGCACTGCTTTGGTGCTCTGGTATCGGCGGTACGATCTAAAAGGAGGCAGCGGAGTTTGGTCCCGCTCGTTCAGCGTATGTTATCGGTCTTAATCCACTGTATGGCATGTAACTTGCTGTCAGCTCGGTAACATTAAAAGTTATGTGGATAAAATGATGATGAGGGATCTGTTTCCTTGGTATCAGCCAATTGTCGAAACTGCGAGTGGGCGGATCGCAGGTTATGAAGCGCTGGCCCGGCAGAAAAATGAGGTGGGTGATGTCGTCTCTGCCGGGGCGTTTTTTTCAGACTCTAAACACTCGCTGGAGAACCGCATAGCCGCTGACAGGAGTGTCCGATATCAGGCGCTGTCAGGGTTAAATGAGCTTCCCGGTGATAGCTTTATCAGCCTGAATTTATCACCTGAATGGTTACAGTTTATTGCCCAGACCACGCGGCTGCCGACGCTGGATATGTTACGTGAGCTGGATGCTGACCCATCCCGTGTGATGATAGAAATCACTGAACTGGGTGGAGATCTGGGCCTGATTCAAAAGGCGGTGGATCGTTACCGCGAAGCGGGATTTCGTATTGCAATAGACGATTTCGGAGCCGACTTTTCTCAGCTGGATCGGGTTGCGTTGCTGACGCCGGATGTTGTTAAGCTGGATATGAAGTTGTTGCGTGATGGCCTGGATAACCCCCGTAACGCTGCGATGATCCAGCTATTGGGGGAGATGGCCTCCCGTCTCGGGGCCAAAGTGCTGTGCGAAGGCGTTGAAACGGAAGAAGCTTACTTCTTAGCGCTGAGCTGCAATGCGTATTACACCCAGGTTTTTTTGTTCTCTGAAGCGAAAGCCGAGGCCGCGCCTACAGAGTGTTTTAAGAGCCAGATGATCTCGCTGCGGGAAGACTATCGGGATAGGGCGCTGGACAGTTCAATGCGAAACCATTGGCTGGCAGGAAAAGTATCAGCGGAGCTGATAGCTTTGCGTGAATTGATCAAAACATCTGAATCCGCGTACGGAGAGATAGATCTTGAGCACTATTTGCCGACCCCGCAGGTGTTGCGCTTTTATCTGTGTGATCGATCCGGTAATCAAATTTCGCCAAACTATGAAAACCGTCAGGGTAGCTGGAACGTGGATAATGCGCAGAGAGGCTCCAACTGGAGCTGGCGGCCTTATTTCATCGAGTTGCTGGCGTCCGATGATATAGACCGGCGTCTGGTGTTTTCGAAACCCTATCATGATATCTACGCAGGTCAGCTGTCACAAACGGCAGCATTGTTGATCGATGATGACCGTATTCTCTTGGCAGATATGATCATTAATCCGCCGGATCGTGATCTGATTTACAGCCATCATGGTATGCAGGCGCAATCCGTCGCGGTGTACTGATCAGTTCTGTTGTGAGGGTGCGGTCTCTTTTCCTGATGTTTCTTTTCCCAGAAACATCGCCAATACCCCTCCTGCGACGACTAACGCTGTGCCGATAATCGCTAGATTGTCCGGCACTTGTTGCCAGAATACCCAACCCCAGAATCCGGTAAACACGACACCCAGATAATTCAGCGGTGAGATGACCGACGCTTTGGCATAGCGGTAGGCCTGAGTGTAAAGCCACATCACCAGCCAGATCGACAAGCCGATGATTAACAGGGGTAACAGGGCTTCTGACGGTATGGGTTGCCAGTTCCAGATGGCCAAGGGTAGTGCGGTGAGGGTAGAGATCGAGAAATAGTAAAAGATGATGCGGTTACTGGGTTCCGTCAGTGTCAGAAACCGTGTCGTAACCATTGAACCCGCCAATGAGATCGCCGAGCCAAAACCGATCAGGTGCCAGAAACTAAGGCCGTCTGAGCCGGGTTGCAGAATCAACAGCACGCCCGCTAAACCGATAAAGATCGGTAGCCAGCGCAGGGCCGGAATGTGAATCCCTTTCCAGAGCAATAGCAGCAACGGTACACAGAGGGGGGCCGAATTACGCAGGAGCGCGGCATCAACCAGTGGGACATAGTTCAGCGCCAGATAGTAACAATAGAAACAGGCCCAGCCCGACAAGCCGCGTATCACATGTAACTTCATGCAATCTGTTTTGAGCGCGCTAATGCCCTTGGTGGCAAGCCAGGGCAGCATAACAGTGGTACAGATCAGATATTGGCTAAACACAATGGCTTCAATACTTACCATCGTTGAGGTGTATTTGATGAGTGCCGCCGCGATGCTCATCGCCAGTGAGGTGCCGATGGCAAACAATACACCCAGAGTCAGATTTTGTGGTGAAGTGGTCACGGTGAACTTGTGCGTCCTTGTTTTAGAATCAAAGCGGAGCCTGACAGGCCCGTTGCCTTAAATTACAATAGGTTAGATTAATCTGTTCTCAGGTAAAAAACATGGATGCTGTTTTGCAGTTTATTCAGCTTAACTGGCTGAACCTTCTGGCGCTGGTCTGGTTCCTGATCTGTTTCAAGGGCTATATGTTCTATTCCAAACGCCGCAGCTACGATACCGCTTGCCTGGCGAGCATCCTGCACTTGTACCGCACCGAATGGATGTTGCGGATGCTGGATCGGGATATGCGTATTGCGGATGCGACCGTTGTTGCAAACCTTGAGCGTAGCGTATCATTTTTTGCATCCACAACCATGCTGATTCTGGCAGGTTTGATGACCGTGCTGGGTTCAACCGAGCAGGCGATTGACGTGATTGCTGACATTCCCTTTGCGGTAGAAGCGACACGTGAAGAGTGGGAGTTGAAGCTGGTGGTGATGATCACGCTCTTTATCTATGCCTTTTTTAAGTTCACCTGGAGCTTACGCCAATACGGCTTTGTCTCGGTGATGGTGGGCGGAGCCCCCACGCCTGATGAGAATATCAGTGAGCAGCAAAAACAGAGCTATGCGGACCGCGTAGCCAAAATGAGTTCCATGGCAGCAAATCACTTTAACTTTGGTCTGCGATCCTATTACTTCAGTCTGGCGATGTTGGGCTGGTTTATTAACCCTTGGTTGTTTATGGCACTGTCTACCGGTGTGGTGTACGTGTTGTATCGACGTGAATTTAAGTCCTCAACCTTAAAAACCCTAATGATGAGTGTTGGTCCTATCGATGAGAAACCCTGAAATTGAAGCACGCTGCCAGCGATTTATGGACGCGCTGGCCCACATCCGCAAATTAGGATTGCGTGTCATTCAGGCCGATGAGCGCCGTGTAACCTTGGTGCTGCCGGTGCAGGATCAGCTGAATACGGGGAAAACCAATACGTATCTGTTAGGGGGCGCATTGACGACTCTGATCGATACCGCATCGGCCGTCTCGACATTGTGCGTGTTGCCGGAATTTGAGATCGCACCGACGCTGGATCTACGGATCGATCATATGAAAGCGCCGACCCACAGCCAGCCTCTGTATATTCAGGCAGAATGCTACCGGACAACACGCAGTGTGATGTTCACCCGCGCGACGGTGTATCAAACGTCAGTGGATGATCCCATTGCGTTTGGTATTGGCACCTTTATGCGTTTAGGTGCCGATGTGGTTGACCCCCAGATGAAGGCGCTGGTGGAAGGTGATATCGACGGTGATACCGGTGTTAGCACGGAAAAGGGAGCGCAGGCATGATCAGTATTACGGAGATGGTTGCGGAAGCACATGCAACGGGTGACTACATGCCGTTGATTGAACTGATCCCTTATGCGCAGGTGATTGGAGTGAATTGCGAGCGTTTTGGTGAAGAGATGGTGTTTCGTTTGCCCCGTAACCCGGACAACTTGGGTAATCCAACACTGCCCGCCATACATGGCGGTGTAATTGCGGCATTTATGGAGTTATCAGCAGCGTTTCAGGTGTTACTGCAAACTACGACGCCAGAGTTGCCAAAGATTATCGATTTTTCTGTGGATTATATGCGTGCCGGATTAGATCGCGATACGTTTGCGATGTGTCAGCTGGAGCGACGTGGACGCCGTGTGACCAACTGTTCGGTGATAGCGTGGCAGGAAAAGCGTACGGAACCGATTGCGACCGCACGGGCGCACTTCCTGGTGAAACCTACTGATTCTTAAACCGGATTTAGGTCAGGTTTTAAATAACCCCTTGAATTAGGTAACACAGCCCCAATCTAGTATTGAAACCAGAAGGGCCGGTTCGTGTGAGCCGGTCATGATTATGTTTCAACCGAGAGTTTGGGCGAGTTACCTATGAGCACAGAAACACATTCCGAAACCCACGGCTTTCAGACAGAAGTTAAACAACTCCTGCATCTGATGATTCACTCCTTGTACTCCAACAAGGAAATTTTCCTGCGTGAGTTGATCTCCAACGCATCCGACGCGGCAGAAAAACTGCGTTTTGAAGCGCTGTCCGATGGCAAATTGTATGAAGACGATGGTGATCTAAAAATTCGCATCGCCTTTGATAAAGATGCAAAGACCATCACGATCGATGACAACGGTATCGGTATGACCCGTGACGAAGTGGTGGAGCATCTGGGCACCATCGCCAAGTCGGGTACTTCCCAGTTCTTTTCCCAGCTGACCGGTGATCAGGCGAAAGATAGCGCACTGATTGGTCAGTTTGGTGTCGGTTTCTACTCCTCTTTCATCGTTGCAGACAAAGTAGATGTTATCACCCGTAAAGCGGGCGCTGCGGTTGCTGATGGCGTGCACTGGAGCTCTACCGGCGAAGGTGAGTTCACAATTTCGAACGTTGAGAAAGCAGGCCGTGGTACAAGCATCGTACTGCACCTGAAAGAAGGGGAAGAAGAGTTTGCGGATGGCTGGCGTCTGCGCACGTTGGTGCGTAAATACTCCGACCATATTGCGCTGCCGGTTGTTATGCAGTCTGAGCCGGTTCCAGCGGCTGAAGGTGAAGAAGAAAAAGCACCTGAAGATGAAACCGTTAACAGTGCAACCGCGCTGTGGACCCGTAATAAGTCTGAGCTGAATGCTGAAGATTACAACGAATTCTACAAGCACATCTCCCATGATTTCTCCGATCCACTGACATGGGCGCACAATGCTGTTGAAGGTAATCTGGAATACACCAGCCTGTTGTATGTGCCAGAACGTGCGCCATTTGATCTGTGGAACCGTGAAGCGCCACGTGGCCTGAAATTGTATGTACAGCGTGTTTTCATCATGGATCAGGCGGAAGAGTTCCTGCCGTTGTATCTGCGCTTCCTGAAGGGTGTAGTGGACACGAAAGATCTGTCCCTGAACGTATCCCGTGAGATTCTGCAGAAAGATCCAAATGTCGATAAGCTGCGCAGCGCACTGACTAAACGTGCACTGGATACTCTGATCAAACTGGGCAAAAACAAGCCTGAGAAGTACCAGACTTTCTGGAACGAATTTGGTCAGGTGATTAAAGAAGGTCCGGCGGAAGACAACGCTAACAAAGAGAAGATCGCTAAGCTGATGCGTTTTGCATCAACCCACGGTGAATCTGCTGATCAGAACGTATCGCTGGAAGATTACGTGTCCCGCATGCAGGAAGGTCAGGAAAAAATCTTCTATGTTGTGGCTGACAATTACGCGACTGCGAAGAACAGCCCACATCTCGAGATCTTCCGTAAGAAAGGTATCGAAGTACTGCTGATGACGGATCGGATCGATGAGTGGATGATGAGCCACTTGTTCGACTTCGACGGCAAGTCTTTCCAGGATGTCACCAAAGGTGAATTGGATCTGGGCGAAACTGAGTCTGAAGAAGAGAAACAGGCTCAGGATGAAGCGGCTAAGTCCAAAGAAGCACTGGTTGAGCGTCTGACCGAAAAGCTGACTGAGAAAGTATCTGAAGTACGCGTAACGCATCGTCTGACTGATTCTCCTGCTTGTCTGGTCATCGGTGACCACGATATGGGTGCGCAGATGCGCAAGATCATGGAAGCGGCGGGTCAGGCTGTGCCTGATGTGAAGCCGATTTTCGAGATCAACCCTGAACACCCACTGATTGGTAAGCTGGATCAGGAAGTGGACGAAGATCGTTTTGCTGAGTTGTCTCTGGTTCTGTTTGAACAAGCTGACCTTGCAGCGGGTGGTCAGCTGGAAGACCCAGCGGCTTACGTTGCTCGCCTAAACAAATTGTTGCTGGAACTGTCCAGTTAAGCGATTTGCTTAAGCGGAAACGCTATTTGTTTGAAAAGCGGCCTGAAGGCCGCTTTTTTTATGCCTGTAAATAGTTATAGTTGTTTGTCTGCTGTGTGAGCCAGATCAAGGTTCCAAGTTTGGGATTGGCTTTCAATAAGGGAAAGTTTAGAGCGATCGGAGAATCATCGAATGAAGAAAACAGTTGCGACCCTTTTTGCTGCAGTACTTATGTCCGGTGCAGCCATGGCTGACGGTCAGGCCGTTTATGATAAGCACTGTAAAGCCTGTCACGATATCGGTTTAGCGGGTGCACCAAAACCGGGTGACAGTGCCGCCTGGCAGTCTCGAATGGACAAAGGGATGGACGCTCTGCTCACAACGGTGAAAAGCGGTAAAGGTGCGATGCCACCTAAAGGGACCTGTTCCGGTTGTGACGATGTAGCTCTGACCGACGCGATTCAAATTTTTCTCGATCAGGCCAAATAGACGGTTGAAGTATGCCTGTGCTGCATAAGGATCGGTTGAATAAGGGAGTATTGAGTCGTTATGTATGATGCACAGAATACGGATATGGTTCAGTCCCTGCTGGAACGATTGGAAGATCTGGAGCAGGAGTTGCGGACTGAAATTGAAAGTCTGCAGGAATCCTCTCGCCCGGTGATGCTTGATCAGCAAGCAGTAGGTCGGGTGTCCCGAGGTGATGCGATGCAACAGCAGAGTATGGCTCAGGCCAATCTGGAACGCTGTGAGCAACGATTGGAGCAGGTGAACCACGCACTGCACCGGATTGCATCACCAGAGGACTATGGCTATTGTGAAAACTGTGATGAACCGATCAGTATTGCTCGCTTGAAAGCTTATCCGGAAAGCCGACTCTGCTTGAAGTGTCAGGAAACGTTCGAACAGAATTAGCGCTTCTTACGGGCGAGTAGTGTGGAGGCCCGTGATGCGTGTTTTAAGTCGTTACTTTATTGCAGCGCCTGTTACCCTGATACTCGGCGCTTTTTGTGCGCCTCAGGCAGCAGCTGCGAGTTACAATCTAGACCCCTCCCATAGTTTTATTGAATTTCGCACCAAACACCTTGGCTACAGCTGGTTATATGGTCGCTTTAACCGGATTGAAGGCAGCCTTATCTGGGATCAGTCCCGTCCTCACGCGAGCAAGATAAAAGTAAAGGTAGATCTGACCAGTCTCGACAGTAATCACGCCGAGCGGGATAAACATTTGCGTGGAGATGAGTATCTGGATGCCCGGAAGTATCCAGATGTGGAGTTTGTCAGTAGCCGATATGAAGGTGATGCTGACAGTGGTGTGGTTTACGGCACCCTCACCTTACGGGGTGTATCCCGTGAGCTTCAGATTCCTGTGAGTCGCATAGGGGAAGGGCATGATCCCTGGGGTGGTTATCGTGTGGGCTTTGAGGGCAAAGTGACATTGGATGCATTCGATTACGGGATGCAGTATGACGTGGGACCGGGTGGGAATGTGATTGAACTGTTTCTGGGTATCGAAGGTATCAAAAAGAAAAAGCTTGCGCCCAAACGTCGTTGAAGCAAGCTTATTCCCGTTTTTAAGGATTTATGGATTTAAGAATCAAGCTTCCAATAGCATCTCTTTGCTTATCTGGCCGATCGTACGAATGGCTTCTTCTACTTCCAGACAAGGACAATTCGTATAGTTAAGGCGCATCTGATTTTTATACTTCTTGGTGGTGGTAAAGAGCTCGCCCGGTGCAAAGCTGATTCCGAACTGCTTCACGCGGTTGTTTAGCTCCGTCGTGTTGATTGCCTTAGGCATGACCACCCAAATTACGAAGCCTCCCTGTGGGTAGGTCATACGTGTGCCTTCAGGAAAGTAACGTTGTATCAGTTCGATCATGATGTCCCGCCCCCGTTGGTAATTTTCCCGCATCTTCCGTAGGTGGCGTTCGTAAGCTCCTTGCGAAACATATTCCGCTACGGCCATCTGTGACACCGTGGGTGTGCTGATGCTGGATACGTATTTCATGTGCAGTACCTCATCCAGATAACGTCCCGGAGCAACCCAGCCAACCCGCAGTCCCGGCGCCAGTGTTTTAGAAAACGACGAACACAGAATGACCCGACCTTCCGTATCATAGGATTTCAGGCTGCGTGGGCGCGGGTACTGAAACGAGAGATCACCGTAAATATCATCTTCTATCAGGATGATATCGTGCTGGTTGCACAGTTCGATGATTTTCGGCCGGTGTGCTTCCGGGATTGAGTACCCCATCGGATTGTTGCAGGTGGGGGTCAATACCAGCACTTTGATTGGCCACTGTGCGAAGGCAAGTTCCAGTGCTTCCAGACTGGTACCGGTTTCCGGGTGGCTGGGAATCTCTATCGCTTTCAGGCCGCTGGCTTCGATCGTTTGGACTGCGCCAAAGTAAAAAGGGGAATCGACGGCGACAATATCACCGGGTTGTGTGATCGCTCTTAAGCTGGATGATAGCGCTTCCTGACAACCACTGGTGACCAGAATATCATCGGGATGCAGTTGCAGCCCTGAGTCGACCCCCAGACGTGCAATCTGACGTCGTAGTGCCTTGTTCCCCCGTACGTAGTCATACGACAGGCTGCGCATACCCAAGCGTCGATTAATATCGTTCAGATCCCGGGTCAGCGGTTTCAGCGTGGGGCTTTTCAGGTCCGGAATCGCCCAGCCCAAGTTCAGCATATTTTCCGCTTCATCGGCATTGAGCATATTGAGAATGTTACTCCAGGCTGAAACCTTAACCGGACGTTGGGGGAGGGGGCTCACGTCCGGTAGCACGGGCGCGCTGTTGCGGGCTTTAACAAAGTGGCCTGACTTGGGGCGTACTTCGGTATAACCGCGTTCTTCTATAATGCGATACGCTTCCTGAACGGTGGAGATGCTGACGCCGTATTCTTGAGCTAGAACCCTAATCGATGGCAGTTTCTGCCCTGCGGTGTAATACCCCCCCTCAATTCGGGCGATTATCTCGTCTGCAACTTGCTCATAGAGTTTGGTAGCCATAACGTTCTGATTCCCCTGAATAAACGTACCGGTACAGATCTGACTAAAAAGACCCGTACAGACCAGATTTGGTTTGATCTGTACTGTATTTATTTGTCTGTATTTGAATCTGTAGTGCTTTTTGAACTGAGCATAAACTGTTTTCTACTCGATTACCAAAGAGGGAGGTTGAGTGATGAAGAGGGTGATCAGACAAAAAGTGAATACAGGTCTGGGTACCTGTTTTAGCTGGTATCAGCGTTATCGTACGCGGCGTCAGTTGTTGACGCTGAATCGGGACCAGCTTAAGGATATTGGTGTAAGCCGAGCTTGTGCACAGGAAGAAGCAGCCAAACCCTTTTGGCGCAAATAGGAGAGATAGAGATGAATTACAGTTTTTATACGTTGGATGTTTTTACGGATACCGCATTTGGTGGCAACCCACTGGCGGTGTTTCCTCACGCCGAAGGTATTGATGGCGTCATGATGCAGAAGATCGCCCGTGAGCTGAATCTTTCTGAAACTGTATTCGTCGGTGAGCCTATTGCGGAGAACCACTTTCCGGTGCGGATTTTTACCCCTGCGTGTGAGATCCCTTTTGCTGGTCATCCAACGGTGGGGACCTCTTATCTGTTGGCGCAGCTGGGGCTGGCACAAGGTGATCAACTCACCCTGAAAGAAGGGGTTGGTGATATTCCGGTAACGGTGTCCCTTAAACACAAATCTGCCTGTTTCAAAGTGGCAATGTTGCCTGCTGTCTCGGAGTCTCATCTAACTGAACGTGATGTAACTGAGTTGCTCGGACTGGATCGCAATCAGGTGGTGCGTAAGCCGTTCATCTCCAGCTGTGGTTTGCCGTTTCAGATGCTGGAGCTGGCAGATATTGCCGCTGTTGATCAGGCTGATCTGAATCTTAGCGTATGGAAAAACTGCTTTCCTGATCTCACGCTGAGCGATCTGTATCTGTTCAGCGATGACGGTGATGGGCAGCTCTATACCCGCATGTTTTCACCGGCATTTAATATTCCGGAAGATCCCGCTACGGGCAGTGCGGCAGCGGCGCTAACAGGTGCCTTGGCGGCTGAACAAGCAGATACAGCGGGTAATGGGCGTGTCGAACTGAGCTTTGTGGTGACTCAAGGTGTCCGTATGGCACGACCAAGTTTGATTGAAAGTACGGTTACCCTGCTTGAAAGAAAGGTCGTAGAGCTGGCCGTTCAGGGACAATCGGTTATCTTAAGTGAAGGGCGGTATCTGTTGTGAGCAATGGGTCCGATTTTCTGAAAGAGACCCGTCTGGCGCTTGCTATTTTCCTACTGATTGTCGGAGCGGTTGTTATCACGCCAGTGTTGTTTGATTAACAACGAGATTGCTCAGCGGACATAGGTGCTACAGCGCCCGCTTCATACTATGCTGTAGGGATAAACCTGAAATCGGGAGTCGTTATAATGTTTCAAGAGTTTTACCCGATCCGTCTGAGCAGTCTCGATAGCAGGGGAGAATTAGTCACCCCTGATCATGATCGCCATCCGGGGACCTTGCGCAGCCCTGCGCTCGAAGTGATGACTGACTTTGAGCGTTCCTGGCCTGTTAAAATCTGCGAAACCACCCAGATAGATGAAGCTCTGGAGCATATGAAAGCACAGCATGTTCGTATGTTGTTTGCAGTGGATAGTCAGGATCAATTCAGTGGGATTGTATCAGCGGCTGATATTGCGGGTGATAAACCGATGAGTGTCATGGGGCAAAACAACTGGACGCGGGATCAGGTTGAGGTGCGGCATCTGATGTTGGATGTATTACACATCAAGGCGCTGACCTATGATCAGGTTCGCTGTGCAAAAATCGGTGATGTGATGCTCACGCTGAAAAGCTCGGGAGATCAGCATGTCATCGTGACCTCTGCCAATCCACAAGGCGGGAAAAAGATCCGAGGCATTATCTCTGCCAGTGATATATCCAGGTATCTGTGTATTAGTTTTGATGTGATGTATCAGGCGAAATCGTTTGCCGAAATCGAGCGGCTGGTCTCCAGAGGGCAGGAGTTCTGAAAACTGTTTACTGGGTGCAGATATTGCACTTATACTTCGCGAAATTATCTGACTGAGCAGCTGTAGCGATCTTACCTACCGCTGCTTTTTTTATGTTGCGGGGTGATCCCCCGATTCTCTGTTAGTGGACCTGAATGCATGAACGTTGCTGAGCAGATGTGCCCGCAAGTCTGGCAAAAAATCAAAACCCTTGCGGATACCCATGAAACGCCTTTTCTGGCGCTGGATCTCAACAGCATTAAAGAGAAGTATGACGAACTCCAGCAGGGGTTTGACTACGCGCGTATTTTTTATGCGGTAAAAGCAAATCCTGCAGATGAGGTTATTGAGCTGCTCGCCAATGCTGGCGCAAGCTTCGATATTGCGTCGACCTTCGAGCTGGATAAGGTGTTGCAGTTTGGTGTGTCGCCAACACGGATGAGTTATGGCAACACCATCAAAAAAGCACGTGATATCGCGTACTTCCACGAACGTGGGATTGATCTGTTCGCGACGGATTCTGAGCCAGACCTGCGTAATATTGCCAAACATGCACCGGGTTCGCGGGTATATATCCGTGTGTTAACTGAAGGCTCTGAAGGTGCCGACTGGCCGTTGTCGCGTAAGTTTGGTTGTAACCCGGAGATGGCCGTTGAATTGGCTGTGTTGGCGCGAGAGCTGGGATTAGAACCTTATGGGGTATCCTTCCATGTCGGTTCTCAGCAACGAGATATCGATGTTTGGGATGGTGCGATTGCCAAGGTTAAAGTCATCTTTGAACGCCTGTTTGAAGAGTATGGCATCAGCTTACGCATGATTAATATGGGTGGTGGTTTTCCTGCCAGCTATCTGCATAAAACGAATGAGTTTGATACCTATGTCGCTGAGATCACGCGCTTCTTACAGGAAGATTTTGGCGACGGCGTCCCTGAAATTATACTTGAGCCGGGGCGGTCGCTGGTGGGCGATGCCGGTGTGCTGGTCTCCGAAGTTGTGCTGATTTCCCGTAAGTCAGCGACTGCGCTGGAACGTTGGGTATACACCGATGTGGGGTTGTTTAACGGCCTGATTGAAACCATGGGCGAAGCGATTAAGTACCAGATTCATACGGATTGCGAGGGTGAAGCAGAAGAGGTCATTCTGGCGGGGCCGACCTGCGACAGCTTGGATATTATGTATGAAGATCACAAGTACAGCTTGCCACTGACGTTAGCCGAAGGTGACAGGATCTACTGGTTATCCACCGGGGCATACACCACCAGTTACAGCTCAATTGAGTTTAATGGCTTTCCACCGCTGAAGTATTACGTGCTCTAATCGTTGCTTCCCGATAAAAAGCCGATGACGCGTAAGTATCATCGGCTTTTTTGTTTTCCTGCTATTTTCCTAGTTTCTGTCTATTCTTAGGAGACTGTTAACACAGTCGTTGATACTTTCTGCGCTCCTAAGGATGGGTCGTACAGCACATTAAGGTGCGCATTGAGACATCGTTGTTGCGACATCACATTCAGGAAGACAGGGTATGGTCAGACGACTGCTTGTCACGCTTCTGGTAATGATGTTCTGCACCGGCTTAGCTTACGCAGATGGCTGGAATGAACTGACGGATGCGGAACGGACGTGGTTAAAGCAACATCCAGTGATTCGTCTGGGTGTAGATCCTCAATGGGCTCCGTTCGAGTATGTTGAGAACGGTGAGTACAAAGGATTAGCTGCGGATTATATTGACCTGGTGAGCGCACAGCTGGGTGTTGATATGCAGTTGGTGCCTAACCTCAGTTGGCCGCAAGTGCTGAACAAGGCTGAGGCAAAAGAGGTGGATTTGTTGCCGGCTGCGATGAAATCCGCTCAACGTGAACAGTATCTCAGCTTTACCTCCTCTTACCTTAATTTCCCTATGGTCATCATCAGTCAGCGGGATACGTATACCGTTCGCTCGTTATCGGCGTTGCGCGGGAAAAAAGTCGGTGTCGTTAGTCAGTACATCTCACATGAGCTGCTCCGTAAAAATCACCCTGATCTGAAGCTGATCCCAGTGTCCACTCTGACGCAGGGGCTCGAAAAGCTGTCAGTCGGTGAAATTGACTTCTTTATTGACAATGTGGCCTCCGCCAGCCATGTGATTCGAAAATTGGGTCTTACCAACCTGCAAATCGCTGCGCATACCCCCTATTCTTTTCAGCTCGGAATGGCCGTGCGTTCTGACTGGCCGGAGCTGGTGTCCATTCTGGATAAATCTCTAATGGCGATCAATGATCGTCAGCACCGCTCGATTCAACGTAGCTGGTTTGAATTACCAACGGTGTTTGAGCAACGTGTTCGAAACTATTTGGGAGTACTGGTCGCGTTTGTTGCGGTATGTGTCATTGCTATGCTTTTAGCACTGATCTGGGTGAAAAGATTGCGTAAAGAGGTGGCGAGCCGACTACAAGCAGAGCGAGCGTTGCGTAATAGTGAGTCGCGACTGTTGGACTCTCAACGGATTGCGAGTATCGGTTCCTGGCAGTGGTATCCGGAAAAGGATGAACTGTATTGGACCGATGAGGTTTTCCGTATTCTGGATGTTGCGAAGAACGCCAATCAGATGTCACATGCGTGTTATATGAACCGTGTACATGATGATGATCGCGCCAATGTGCAGCAGGCGATTAACAGGGCGATTGACCGTGGCGAACGCATTCGTCTTCAGCATCGCATTGAGCTGTCGAATGGTGAGGAACGTCATGTCGAATTGCAGGGCTGCTTCGATAACAAAAAGGGGCGCCTTGATGGCACAGTACAGGATATTACCGAACGTAAGCGCATTGAGCTTTTCTTTCGGGGATTGACCGAAGATGTCGCGCGTAACTCAGGAGCTAAGTACTTTGAAGCGATGACATGCTTTCTGAGTCGCTCCTTTAGTGTCGAGTACGCATTTATCGGTATGCTTGATGAGAATAAGCCTCAGACGGTAACAACACTGTCAATTTGCGCGAAAGGTCAGCAGAAACCCAATTTTAGTTATTCGCTAAGTAATACGCCTTGTGAAAACGTTATTCAGGAGCGGGTATGTATCTACCCGGATCATGTTCAAGAGATGTTTCCTGGTGATGAGATGTTGGTGAAGATGGATATTGTCGGCTATGCCGGTATCCCAATTTACGATACAGCTGGGCGGTGCAAAGGGTTGGTGGTGTTATTGGATAGCAAGCCTTTGCGGATGGTTGAATCAATTCGTTCATTGCTGCAGATTACCGCCAGTCGGGTGAGTGCGGAGCTGCAGCGTCAGTCGTTGGTGCAACAATTGCAGTTAACGGCCAGTGTATTCGAAAACACCTGCGAAGGGATTTTGATTGCTGATGCTCAGCAGCGGATAGTGGCTGTGAACCATGGATTTTGTGCGGCAACAGGTTTTTCTGAAGAGGAAACGTTGGGTAAGTTGCCGGAAGAGTTGTTCTGTCCACAGCATCACGACGAGCGTTTTTATGATGGGCTGTGGTGGGAAGTGAACCGCACAGGGTCATGGCAGGGAGAGGTCTGGAATCTGCGTAAAGAGGGAGACGCGATCCCCTGTATTCAGAGTATCGAGCAGGTCGTCGATGATCACGATAATGTGCTGCAGTATATTAGCGTATTCACCGATATTACTGAGCAAAAACGTTCTGAAGAGCGTATACAGTACTTGGCCCATTATGATGTGCTAACCGATCTTCCAAACCGGATTTTGTTCAATGATCGTCTGAAACACGCGATTGAGCGGGCCAGTCGACAGAGTAGTCGGTTGTCCGTGCTTTTCATCGATCTTGATCGTTTTAAATATGTAAATGATACCCTCGGTCATCAGCAGGGCGACATGTTGCTGAAGAAGGTTGCTGAGCGTCTCAATGAATGTGTGCGTCAGGCTGATACTGTAGCGCGTTTAGGAGGAGATGAATTCACAATCTTACTCGAAGATGTTGAGCGCCCGGATATGCTCGCAGGCATTGCCGATAAGATTCTGAGTACACTTAGCGAATCGATCGAGCTTGATGGTCACCAGGCGGTGGTTGGCTGTTCGATTGGCCTTAGTGTATATCCTGATGATGGTGGTTCAGCAGAGCAGTTGTTAAAGCATGCGGACACTGCCATGTATTATGCCAAGGAAAATGGGCGCAATACCTATGCATTCTATTCGCCTGAGTTGAGTCGAAGCAGCTACGAGCATTTCCGCCTCGAAAACGAGTTGCGTACGGCAATCGAACGACAGCAATTCCTACTGCACTATCAGCCACAGCTTGAAGTGGGATCTGATGGTATTTTCACGGTAGAAGCACTGGTGCGCTGGCAGCTTAAAAGTGGCGAGCTGGTCCCTCCTGATAGCTTTATTCCTCTTGCCGAAGAGACCGGGCTGATTGTTCCAATGGGGGAATGGATTCTCAACAGTGCTTGTTCGCAGGCGCGTCAGTGGAACAAAAAAGGGCTCAAAATTCGTGTCGCTGTTAATATTTCTGGTATCCAGATTATGCGCAGTGGCTTTGTCGACGTTGTGGAAAAGGCTCTGGAAACCAGTGGATTGCCCCCATACTTGTTGGAGCTTGAAGTGACTGAAAGTTACGTCATGAATCACATAGAAGGCGTAGTAGAGACACTGACACGGGTCAGAGAGCTGGGGGTAACCCTTTCTATTGATGACTTTGGCACTGGGTATTCTTCGCTGAGCTACCTGAAGCAGCTTCCAGTGGATGTGCTTAAGATTGATCGGTCTTTTATCAGCGATATTCCAAAGGATAGCGATGATGAAAAAATCGCATCTGCAATTATCGCCATGGCCCATAACCTCAGTTTGAAGGTGGTTGCCGAAGGAGTCGAAACCCAGCAGCAGCTACAGTTTCTGAAGCAGCGAGGATGTGATCTGGCGCAAGGTTATTTTATTGCCCGTCCTATGACGGCAGATGCACTGGAAGACTTTATGCGTGATAAAAGTCGTACGGTTTATGCTGTTTCGTAGTTGAAAATATCGATGTCACAATTCTCAAACTGATCTAACGGCAGGGGCTGGCTGAAAAGAAACCCCTGAAAGTGTCTGCACTGGCGTTTCTCCAGACAACGCTTCTGTGCCTCGGTCTCGACACCTTCCGCAATGACACTAATTCCCAGATTATGAGCCATCGCAATGATCGCCTGAACAATCGCCAGATCGTCTGGATCTTCGTTAATATCGCGGACAAAGGATCGATCTATTTTTAGCTGGTCAACGGGCAAGTGTTTCAGATGAAACAGAGACGAATAGCCGGTACCAAAATCGTCGATTGAGAAGTTGATCCCCAGGTCTTTCAGTTGCATCATTTTATCTGCGGTCGAATCCACGTCGATGAGTACTGCGCTTTCCGTGAGTTCAAATTTCAGCAATTTTCCCTCTGCTCCGGTTTCACGCAATACGCGTTCAACGTTTGCGACAAAATCGATCATGCTGAACTGGTGAGCACTGACATTCACAGACAGAGTCACTTTGCTTAACTCGGGGTGATCCGCCCAGGCAGCTAGTTGGCGGCACGCTGTTTCCAATACCCAGTTGCCCAACGGGATAATCAACCCGCATTGTTCGGCCAACGGGATAAATTTTCCGGGTGGTACGAGTCCTTTTTCAGGATGGATCCAGCGAAGCAATACTTCCGCACCGGTGATTTTTCCCAGATACGTTTGTGCCTGATAGTAGAGTACCAGCTGTTCATCGGCGATTGCGCGGCGCAGCTCTGATTCCATTTCCGCTTGAAGGTAGAGTTCTTGCTGAATTTTTGGATCAAAGAACCGAAGTGTGTTGCGGCCTGATTCTTTCGCCTGGTACATCGCAACATCTGCTCGCTTTAAAAGGTCTTTGGCGTTTTTATCGCGGTGATCGAACAGGCTCAGACCGATGCTGGCGGTGCCATGGTATTCAGAATTTTTAAGGGGATAGGGCTGATTTAACGTTTGAACAATCTTTTCAGCGATCTGTTCCGCGTCCAGTGCCGCTTGGTTGTAGTCTGCATTGAGATCTTCAAGGATGATAATAAACTCGTCACCACCTAAACGGGCGACGGTATCGACCTCCCGGACAGAGTGTCGTAATCGATGAGCGACTTCGATCAACAGACAATCGCCGATATCATGGCCTTGTGTATCGTTAAGCGTTTTGAAGTTATCCAGATCAATAAACATCAAAGCGCCCAGTTGATGTCGGCGCTTGCGAAGCAGCAGTGACTGTTCGAGTCGATCGAGCAACAGTCGACGGTTTGGCAGACCTGTCAGCGAATCATAAAAGGCCAGTGTATGGATATCCGCTTCGGCTTGTTTGCGCTGTGTAATATCGGTGAACGCAGCGACATAGTTAGTGACCTGCGCATGATCATCCGTCACAGCAGTGATGGTTAACCACTCAGGATAAACCTCACCGTTTTTACGCTTGTTCCAAATCTCTCCTTGCCAATATTTGTGGGTATTCAACTCTTCCATCATGTTGGTATAGAAGTCGGCATCATGGCGCCCAGAGCTGAGAATGGACGGTTTCTTATCGATGACTTCTGCGGCACTGTAACCGGTCACCTGGGTGAAGGCATTATTCACGCGCAGAATGCGATGGGATGTGTCCGTAATGATCATCCCTTCCTGAGAGTTAAAGGCGGTCGCGGCGATATGCAGTTCTTGCTCGGCTTCTTTGCGATCAGAAATATCGCGCGATAAGACAACAAAGCGGGGAGATTGCCCAACCAGAGTATGGCGCCGGGCAATTGAAAGCTCAAAACATCGCTGGCCATCCTTACCTGAGAGTGTGATCTGAGTCCCATGTGCGTGGCCGTTTTGTTCTGCCTCTTTCAAGGCGCTTAACAGTGTTGAACATGCCTCGGCGGGCATGATCTGTTCAATATGCTGAGAGAGCAGGAGTCCGTCTCGACTGAGGTCATCCTGATAATCCATCGAGCGGCAATCGTAATAGTGCCCATCAATATCGATCTCGAACAGTTGGTCGGGAATGGCTTGTAACGTCGTCTGTAGCTGATCGACGGTACGCCGGTTTATCGATTCGCTGACGCGCAGGGCTTTCTCTGTTTTCTTACGTTGCTGCTGATGCCCCAACCCCATGCAGAGTAAAACGGTGACGACCGGGTAGATTAGCAGCACAGGGTAGGCGACGGTGGTTGTTACTTTGTAGGCGATCGGATCTGGTAGGAAAATACCCATGACCATCAGCATGCTGAAATGGACGACTAAACCAAAGAGATAGAGTTCAGGCCATTTCAGAGGTTGATCTGACTGTTTGCGAAGACGGCGCCAAAGCAGGCCCAAACCAGCCGACGTTAAAATAAATACAATGCCGGCAAGCGTACCCTGACCACCTTCGTATAATCGGAATAGAACGCTGAACAATACAGCGATAGCGGTAGGAATAGAGCCAAAGAAGAGTCCGGTTGCTGATAGCAGTACTGAGCGGCTATCGATAATAACGCCTTCATCTACCATCATCGGTGTCGCCATGATCGCGATTGCGATCAGACCAAGAGCGATACCACCAATAAGAGACTTATAGGGAATGCGAGCGCGCGAGGACAGAACGAGAGCGTCATAAATTGCTCCCATTGCGAGTAGCAAGGCAGCATTGTTTGCCAAAGCAAAATAAGGTGACTCGTACATCATTGTTGCGATCTACCTCTGTATGCGGCCATGCCCTGTTGTCGAATTCCTTTCTATACACAGGCGGTAGTTATCAAAACTACAGTAACCTGTATGAGTCATTCAAGAAGCTACTGATATTAGTAGATTCAAACGGTATGAGCTACGTGAGATCTGGTGTTTTTAAGCGATATCAGTGTGAATACATAAATATTGAATATTTGTGTATTTGTATCTTGTTGATATTTAATGGTTATTATTTGTTTTTTGCTGGTGATTTATATCTGTGGCTTTTAGTTGATCCAGATCAATTAAAACGGACTGGGTCGAGGTTGTACATATATGCAACAGATGCCGGTTGCCGATGCTTGGAAGAGACAGTGCTGATGAGGTGACCTCTGCTGAGATCGAAGTGAAACGGTTCTTGGAGTAAACCCTGTCTAAGAGACAAGAAAGTTTGTTGGGCAGCCTTAGTTTTGGTGTGCTGTTGATGCAGTGGATAGTGATATGTCAGGAAAGCTGTTGCTGAGCGCCTAACAGCTTTCCTGAACGGGGGGTATTTCTATTGTGAAGCCTGAGTAGCATACAGGCTGGTAATCTCGTTCATCCTTTCAAACATCTTTTCAGCTGAGCGAGCGACTAATGCTGTTGCATCTTTGTCTGCACCAGCAGAGGTGATCAAACGCTTGTACTGACGACGCGCTTTTTTGAGTTTTGAATTGATTTCCGAGGTATTGGTTTTTTCTGAGCTTAGCTGGTTCAGGCTAGTGTCTATTTCGGTTGATGCTTGTTCATAGAGCGATACATACTGATCTGAGTTCAGCCAGATACCAAGACCGTAAAGTGCGGCGATTCGTTGGCTCAGCATACGCTGACGACCAGAGAGGTTTACTAAACGACCGGGTGCACTTTTGGAGTGGGCTTGTAAGGATAAAACAGCTTCATGGCTTGCTTTCAGTAGTTGCTCCGTATCTTTACGCAGTGTTTCTACGGCTTTCTTGTCAGGTGCTTTCAGATAAACAGGCTTTAGGTTTTGCCAAAGCTGCTGAACGCCGGAGAGGTCAAGTTGAGCGTTGGACTTTTGAACATACGCTTCTAACTGAGACAAATTCCCTTCAAAGTTAGAGATCGCATCATCCAGTTCATCTTGTGCCTTACGCTTACGCACATTTAAGCCGATAAGAACGTAGTCTTTCAGCATGCGTTGTGTGTACATCCGTTGTTTGCCTGCAATATTGATCGCATCTGCTTCGGATGTGATATCCGCCACCGCAAGCGGGGCCAATGCAATGCTCAGTATGGCGACACAGTATGACAGTAGTGCTTTAACAGTGATCCCAAAATACATTGTGTTATTCCATTTGTTCGATTTCAGTAAAGCCCGGATGACATTCGCATCGTTGTCCGATTCGGGCTTGAAACAATAGATTTACATTAAGACCTTTTCGGGTGCGGCTTCAGGGACTTCGCGTTTAAGGTGCGTTTGTACCTGATCTAGCAGATTATTCTCAGTCCAGGGTTTCGACAGGTAACTGGATATACCCGCTGCTTTCGCTTCGTTACGGTGTCTGTCCGAGGAGCGAGAGGTGATCATAATGACCGGAATATCGCTGGTGGCTGCATTGTTGCGAATGGCTGAAGAGAGCTCGATTCCTGACATTCGGGGCATCTCGAGGTCGGTCAGGATGAGATCAGGCGGCTCTTTCCGGATCTGGTTGAGTGCGTCCAGTCCATCAATTGCCGTGCTGACTTCGTAGCCAGTATCTTTCAGCAATGTGACAAGTGCTTTACGCGCACTGATCGAATCATCGACAACCATAAGCTTCGGTAGATCGGGAAGTGTTTCCGATTCCAGCAATTCGCTGAATTCGATATGAGATGTCTGATGGTGCAGTACACGCGCAGGTAGATCGATAATGGGGGCCGCTTCACCGTTCGCGAGAATCGTGACGCCGGGAATGCCGGGAATATCCGGTAAATATTCCCCCATCTCTTTAAATACCAGCTCTCGATGCGCAATGATCTCTTTTACCATCAGTGCGACTTTCTCTCCCTGACCTAGGTTGATGATCAAAACCGGATGGATATTGTCGCCCCCGTATTGCGCGCGGGGTTCTGCCAGCAGCGTTTCCAGTGCCAGAGCACGGTAGTCTTCATCACCAACGGTAAAGCGATAGTCATCACCTACCTGATGTAACTGTCCGTCCAGTGACAGTATGCTCTGTTCTATACCGTGACTGGAAAGAGCAACCAGTTGTCGGCCAGCTCGTACCAGAAGGGCACGGATCATCAGAGAGCTTGCAGGCATGGACAATTCAAAGAGTGTGCCTTGGCCTCGCGTTGAGTCGATGCTGAGTGTTCCCTGCATTCTCATGATCTGCTGGTTTACCACATCCAGGCCGATGCCCCGACCAGAAAGCTGACTCACCTCGTCACGCGTAGAAAAACCGGGTAGCAGGATGATACGTTGCAATTCCGTGTCACTAAGAATGGCATGCTCTTCAACCAACCCTTTTTGGGCTGCAATTGAGCGAACTTTATCAGTATCGATACCGCTACCGTCGTCTTCACAGGCGATGCGGATTTCATCGTTTTCTTGATAGAAGCGGAGTTTTAGTAATCCTTCTTCCGGTTTGCCGGCATCGAGACGTTCTTGAGGTGTTTCCAAGCCGTGATCGACCGCATTTCGGATGATATGCATCAAAGGATCCGTCAGCTGAGTCAGAATCTGGCTATCAACCAGTGTGTCTTCACCCTCGATTTTAAGCTGTGCTTTTTTCTCGGCCGCTCGACATGCCTGTCGCATGATGCGCTGAACACGGGTGCTGATCGTTTTAACAGCAACCAGACGTGTACTCAGGATGTTGGACAGGTTTTCTTTCTGCAGGCCCGATTGCGCTACATGCAGGTCGGTAAGATGACGAATCTGCGCGTCCATCTCTTGCTCAACTTCACGGACGTCTGCCGCGGACTCATGAAGGCGTGACAGGCTTGTGTGCATCTCGTTGTAGTTGTCCATCTCCAGTGGGTCAAAGCCCTCTGATTCAGGATCAAGCTCAGGATGTAACGTGTAGTATTCGTTTAGCTGCTGCTCAAGCTCAAAGATAAGGTGTTGCAGATGACGCTGACGCTCACGATTTGTGCGTGTCAGCGTACGTAATTGGGTGATGGATTCATCTTGCTGAGAGGTTAGGGTGTTGGATTCCCCTGTAATACGGAAAAGGTTGTCCAACAGCGTTTGAGGAACCCGAAGGAAGTTTTCTTCCTTTCGTTCCTGAGAGTCTGCTACAGCAGGTGCAGGGTTGGCTTTGGGAGCCTTTTGCGGGGTCTCATCCTCAGGTGAATCTGACGCGACGCTTTCCGGACGCTCACCCGCAGCAGCGGATACCCCTTCTGTTTTAAGCAAATAGGACCAATCCATGATGCCTTGCAGTATTGGCAGGGCGTTATCCGGTGGTGCCATTTTATCAGTGACAGATTCACTCATCGCCGCCAGACAGTCGGCCGCTTCCTGAAGATCATCTTTGAGCTTTTGGCCTGGTAAAGATTGGGTATCAACCAGCGTATCGAGAATGTTCTCAAGCTCATGGGTCAGGTTTGCCAGTCCCTGGATGCCTGCCATATTGCCCAACCCCTTGATGGTGTGGGCTGTACGACGTGCTGCATCCAGATCCTGCAAGCTGCCGGTTTCAATCACTTTCTGCAAGCTGTTCAGGAAGTCGTCTGTCAGGGACGGCAGTTCTACAATCAGCATGTCATGTAGATTCGGATCGAGGTCATCCTGAATTTCTACGGAAACATCCGTTGAAACTGCTGTTTGCTTAGCGATATCTTTGGCTGTCTGTATCGAGGCCAGTGCCAGCAGTTGCCCTAAAAATTCCGCCTGCTTTTCCGATAGCGGACAAGGAAGGACTGGGCTTCGGCACAGATCGATAAGTGTGGTTTGGACCGAACTGTTTTCGATTTCACTCAGATGTTCCTGAACGCTCTGCAGGCATCGAACTAGCTGCGAGTGGCGGGCCTGAGTTGGCTCAGTAACGGCCATCTGTTGAAGGTTAACCTGCAAACCGCCGAGCAAAAGATGAATCCCGCGCAAGTTGAGTGTTTCTAATGCGCGACAGACCATCGTCAAAGCATCGGTGGATTCTGCAATCAGACTGCTGTCGTAAATGACGTTATCTTTTTGCCAGGATGCAGTTAACTCCACTATAGAGTGTGTAAGCATCTGCAAAACAGCAGGATCTATATTGGGACCGGCTTCCTCTAGTAAGTCGGAGTCTATCTCACAAAACGGCTGCAGAGCAGAGGCTGTGACGAGTGACCTATCCGTCGTGTCGGATGATGTATTATCCTGATCACCGAGGATCTCCGTATCGGGCGAACTACCGTGTAGCGTGGGCAGTTCCTCTTCCAGCAGCTCTTTCAGGAAGCACAGATCGTCTTCAGCGACCGGGTCTGGCCAGCTGCTTGTCCCCATCGTATCTAGCAATACGGATAAAGAGACCTCATTTGCGTCACTCAGCAGGGTGCTTAGTGCTGTCATGAGTTGCTGAGCTAAACCTTCATCCGCGCCGTCTTGGTCCAGCAGTTCAGCCGCCAGAGCGCAGCTATCGGCTATCCCGGCAAGCTCTTCATCGCTGAAGAGATCCACCAGTTCATGCAGATATTCTACGGCCGCAGTCGGTGAAGACAAAGAGGCCAGCGTTTGTGCGGCGGATTGGGCAACAGAGGTAGACGATTGAGGAGCCGTTGGGGCCTGCTGTGTATCGGGAGCTGCTTTGGGAGTGGTTTCTAGAAGTTCAAGAATGCCCGAATCGACAACCTCTTCAACCAACACGACTTCATTCAGTTCTACCTCATCCAATTCTAACGCCGTATCCGCAGTAGGCGCAGCCAGTGGAGTTTCCGCTATTTCGGCTGCGTGAGTATCTCCGTTAGCTGCTGCCTGACTCATAATACGTTGCTGATCTTCAGTCAGGATCTCGGCCAGAAAGGTTGTATCTTCCTCCGGCACGGGTTCAGGCCAGCTGCTATTTTCCAACAAGTTAATTAGAGCGGGGACCGCATCTTCATCACCTTGTAAAAGTGCTTTAAAACCTGCGGCTGTCTGTACCATCAGGTCCAGAATCCGTTGGTCAGTTGGGTACTGATTGCCTTCGCAAACCTGGGATAGCAGCTCTCCGTACAGTGCCAGTGCATCTGCGACACCGGCGAAATCCTCTTCGCTTGCGGTATCAATTAATGCATAAAGGGAATCTGACAGAGCCTGAAAGCCAGGCTCTGTTTCATCTCCGGTGCTGCAGAGGAATGTACGCTGGTGATCAAAGACCTGCGCGACCTCATTTTGTATATCAAACGACATAGTTACCACCTACGGCTGCAACTGACCGGAGATCAGGATGCAGCGAGTTTAAATACACTGATGGAGCGCTGAAGTTCTTCCGCCGCTTGTACCAGCTCATCAGACAGTTCGGTCTGCTGCTGCATCTCCGCGTTGGTTGCGTTCGATGTTTCGCCGATGCTACTCGCACGTTCACGCAGCTGTTCTGCCACTTTGGCCTGTTTCACGGAGTTTTGTGCGATACGTATTACGGAATCTACCAGGGTTTGTGTGGTTGCACGGGTTTCATCCATACGCTCACCGGCTTCCTCTGCCAGTCGTGTACCTTCAACAACGTCGGTGATTACGGTGTTCATTACGTTGATTGTATCGGCGGTCTCAAGCTGGATGTTGTTTACCAAACTTTCGATCTCGGCGGTTGCCTCTCGGGAGTTCTCTGCCAGTCGCTGTACCTCATCTACGACCACCATCAAGCCGCGACCGGCTTCACCGGCAGAGGCTGCGTGCATACTTGCGTTCAGGGACAGTACATGGGTTCGTTCGGAGATGTTGTTGATCAGGTTTACGATACCGCCGATCTCCTGAGAACGTTCGCCCAGGCGTTTAATACGTTTTTCCGCTTCGTGGATGGTCTGACGGATTTTGTTGATACTGTCGATGGTTTGAGATACCGAGTCCATCGCGGTTTCAGATGTTTTGATCGCTTTTTGCGAAGCGTTGTTGGATAGCAATGCGAGTTTGGAAATCAATTCCATTGCTTTGATTGCAGAATCCAGACCCTGCAAGGTTTCAAGGATCTCTTCCTGCTCTCGGTTTGCATAGCTCAGTACCGTTTCTGACTGCGACTTTACCTGCACCGATGCAGTGTTTACGCGGCCCGATACGTCATTTACCTCATGCAGTACGGATTCGATGGAGGACGCCAGCTGGTTAATCGAGTCGGCAATCGCGCCGGTTACGTCTTCCGCAACAGGTACACGTACGGTCAGGTCTCGTTGACTGATTCGGAATACGTTCTGGATCAACTCGATAATAGAGCTGTTCAGGCGTTTGTTCTCTTCCTCTTTCTCCGCCAGTGCGTGCTCTTTTTCATCCAGCAGAGAGTCAAGTACGGTTGCCAACTGGCCAAGCTCATCTTTAACATCGAGGTTACTGCGGGCGGTTACGTCGCCTGTACGTACTTTATCGACAGTTGCCTGAATTTGGTTGACCGTATCGATTACACCGTATTTTGCAATGGTCAGTGCAATCGCCATCGCGACGATCATCAGACCCATGGAGATAAAGAAGTAGGTCACCATGTCGAGGGTATCGGCCGCCTGTTTCTCCGAGTTTTGCATGTTGTAGACACCCGACAGCTTATTGATCTCTTCGATCGCGGGTACGAGGTTCTGGATGATGTAGTGGACTTGGGTAAACTGAGTGGAGCTGCGGTCAATTGCTTCGGAAAGTTCTTCAAATACTTCTTGTACCGCACGCATATTTTCCAGAACGGCGACCTTGTTCTGCTTGTACTCAGTGATCTTAGCGGCTTCTAACTGATTGATAAGGCGCGTCAGGTTGGTATTTACGGCTTCGGAGGTTACGTCACTGCCGTTACTGGCGATATATTCCTCTACCGATGTACGAGTCCGCTCAAACTGATCACGCAACCAGTCACGTTCCAGCCAGATGATCAGTGCATCGGTTTCCCACAAAAGGGTTGCGATTTCTTTTGCCAAACCGGCGTCACTGGTTAGACCTGCTTCCATCAGGGCTTCGGAACCATCATAGAACGTATCCTGATAGTCATCGATGATCGACTGGAATTCCTGGATCTGCTGTTTGTCTTCAGCGGTACGCAAGTAGTTTTGCAGGTTGTTGAGGTTGTCGTCGACCTGCGATGTGGCGGCGTTGAACTGGTTCAACTGCTCAAGATCTCGGTCAACCTGAAAGCTCTTCTCGAAAAATCGTGCGCGAGCAATATTGATCTCAATGCCGTTAACCAGCTTGGTGAACTCCCCCAGATCATCTGCTCGGGCTTGTGCTTCTTCCTCAATGACGATGGTCTGGTAATAAGCTGCACCCATGAATGAGAGCCCGATAAGCAGCAGGCCGAGAGCAAGCAAGAACTTGATCGGCAGCTTTATATTCTGAAATTCCAAAAACGACCACATTACTCAGGTACCTCGTAGGAAGTTATCTGTATGCCTGTTTGGCGTCAGGCAGTAGGGAAAGCGAGCGACGCTTTGCCCTTTATATTAAAAACGTTCTTTTATTGCTGAAAAAAATCGACGGTGATCCAGTTCAGCCCATGCGGTTCCGTCGTGTTCTATGTAGCCATTCAGGAAAGAGCGGAAGTCTTCATTAAAAGTGGCTGAAGAACTGTCTTCCAAAGCATTAGGGGCGACCAGCGCGACGGGAGGGCTATCGAGTAGGATGCCTGCCATATAAGGCTGTTCATCAAGCAATAGGACCCAACGTTGGGCTTGATCCGGATTTTTATGGTCGTCTGACAGAAGGGCCAGGTCATACACGGGAACGGTTTCACCGCGATGGTTAATAAACCCTTTGAACCAGTTTGGTGTGGTAGGAATGGGGCAGATACGTGGTTTATTGACCAGTTCTGAGTAGAGCGCACGTGGTACCAAAAAATGGTTACCCGCCACATTAAAGCCGTGACGTACCTCCTGAAAGTCTTCAGGGGCTTCGGTCAGATTAAAAGCATCTGCTTCCATGAACCAGCTCCGGGTAAATCTTATTATTATTTTGTGGGATCACCCAATTGTTGGGTGATCCTGAAATACGAAGACCCTTTATAACAGTTCTTTAACCTGTTTGAGAATTTCTTCGTCTTCATAGGGTTTGCCAACGACAGCTTTGGCCCCCTGAAGTTGTGCCCATACTTTATCTGCTTCCTGATTCTTACTCGACACAATAACCACTGGAATGTCTTTAGTGGCGGCATCCTGAGTAATTTGACGGCACGCGGCAAACCCATCAACTTCAGGCATAACTACGTCCATGAAGATCAGGTCAGGTTTTTCCTCCTGAGCTTTTTTCATCCCTTCACTACCATTGGAGGCAACAATAACCTCTGCATCAATAGTGCTGAGAAGTTGGCAGATGTGCAGTTGCTGAACGGTATCGTCTTCGACTACTAAAATCTTAGGTGATGGCATGCTGGGTACCCATTTTCCCTTTATCTTGCAAAATTAGCTGAACGACCGTTTTAAAACGGCTTCGTTATTCTTTTTTAAACTCGTCTACCCAATTCGAAACACGATTGATGACCTTTTGAAATTCGTCTGGATTAATCGGTTTTGTCAGATAGGTCGAGCATCCTGCCATGATTCCTTTTACCTCATCTAAGGGTGAGTTTTTAGAGGAAAGCATGATAATTGGTGTTTTTTTCATGTCGGAGCGTTCACGCATACGGGTGCAGGTCTCAAACCCGTCAATACCCGGCATGACAATATCCAAAAATAGAAAATCATAGTGATTGTCTGCGACTTTCTTCAGAGCAGATTCGCCATCGTCAGCAAAGTCGATGCTGACGGGCAGTGGCAGTTTTTCCAGTTCACCAGCCAGAGCCTGTTGCATCGGCGCGCTATCGTCTACAACGAGCACGCAGTAACCTGTGCGATCATTTTTGGCTTCGGCAGCTAAACGGTGTGCGGTTTCTGCCTGTTCTTCATATTTGCTGAACAGATTCTCGTTGTCTGCATCGTCTGGCTCTGGATTTGTAGCACCATATTCTTCATTTTCAGACGTCATTTGATCGAGAGTGCGGACAACCCTGGAGGAGACCAGCGGATAGCCTAAATGGGAGTACGTAGAATCTGATGGCTTTGCTTTCGATACGACGATAAGGCGAGATTGATATCCTCGCGGTAGTGCAGCAATGGGTTCGGCTTGCAGATTTTCCATGCCAAATATGAGCAGGAGGTCTGGGAGGTTTTCAGGATTAAACTCGGTTAGTGCATAACGATTATTTTTTGACAGCTTAAGCATTTTTTCGAGCTTAACGAGCTGGTCGGCAGGAAAACCAAACGATCCGATATTCATCTTTTATCCTGTCAGAGTGCTAATTGGGTTTGCTGAACCGTAATTACAGAAACGAGATGTAAAATTACGTGTGATTTCAATATTTTCATCGAAGTTGCAAACTAAACTAGAACACTATTATTTATTGTTATTCTGCCGGTAGTTCCTCTACCGAACTATTTTGTACACCAAGTCGGTTCATAAGGACAAGTCGCTGAGGCCAGAAAACTAAGGAAATCGTCGTTTGTTATACCTTTGTTTAGATTTGTGGCAAGCCTCGTATTGATATTCGGGGTGATCAGATCCTTGTCATTGTAACTTGGGCATCAGTGATGCTATGGGTAAAAAAGTGATACCCACCGAATTTGGATATTTCGGTATTAATCCAAGCGTGGGCAATATCATACGATATCAGTACATATTGCGGCGTTGGCTTTATCTGAAGTGAAAAGCCACGGCGTTGGCCGTGGCTTTTGGTCTCAGAGGACGTGCTTAGCTTTTTGCGTTTTGCTTCAGCAGATCTACGATCTGATCAAGCGCGACTTCCTGCTTGTCCTCGTCACGGCGATGTTTATATTCCACTGTACCAGCTTTAATACCGCGGTCGGAGATGACAACGCGGTGAGGAATGCCGATCAGTTCCATATCAGCAAACTTAACCCCTGGGCTGACCTTCGCACGGTCATCCAGCAAAACGTCATAGCCCGCAGCTGTCAGTTCGTTGTAGAGACGCTCTGATTCGGCGCGCACTTCTTCGGATTTTTCGTATTTCAGTGCCACAATGGAGATGGTGAACGGTGCGATAGACTCAGGCCAGATAATGCCACGGTCATCGTAGTTCTGTTCAATAGCGGCTGCGACAACACGCGTTACACCGATACCGTAGCAACCCATATCCATAACGACGGATTTACCGTTTTCATCCAGAACGGTCGCGTTCAGCGCTTCTGAGTACTTCTGTCCCAGCTGGAAGATATGACCGACTTCAATGCCACGCTTAATAATCAGGTTGCCCTGACCGTCGGGGCTTGGGTCACCTTCAAGCACGTTACGGAGATCTGCAACTTCCGGCATCGGAAGGTCACGCTCCCAGTTGATGCCGAAGTAGTGTTTACCGTCGATGTTTGCACCCGCGCCGAAATCTGAAGCGTTTGCCAACATGCGGTCAATGATGCATGGAATATTCAGGTTAACCGGTCCCAATGAACCTGCACCCGCACCAATGACATCACGGAACTGTTCTTCAGTTGCAAAGGTCAGTGGCTCAGCGACCTGTGCCAGCTTCTCCGCCTTGATCTCATTCAGATCATGGTCGCCGCGCACCAGTAGGGCAACGAAATCTGCTTCGCACTCTTCGGATGCCATCACCACCAGTGTTTTGACGGTTTTTTCGATCGGTACGTTATGTTGCTCAACCAGTTCGGCAATGGTTTTGGCGTTTGGCGTATCAACCAGCGTCATTTCCGCGGTTGGTGCTGCACGCTCACCTGCGGGTGCCAACGCTTCTGCCAGCTCAACGTTAGCGGCATAGCTGCTGGTATCAGAGAATGCGATGTCGTCTTCACCAGAGTCTGCCAGTACATGGAACTCGTGTGATGCATTGCCACCGATAGATCCGGTGTCGGCCAGTACCGGGCGGAAATCCAGACCCAGACGGTTAAATATATTGGTGTACGCCTGGTACATAACATCGTAGGTTTGCTGCAACGATTCTTTGCCAACGTGGAATGAGTACGCATCCTTCATGACAAATTCACGGGAGCGCATGATGCCAAAGCGTGGGCGAATTTCGTCGCGGAATTTGGTCTGTACCTGATAGAAGTTCGCTGGCAGCTGTTTATAGCTCTTCAGTTCACGGCGAACCATGTCAGTGATGACTTCTTCGTGGGTTGGGCCAACGCAGAATTCACGGTTGTGACGGTCACGTACGCGCAGCAGTTCTGGGCCGTACATCTCCCAGCGGCCAGACTCTTCCCAAAGCTCAGCGGGTTGGATCGCGGGCATCAGTACTTCTTGGGCGCCGGATTTGTCCATTTCATCACGGACAATTTTTTCCACCTTGCGCAGGGTTTTAAGACCCATCGGCAGCCAGGTGTAGAGGCCGGATGCCAGTTTGCGAATCATACCGGCACGCAGCATCAGCTGATGGCTGATAACTTCTGCGTCGGATGGTGTCTCTTTAAGAGTAGCAATCAGATATTGGCTTGCGCGCATAGATCCTTAACCCATGAGTGAATTCAGTCGTTGAAAGCCGACCATTTTAGGGCTCCGTCCGCGGCCTGCCAAGGTTTGTATTGAATCAATTGGTCTTGTTCCCCATATTCTCCTCGCAAATACCCTGTTTCCGGTTATTAATCGTGCAATAGGGCGTGCGTGTTCTGCGGGAGTAGGGAGTGTTGGAGTGTAAAAGCAGAATCTTCTCTTTCGCATTATCGCGAAAAAGTCGGCTGTCTTTTGGAGAAAGTGATTAGGACTTGAGTTCCCCCAGTAGGGCATCTGTATGGTGTGGACGGCAAATAGGGTGGCTGGTTAACCACCCCGTATCTTGCCAATGGTGTTTATCCGCTGTTTTTCAGCGTCACTTCCCGTTGCGGGAATGGGATCTCAATAGACGCTTGCTGGAAGGCGGTGTAGACGGCCAGATTGACCTGATACTGCAGCTCAAAGTAGCGCTGAGTGGGTACCCAATAACGATAGCCGATATCAACCGAAGAATCGCCAAAGCCTTCAATTCCCACCTGCGGGGCCGGTTCCTGTGTGATCTCTTCGAACCCTGACAAAACCTCTCGGACGATGCTGATGGCAAGATTGGCGTCTGCGCTGTAACTGATCCCTATGCTGGCTTCGACAACTTTATTGGCAAAAGAATTGGTGATGACTTCGCCAACAATATGTTTGTTGGGAATGGTGATTAGCTCCCCGTCTTCGGTGGACAAAAGGGTGTATGCCAGTCGAATCTCTTCAACGATGCCGGTAATGTCATTAATTTTAATGGTGTTACCCACTACAAACGGACGCGTCAGGATAATGGTGAATCCAGCACCGTAGTTTGAAAACACGCCTTGTAAAGCTAATCCGACGCTGAGGGATATAGCACCGATGGCGGCTACAAACGGGGCAACGCTGATACCAAACTTGCCCAGACAGATGACAACGATCATGGCAATAAACAGCAGCCTTACGCAGTTAGCAATGAACATGCGAAGGGTGATGTCTATTTCATTTCGTTCGCAAATGCGAAGCGTAATGTTGCTAAACCAACGGGCAATGATCAGGCCGATTATAAAAATGATAATCGCGCCGATAACTTGAAAACTGTAGTTAACGAAGAAATCTACAATCAGGGTGTAGAAGTGGGTGAGGGATTGAAGTTCCTCTAGCATCGCTTGGACTCTCCGGCAGCAAGGATTAGCCAGAGAGTCTGCGGGCGTGAAAAGTGTCCGAAGCTTCCCTAGCGTTGATCAACGAACTGGAACAACTCTTCCAGTTGGTGCTCATTAAACACCGGAATGCCGCTGCGTAAAAGTTCTGATGCTGCTACGCCGCTCCCTTCGATCAATTGGCCTGAAAAGCTGCCATCATAAATTTGTGTGTTACCACAAGACGGGCTTTTGGCTTTCATCAAGGCACAGCAGACATGTTCTTTCTTTGCCAGCTCCAGTGTTTTCTCTGCGCCCATCAAAAACGCAGGGGTCACGTCTTCACCGGTACGATCGGTGATCATAATCGGGAATTTGGATTGTGTTTCGGAAGGTGCTCGTGGAGTGGGTAAGCCGCCGACAGATTCTGGACAGATTTTCACCAGCCGCCCTTCGTCACGCCAGCGTTTGATCACCGGGTGGTCGAGCAGATTGTCGCGACCGTCATAACGTACACGGTCACCCATCAGGCATGCGCTTACAAGTATTTTTCCCATAGTAACAAGTCGTGCTTCTTATTGTTGTTTTGGGGGCGACATTGTATAGCGGAGCCGCGGGTTAGCAAGGGGGTAGATGTTGATCCGCATCATTTCTCAGGCTGAATATGCGTTATATGAAGATATTTCAATACGGGGTGTTTTTGCGATAGTGCGAGATGTGGCTGCCGTCAAGTGAGCACGCCTGGTTTCTAACGTGTACGTAAAGGTAAGGGGTTTTGCTTATTACGCTTTTGTATTATTTGTTGGATCAAAAAGTAAACGCTAATCGGTTTTAAAGTCTTATATGACGCTGGGTTCAGCTCGATTTGGGTTGGTTTTTTAAGTGTGCATCACAGAATGGTAAAGGTTATTTACTGTTTACGTAAACGTAAATTTGGGGTATAGATTGGGGTAAACCCTTATATGGAGCCCCTGATGGACCTCTCGCTGACAGAAGAACAACAACTCATTCAGGATACTGCCAAGCGTTTTGCGGAAACCGAACTCGCGCCGGTGGCGGAAAAACTGGATCAGACAAAAGATAAATCCATCCTGCTGGAAAACTGCAAGAAACTCGCTGAATTGGGCTTCATGGGTCTCAATATCAATGCAGATCATGGCGGTACTGAGGCTGGGGTTGTGGCCTTCAGTTTGGCGATGACCGAAATTGCCCGCGCGTGTGCTTCAACCGCTGTCACCATGTCAGTTACCAACATGGTTGCTGAAGTGATTCAGGCGATGGGTACTGAAGAGCAAAAGAACAAATACTTGCCCCTGATCTGTAGCGGTGAATACCGTGCAGGTAGCTTCTGCCTGACCGAATCGGGTGCAGGATCTGATCCGGCCTCGATGCGTACGCAGGCGGTGAAAACTGAAAACGGTTTTGCCATTAGCGGTACCAAACAGTGGATCACCAGTGCTGAATTTGCAGGTGTCTTTGTGGTGTGGGCGGTGACTGATCCGGAAGCGAAAAAAGGTAAAGGTATTACCTGTTTTCTGGTGGAAGCTGATGCGCCGGGTATCACAGTAGGTCCTGCTGAGAAGAAAATGGGACAGCACGGTTCTGCGACCAACGAAGTGCATTTCGAAAATGTAGAAGTGCCTGAGTCTGCCATTCTGGGCAAATTGAATGACGGTTTCCGTTTGGCTGTCGCTGAATTGGCCGGTGGCCGTATTGGTATTGGTTCGCTGGCGCTGGGTGTGGGTCTGGCCGCGATGGATTATGCCATTCAATACACGCAGGAACGGAAACAGTTTGGCCGTCCTATCTCTGACTTCCAGGGCTTGCAGTGGATGATTGCTGATCGTTGCACCGAGCTGGAAGCAGCACGTTTACTGCTGATGAGCGCTGCCGATCGTAAAGAGCGCGGCCTTCCTTTTGCAAAAGAAGCGTCTATGGCGAAAGTATTTGCTAGTGAAAAGGCGAATCAGGCGTGTTACAGCGCACTTCAGATGCTGGGTGGTTACGGCTACATGCAGGAATACCCACTGGAGCGTTATGCACGTGACGTGCGTATCACCTCGATTTATGAAGGTACCAGTGAGATTCAGCGTGTGATCATCGCACGAGAAATTATGCGTGAGCATAGCTAAGCGATCCAATAAAAGGCAGTTGTGATGAAACCACTCGCAGGACTTAAAGTACTCGACTTTTCAACGCTGTTACCGGGGCCTTACGCCACTATGTTGCTGGCTGACTTGGGCGCAGATGTGGTGCGGGTCGAGTCTCCGACGCGAGATGATCTGGTGCGCAATATGAGACCGCAGATTGCAGGGCAGTCTGCGGCGTTTCGCTACCTGAATCGCGGTAAGCGTTCTATCACGTTAGACCTTAAGCACGCTGATGCTGCAGCCGTCATTCATCAGCTGATCGACGAATACGACATTGTTGTAGAGCAGTTTCGTCCAGGGGTTATGCAGCGCCTGGGTTTGGATTACACAGCCTTAGCGGAAGTGAAGCCCGATCTGATCTATTGCTCTATCTCTGGGTATGGTCAGACCGGCGCATACGCTGACAAAGCGGGGCATGATATCAACTTCCTGTCGTTGGCTGGTGTTGCCAGTCATATGGGGCGTGCTGACGCAGGGCCTTGCCCGTTAGGTGTGCAGGTCGCCGATCAGGCTGCAGGTTCGCATCCGGCGGTGGTCGCAATCCTTTCCGCGGTGATTCAGCGAGATCGTCTGGGTAAAGGTGCGCAGATCGACATCTCCATGGCCGATAACAGTGTTGCTTTGCAGGCGTTGTTGGCGCCGGGTGCGTTGAACGGTGCGACTGAAGATTCGTACGAAAGTCACTTCCTTAATGGTTCTGGTTTCTATGACTACTACCGTACGCGCGACCAGCGCTACATCTCCGTGGGCAGTCTTGAACCGCAATTTAAGCAGCGCTTGCTGGAAACGCTAAAGGCAACTGAGCTGGCGAGTTTGAGTGATGCCGATTTGAAGGTGCAGCTGAAAGAGATCTTCGCAACAGAAGATCTTGCCGTTTGGCAGCAGCGCTTTAGCGATGTCGATGCCTGTGTTGAACCGGTGTTGACGATGACTGAAGCTGCGCAGCATCCCGCCTTTGTATCGCGGGATCTGATCCAGACCACTGCTGACGGTGAAGTGCAGATCGCGCCCGCGATTCGCTTTGATAACGAAGCAAATGAATTACCCGCAGAAGCTCCCGTCAGAGGTGCAGATACGGATTTAGTGATGGCTGATGCCGGCCTGAACAACGATGAAATAAATAATCTCCGGGCGGCAGGGGTGTTTGGCTGAATCGCACGATGGATCAGTCTTGTCTGCCGTGAACCGGTGAAAGAATAACAACGATAAATACGAGAGTAAGAAAATGACTACGGAAAACTATCAGACATATTACGATCAGTTTACTCCGGCCATGATCGAAGAGCAGATGATTGGTAGCCTGGAAGAAGGTTTCAATGTTTGCGAAGAGATCTGTGACAAATGGGCTGAAGGCGACCGCGTTGCATTGAAATATGAGGGTGCGGAACGCCCTGCTTCTGAGTTGACGTTTGTAGAACTGAAAGAAAAATCTGCTCAGTTCGCAAACTTCCTCGCCTCTCAGGGAATTGGTAAAGGTGACCGTGTTGCTGCGTTGCTGCCGCGTACTCCGGAGCTGTTGATTGTCGTAATGGGCGCATTGCGTGCAGGTGCTGTCTATCAGCCGCTGTTTACCGCTTTTGGTCCGGGCGCAATTGAATACCGTGTACTGCAGGCCGATACCAAGCTTATCGTGACTGATCCGGCTAACCGTTCCAAGCTGGATGATGTGCGTGGTTGCCCTCCAACATTGCTGGTGAACAAAGCTCAGGCGGATGCGAAGTATGCTGATGAGCGTGACTTCATGGCTGAGGTGGGTGGTTTGTCTGCGGAGTTTACGCCGGTACGTATTGGTGCTGACGATCCTTTCCTGCAGATGTTTACATCTGGCACCGTAGGTAAGTCCAAAGGTGTTGCCGTACCGGCGCGTGCGATTCTTTCTTTCTACATCTACATGCGTTTTGCTGTTGGCCTGCGTCCAGAAGACACGTACTGGAACGTGGCTGATCCGGGTTGGGCTTATGGTCTGTATTACGCGGTAGTCGGTCCGTTGTTGCTGGGTAACACCACGCATTTCTGCGAGTCCGGTTTCACACCAGAAACCACCTACGACATGCTGCGTAAGTACAAAATCACCAACCTGGCAGCGGCGCCAACGGCTTACCGTTTGCTGATGGCAAACGACAATATTCTGGGTCCGGACGATAAATTTGATCTGCGTGTTGCCAGCAGTGCGGGTGAGCCACTGAACCCTGAAGTTATCGGTTGGGTGGATAAGCGTTTGGGTTGCCCGGTCATGGACCACTACGGTCAGACTGAAACCGGTATGACGGCATGTAACCATCATGACCTGGAACAGGATGTGGTGCGTGTGGGCTCTATGGGCTTCTCTATGCCGGGTCATCGTGTTGTTGCGCTGGATGCTGACTACAACGAGATTCCAGAAGGTGAAACCGGTCAGCTGGCCGTGGATGTGGATAACTCTCCGCTGTTCTTCTTCCAGGGCTACACGTGGCAGGAAAAAAATCCGTTCCACGGCAAGTACTACCTGACGGGCGATGTGGTAATGAGCCATGGTGATGGCAGCTACTCCTTCACCGGCCGTGATGACGATATCATCACGACAGCAGGTTACCGTGTTGGACCTGCAGATGTAGAGAGTACCTTGCTGGAGCATGATGCGGTGGCAGAATCCGGTGTGATCGGTAAACCTGATCCAAAACGAGGTTCTATCATCAAGGCGTATGTTGTGATCAAGCCAGAGTTTGATCCAACTGAAGAGCTGGCAGAAGCGCTGAAGCAACACGTGCGTAATCGTTTGTCTACGCACGCCTTCCCACGTGAGATTGAATTTATGCCGGAATTGCCGAAGACACCGAGTGGCAAAATCCAGCGTTTCATTCTGCGTAATCAGGCGCGTGATGAAAGTGATGCGTCTTCCTAACGGAGTAGCTTGAATGAAAACGAATAACCCGGACTACGAGATAGAAACTCGCCGGGTTTTCGATCAGGCACCGTTTATTCGCCAATTAGGGGCTGAACTCCTTGAGTTCAGCCCCGGCGTTTGCCGAACCCGGATTGTCCTGAACGAAAACCATAAGCAACAGGATGGCTTTGTCCATGCCGGTGTACAGGCGACGTTAGCAGATCACAGTTGTGGTACGGCTGCGGCGACGTTAATTGCGGAAGGGCAGCGCGTCTTAACCGCCGATTTTACAGTGAACCTGCTGCGTCCTGCGCAGGGACACACACTTGAGTGCGAAGCGAAAGTACTGAAGCAAGGCAAAACCCTGACGGTGGCTGAAGGTGAAGTCTACGCCGTGGGAGAGGAGCGGAAGCTTGTTGCAAAAGCGACGGTGACGCTGGCCATAGTTACGGTGGGGTGATCCTGTGGAAATGAACTTCGAACAGATGCAGATTTTCCTGAAGGAGCACTTCCCTCAGGGTGATCAGTATGGTGAATTGTTAGAGCTCGGTAATGGCACATCAACGATGCGATTGCCGGTAGATGATCAGCACTTGCGTCCGGGCGGCACAGTGTCAGGGCCTGCGATGATGGGGTTGGCGGATGTGGCTGTGTATGCCGCATTGCTGAGCCGCATTGGTCCGGTATCCTTGGCGGTGACTACCAATCTCAATATCAATTTCCTGCGCAAACCTTCAGCCGATGCCGATATTCTGGCAAAAGCTCAAATGCTGAAAGTAGGTAAGCGTTTGGGGGTTGGCGAAGTCTATATCTTGTCTGATGGCGATGACGAACCCGTTGCTCACGCCACGATGACCTACTCAATTCCGGTGCCGGAGAAGCGTTAATGGCGTTGCAATGGATCGACAAAATGCTCACGCTGCCCGATGGACAGCAGATTCATGCGATGCATGGAACCCATTCAGCCGGTGAAGGCAAACCCACGCTGGTGTTTCTGCATGAAGCCTTGGGTCATATCCGCATGTGGAAGCAGTTTCCCGAAAAGCTCGCTGAAATGACCGGGTGTAACGCATTGGTTTACGAGCGTCTTGGTTACGGTGAATCCTCTCCGATTACCTTGCCGCGCGCCGATGATTATCTGGTGCCAGAAGGCGAGCGGCGGGTGGGTGAAGTGCTCGATGCTGCAGGTATCGAAGATGTTATTTTGGTGGGCCATAGCGATGGCGGCACCATAACACTGATTGCTGCAGCAGTTCTGGGTGATCGCGTTAAGGCAATTGTCACCGAAGCAGCCCATCTGTATGCGGATCATCTGACTCTGGCAGGTATTCGTGAGGCAGCAGAGCGTTATCAAACATCTGACTTGCCTGAGAGACTGGCACGGTATCACGGGGATCGTACGGATCTGTTGTTCCGAGCCTGGTCTGAAACCTGGTTACGTGAAAGTTGTCATCAGAACATGAACTTCAGTCGTTGGTTGCCCGATATTCAGTGTCCGGCCCTGATTATTCAGGGAAAAGATGACCAATACGGCGTGCCGGAGCAGGTTACCGACATTTGTGCGGGGATCGGGGAGAACGCCACAGCCCTCTATCTCGAAGGCTGCGGTCATGTGCCTCACTTGGAGGCAGAATCGTCTGCTTTGGCGGCTATGGCGCCATTTATTCAGCAACAATTGGATTAGTTGCCTGGGACGTCACAGATAACAGGTATCAGGCTGTTTCGGTCAGACGGGCAGCCTGTTGTACCAATACAGGTAAGCTGCTAGCACGCATCTTGCTCATAACGCGGGCGCGATGTACTTCCACCGTTTTCGGACTGATGCCCAGCTCTTCGGCGATTTCACGGTTGGCTTTGCCGGTCACCACCAGATTCATCACTTCTTTCTCGCGACGGCTCAGGCTTTCATGGCAGATCTGAATCTCGTTCAGTTCACCCTGTTCATGACGCATTTCATCCGCGCGTTTCAGTGCTTTATCCACCAGACGCAGCAGCACTTCGTCGTCGAACGGTTTTTCCAGAAAATCCAGTGCGCCGTGCTTCATGGCACTAACTGCCATCGGAATGTCACCGTGGCCGGAGAGTACGATAATCGGCATCTGAATATCGCGATCCTGCATGATCTGTTGCAGAGCCAGGCCGTTGATTTCAGGCATACGTACGTCCAGTAGCATGCAGCCGATCTCGCCGTTGAAATTATCCAGAAAGGCTTGGGCAGACGGGAAAGTAATCACTTCATGGCTGGCAGACTCCAAGAGCCACTGCATCGAGTCACGAAAATCTTCATCATCGTCAACGATATAGATGGTGCCTGTCACGTTTGCTTGCATTATTTATCCCTTAGCGGAAGTTTCAGATGGAAATGGGTCCCGGTCTTGCCGTCGCTCTCTGCCCACAGCTGTCCGCCATGGGTTTCGATAATGGTGCGGGAGATGGAGAGTCCCATACCCAGTCCGGTGGATTTCGACGTATAGAACGGTTCAAACAGGTTAGCCAAACCTTCACTTGAAATCCCTTTGGCTTCGTCTTCTACCGAGATGTGAATATAGCCCCCGGCGTTTCGGGTGCTGATAATAACGGGTCTGTAGCTCTTTTCACAGTCACTGTACGCTTCAATCGCATTTCGCATCAGGTTTAACAAAACCTGCTCGATCTGCACTTTATCCGCCAGTAACGGCGGGTCTTGTTCATCAAGGTGGAAGTCGAACGTAATGTTGTGATCGATCGCTTCCTGATGCAGAAAGCGGCTGACCTCTTTACAGGCGTCGTTGATCGAAAATTCGAGTCGCTGATATTCGGTTTTACGCACAAATGCCCGCATCCGTTTGATGATCTCAGCGGCGCGCTTCGCTTGTTTGGTGATCAGCTCCATGGAGCGGGTTACCGTGGTGATCGCTTCCGCATCATTGTTATTGTCTTCCAGTCGGCGCTGGGTACCGCGGCAATAGTTGAGGATAGCGGCCAGTGGCTGATTGATTTCATGCGCCAGCCCGGTTGCCATCTCACCCACGGATAGCAGGCGTGACATATGAGCCAGTTCCAGTTGGTGGCGTTTGGCTTCCTCTTCCGCTTTGCGGCGTAGCGTAATATCCCGGCCAATGATCGAGTAATACTCTACCTTGTTGTTTTCGCGGCGGTTTCGGTGCGCAATGATCTCACGGATTTCAGCGACCCGGTTTAGCTGTTCTGGCAGCTTCATCGGAATGCTGCCATACCAGACGCCATGAATCGCGGCGTGTTCCAGCGCATCGTTGACCAGTGATTCCACGACCTCTTCGGTAAACAACTTGTCGAGATAATAGATCACCGGCGTGTCTTTTTCGGTGCCCAGCGTGTGATAAGCCGATTCGTTCAGGTAGGTCAGTCTGCGGGTTTCGTGGTTGCAGAACATGATCATATCGGATGAAGACTCAACGACGCGGGCCAGTCGGCGCATAGCGCGCTGGGCTTCCTCGCGCTCAGTGACATCACGCGATACACAGATAATTTCTACCGGCTGGCCGCTGTCGTCGCGGATGGTGCGGCTGGTGGTTTCCAGCCAGATGTAATACCCGGCTTTGTGGCGATAGCGATAGACATTGGTGTACATGCCTTCTCGATAGCGCACGGATTCCGCGCGTTTCAGCAGGTTATCGGCGTCTTGGGGGTGGAACATGTCATAACCCGCCATGCCGATGATCTCATCGGGCGTATAGCCCAATACACTCTCAACGGCCGGGCTGACATCAATATACGTCCAATCTGGCGCAGGCGTGTGCCGCGAGATCATATCAGTGGATTGTTCCGCCAGCAGGCGGTAACGGTCGGCATCCTCCCGACACTGTTCTAAGTCCATTGAGGCTTTCTTATTCATATATAGGGCCTGCTAATACTATTCGAATCGGGCCTGTTGTCCCTGCTTAAGCGCCAATCAAGGCGTGAGGCGCGTGGTTTGGTCATTCCAAACGAGCAACGCGGAGTGGCGCTTAAGCAGGGGCAACCCAAGGGGCTGTTTCCATTTTGTGTTCAGCTGCGTTATCGGTCCCTTATGTATGCTCAATACACTGCGCTCCCTCTGCCTTGCTGAGCAAAAAATGGAAGCAGCAGGCATGGTTCGCTTAGTGTTATCAGGCCCTGGCCTAGGGGAAATCCCGGTTAACTTATCTACAGCACAATGATATGACTTTAGAATAACTTGAGTAATAAGGGAAATTGCGTAGTATTACTGCTTATGTAAGGGTAAACCTTTATTTGGTTGGCGGATTGATTGGCTAACCCGCACTATCAGCTAAGAAGCAATCAACAGTTGGCATGACTGACTGTGAGACATAACTACAACAGGAATGAGAACGATGAGCACAAAGCATAATCCCTATGAGCTTGGGCTTGAGCAAAATGTAGCAAACTACGCTGCACTGACTCCGCTTAGTTTTATTGAGCGTGCCGCTTTCGTTTACCCGGAGCACACCGCAACGGTTCACGGACAGGTACGTCGTAACTGGGCAGAGACTTACACACGCTGCCGTCAGATGGCGAGTGCCCTGCAGAAGCAAGGGATCGAAAAAGGCGATACGGTTTCTGTCATCGCACCGAACCTGCCGGAAGTGTTCGAAGCACACTTTGCTGTACCGATGTCTGGCGCAGTACTGAATGCAGTGAACATTCGTCTGGACGCAGAAGCGATCGCGTTCATCCTGCAACACGCTGAAGCCAAAGTGGTCATCGTTGAGCGTGAATTCTCTGAAGTTGTGTCAAAAGCACTGAAAATGATTGCGCACAATCCGCTGGTGATCGACATCGATGATCCGACCTATGAAGGTGGTGAGCTGATTGGTACCACGGATTACGAAGCGTTTATTGCAGAAGGTGATCCTGAGTTCGCTTGGCAGCCACCGGCTGATGAGTGGGAAGCGATCAGTCTGAACTACACCTCCGGCACCACCGGAAACCCGAAAGGGGTTGTCTATCACCACCGCGGTGCTTACCTGAACGCGATGAGCAACATCGTATCCTGGGATATGGGGCGTCATCCGAACTACCTGTGGACGCTGCCGATGTTTCATTGCAACGGCTGGTGTTTCCCTTGGGCGATCGCTGCGGCGGCAGGTACCTCTGTTTCCCTGCGTCATGTCCGTGATCAGGATATCTATGACCTGATCCGTGAAGAGAAAGTGGATCACTTCTGTGGTGCGCCGATTGTTCTGAACATGCTGAACAACGCGCCTGCTGAGATGAAAGAAGGGATCAATCACAAGATCAAAGTGATGACTGCGGGGGCAGCGCCTCCGGCAGCGGTCATTCAGGGCATGGAAGAGATGGGTGTGGAAGTGACCCATGTTTATGGTCTGACTGAAACCTACGGTCCTTCCGTTGTATGTGCATGGAAAGATGAGTGGAATGACAGCAGCATCGAAGACAAGGCCCGTCTGAAATCCCGTCAGGGTGTGAAAGCACCAATGCTGGAAGGCTTGATGGTTGCGAATCCGGAAACACTGGAACCGGTGCCGCAGGATGGCGAAACCATGGGTGAAATCTTCATGCGCGGTAACCTGGTGATGAAAGGTTATCTGAAGAACCCATCCACCACCGATGAGTCATTTGAGGGTGGTTGGTTCCATTCCGGCGACCTGGCGGTTTGGCATGAAGACGGTTACATCGAGATTAAAGACCGTTCCAAAGACATCATCATCTCCGGTGGTGAAAACATCTCCAGTATCGAAGTGGAAGATGTGCTTTACCGTCATCCGGATGTGATGGAAGCGGCAGTCGTGGCGAAGTCTGATGAGAAGTGGGGCGAAGTGCCTTGTGCCTTTATCAAGCTGAAAGCGAATGCCAAAGTCGATGAGCAGGAGATTATCACCTTCTGCCGCAACAACATGGCGCGCTTCAAAGCGCCGAAGGTTGTGATCTTTGGTGATCTGCCGAAAACGTCGACCGGTAAGATCCAGAAGTTTGTGCTGCGCGAGCAGGCAGAAGCGTAACGGAAAGAACGCCACCCCGCTTTAAAGAGCAGGGTGGCGTATAGCAATCAGGCGTCGCGTTTATCAACCATGAAGGTTGCGCTACCGGTTGCGACAACAGTATCACCTACGTGTACATCCGTCTGAGCCTTAACACGGCCACGACGTTGATCGATCTCGGTTACGGTCAGAGTCGCGGTTGCGGTATCGCCGATATAGACCGGACGACGGAATTTAATCTGCTGATCCACATAGATGGCACCCGGTCCAGGAAGGCGGGTACCTGCAACGGTAGAGATCAGCGCCGCACTGAACATGCCATGCACGATACGTTTCTTAAACGGTGTGGTTTGTGCGTATTCCTCATTGATGTGCACCGGGTTGTTGTCCCCGGATACGCCCGCGAACATATATACGTCGCTTTCGGAAATGGTTTTGGCGTAGCTGGCGCTCATGCCAACTTCAAGATCTTCCAGATAGTAACCATGTAGGTCTTGCATGGGTGACGTCCTCAACTGGTTGCTGCATCGCAAAAAAGTGTTCCGGTATCTTATCGGAATCCCAATATTGATTATAATAAGTGAAAACCCTTATTTATCTCTTTGTAGCGTAAATACGGGCAGATACTGACCACTTACAAGGCAGGTGTTTGATGGCTGACTATAGAGCTCCCCTGAAAGATATGAATTTCTCCCTTCGTCATAACGCACGAATGGAGCAGCTGGCACAGCTTCCGGGTTACGAAGAAGCGTCCGATGACATGGTAACCGCGATTCTGGAAGAAGCAGGCAAAGTGGCGAATGAAGTCCTGTCTCCTCTGAACGAAGTGGGTGATCAGACAGGCGTGAAACTGGTCGATCACGACGTGCCAACACCGGCTGGCTTTGCAGACGCGTATCAGCAGTTCTCTGAAGGTGGTTGGGGTTCTTTGCAGTTTGATCCTGAGTATGGCGGTCAGGGTTTGCCGTATGCACTGTCGATTCCTGTGATGGAGATGTGGCAGTCGGCAAACATGGCGTGGGGCTTGTGCCCATTGCTGAGTCAGGGTGCGGTTGAAGCGATCTTCCACAACGCAACGGATGAGCTTAAGAACCAGTATCTGCCGAAGCTGATCAGCGGTGAATGGACCGGTACGATGAACCTGACAGAACCACAGGCGGGTTCTGATCTGGCGGCGATCCGCAGTAAAGCTGAGCGCGAAGGTGATCACTACCGTATTAAAGGTCAGAAGATCTTTATTACCTGGGGTGAGCACGATATGGCGGAGAACATCGTTCACTTGGTGTTGGCGCGTCTGCCGGATGCGCCGGAAGGTGTGCGTGGTATCAGCCTGTTTGTTGTGCCTAAATTCATGGTGAATGCCGATGGCTCTCTGGGTGAGCGCAACGATGCGAAGTGTGTCTCTCTGGAGCACAAGCTGGGTATCCACGCGAGCCCGACCTGCGTTATGGCATTTGGTGATGATGACGGTGCGATCGGTTACCTGGTCGGTGAAGAGAATAAAGGTCTGGCGTGTATGTTCACCATGATGAACAACGCACGTCTGGCGGTAGGTCTGCAGGGTGTAGCGATCTCTGAGCGTGCGTATCAGCATGCGCTGGAATACGCTCATGACCGTGTACAGAGTCCATCGGTAGGTAATAAAGAAGCAGGCCCGATCATTCGCCATGCGGATGTGCGTCGTATGCTGCAAACCATGAAGTCGATCACTGAAGCGGGTCGTGCTCTGGCATATGATGCCTGTGCAAGTCTCGACTTTGCGCATAAATCGGAAGACGCTGAAACCCGTGCGCGTGAATCTGCACGTGCTGCTTATCTGACACCGATCGTGAAAGGCTGGTGCACAGAGGTGGCTCAGGAAGTGACTTCGCTGGGTGTGCAGGTACACGGTGGTATGGGCTTCATCGAAGAAACCGGCGCAGCACAGCACTACCGTGACGCACGTATCCTGCCGATCTACGAAGGCACCAATGCTATTCAGGCTCTGGATCTGGTTGGTCGTAAAACGTTGTTTGATAAAGGTGAAGCCGGTGCAGCCGTACAGGCTGAAATCGCTGAACTGATCAGCGCACTGGATGCTCAGGGTGGTTTTGCGTCCGAAGCGGCTCAGTTAAAAGTTGCGTTGGAACAGGCACAGACAGCTCAGGCGCAGTTGCTGAATGGCGCAGCAGACGACGCTCAGTTGCCGGCTACCGTGGCGTACAATTACCTGATGATGATGGGCACCTTGTGTGGTGGCTGGCAGATTCTGCGTGGCGCACTGGCGGCACAGCAGGAACTGGCAAGCGGCGGTGACGAAGTTTTCCTGAATGCGAAAATTCTGAGCGCGCGTTTCTACGTGACACAGGTGTTGCCACGTACAGCGTCTTACGCACAGATGGTAGCAGCGGGTAGCGAGAGTGTAATGGCGATGAGCGATGAGCAGCTGGCATCCGCCTGGTTCTGATCCTGCCTGAGCTCCACGCTTAAACTGTAAAATCAGCCCGAAATCGGTTATCGTATCGGGCTGATTTTTTATGTAACGGATTGAGACTCTAGTTAACCATGATCATCAAACCAAAGATTCGCGGCTTCATCTGTACAACTACTCACCCAACCGGTTGTGCGGCCAACGTTCGCGAGCAGATTGCTTACACTCAACAGAAAGGTGAGATCGCTGGCGCTAAGCGCGTACTGGTAATCGGTTCATCCAGTGGTTACGGTCTCTCTTCCCGCATCGCTTCCGCATTTGGTTGCGGCGCTGCAACCATCGGTGTGTTCTTTGAAAAGCCGGCGACTGAACGTAAAACCGGTACGGCGGGTTGGTATAACGCTGCCGAATTTGACAAAGCTGCACACGAAGCGGGTTTGTACGCAAAGAGCCTGAATGGCGATGCGTTCTCCCACGATGCAAAAAATAAAGTTATCGATCTGATCAAAGAAGACTTGGGTCAGATTGATCTGGTGGTTTACTCACTGGCATCTCCAGTGCGCAAAATGCCTGAAACGGGCGAAGTTGTGCGTTCTGCGCTGAAGCCAATTGGTGAGACTTACCGCTCCACGGCGATCGATACCAACAAAGACGTGATCATCGAAGCTGAAATCGAACCTGCAACGCAGGAAGAGGTTGATGCAACTGTGACCGTGATGGGCGGTGAAGATTGGGAACTGTGGGTTAATGCACTGAACGATGCCGGTGTTCTGGCTGAAGGCGCGAAGTCTGTTGCTTACTCCTACATCGGTACTGAGATTACCTGGCCGATTTACTGGGACGGTGCTCTGGGTAAAGCGAAACAGGATCTGGACCGTGCGGCGGATGAGCTGAACACGAAACTGGCGGCAAACGGTGGTCAGGCCAACGTTGCAGTACTGAAGTCTGTTGTGACTCAGGCAAGCTCCGCTATTCCTGTGATGCCACTGTACCTGTCTATGGTCTTCAAGGTCATGAAAGAGCAGGGCTTGCACGAAGGTTGTATGGAGCAGGTGCAGCGTTTGTTCGCGACCGGTCTGTATGGCGATAGCGCGCAGATTGATGACGGCAACCGTTTCCGTATTGATGACTGGGAATTGCGTGACGACGTGCAGAAAGCATGCCGCGACATGTGGCCTGAGATCACCACCGAAAACCTGTTCGACATGACTGACTACGCGTACTACAAAGATGAATTCCTGAAGCTGTTCGGCTTCGGTATTGAATCTGTAGACTACGAAGCAGACGTTGATCCACAAGTTGAATTTGATGTGATCGATATCTAATCAGATAGTGTTTATCAAACACAGAAAAGCCCGAAGCCTGAACATTCAGCTTCGGGCTTTTTTTGATCAAAAAATAGCCCTTTTCATCTATTCGAAATGGGGATATGCTTTTGGGAATAGAAAACTTCATAAGGATTTGAAGATATGTCGCTCATGGATGGCATTACGTGTCTAAAGACGTACCTCGCACCTGTTATTTTTTTCGGTCTGGTAGGGTGCCAGTCGGTTGCGCCTAAGCAGCAAACCGAATCTACAGAATCATCTGCAGTTTCCTCCACATCTGACATCGGTCAATCTGCACCTCTGAACCGCACATTCTGGCGTGTTAAAACGCTGGTGGGTCGTGATGTTTCGGGTTTGATTAATGCATCGGTTGCTTTCGTCGATCATCGGATCAGTGGACGAGCGGGCTGTAACTACTTCTTCGCGGACTATTCAGGGCAGGGTGATCAGCTCGATATTGCCCGTATCACCACCTCTAAAAAGATCTGCTTCTCCAGTGTGATGCATCAGGAACAGCTGCTATTGAAGATGCTGGCGGAAGCCGAGCGTTTTGAGCATGGTGCCGATGGCAGTTTGATTATCTATTCGCGCTCTGACTCTCATCCGCTGGTACTCAAGCGGATCTCCCGCGCAGAAATGCCGGTTTTGGCTGCGAGACATTAAGTATATCGCAGCATCTAAAAGCATTCCCTTAGCAACATTTTCATTTCCATCCAGTGATTAGCCGGCCGTGTGCCGGTTTTTTTTGTCTGCTCTTCAGCACAGGGTTTAGTGTGCCATCAAAAGAATCATTCGAAACCCGAGTGCTTTTCTGGGAGAATGGCGACATTCAAATACTGTGTAAAATGGTCAAGTATTATTTTGGCGGGTAAATCTCGCTGAAATGTATGCGCTGCGCTGTTAAAAACGCGAGCTGACCGCTTTGCCTTTGCTTCTTCTGAACCTGACAGTGCTAGGCGACATGATCAATACCGCTCCTGATATCTTTTCCTATCCGCAATACTGGGCTGAATGCTACGGAACTGCGAAGTTTTTACCGACCAGCCGTGCTGAAATGGATGCTCTGGGGTGGGACAGCTGCGATATCGTACTGGTGACCGGTGATGCCTATGTCGACCATCCAAGTTTTGGTATGGCCGTGATGGGGCGCCTGTTGGAAGCGCAGGGCTATCGTGTGGGTATTATCGATCAGCCGGACTGGCGAACTGCCGAACCCTTTATGGCGTTGGGTAAGCCCAATCTGTATTTCGGCGTGACGGCGGGCAACATGGACTCCATGATCAACCGCTATACGGCTGATCTGCGTATCCGTCACGATGACGTGTATACCGCGGGTGGAGAAGGCGGTAAGCGACCGAACCGTGCTGTCATCGTATACAGTCAGCGCTGTAAAGAAGCCTATAACGATGTGCCGGTGGTTATTGGTGGCATCGAAGCCAGTTTGCGCCGTATTGCTCAGTATGACTATTGGAGCGATAAAGTGCGCCGTTCGGTGCTCATCGATTCAACGGCGGATATCCTGCTCTACGGTAACGCCGAACGTGCGATTGTCGATCTGACCCATAAGCTGGCTGACGGTGAGCCGCTTGAAGCGCTGACGGATATCCGTGGCACTGTTGTGATTCGTAACGCGCCACCGGCGGGTTATGTGGAGGTCGACTCTACCCGTGTCGACTGGCCGGGCAATATCGATAAGCTACCCAACCCTTACGAATATCTGCCGGAGAAGGATAAAGACCAGGAGGATGGTAAAGGGGGCGCGAAAAATGCTGCTGATGACGTTCAGCCGCTGCGCATTATTCCGGAGCCGCTCAAAGGGAAAGAGCGCCTGCCGGAAAAAACCTATATCCGTCTGCCATCGTTCGAAAAAGTTGAAAAAGATCCGGTGCTGTATGCCCATGCATCGCGCGTATTGCATCTGGAGTCGAATCCTCACAATGCCCGTGCACTGATCCAAAAACACGGTAAGCGTGAGATTTGGGTGAACCCTGCGCCGATCCCGCTGGAAACGCCGGAGATGGATGGTGTCTTTGGTTTGCCTTACCAGCGTGTACCGCATCCCAAATACGGCAAGGCAAAAATCCCTGCGTATGACATGATCCGTTTCTCGATCAATATCATGCGTGGCTGTTTTGGTGGTTGTACGTTCTGCTCGATTACCGAGCACGAAGGACGCATCATTCAGAGCCGCTCTCATCAGTCTATTCTGGATGAGATTGAAGAGATTCGAGACAAAGTACCGGGCTTTACCGGTGCGATCTCCGATCTGGGTGGTCCAACCTCCAACATGTATACGCTGAACTGCAAAGACCCTGAAATTCAGGCGTCCTGCCGTAAGCTGTCCTGTGTGTATCCGACCATCTGTCAGAACCTGAATACCGATCATCGTCCAACCACTGAGCTGTATCGCAAAGCGCGTAAGCTCGACGGCGTACATACGATCTCTATCTCATCCGGCCTGCGCTACGATCTGGCCGTCGAAGACCCAGAATACGTGCGTGAGCTGGTAACTCATCACGTGGGCGGCTTGCTGAAGATTGCACCGGAACACAGTGAAGAGGGTACGCTCTCTAAAATGATGAAGCCGGGTATGGGGACGTACGAAGCATTTAAGAAAATGTTCGATCGCTTCTCCAAAGAAGCCGGTAAGAAACAGTATCTGATCCCGTATTTCATCGGCGCACATCCTGGCTGTGAAGATGACGATATGGTCAGCCTGGCGCAATGGTTAAAGAAGAATGAATTTCAGGTCGATCAGGTGCAGACGTTCTATCCATCACCAATGTCACTGGCAACGGCGATGTATCACTCTGATCGCAACCCCCTGAAAAAAGTGACGTACAAGTCTGAGAAGCTGTACACACCGAAGAACGATAAGCAGCGCAAACTGCACAAAGCACTGATGCGTTATCATGATCCAGAAAACTGGGCGACCCTGCGTGATGCCTTTAAGGATATGGGACGGCCTGAGTTGATTGGTGACGGCCCGCAGCAGTTGGTGCCCGCCGAAGAGAAGGATCAGCAGAAACGACGTCAGGTGCAACCCACCAAGCCCGGTAAAGCCGCACGGGGCGGGCAATGGTCTGGTTCAACGCCAAAGGCACGAACCGACGATAGTGAGCCTCAGCGCAAGCGCAATGGTCAGAAGGCCGCTGGCTCAAGGCCAGGTTCCAAGCCAAAAGGCAGTGTGAAGAAGGCCGCAGCGGGTGGTAAGAAGGCGGCCATGAACGCTAAGAAAGCGGGTTCTGCTGGCAAGCGCCCGGGTAAGAAAGCGCCGCAGCGCAGTGCCAAACGCGGTTGAGTGGTCAGTCAAATCATCAATTGGCACTAACGTCCTATGTCATTCAGCCTGTGGTGGCTGTTTTGTACTGTAGTGAAATGATAAAATTTCGCCCTGCGAGACGCGTATTCGTCGGGCTTAAGCAATAACTGGAGAGATTAAATGAGTTTTGTTCGTTGGTTTTTGGGCCGCATTATTCTGCTGCTTAACTTCATCTTTACCCCACGCAGTGTAAAACGTCCGGGCGACGAGCAGGCTAAAATCGACCAGCGTACCGAGAATATGTCTCTGTATCAGTTTGAAGCCTGCCCATTCTGCGTCAAAGTACGCCGTTCCATGAAGCGCAACGCGCTGAACATCGAACTGCGTGATGCTAAAAATGATGCCACTCATCGCGATACTCTGCAGCAGCAGGGCGGTCGCGTCAAAGTGCCATGCCTGCGTATCGAGCAGAATGATGGTTCTGTGCAGTGGATGTACGAGTCCAACGATATTATTGCTTACCTTGAAAAAGAGGTCGCAGCGGCCTGATAAGCCCTGCGTTAAGCTAACTCTAAAGGCTGATCTATCCACAAGGAGATCGGCCTTTTTTGTGTCCGGCGGATATGACCTGACGGCCGCTCACGATCTTCTGCAAAGGCTATTTCGGCCCGTACTATTCCGCTGATGGGCATCCATCACCACGCCCTTGTGCTCAGCTTACGTAATGTGCAAGGATAGCCTATCAATCTGATGCATTTCCCCGGATGGGAAGTTTAGAGACGTTAAGGAAAACGTATGCATATCATCGTATTATCCATCCTTTCCTTTCATGTCTCTCCGGGGATATATATCAAATTGATGTGTTTAAACGCGTCATTTCGACGTCTATTTGGCTGTTAAGTACTATTTCTACATCACGGATGAAACATTTATGTTTAACGAAACATTCAAGGCTCTGATCAAGGAAGCGCAATTTACCAAAGAAATCCTTGGTGCTGGCGCAACGCAAATTAGAAACGCAAACTATGCAAGGAAGGGTGTTTACTTTCAGTCCTTTACTAGCCTGTCTACGGGGTTGGAGCGGATCGGTAAATTATGCTTAATGCTGGATTATTACATCGATAATAACGGTGAATTTCCGGATTTTAAATATTTGAAGAACGATATTGGGCATAAGATCGATGTTCTCTATAAAAAGTCTATTACAGTAAAGCAGCAGAGAGGCTATTCTTTCAGGTTTTTAGATGAACTTGATGGAGAGATTCACCAAAACATCCTCAATGTCATATCAGATTTCGCTAAAGGTGATAGATATTCAAACATCAATATATTAGTTAACAGCAAGCAACAGGGTGACCCAGTGTCGTCTTGGTACACTACTGTCGATAAGCCGTTATATGATCTGCGCGTTTCAGACAGGAAAAAGAAAGAAATAGCTCATAATGCTCGCGTAATTAATCAGATGGCCGGTCACCTAATGATGGTGAGACATACCTCTGAAACTGGCGAAGAAATTAGCGATGTTGAAGACGCAAGCAGCCGAACAGGAGTTCAGGAAGCAGTTGCTCCATATAGACAGCTTTATGTTATCCACATAATCCGCTTTTGGGTTGAACTGCTTGGTAAACTACAAAGGGAGGCTATGTCGCTTAATAACGAGGATATCCCGTACTTTAGTGAGATTTTTGCTGGATTTTATAACCAAGACTCCTATATTCGTACTAGAAAAACATGGGACACAATTTGAGTTCTGACTGCGTACTTAACAAGCGGCTGTTGTCGCCACTACGTGGCTGGGACTGCCTTTCCGCTGCTTCGCAGCTACATGTCAGCCCCAAAGCCGGGCGTTAGCACTCAAGGAGTACTCATGGATAAAGTTGACGAACAATTAGCTTTCCGACTAAAAAAAACATTTAAGTTATATATTAGGTCTGCACTAGAAAATGCACTTTCAGAAACTCCTTCTGAGAGTAATGTATTGCAAACGATAATTAATATGCAGGCAGCTATTGAGTTGATTGGTAAATTTTTTGTTCTACAACGAGAAGGTTGGAAGGGGATCATTAAAGGCCAATTCCACGATAAGACTGAAGCTGAGTTATTGTTACTAATTGAGAGTGGTGAAATACAAACAACACCTTATTGGAAGAACAAAGAGTTCTTTTCCAATGAAATATACTTAAATGTTGATGATATAGAATTACTGGACAAGTTTCAGAACCATAGAAATCAAGTTATGCATTTAGGCATGTCTTCTTCGCCTAATGAAATTCTTAACGAATCTATTTGGTTTATGGTTAGAGTTATTAACCAACTAGATTGGCAAGATACTTTGCTAATGCATGATCAATATCTGGCGAATAGCCTTAAGTCACTACTAGGTGATGGCCTCTATCAAAAACTGTTAAACAACTCTTGCTATATAAGTGAGTCAGTTGACCGTGCTTATGAGATGTATCCAGACGATATGAAGCACTGTCTACAATGCGCTAACGAATCATGGGCTTTAACAAACAATCTGGATCGCGTTTGTTTTGTTTGTGGTTACCGTGGAAATCAAGATGTATTTGGCTTTGCTGATTGCCCTCTATGTGAAGTGAAAGGGGAAGTAGTCTTTGATGCTTTAAATATTGGATTCAATGAATACATTCGGGGTAAATGCTGTTCGTGTAGAGAGTTTGTAAATGTATCTAAATGTAAAATCTGCGATCAAGTATCGCCTCACCCACAAACTTGTGATTCATGCATATAAAGAGAGCTAACAAGTCAATCAATGTCGCCCTACCGGGCTGGACCTCCGCACTGCGTGCTCCGGCCCATTATTGAGGAGTTAGGGCGAAATACTACAGTCTATCCTCTCTCAAGAACCGTATTTGCGATGGAATAAAGGATTATTCGAATGTCACAATTTAAAGTTGTACTGCAAAACACAATTGCTGAAGGATTTAATCACGAAGAGGTTGAGAGAAATTTAGCCAGATTCCTGAAGACTGATGATGCTACAGTTAAAAAATTGATTACTCGACGAGAGACAGTAATTAAAAAAGGAGTAGAGTCAGATGTTGCAGAAAAGTATAGAAAGTTGCTCGATAAGTGCGGTGTTGGCTGTGAAATAAGGCCGATGTTGCCGACTTCTGATGAAAACAAGCCCTTATCTGATCAGACTAATAGAATTGTTCAAGCAGGGCTTGCTCCCTCAGAAGCACCTAAGTCAAGTATGCCGAGTCTTATATTAACAGACCTGACCTATGATCAAGTACCGTTCTATAGGAAATGGTGGTTTATTGTGCTAGCAATACTGCTGTTTTCTCCAGCCTCATTTCTTATTTGCTTAACTGGCAATATATACGCTAAAAAGCGTGATGGTGTTTATAAGTATAGCCGGGGGTTAAAATGGTTAGTGATCTTTATTAGCTTTGTATTCATTTTTAAGGCAGTTGTACATCAATTAGGATAGTCCAAAAGTGGATAAGCCCTAACAAGACCAAGCACAAATGCGCAACAAGTTGTGCTGGACTCGATAAAGGTCGCCAGTGTTGGCGGCGTTATGCACAGGGAGGATTCGGTGCAGTTATTTGAAACGGAAAGGTTAGTCGCAAGGCCGCTATCTCTCCAAGATCTTCCTGCACTCACTGAGATTTTGAGCGACCCTGAAGTCATGAAATATTCCGTTCGCGGAGTTTGTGACGGGGAAGCTACCAGAGAATTCATCGACTGGTGCGCTGAGTGTTACTCATCTCACGGTGTAGGCCCATGGGCATTGCTGGAGAAAGCATCAGGTGATCTTATTGGTTTCTGTGGTGTCGGGCCTGAGTTGGTCGATGATGTTGAGGAAATCAATCTAGGTTATCGATTAGCGCGAAGGTTTTGGAATCAGGGGTTTGCGACAGAGGCTGTAAACGGTGTAATGATGTATGCCTTCGATCAAAAACACTATGAGTCGGTAGTCGTTATTATCGAGCCAGAACATATAGCATCCGTCAGGGTGGCCGAGAAAGCGGGGTTCGGAGACTACACGGTTCATGAATTTCATAGCCGGCCTGTGCGGCTATATCGAATGATATGCGAGGACTGGGTATTGCATAACAAGCGGCTTTCAGGGCTGTGACGGCTATTCCGCTGTTTCGCAGCTCCAAATCCTCTCCTAAGCCGGAGTTATAGGGTATAGAGGGCTCAGCTTTGTCCCCAATAATGAACAACACCAAATGGCGCGAGTTGCAGCAATCCATGTACGCCCTTGGCGGTCATAGTCCTAAGTGGCGGACGAAGTGTGTCACCAACGGGCACGTATCAAACTGGGACGGAGAGTGGTTCTACCATTTCTCAGAATGTGGATACAAAGACATCGAGTGGGTCGAGATACAAACTGAAAACGAAGAGCATAGGAATCTCGTTCTTGCTGAGCTTCGTAAAGTTCATGTTCCCGGCGAACATACAGCTCACGGGTTTAGGGTATATGGCTATGTGCAGGAAGGTAGTCCAGTTGAGTATCTGTAGCCTTACAACAAGGCGTTCAACTCTTGGTCCAGCTACGCTGGCGAGACTTGTAGTACCCTCAGTTTAGTGGGCGCTTGAATTTAATTGATTTGATAAGGCAAGGGCGAGGGGAAACCTGATCGTTGAGGCTTCTCCCCGCTATTCAACAACGCGTGAGCCCTAGAATTCCCGGCTGTCTCCGTCATGGGAGAGCTCTTCTTCGATATACCGGCGTATATGTTGTCTGCTGCGGGTGGTGGTTTTGAACAGCCATGCGCTGATCAGGCCGCCAAGTGCAATAATCACAATCTGAAATTGTGGCAGTAGTGCGGCAAGAATCAGGGTGAGGGGGATGATAATAAGCAGCCCGAACTTGCCACGTTTGGCGAGTGTCTCAAGTAGCTTTTCTGCTTCATGGCGGTCGTTAATCCCCGCATCCATCAAGGTTGTGCGCAACGCGTGATATTCTTTCTCACGCTGTTTCTTTACTCGTCCGAAAGGGTCGTTGAGATTCATTTTTGCTGCTCGTTAGACGTCTTATCAAGTTATCGTTATACGGAAGGATAACCCCAAATCGTAAAAACGTCTCTATAGCGTGCTGATGTTGTTCAGTATTCCGTTATCCTGGGCAACATACTCATCCCATCTTTCGCTCGGCGTTAGCCAATGCTCCGGGCTAAGACCTCGACCACGCGTGCGGCTTCGCTGCCAAGGTTACGCATCACATTGGCCCCCATCTGACCAAACTCCGGACCTAAGATAAGGGCAGGGGATACGGGGGGTTGGGTGGCTTGTCCGCTGTCTTTCGCTTGCTGCTCTTTTTCCGACTGACGTTTTCGCCAGCTCAAGGCTTCTTGTGACCAGTCACTGAATGTATCGATCTTGAACCCTGCCGACTGAATGAGGGATTCCAGTTCTTGCTGGCTGCGCAGGTGGGAGCTGTCGGCACTGCGTGCCCAAGGGACGGGATATTTGATGTTGCTATGGTTCGGGCCTTCCAGTACTTCGTGCAGGAGGATCGAGCCTTCCGCTGAGAGTATGCGTTTACATTCGCTCAGCACTAGAGTGGCATCTGGCATATTCAGCAGGCTGTGCTGAAATACAATCAGGTCAAACTGGTTGTCTGGGAAAGGCAGATGATGCGCATCACCGGTGATTAAGGCCGGGATCGGATTCGCGTCGTTCAGAGCCGATAAACGCTGATTGATATGATTGAGTGGATGGGTGATATCTAGACCAATAATTTGCAGATCCAGTTTATCTCCCACCAAACGCATCAGGCCACCCAGACCCGAGCCAATATCCAGCACCGAATTTGGCTTGAGTTCGCCAATGCGCTCGATCAGTTTCAGTGAGGCTTTGATGCCACCAATGTGCAGCTGATCGACGGGGGCCAGCTGAAACTGATTGGGTCCGTTGGGGTAGGCCTCTTGCAACTGGCGGATAATCGTATCGGCGTCTAATTTCTGTTCGTAATGATCGGTAACCAGTGCAGGCATTGGGCTTTCCCTTGAATAGGTATAAACCCTAATTTGCCGTGTCTGGTGCTGCTTTGCAAGGCCGTTACCGTCTTATCGGTGCCCTTTAGAGCTGCCTGATCTGTTGCAGGATATGCTGCGGCGTTTCTTTTACGATCAGGTGGGATATTTCACCGCTGGTAAAGTACAGGCGCGTGCCTGCTTCGCCGTCCTGCTGGGTAAAGTAGACGATATTATCGGTGTTGATGTAACACTCGGTGCCGTCTCGCTCGGAGGTGACGCGGATGATAATTTTCATCATAAACTCCTGACAGTGAAGATTCTGATATTAGTCTAGCTGAGGATCACTCAACTGAGAGGCTATCACTGCCAGGCTTTACTGTAACTGGCGCTAATGGTTGGTCCAGATGACGCGTACCGGTTCGCCAAAGTCGTCCAGCACGACCTTACGCAAAGATTTGTGACGGCTGACCTGCTTGGTGGGCTTGGCTACTTTTTTATTGGCCGTACGGCGTGCTTCGATGGCTGCGACCACTTCGGGTATGGCGGTTCGTGTTTTATGAGGCCGTTCGAGGCGGATATGGCGGTTGTTGTAGTTGCCGTCAATCAGACTGCTGGCGCCGGGAGGGACGCTCTGGATTGTGCCGCCATGGGCAAGAAAGCTGGCTATTTTTTCTTCGTGGTCCTTGCGTAGCTGTTTTTTGGTTGGGCGATTGCTGAACATTGTATTGGGTATCCAGTTGGGTCAATCATATAGGTGTTTTTTCCATCCACTTACATCTCCAGAATTCTCAGTCTAGACGAGGTTTTTCAGTTCTGCTGCAGCGATTGTCCGGGACGGTGACTCGGTGTGTTTATCCCCGTCATACCGGCCGTTAATGTGAAGCGCATGGCGTCCTCTACGCTCATGTCCAGCGGGCGAACGGCACTGCGCGGTATCAGGACGGTATACCCGCCGATCATGTAGCTCAGCGGCAAGTACACAAGAACGCTGTCTTTATTGTTGAACCCTTCTGGCAACCGTTCTGCGGTGTTCTGAGTGACAAATCCGATCAACTCCATACCGCTGTCGGCGAGCGTAATGGATACCACCTGTTGAAACTCTTTCTTCACGGTGGGGGAGAAGTAGTTAAAGAAGTCGCGGATTGAGCCATATACCGACTTCACCAGCGGCATGTGATAGAGGACGCTCTCGGTCAGCTCAAAAAGACGCTGGAACACGTAAGCGTGCATCAAGAGTCCGACCAGAAAGGCAACGGTGATCCCTGCGATCACTCCCAGACCGGGCCAGTAAGGCGTGTTAGGAAATAGAGAGCGGATTGATCCACCCAGGATTAGCTCGGCTGAATGAGCGAGCCAGTAGATCAGAGAGAGGGTGAGCACCACGGGTAGGATGGTGATCAGTCCTGTCAGAATATTTCGGCCTATAAAGCGCAGCATGATATGGCCCTCCGGCACGCTTATCAGAAGCAGGCGAGCGTATGACGACACGCCTATGAACTAAGCATAGTCGTGACGAAGGAAAGAGATTTGGGGGAGGGACCTGGAACAAAAACGCCAGCCCGAAGGCTGGCGTTGTGATACTCGCGTTAAACGGCTAGGAAGGGGCTGTTGTTAGTCGTCCAGACCCAGCTCTTCGATAGAGATTTCACGCATCTTAAACTTCTGGATCTTGCCGGTTACCGTCATTGGGAACTCGTCCACAAATTTGAAGTAACGTGGGATCTTAAAGTGGGTGATCTTACCTTTACAGAACGCGCGCAGATCTTCATCCGACACGTTTTCTGCGCCTGGAGACAGTTTCACCCAAGCGATCAGTTCTTCACCGTATTTTTTATCGGGTACACCGGTTACCTGCACATCAGAGATGGACGGGTGGGTGTACAGGAACTCTTCGATCTCTTTCGGGTAAACGTTTTCGCCACCACGGATGACCATATCTTTGATACGGCCTACGATCTGGATGTAACCTTCTTCATCCATCGTCGCCAGATCTTCAGTGTGCATCCAGCCCGCAGGATCAATTGAACCAGCGGTTGCTTCAGGGTTGTTCCAGTACTTCAGCATAACGCTGTAGCCACGGGTACACAGCTCGCCCACTTCGCCGCGCGGTACAATGTTGCCAGTGGCTGGATCAACCAGTTTGGTTTCCAGATGCGGTTGGGTACGGCCAACGGTGGTTACACGTTTTTCGAATGGATCATCTGCCGCAGTCTGAGTGGATACCGGGCTGGTTTCAGTCATGCCGTAAGCGATCTGAACTTCTTCCATGTGTAGCTTGGAGTTTACGGCTTTCATAACTTCAGCAGGGCAGATGGAACCGGCCATGATACCGGTGCGCAGCGTGGATACGTCGTACTCAGCGAACTCAGGATGTTCCATCTCTGCGATGAACATCGTCGGCACGCCGTACAGTGCGGTTGCGCGTTCTTCTGCAACGGCTTCCAGTACGGATTTTGGTTCGAAACCATCATCCGGGTAGATCATCGTCGCGCCGTGCGTCATACAACCCAGGTTACCCATCACCATGCCGAAGCAGTGGTACAGCGGTACAGGGATGACCAGGCGATCCTGATCGGTAAAGTTCATGCTTTCAGCGACGAAGTAACCGTTGTTCAGGATGTTGTGGTGAGACAGTGCGGCGCCTTTCGGGAAACCGGTGGTGCCAGAGGTGTACTGAATATTGATTGGATCATCAAACTGCAACTCCGCCTGAATTTTCTCCAGCTGAGAGGCATCGATTTTCTCGGCCATTTCAACGAAGTCATCCCAGCGCCACATGCCGTCCATTTTTTCGTCGGACAGATTGATGATGCCTTTCAGGTTGGGCATTTTTTCAGACTGCAGTTCACCTTCAGCGCAGGTTTTCAGCTCAGGTGCCAGGTCATACAGCATCTGGCTGTAATTGGAGGACTTAAAGCTGTCGGCGGTGACCAGGAATTTCGCTTCTGACTGGTTCATCGCGTATTCCAGCTCGTGCAGACGGTAAGCTGGGTTAACGTTCACCAGAATAGCGCCCACTTTAGCTGTGGCGAATTGGGTGATGGTCCACTGTGCGCAGTTAGGTGACCACATACCAACACGGTCGCCGCGTTTTACGCCAATTGCCAGGAATGCACGTGCAGCTTCATCTACACGCTGCTTCAGCTCGGCGTACGTCAGGCGAATACCCTGATGGCGAACAATCAGTGCGTCGTTATCGGGGTAGGTGGTTGCGATTTCATCAAACTTATCACCGATGGTCATACCGATCAGTGGCTTAGTGCTAGGACCGCTGGTGTAGCTAGGGATGTTGCTCATCGTTGTTGACCCCATTTGCTCGTTATTTTTTTAAAATTTCAAAAGGGTTTGGTGTGGTCTGTGCTGCCCCATACAGTTCAGACCGTTGAATATCATCGGCTGTGGCTGTGATATTCAGGATTCGGCTGCATATCCACCGCGCTGGCGACCCGGTTGGTCATGTTATAAAACCCAGCAATATTGGCGATATCCCAGATATCCCGATTGGTGAAGCCAACGTCACGCAGGGCCTGACGGTCATCTTCACTCATTTCATTCGGGGATTCGGTTAGCTTGACGGAGAAATCAAGCATCGCCCGGTGGCGTTCGGAAAGCTCTGCAACGCGATAATTCATCACCATCAGTTCACCCAGTTTCGGGTCGCCGGAGTATTCTCGGACGGCGGCACCATGGGCAACCTGACAGTAGTAGCAGGCGTTAGAGGATGATACGGCAACGGCGATCATCTCTTTTTCCAGATCGGATAGTCCGCTGTCACCGAACATCAGTTCGTTATAGAAGCGGGAGAATACGTCCAGTTGGGTCGCATTCTGGCTGTATGCTTTGAGTACGTTGGGCACCATGCCCAGTTTCTCTTCGCAGACAGAGAAGTATTTCTGGTATTCCTCTGGCAACTGGTCGTGTGCGGGTAGCGGCAGATCCAGTGCGGTGATGTAGTCTGGTTGTGACTTCATCTGTTATTACCTCGGTTTTATTTTTTTTGTTTCGAGGCAGCGCCTACCATTGTGGAAGGCGCTGTTTTATATCGGTTTTACGTGTCTTCACAGCCTATAGCAAGTGCGACTTTCGAACCGTTGCTGCGTCCCAGCTGGCCGGTGATCCAATGGCTGGTCTGAACCAGCTTATTAAGATCAATACCGGTTTCGATACCCAGACCGTTGAGCATGTACAGTACATCTTCAGTAGCGACGTTACCTGATGCACCTTGTGCATATGGGCAACCGCCAAGGCCTGCGACTGAGGTATCGATAACCGCAACACCTTCTTCAACCACGGCGTAGATATTCGCCAGTGCCTGACCGTAGGTGTCGTGGAAATGCGCTGCCAGCTTTTCAACCGGCACCTCTTTGGCGACCGCTTCCAGCATTTTCTTCGCTTTTAGCGGTGTACCCACACCAACGGTGTCTCCCAAAGAGATCTCGTAGCAACCCATGTCCAGCATGTCGCGGCAGACCGCTGCGACTTGTGCCGGTGCAATCTCACCATCGTAAGGGCAGCCCAGAACGGTGGATACGTAACCACGCACACGGATACCGTGTTCTTTAGCGGTTTCGATTACCGGCAGAAAACGTTCCAGACTTTCCTTAATAGAGCAGTTGATGTTCTTCTGGGTGAAGGCTTCAGAGGATGCGCTGAATACGGCAACCTCATCCGCTTTCGCTTCAATCGCACCTTCCAGACCACGCAGGTTCGGAGTCAGGGCAGCATAGGTGACGCCCGGTTTGCGATTGATACCCGCCAGAACAGCGGCCGCATCACCCATCTGGGGAACCCACTTGGGTGATACAAAGCTGGCTGCTTCAACGTAACTGAGACCGGCATCAGCAAGCCGATTGATCAGCTCTACTTTTACCGCTGTCGCGATGATGTCGCCCGGTTCATTCTGAAGGCCGTCCCGAGGACCGACCTCCACAATGCGGACTGAAGAAGGCAGAGAGGATGGCAATGCCATTACGCTGCCTCCTCATCCGCTGCATCCAGCGCGATCAGTTCAGAACCTTCATTCACCAGATCACCTTCAGCGAAGAAAATGTCAGCCACAACACCATCGGTGGGTGCCGAAATGCTGTGTTCCATCTTCATCGCTTCCATGATCACCAGCGTCTGACCGGCGGTCACTTCCTGACCTTTTTCGACCAGTACGGCAACCACGGCACCGTTCATCGGTGCAGCCAAAGAGGCGTCACCTGCCTGCTCAGTTTCGCTGAACGTATCGCGATGCTGACGGCACTGGAACTGCTCACCTTCGTGGAAGATGGTCAGGTTGTCGCCATCCTGGAAACAATGCACCGTCAGGCGATGACCATTAATGATCACGTTCAGAGCATCGTCATTCAGGGTTGCGGATACACGGTAGCTGGCTTCATCAACAGTGACTTCATATTCAGACTGCTGTTCGAGAATGCTCAGTTCGTGCAGATCTTCGCCCAGCATCAGCTTCATTGGACGGGCGTATTCGGAGTTCAGACGCCAGCCGTTCTGTGAAGAGAATGGGGAGAAGGTATCGACCTTAATGGTGTTACCGGCTTTTGCTGTTTCAAGGAAATAAGCAGCAGCGATTGCCAGACAGAACTGCTGATCCAGACGGCTGGCCGGGAACAGGAGCTCGCGGTGCTTCTCGATGAAGCCAGTGTCCAGATCCTGATCGCGGAATGGGCCGGCATCGGCCAGATTGCGCAGGAAGCGGGTGTTAGTCTTAAGGCCCGCAATACGGTATTCCTCAAGTGCCTGAACCATGCGGTTGATCGCCGCTTCGCGATTTTCATCCCAAACGATCAGTTTAGCGATCATTGGATCGTAGAAAACGCTGACCTCATCACCTTCGATAACGCCGGTATCAACACGCACGTGGGCGTTTTCAGCCGGAGTGCGCAGGTATTTCAGGCTACCGGTGGCAGGCAAGAAGTCGTTGTCCGGATCTTCCGCATAAATACGGGCTTCCAGTGCATGACCGCGTACCTTGACCTGATCCTGAGTGATCGGTAGTTCGGAACCGTCGGCAATACGTAGCTGCCATTCCACCAGATCCTGTCCGGTGATTAACTCAGTGACCGGGTGCTCAACCTGCAGACGGGTGTTCATCTCCATGAAGTAGAATGAACCATCGACGTCATAAAGGAACTCAACCGTGCCGGCACCGACGTAATCGATAGCTTGTGCAGCACGTACCGCCGCTTCACCCATCGCTACGCGTACTTCATCGGACAGACCCGGTGCAGGTGCTTCTTCAATGACTTTCTGGTGACGACGCTGTACTGAACAGTCACGCTCGGCGAGATAGATGCCGTTGCCGTGCTTATCACAGAACACCTGAATCTCAACGTGACGTGGTTGAGTCAGGTAGCGCTCGATCAGCATGTCCGGGTTGCCAAATGCTTTTTTGGCTTCGCGGCAGGCAGATACCAGTGCTTCGTCAAATTCCTCTAAGGATTCAACAACACGCATCCCTTTACCGCCACCACCGGCAACCGCTTTCAGCAGCTGTGGGAAACCGCACTTCTCAGACTCCTGCTTCAGCAGGGCAGGGTCCTGATCGTCACCGTGATAACCCGGTACCAGTGGAACGCTGGCGTGAGACATGATCTCTTTCGCCGCGGACTTAGAACCCATCGCTGCAATGGCAGAGGAAGGCGGGCCAATAAAGGTGATGCCGTTGGCTTCCAGTGCTTCTGCGAACTCTGTGTTCTCAGACAGGAAGCCGTAACCCGGGTGAACGGCCTGTGCGCCAGACTGTTTACAGATCTCGATGATCTTATCGGCACGCAGGTAGCTTTCGGTGCTTGGCGCAGGGCCCAGCAGGAAAGCTTCGTCAGCCATCGCCACGTGGCGGGCATTTGCGTCAGCTTCGGAGTAGACAGCGACACACTTAACACCCAGACGGTGAGCTGTCTGGATCACGCGGCAGGCAATTTCGCCACGGTTAGCGATCAAAATTTTATTAAACATAGCGGTTCTCCGTGTCGAAATTTCCTGCACGCACTGCGTGCGCGGGCAAGCGATTTGGCTTCGCCGCGAGCAGGCAAGCCTGCTGGTCACCACGGTTTGCAATCAAAATCTTGTTGAACATGGTCGCTTACTCCTGAATCCAGTTTGGCTTGCGCTTCTGCAGGAAAGATCCCAGACCTTCCTGACCCTCTTCGCTGACACGAATGTCGGCGATGCGGCGGGCGGTGTCATCGATCACGTCCTGATTGATGACTTTGCTGCTAACGGCAAAGATCAGCTCTTTGGCCGCATGCATCGCCTGCGGGCTGTTACGACGCAGCTGTTTCACAAAGCGGGCACAGGCATCGTCCATCAGTGCAGGATCGGCCACGACTTCGTGAACCAGACCAAATTCCTGCGCCTGACGGGCAGTAAAGACTTCTGCTGTTACAAAGTAACGGCGGGACTGACGCTCGCCAATGGCGCGTACCACGTACGGGCTAATGACGGCAGGGATCAGGCCGATTTTTACTTCACTCAGGCAGAACTGGCTGGATTCAGCGGCGATAACAATATCGCAGCACGCTGCCAGCCCAACCGCGCCACCGTAGGCAGCACCTTGTACCAGACCAATCGTAGGTTTGGACAGATCGTTCAGTACTTCCATCAGGCGTGCCAGACGACCCGCGTCCTGTACGTTTTCCTCATGGGAGTTCTGCGCCATGCGCTTCATCCATGCCAGATCAGCACCGGCGGAGAAGTTCTTGCCGTTAGAGCGCAGCACCAGTACGCGGATCTCAGGATCTTCGTCACAGGCTTCCAGCTGAGTAATCAGCTGCTCGATCACATCATCGTCAAAAGCGTTATGCACTTCCGGGCGGTTGATGATCAGCTGGGCAACACCGTCGCTGCCTTTTTCCAGTAATACAAAGCTATTAGACATAACAGCCTCCTTACATACGGAAGACACCAAACTTGGTGTCAGCGATCGGTTTATTCAGAGCGGCAGACAAGCCCATGCCAATAACGTCACGAGTCTGAGCCGGATCGATCACACCGTCATCCCACAGGCGCGCGCTGGCGTAGTAAGGGTGACCCTGATGTTCGTAGGTGTCGATGATCGGTTTCTTGAACTCTGCTTCGTCTTCTGCGGACCATTCCTGACCCTGACGATCCATGTTGTCGCGACGTACGGTAGCCAATACGCCTGCTGCCTGTTCGCCACCCATCACGGAGATACGTGCGTTTGGCCACATCCACAGGAAGTTCGGGCTGTAAGCTCGACCACACATGCCGTAGTTACCTGCGCCGAAAGAGCCGCCGATCAGTACAGTCAGCTTAGGCACGTTGGCACATGCAACTGCAGTTACCAGCTTGGCACCGTGTTTAGCGATACCTTCGGATTCAGATTTCTGACCCACCATGAAGCCGGTGATGTTCTGCAGGAACAACAGAGGAATTTTGCGCTGGCAGCACAGTTCTATGAAGTGTGCGCCTTTCTGTGCGGAATCACTGAACAGAATGCCGTTGTTAGCCACGATACCCACAGGATAACCGTGAATATGAGCGAAACCGGTCACCAATGTAGTACCGTACATTTTCTTGAATTCGTCGAATTCAGAACCGTCCACGATGCGCGCGATAATCTCACGAACGTCGAACGGTTTCTTCAGATCGGTGCCAACGATGCCGTAGATCTCATCAGCACTGTATAGCGGTGCTTTTGGCTCGCGGATATCCAGATCCAGGTTCTTCTTGCGGTTCAGATTGGATACGGTTGTACGGGCGATCTGCAGTGCGTGTGCATCGTTTTCTGCGTAGTGATCGGCAACACCGGATACTTTACAGTGAACGTCAGCACCACCCAGATCTTCTGCAGAGACCACTTCACCGGTTGCGGCTTTAACCAGCGGAGGGCCCGCCAGGAAGATAGTACCCTGATTACGCACGATGACAGACTCATCCGCCATGGCAGGAACATAGGCGCCACCGGCAGTACACAGGCCCATTACGACAGCGATCTGCGGGATGCCTTTAGAAGACATGCGCGCTTGGTTGTAGAAGATACGACCGAAGTGATCGCGATCCGGGAACACGTCATCCTGCTGTGGCAGGTTCGCACCGCCTGAATCGACCAGATAGATACATGGCAGGTGGTTTTGCTCAGCGATTTCCTGAGCACGCAGGTGCTTTTTAACGGTTAGCGGAAAGTAGGTGCCGCCTTTAACGGTAGCGTCATTGGCGATGATCATGCATTCCTGGCCGCTAACACGGCCAATACCTGCAATGATGCCCGCTGCCGGGATCACATCATCATACACTTGGAACGCAGCCATCTGGGACAACTCCAGGAATGGAGAACCTTCGTCAACCAGAGCATTAATACGTTCGCGTGGCAGTAATTTGCCGCGGGAGAGGTGGCGTTCCTGGTACTTAGGGCCGCCGCCTTGTTCAATGGTGCCAACTTTATCACGCAGGTCGTTTACAGCTTCTGCCATGGATTCATGGTTGCTGAGAAAATCTTCTGCGCGTGGATTGATTTTGCTTTGCAGTACGGTCATACCGGACTCCTCAAACTGATTCCTGAATAGAGAGTGATCTGGACGGCTTACTGCTTCCTTTTATATAGGTAGTCATAAGGAAGCAGCAGGCGGTCCGGGTAGGGCGTTGCGCCTTACTTGTTCAGGAACAGCTCGCGGCCGATCAGCATACGACGGATTTCGGACGTGCCGGCACCGATTTCGTACAGCTTCGCGTCACGCAGCAGACGACCTGTAGGGAATTCGTTGATGTAACCGTTACCACCCAGCAGCTGGATAGCATCCAGTGCGATCTTAGTGGCCATTTCGGCAGTGTAGAGGATGCAGCCAGCCGCATCTTTACGGGATGCTTCACCGCGTACCGCTGCTTGTGCTGCCATGTAAACGTAAGACTTAGACGCGTTCATGATGGAGTACATGTCAGCGACCTTGCCCTGGACCAGTTCGAATTCACCGATAGACTGGCCAAACTGCTTACGGTCACGGATGTATGGAATGACGATATCCATCGCTGCTTCCATGATACCCAGAGGACCACCGGACAGAACCAGACGCTCGTAGTCCAGACCGGACATCAGAACCTTAACACCACCGTTCAGTTCACCCAGGATGTTCTCTTTAGGTACCGGGCAGTCTTCAAACACCAGCTCACAGGTGTTGGAGCCGCGCATACCCAGCTTATCCAGCTTCTGGTGACGGGAGAATCCAGGGTAATCGCGTTCTACGATGAATGCAGTGATGCCTTTAGGGCCTGCTTTAATATCCGTTTTTGCGTAGATAACGTAGGTGTTGGCATCAGGACCGTTGGTGATCCACATCTTGTTGCCGTTCAGCAGGTAGTGGTCGCCGTTGTCGCGTGCATGCAGCTTCATAGAAACAACGTCGGAACCGGCGTTTGGCTCAGACATCGCCAGCGCGCCGATATGTTCACCGCTGATCAGTTTTGGCAGGTACTTCTGTTTCTGCTCTTCGTTACCGTTACGGTGAATCTGGTTAACACAGAGGTTGGAGTGTGCGCCGTAGGACAGACCTACAGAAGCGGATGCGCGACTGATCTCTTCCATCGCAATGACATGAGCCAAGTAGCCCATCTCTACACCGCCGTATTCTTCTTTAACAGTGATGCCGAGCAGGCCCATGTCACCAAACTTGCGCCACAGATCATTTGGGAATTCGTTCTTCTGATCTATCTCTTCAGCACGTGGTGCGATTTCCTTTGCTGCAAAGCTATTGATCTGCTCGCGCAGCATATCAATGGTTTCGCCCAGTCCAAAGTTAAGTCCAGAGTATTGTGAGATCATAATTTCACCCATTGCTCGCCGATTAACTGCTTCCTAATTGCACCAGGCTCTTGGAAGTCAGCTTTATTCGGTCTGTTGTTGTTTTTGTTTAGTTGTCAGTTCGTTTAATGCGTCTCTGCAGCGAGACTCTGCGCTGTCCAACTCTAGCTGTACCATCGCAATGTCTTTGATTTGCTGTTCCAGTTCCGCACGTTTTTCAGAAATCTTTATCAGCAGCAGACTTAGCTGTTTTTCGCTGCCACTCGTGGTCTCGTCCCATAGAGAAAACAGTTCTCTTATCTCGGCCAGTGAGAAACCTAAGCGCTTGCCCCGTAGGATCAATTTCAAGCGCACGCGATCCTGGCTGGTGTAGATGCGGGTTTGTCCCCGGCGGCCAGGTGTCAGCAAACTCTGGTCTTCATAGAAGCGAATGCTGCGCGTTGTTACGTCAAACTCTTGCGAGAGTTCACTGATCGAATAGGTCTTTTTAAAGTTCATTACTTCGTACTACCACGTTTTAGGTTAGCGTAAAGGAAGTTTACGTAAACGTAAAGATGAATAAGGGAATTCACATATTTTAGCACAATTGGGTATATTTGGGTTATCGGCTTGATTTGTAAGGGGTTTTTACTGGTTTTAGGGGGTAAAACACCCCAGATTAGACTAAAGTAGTACTTGGCTTCCTGTAGGGGAAATTGCTAATTTTGGGTCACGGCTTACGCAAAAGTAAGCATCTTCCAGTGAATTTGAACTGGTAACAATAACAATAATAACGGCGAGGCTTGGGTTCCGCATGAGTGTCGATTACGTGCTGCAAACCTCTGATTTGGTTAAAGAATTCAAAGGTTTCACGGCAGTAGATAATGTAAATTTAAACGTTGAGCGTGGCTCTATTCACGCACTTATCGGCCCCAATGGTGCTGGTAAAACCACCGTTTTTAACCTTCTAACTAAGTTTCTGATTCCTACACGTGGTCAGATCCTTTACAACGGAGAAGACATTACTCAGATGCAGTCCGCCGCGATTGCACGCAAAGGGGTAATTCGTTCATTCCAGATTTCCGCAGTCTTTCCACACCTGACTGTTCTGGAAAACGTTCGCATCGCGCTTCAGCGAAAAGAGGGTAATAGTTTCCATTTCTGGAAGTCAGATAAAGTCCTCAATAAGCTGAATGATCGTGCAATTGAGCTGCTGGAAGCAGTTGGTCTGCAGGACTTTGTCCATGCAACCACTGTTGACCTGTCCTACGGTCGTAAGCGAGCGCTCGAGATTGCAACGACATTGGCGTTGGATCCTGAACTGATGTTGCTCGATGAGCCAACACAGGGCATGGGTCACGAAGATGTAGACGTTGTATCTGACTTGATCAAACGTGTATCTAAAGACCGCACCATTCTGATGGTTGAGCATAACCTGCATGTTGTATCGAAGTTGGCAGACCAAATTACGGTATTGCAGCGTGGCGCGATTCTGACAGAAGGTAACTACGAGACTGTGTCTGCTGATCCGCGAGTACGTGAAGCGTATCTGGGTGTTTCCGAAGATGAAGTTGTACCCGGTACTGAAGCAGATAAAGCCCAGCAGGCGGCTAAATCGGAGGTGACAGCATGAGCACGGTCGGTGATGAAAAACTCCGTATCAGTGATCTGCACGCATTTTATGGCGAGTCGCACATCCTGCACGGTATTGATATGACGGTTATGCAGGGCGAGTTGGTTACCCTGCTGGGCCGTAATGGTGCTGGTCGTTCGACCACGCTGCGTTCCATCATGAATATGGTGGGCAAACGTACTGGCAGCATCAACATTAATGGTCGTGAAACCATTGATATGCCTGCCCACAAAATTGCGCATCTGGGAATGGGGTTTTGCCCGGAAGAACGTGCAATTTTTTCCAGCCTTAACGTAGAAGAAAACCTGATGTTGCCACCGGCGGTTCGCAGTGACGGCATGAGTGTTGAAGAGATCTACGAAATGTTTCCTAACCTTTACGAGCGTCGCATGAGTCAGGGCACGCGCTTGTCGGGTGGGGAACAGCAGATGTTGGCTTTAGCCCGCATTCTGCGCACCGGTGCAAATATCCTGCTGCTTGATGAAATTACCGAAGGTCTGGCCCCGGTAATTGTTAAGACGCTTGGAGAAGTGTTGCTCAAGTTGAAAGAGCGTGGTCTGACCATCTTGCTGGTTGAGCAGAACTTCCGTTTTGCTGCGCCAATCGCAGATCGTCACTACGTAATGGAGCATGGGCACATTGTAGAAGAAGTGCATGCACATGAGCTGGAAGCAAAAGCTGAAATGCTCAATACCTATCTGGGTGTCTAAATCCGGAAATTCCAGGAAGCTATATGGTCTGATGCGTACCTAAAGGACGGGTCGAACCGATAGCACCTAAATATTGAATAACAATAAAAAGCTCTACCAGGAGAATAACGATGAAATCACTGAAGAAATCACTGCTTTCCGCAGCTGTAGCGTCCGTTTTTGCCGTATCTGGTGCTCACGCAGCAGGCGTGTCTGATGACAAAGTAAAAATTGGCGTACTGGCAGATATGGGCGGCGTTTACGCTGACGTATGTGGTCCAGGTTGTGTTACTGCTGTGAAAATGGCGGTTGAGGACTTTGGCGGCACTGTATTGGGTAAGCCGATCGAAGTTGTTAGTGCGGACGATCAGAACAAGCCTGACGTTGGTTCTGCGAAAGTACGTGAGTGGGTAGAAAGCCAGGAAGTTGATGCTGTAACCGGTCTGGTTGCATCTTCTGTAACTGGTGCTGTTACTAAAGTACTGACAGATAACAAGAAGATCGCTCTGATCTCTACGTCTGCATCTCATGCGTTCACCACTAAAGCATGCTCTCCTTACAACGCGCACTGGACTTACAACGTAGTATCTCTGGCTAACGGTACTGTTAAGCCAATGGTACAGGCTGGTAAGAAAAAATGGTTCTTCATCACCGCTGACTACGCGTTTGGTCATGCACTGGAAAAAGTAGCTTCCGGCGTTATCAATGGCAATGGCGGTGAAGTAGTGGGTGCGGTTCGTGCTCCACTGGGCACAACTGATTTCTCTTCTTACATCCTGCAGGCTCAGTCTTCTGGTGCTGACGTAGTTGCTCTGGCAAACGCGGGTTCTGACTTCATCAACTCCCTGAAAACAGCGGCTGAGTTCGGTCTGACTGAAATGATGGATGTTGCGGGTCTGCTGGTATTCACGCCAAACGCACAGGCGCTGGATCCAAACATCGCTGGTGGCATGAAGCTGACTACTGGTTTCTACTGGGATCTGGATGACCAGACTCGTCAGTGGTCCGCACGCTTCAAAGAGCGTCACGGTTCAATCCCTGCAATGGGTCAGGCGGGTGCATACTCTATGACCATGCATTACCTGAACTCTATCAAAGAAGCAGGTACTGATGATTCTGATGCAGTTATGAAAGTCATGAAGGCCAACAAGCCAAACGATTTCTTCGCACGTAACGCAGAGCTGCGTAACGACGGTCGTATGGTTCACGATATGTACCAGGTACGTATCAAGAAAGCTGATGAGCGCAAGAGCGCGGATGACATCTACGAAGTAGAGAAAGTCATCCCGGGTAACGAAGCGTTCCAGCCAATGATGGCTCAGTGTGACTTTAAATAACAACAATAAGTTGTTCCGGTAAGAGGTCGGGGCTGCCGTTTGGCGGCAGCCCTATTCATCTTTAACGGACGGTAATTTCCGGTCTGGCTGCGCATTCAGTGCAGCTCTATATCCGGCTTGGGGTGGAGAGTTATGGCGACATTTCTCGGTATTAACCTGTTTGGCCTTTTCGGCCAGCTGCTTGTGGGCCTGATCAATGGCTCATTTTATGCGTTGCTCAGTTTGGGTCTCGCAATCATTTTTGGTCTGCTAAAAATTATTAACTTTGCGCAAGGCGCAATGTATATGCTGGGTGCATTCTTTGCTTGGATGGCTCTGCACTACATGGGAATTAACTACTGGGCTGCACTGATTGTTGTGCCGCTGGCAGTAGGTTTTATCGGTGTCATGATGGAGCGCTATCTTTTGCGTCCTATCGCCAATGAAGATCACCTCTATAGCTTGCTCCTTACTTTCGGTATTGCTCTGATCCTGCAGGGTGCATTTACACATATGTTCGGTTCATCTGGTATGTCTTATGCGATTCCAGAAGAGTTGAAAGGCGGTAACCGTCTGCCATTTATGTACCTGCCTAACTATCGTGCGTGGATCATTGTTGCTTCGTTGATCGTCTGTGCCGGTACCTGGTACATGATTGAGAAAACGAAACTGGGTGCATATTTGCGCGCAGGCACAGAAAATCCGTCGATGATGCAGGCGTTTGGTATCAACGTACCACTGATCGTTACGCTGACCTTTGGTTTTGGTGTAGGTCTGGCTGGTTTCGCAGGTGTTATGGCGGCTCCGGTGTACTCCGTATCACCTGATATGGGCTCGAACATGCTCATAGTGGTGTTCGCCATCGTCGTAATTGGCGGCATGGGCTCAATTGGTGGGGCCATACTGACCGGTCTCGGGATGGGTGTTGTAGAAGGTCTGACGAAGTATTTCTATCCGGAAGCGTCCACCACTGTGATCTTTGCAGTGATGGTGATCGTGCTGCTGACTAAGCCAGCCGGTCTGTTCGGTAAAGAAGCGTAGGGGGATGCCGAGATGAAAATGAATAAAACAGCAATTGCGCTGATAGGTCTTGGTCTGGTTGCACCTTTCGTTCTTTACCCAGTATTTCTGATGAAGGTTTTGTGTTTCGCGCTGTTCGCGTGTGCATTTAACCTGCTGCTGGGTTTCGTAGGTCTGTTGTCTTTTGGTCACGCGGCGTTTTTGGGTACGGGTGGTTACGTCACAGGTTACCTGATGACGAATGCGGGTCTAACGCCTGAACTGGGTGTCGTTTGCGGCACAATTGCGGCGGGTTTGTTGGGGGCTGTATACGGTAAGCTGGCCGTTAAGCGAGAGGGTATCTATTTTGCGATGGTGACTCTGGCACTGGCTCAGTTGGTGTTCTTCCTGTATTTGCAGGCTCCGTTTACCGGTGGTGAGGACGGCATGCAGGGTGTACCACGTGGTAACTTGCTTGGCTTCATCGACCTGAACGACAACATGAACATGTACTACTTCGTGTTTGCGATCTTCTTGTTCGGCTTCTGGGTAGTGAATCGTACGATCCACTCTCCATTTGGTCAGATTCTGAAGGCGATCCGTGAAAACGAACCACGTGCGGTGTCCTTGGGCTATAACGTAAATGACTACAAGTGGGCAGCGTTTATAATTTCTGCAGCTCTGGCGGGTCTTGCTGGCTCCACGAAGACTCTGGTCTTCCAGTTGGCATCCTTGACTGATGCGCATTGGCACATGTCTGGTGAAGTCGTTCTGATGACCTTGTTGGGTGGTATGGGTACGATCTTTGGTCCAATCGTAGGCGCTGCGTCTGTTGTTGCGATCCAGAATTACCTGTCCGGTGGTGAATTGGGTAACTATATCCACATCATCATGGGTCTGATCTTTGTTGTCTGTGTACTGGCATTCCGTAATGGTATTGTTGGTGAAGTGCAGAAGCTGATTAAGCGTAACTTCAGCTAAGCGATACATGTAAAAAGGGTGCAACCTTGCACCCTTTTTTTGTGTCTATAAGCTTACGTTAACGTAAACATTTAATGTGTTTTTAAGGTGAAAAATATGAGTCAGGATGCAGTAGTGATTGTGAGCGCAGCGCGCACCCCGATGGGCGGCATGGCGGGTTCACTGAGCGATGTGCGTGCACCGGATCTGTGTGCCACTTCTATCAAAGCTGCCATTGAGCGTGCTGGTGTGCAGGCTGAAGATGTCGATGAGGTTGTGATGGGCTGCGTATTGCCGGCGGGTCTCGGTCAGGCTCCGGCGCGTCAGGCTTCTCGCGCTGCTGGTATTCCTGATGCAGCCGGTGCAACCACGGTCAACAAAATGTGTGGTTCGGGTATGAAAGCCGTAATGCTGGCGCACGATCAGATTCTGGCGGGCTCCGCCAGCATCATGGTTGCCGGTGGTATGGAAAGCATGAGCCAGGCTCCTTACATCCTGCCTAAAGCGCGTCAGGGTATGCGTATGGGACACGGTCAGGTTATGGACCACATGTTCCTGGATGGTTTGGAAGATGCCTACGAAGGTGGTCTGATGGGTACTTTCGCTCAGAAGAGTGCGGATGATTACAACATCACTCGTGAAGGCATGGACGATTTTGCCATCGGTTCCCTGAACAAAGCGCTGGCGGCAATTGAAGCCGGTGAGTTCAAAGAAGAGATCGCGCCTGTAACCATTAAAACCCGTAAGGGTGAAGTGGTTGTAGATACCGATGAGCAGCCGGGTAATGCGCGTATTGATAAGATCCGTGGTCTGCGTCCAGCGTTCAAGAAAGACGGCACCGTGACTGCTGCGAACTCCAGCTCCATCTCTGATGGTGGTTCCGCGCTTCTGCTGATGAAAGAGTCTGAAGCAAACGCGCGTGGCCTGCAGCCGCTGGCACGTATCGTTTCTCACTCTACCCACGCCCAGCTGCCAGCAGAGTTCACCATTGCACCGATTGGTGCAATCCAGAAAGCGCTGGATAAAGCTGGCTGGGGCAAGGACGACGTAGATCTGTATGAGATCAACGAAGCCTTTGCTGTAGTGTCCATGCTGGCTATCAACGAGATGGGCCTGGACGCGGATAAAGTCAACGTGCGCGGTGGTGCGTGTGCGCTGGGTCATCCGATCGGTTCCAGCGGCTCACGTATCATGGTAACCCTGCTGCACGCTCTGAAGCAGAAAGGCCTTAAGAAAGGCGTTGCGTCCCTGTGTATCGGTGGTGGTGAAGCCACAGCCGTTGCTGTAGAGATGATCTAAGCCTTACAAAGTTCCCGTCTACGGAACGGGCTGTTGCTGTTTGAAGGGGCGGCAGCGGCGAATCCGCTTTCTCTCCAGCCGGGCGTGTCTGACACTGCCCGGCTTTCTCGTTTCTTGATGTATTAAATTCGGTTGGGCGTTGTGTTACTCATCCCGATCTACCTGCCTGTGCTTCAGTCGCCTTTGTATGGAAACGCCCCCGTACGCATCTTTCGATATTGGCTCGGTGATACACCCATCAGTTTTTTGAAAATCCGTGAAAAGTAGTACGCATCTTCATATCCCACCGCAAAAGCGATCTCGTTGATGCTGTTGTTGGTGGTGTCGAGCAGGTGGCAGGCGCGTTCGATTTTGAGCTGAATAAAGTGGTTGATAGGTGTTGTGCCGGTAATCTCTTTGTATTTTTTTACGAAGTGGTATTTCGACAGGTTAACGGTTTCAGCCAGTGTATCCAGATCCAGCTGTTCGTGTGCGCGTGCCTGCATCAGGCTGTGAACGCGTTCGATATCAATGCCTTCCCCGGATTGTTTATGACGTGCTAAAGGCTGTAGCAGGGCGATATGCGCCATTATCTGGCGCAGCTGGTTGGCAGCACATATGTAGGCATTGATGTTGTAGGTGGATTCCCGGGCTTCCAGCAGTGCTTCAAAATCACTGACCAGTCGGGAGTGGATACCAATAGGCATCACCAGATGGGGGAGGTCGCTTCGCGGCAGTGCAAGATGTTGTACAAAATCACTGGCATGGTGGCCGTGGAAATGGACCCAGTAAATCGTCCACGGATTCTTGCGGCGCGCTTTATACGAATGTGGGATGCCCTTAGGAATTAACAATATATCACCGGGTCGTACACGGTGTTTTTTGCCTCCGGCTTCTAAATCTCCTTCTCCATCAAGGCAATAGATCAGCAGGTTATCGTCGTGTACGTCCCGTTCCATATGGTGTCCGGTCGCTTGTCGATAATATCCCATGCCTAGCGGGTACAGGCCGCTACTGAGCGGATGTTGAGCTAACTCGGAAATGACGCGGCGCGGAATAACGAAGCGAATGCTTTCAGGAGGCAGCGGCCAGCTTGATGGTGTGCTCATAGATGCGACCTATGTATAAGGGAAATTACCTAATGAATCGCAATATAGTCCATCAATAAGACAAGATTATCAATCCTGAAGTTTAGGGTCGCATGATACAACTTAACCATCACGTTCCAAACGTAAGAAACGTTCCAAACAAAAGACGAATAACAACAACTAACCAGAGGCATAGGTAAAAGCGATGACTCAGCAAGTACCTCTCCTGATCAACGGCGAATTCGTTCAGAGCGAATCTCAGAACTTTATCCCAGTAACTAATCCAGCGACGCAGGAAGTTATTGCGCAGGTGCCTTGTGCAACTGAAGCGGAAGTCGAAGGCGCAGTTGAAGCGGCTAAAGCGGCTTTCGAAACCTGGAAAGAGACACCAGTTGGTGAGCGCGCTCGTCTGATGCTGCGCTACCAGGCGCTTTTGAAAGAGAATCATGACGAGATCGCAACCCTCTTGGCGCAGGAAACCGGCAAGACGTTTGAAGATGCAAAAGGCGACGTGTGGCGTGGTATCGAAGTTGTAGAACACGCGTGCAACATTGCATCTCTGAGCATGGGCGAAACAGTCGAAAACGTAGCGCGTAAGATCGACTGCTACAGCATCACTCAGCCACTGGGTGTATGTGTCGGTATTACTCCTTTCAACTTCCCGGCAATGATTCCGCTGTGGATGTTCCCAATGGCGATTGCTTGCGGTAACACATTTGTACTGAAGCCATCCGAGCAGGATCCGCTGACGCCAATGCGTCTGGCTGAGTTGTTCCAGGAAGCGGGTGCACCAGCAGGTCTGCTGCAGGTTGTCCACGGTACTAAAGACGCTGTTAACCAGCTGCTGACCCACAAAGATACACCAGCGATCTCTTTCGTAGGTTCTGTTGCTGTTGGTGAGCATATCTACCGTACCGGTACCGATAAGATGAAACGCGTACAGGCATTTGCCGGTGCGAAAAACCACATGGTTATCATGCCGGATGCGGCTAAGAACCAGGTTGTTAACAGCATCGCGGGTGCATCTGTGGGTGCTGCGGGTCAGCGTTGTATGGCGATCTCCGTTGCTGTCTTCGTCGGTGAATCCCGTAAGTGGATTCCAGAAGTACGTGATGCGCTGGCGAAAGTACGTCCGGGCGCATGGGATGACCCAGAAGCAGGTTACGGTCCTCAGATCAACCCTCAGGCTCGTGATAAAGTTCTGGGCTTCATTCAGCAGGGTAAAGATGCTGGCGCTGAGTGTATCCTCGACGGTTCTGATGTTGTGGTTGAAGGCTATCCGGACGGTAACTGGGTGGGTCCAACCATGTTCCGTGGTGTGACCACTGAGATGTCTATCTACCAGGAAGAGATTTTTGGCCCTGTGCTGATCGCTCTGGAAGTTGACACGCTGGACGAAGCGATCGAGCTGATCAACAACAACCCATACGGTAACGGTACGTCCATGTTCACCTCTTCTGGTGCAGCTGCACGTAAGTACCAGCACGAGATCAAAGTGGGTCAGGTTGGTATCAACGTACCTGTACCAGTGCCTCTGCCAATGTTCTCTTTCACAGGCTGGAGAAAGTCTTTCTACGGTGACCAGCACGCTTACGGTAAGCAGGCTGTACGTTTCTACACAGAAACTAAGACTGTGACTGCTCGCTGGTTCGAAGACGACATTGATACCGGTGTAAACACCACGATCCAGCTGAAGTAATTTTCAGCACGTACCAGAAAACAACAGAAGAAAAACCGAGAAGGGAGCGCGAATCATTTCGCGACTCCCTTCCACGTAGGAGAGAGCGATGGATTTCGAGCTGAATGAAGACCAGATTGCATTCGCCGACATGGCCCGTGCCTTTGCACAAAACGAATTTGAACCCCATGCCGCCGAATGGGATCAGGAACAGACTTTCCCGGTAGACGTACTGCGTGCCGCAGGTGAGATGGGCTTTTGTGGCCTGTATTCACCGGAAGACGTAGGCGGGTTAGGCCTGAGTCGCCTGGATGCCAGTATTATTTTTGAACAGCTGGCGATGGGTTGCACCTCAACCACAGCGTTCATCACTATCCACAACATGGCAACCTGGATGATTGCGGACTTCGGTAACGAAGATACCCGTCAACAGTGGTGCCCTGAGCTAACCGCTGGTCAAAAACTGGCGTCTTACTGCCTGACCGAGCCGAATGCAGGCTCCGATGCAGCCTCCCTGAAAACCACCGCGCGTCGTGAAGGTGATAACTACATCCTGAACGGCAGCAAGATCTTTATCTCCGGCGCTGGTAGCACCGATGTACTGGTCGTTATGGCTCGTACCGGTGTTGATGGACCAAAAGGTATCTCTGCATTTGCAGTAGACGCTAAGGCTGAAGGCATCGTTTACGGCCGTAAAGAAGAAAAGATGGGTTGGAACAGTCAGCCAACCCGCATGATTACGTTTGAAGATGTTGTTGTACCTGCGTCCGCTTTGCTGGGTAACGAAGGCGACGGCTTCAAGATCGCCATGAAAGGTCTCGATGGCGGTCGTATCAATATCGCAACCTGTTCCATTGGTACTGCACAGGCTGCGCTGAATCGTGCTCGCGAATATATGCATGAGCGCAAACAGTTTGGTAAAGAGCTGGCGAACTTCCAGGCCCTGCAGTTCAAACTGGCCGACATGGTGACTGAACTGGTTGCAGCGCGTCAGATGGTTCGATTGGCAGCGTCTAAACTGGATGCGGGCCACGCGGACAAAGCCGCATACTGTGCGATGGCAAAACGTTTCGCGACGGATGTTGGCTTTAATGTGGCTGATGAGGCGTTACAGATTTTTGGTGGTAACGGTTACATCAAAGAGTATCCAATGGAACGTTATGTACGTGATAACCGCGTACACCGTATCCTGGAAGGCACCAACGAAATTATGCGCGTCATCGTAGCACGTCGTGTGTTGATGGAAGACGCAGCGGATCTGATTTGATCCACACCTGCAGACAAGATTTGGAGATTTAAGATGACCGATAAGCTGATCGTAGAGAAACAGGGTCATACCGCTGTTATCACCATGAACAATCCACCGGCTAACACCTGGACTGAAGACAGTCTGAAAGGGTTGGCTGTTGTGGTTGAAGAGCTGAATCAGGATAAAGATGTTTATGCGCTGGTGATTCGCTCTACAAGCGAGAAGTTCTTTTCTGCGGGTGCAGATCTGAACCTGTTTGCTGATGGTGATCGTTCAGTGGCGCGCGATATGGCGCGCTATTTTGGTGAAGCATTTGAAACGCTATCCCGTTTCCGCGGTGTATCTATCGCAGCAATCAATGGTTTTGCAATGGGTGGCGGTCTGGAAGTGGCGTTGGCGTGCGACATCCGTGTTGCGGAAGAGCAGGCTCAAATGGCGCTACCAGAAGCTAAAGTCGGCTTGTTGCCTTGCGCAGGCGGTACACAGAACCTGACCATGCTGGTCGGTGAAGGTTGGACTAAACGTCTGATCCTGTGTGGTGAGCGCATTAAAGCGCCGCTGGCGAAAGAGATTGGTCTGGTCGAAGAGCTGGTGCCAACCGGGCAGTCTTTTGAGCGTGCAATGGAGATGGCAAAAGCCGTTGAACAGCAGAGCCCGACCGCTGTTGCGGCCTGCAAACAGCTGATTCAGAACAACCGTACCCATCATTGGGATGCGGGTTACATTCTGGAGCGTGAGTTGTTTGTTGACCTGTTCCACACGGAAGATCAGAAAGAAGGTGTTAACGCATTCCTTGAGAAGCGTGCACCAGGCTGGAAGAACCAGTAATTCGGTTTTCGTATTCAACACAGTTCACCCTTCGACGTATCCAACAGACTTATATAACGAAGGCGGACGTATCAGGAAATCTCCGGCACTGAAGCGGGTGTCGGAATTTCTTCAACAGGAAATCCAATCATGAGTGCAGTACTGTTTAACGAACACCCAACTCAGGACGGAAAAAAGATCGTAGAGATCTGCCTGAATGCAGAGCGCTCCCTGAACGCCCTGACGTTGGAAATGATTGACCTGATCCAGCCTCAGCTGGATGCGTGGAAAAACGACGATAGCGTTACCGCAGTGATTCTCGATAGCGCGGGCACAAAAGCATTTTGTGCCGGTGGTGATGTTGTCAATCTCTACAAATCAATGGTCGGTGAAGGGGATAAAGGCTTCCCGGAAGAGTTCTTCACCCGTGAGTACACACTTGATTACACCATTCACACCTACAACAAGCCGATTATCTGCTGGGGTAATGGTATCGTGATGGGCGGTGGTATGGGGCTGATGAATGGTTGTAGCCACCGAGTGGTAACTGAGTCGACTCACATGGCCATGCCTGAAGTCACTATCGGTCTATACCCGGATGTGGGTGGTAGCTGGTTCCTGAATCATATGCCTGGTCGCACCGGTTTGTTTTTGGGTTTGACCGGTAATCGCATGAATGCTGCGGATGCGCTGTTTTTGGGCTTAGCAGACCGCTTCGTTGCGGGTGAGCTGCGCAGCAGCATGATTGAGCGCCTACAGGCTGAAAGCTGGGACGGCGATGCGACCGCTGCGGTAAACCGTGTGTTGCGTGAGCTGGAAGATGAATCTCAGCCGCAGTTTGATAGCAACTCTCCGGTACAGGCTAACTTTGATCTGATTCAGCGTGTAACAGATCAGGACAGTCTGGAAGAGATTGTTGAAAGCTTGCTGGCGGAAGAAACCGAAGACAAGTGGGTGAGCAAAGCGCAGAAAGCGATCAGTCACGGCAGCCCGCTAGCGATTAATCTGATCCAGCGTCAGCTGGAAGTGACCAGCCAGATGTCTCTGAAAGAGGTCTTCTGTGCTGAGTTGGCACTGTCTGTTCAGTGCTGTACCCATCGTGAATTCCCGGAAGGTGTGCGCGCGTTGCTGGTTGATAAAGATGGCAGCCCGCAGTGGACATTCAAGACACTGGCGGATGTGGATCAGGATAAAGTCAGCGAATTCTTTGTGGCTCCTTGGGAGACCAACCCGCTGGCAGGTCTGTAAGAGCGCATATTCAGGACGCAGTTTCAGTCCGGAAGGTAGCGCGTATTGATACGGCTGCCTTCTCAATTAATAAAGATAAGAAGGACTAGAGTTATGGCTACTATCGGTTTTATTGGTCTGGGCAACATGGGTGGCCCAATGGCCATCAATCTGGCGAAAGCAGGTCACAGCGTTAAAGCATTTGATCTGTCCCAGGATGCGATCCAGAAAGTGGTTGCAGCAGGTGGTCAGGCAGCGACGTCTGCGGTCGATGCAGCACAGAACGTTGAGTTTGTAGTATCCATGCTGCCAGCAGGCAAGCATGTTGAAAGCATCTTTGTGACCGGCGAACAGCCATTGTTTGATGTCGTGGCTGACGGCACACTGATCATCGATTCTTCGACTATCGATGCAGAAACAGCGAAACGTGTTGCTGCAACCGGCGCTGAGCGTGGTATCAGCTTCATCGATGCACCGGTTTCAGGCGGTGTTGGCGCTGCGACTGCAGGTACCCTGGCATTTATGGTGGGTGGTTCTGAAGCGCTGTTTGAGAAAGCGAAGCCGATTCTTGAGTGCATGGGTAAGAATATCTTCCGTGCCGGTGACAACGGTGCCGGTCAGGTAGCAAAATGCTGCAACAACATGCTGCTGGCTATCCTGATGACGGGTACTGCAGAAGCGCTGAACATGGGTGTTAAGAACGGTCTGGATCCAGCGGTACTGTCTGAAATCATGAAGCAGAGTTCCGGTAGCAACTGGGCGCTTCAGGTTTACAACCCATTCCCGGGCGTGATGGAAGGTGTACCATCTTCTAACGATTATCAGGGCGGCTTCCAGGTTGACCTGATGTATAAAGACTTGGGTCTTGCGGGCGATGTTAGCCACCAGAGTGGCTCGCCAACCCCAATGGGTTCTCAGGCGCGTGCACTGTTCAGCATGCACAAAGCGAAAGGTAACGGCGGACTGGATTTCTCCAGCGTACTGCGCCTGTATCAGGATCGGTGATCCGGCTCACATAATTATAAATACTTGCCTGCTTTCGAAGACCGGAGGCAGGCAGACAGTTCCTCGCGGCACTGTGGGAATCGGTCCAATTGATATGTATGAATGACTGAATCCACGCCGTAGTGCCAACTTCTATAAAAAAAATAAACGAGGTTGAACAATGGGATACAACGATGAATATCAGGCTGCGTTAGATAACACGGAAGCCTATTGGGCTGGGCAGGCTGATCGCATCGCCTGGTTCAAAAAACCAGAAACCACACTGGAAAAAACGGAATTCGGAACCTACAGCTGGTACCCGGATGGTGAGTTGAACAGCTGCTATTTGGCCGTAGACTACCATGTTGAAAACGGTCGTGGTGAGCAAGTTGCACTCTATTATGATTCACCTGCGTCAGGCACCAAAGACGCTATCACTTATAGCCAGCTGCAGGATAAGGTTGCTAACTTCGCCGGTGCTTTAAAAGCACAAGGTGTGGAGAAAGGCGACACCATCCTCATTTACATGCCGATGATCCCTGAAGCGGCTGTAGCAATGCTAGCATGTGCCCGTCTGGGTGCGATCCACTCTGTTGTATTTGGCGGTTTTGCGCCGGCAGAAATGGCGATTCGTATTGATGATGCCAGCCCGAAGATGATCCTGACCGCGTCCTGCGGTATCGAATTTGAAAAGAAAATTGCCTACAAGCCACTGGTTGATCAGGCGATTGAACTGGCCACTCACAAGCCACAGAACACCGTCGTTTGTCAGCGTCAGATGATCACAGCTGAGATGAACAACGCACGTGATCTGGACTGGTATCAGATTCAGGAAGGTGTTCAGCCTGCTGCATGTGTTGCCGTGAAAGGTTCTGATCCTCTTTATATCCTGTACACCTCTGGTACCACGGGTCAGCCAAAAGGCATTGTGCGTGACAACGGTGGTCATGCTGTTGCGCTGAGTTACGCGCTGAACAATGTATACGGTATGGAAGCCGGTGATGTGTGGTGGGGCGCATCCGATATCGGTTGGGTGGTGGGTCACTCCTTTATCGTCTACGGTCCGCTGATGGGCGGATGCAGCTCGATCTTCTTCGAAGGTAAGCCGATCCGTAACCCGGATGCCGGTACGTTCTGGCGGGTGATGGAAGAGTACAAAGTGAACTCTATGTTCTGTGCGCCAACGGCATTCCGTGCTATCCGCAAAGAAGACCCAGAAGGGGCGCTATCTAAGAAATATGATCTGAGCAGCCTGAAATGGGTCTTTGTGGCCGGAGAGAAGCTGGATTCCTCTACCTTCCATTGGTTGTCCGATCTGTTGAAAGTACCGGTTATCGATCACTGGTGGCAGACCGAAACTGGCTGGCCAATGACGGCGCCAATGATGGGTTGGGATAATCCATCGGATGCACGTCTGGGCTCCACCAATAAGCCAATCCCAGGTTATGACATTCGTGTGTTGGATGGCGAAGGCACTGAAATGGCGGACGGTGATGCAGGTAATATCTGTGTGAAATTGCCAATGCCACCGGGTGTTGCCTGGAGTATCTGGAATAACAATGATCGCTATGTCAGCTCTTATCTGGACGCGTTCCCGGGTTACTACCACACCGGTGATGGCGGATATAAGGACGATGATGGATACATCTACATTACGGGTCGTACCGATGATGTGATCAACGTATCGGGTCACCGTCTTTCTACCGGTGAAATGGAAGAGGTGGTATCTGCTCATCCAGCCGTTGCCGAATGTGCTGTCATTGGTATGAATGACGAGCTGAAAGGTCAGCTTCCGGTGGGTCTGATCGTGCTGAAAGCCGGTGAAGATATTGAAGATGCACAGATCGAGGCTGAGTTGGTGCAGATGGTGCGTGAACAAGTAGGTGCTTTGGCCTGCTTCCGACGCGCTTTGGTTGTGCAGCGTCTGCCGAAAACCCGTTCCGGTAAGATTCTGCGCGCTATCCTGCGTAAGATTGCGGCTCAGGAAGAGTACAAAATGCCATCGACTATTGATGACGAAACTATCCTGCCAGAGATTACCGCTCTGATGGCCGATGCGGGCATGACCAAGTAATTGATCATACCCGTTTGGTTTAAGCCTGAGGGGTAACTCTGAGGCTTGAACCGTACCGATGTCCCCCTGCGTTGGCTCGTTTGCTAGGACGGTGCCGACGCTTTCTCTATCGCTTTAACGCTGAATATTTGGATATTCAAAAATATTAGGGAAAATACTTATTTTTCCTCGCAATCCGCGTTAAAACACGATATAAATTTACGTTAACGTAAGAGTAAAGAATAAGTTGCTCGGCAGGTTGCAGATCTGTCAGGCATATAAGCAGGAGAGTTTCTATGCAGGTTAAAGACAGTGTTTTTGTAATCACCGGTGGTGGTCGTGGTCTGGGTCGTGCGATGGCCGAGCATCTGGCAAAACAGGGCGGCAAGCTGGCGCTGATCGATCTGGATCAGGAAGCGTTGGATCAGGCTATCGGCCAGTGTCAGGAGCTGGGCGGTGAAGCGCGTGGTTACATCTGCAATATCACTGATGAGCCTGCTGTAGAAAGCACTTTTGCTCAGATCAAAGAAGAGTTCGGTGAGATCAATGGTCTGGTGAATAACGCGGGTCTGATGCGCGATGGCATGCTGATCAAAATGAAAGACGGCAAGCTGGTTGGCAAAATGGCGTTGGATAAGTGGGAATCTGTCCTGACCGTCAACATGACCGGTACCTTCCTGTGTGGTCGTGAGGCGGCTGGCATCATGGCTGAGCAGGGTAAAGGTGGGGTGATCGTCAACATCTCTTCCGTTTCTCGTGCGGGCAATATGGGCCAAACCAACTATTCCGCAACCAAAGCGGGTGTGGCAACAATGGCGGTGAGCTGGTCCCGTGAGCTGGCACGCTTTGGTATTCGTGTTGGCGGTATTGCACCGGGTGTTATTGCGACTGAAATGACGGCTCAGATGAAGCCGGATGCGATTGATCGCATGGTTTCTGCGGTACCGCTGCGCCGTTTAGGCGAAGTGGAAGAGATGTCTCACACGTTGCAGTACATCATCGAAAATGAATTCTTCACCGGCCGCATCGTTGAGATGGACGGTGGTCTGCGTATCTGAAGATATTCTGGAATCTACGATCTGGGCTGATGCGTAGATTCCACCGTTTCACCCTGAAGAACTTTGCAGGTTATACAGGTTCTTTGCTTGTTAGCTGAAAGACGACCGTTGTTATAGTGCCGTTAACTGCACTAGTACTCTGTTGGTACGTCACTTGGGGAGCTTGCTCCCCCTTTTTATTTCCACGTTTAGAACGTAACGATACCGTTCTATACTCGTTTCCAGCGCATTGATATTGTCTGTAGCCAGATGGGTAACCAGTACTCTCTGTTCACCGTTGCCTATGTTGACGGTATAAAATACGACAACTGAAAACTCTCTTTCCCGCGACAACATCCCCTATAAAAATAACAAAGGAGCACGGATATGGATCGTTATCTGGATGACTTTTCCGAAGGTGACCTGTTCAAAGCCCCCGGCTTTACCTTAAGCGAAGGGCAAATATTGGATTTCGCGTTAACCTATGATCCTCAGCCATTCCATATCGATGCGCAGGCGGCATCGGAAAGTCCATACGGCGGTTTGATCTCAAGCGGTTTTCAGACACTTGCGCTGTGTTTTCGTATGGTTGTGCAGTCAGGCGTCTTTCAGACTGTCAGTATGGGTGGCCCGGGTATTGACGAGTTGCGCTTTCTGGCACCTGTCAGGCCGGGCGATACGATCCGCACAACGGCACAAATCCTCACGGTAAAACCTTCTCGCTCCAAACCCGATCGAGGGATTCTGCGGATTCAATTTCGAGGCTTTAACCAGCATGGCGACGAAGTGATCAGCTTTATCGTGATTATGCTGGGTAGACGTGAGCAGTCCTCTGAGTGACGTACAGCCTGCCTTTTTCTTGCGGGGTGGGGCTTACATTGGTACGGCTTTTGGCTAGAATGTGCATATCACGTTGCCACTGATAGGAGGGCTCGTTTATGTCAGAATTAGGTAATGCGCATCCAAAATTTATTGAAGCGATGCAAAAGCTGTCAGCAATGTCAGAAGAAGAGCGCCTGTCGGAGGAGAATAAGGACCTGTTTGAACAGGCCATGAATTACGCGCCGCTGGATATTCAGCCGCAGCTGGTCGCTATTCGTAAGAAATACGACGAGCTTCACTGAATACCCTAATCGCTTTTCACACTGAAAGCCGCTCATGTAGCGGCTTTTTTGTGGGTGTTGTTCAGTGAGTAATCAAATTTTGGCTAAAGGTTGGGTTGAGGCCAAAGTATCACGAAGAAAGACTATACATTTGATGTTCAGGCGATAGCATAGGCGTTTCAGCAGTTGTTTTGAAAACAGGGGGACATGGAACGCTCTCCTGAATCATGCTACCTGGGATTCATAAGAGTTTTCAGATGTGCCGTATGAACGATCTTGTCGATCAAAATCCCCAAAAACTGATCCGTCTACTCCAAGTCGTAGCGATTATCTCTACCTGCCTTATCCTGGGCGCTTCTATTCTTGGTACGCATTGGTTGTATCGTGGTTATGTGGAAAAAGTATCTCGTGAGGATGCGATACGCATTAGTGAACTAATCATTGCGGTAGAAGATCGATTCCTGTTGCCTGCTGACAATCTGATGCAGTCCACTTTATTGTTGGATGATGCCGCGCTGACAGAACTGGATCAACGAATGAATCAATTCCTTTCGCCTCATGGGGTGTTGAAAGTGAAGGTGTTTTCGTTGAACGGAATCGTTTTGTACAGTACAGATCACTCGATTATCGGCCAGTCAAATCATGGTAACCCTGACCTGATGCAGGCGCTTTCAGGCAATGCCAGTTCTAAGCTGCAAACTAAAGAATCATTTCAGGATATGTCGTCAGAAACGCGATTTGATGTGGATGTGGTGGAAACCTATGTGCCGATTATCAATCCCGCTGGGCAGATAGTTGGTTGTTTTGAGATCTATCAGGATACGACGCCCTTTAGAGATGAAGTGATAAAAGGCGTCGTCATGTCTGTTGGCGTGTTGGCATTGGTATTGGCCGTCGTGTTTTCAATCGCATATGGCTTTTTACGGACAGCCGTGCGGCGCTTATTACAAGCTCAGGAACGCCTGCACTACCTAGCTATAAGGGATTCACTGACAGGCTTGTTCAATCGACGTGAGATCGCTTTGCAGGGCGCCAAGGAGTTTGATCGTTATCGCCGTCAGTCTGTTGGGGCGGAGTATGCACCGTTCAGCGTGATGATGATTGATATTGATAACTTCAAAGCTATCAATGATACCTATGGGCATGTAGCTGGCGATCAGGTATTAAGGTTAGTTGCACAGTATCTCAGCGAAGAGATGCGAAGTTACAGTTTAGTCGGACGTTACGGTGGTGAGGAGTTTATTGTCGTACTTCCCGGTGGTGGGACGGATGATGCGAATGCCGTGGCTGAACGTATTTGCGAAGGTATCGCCGAACGTTCTCTGAAATGTGATGTCTGTGAGACACAAGTTACGATTAGCGTAGGGACATCAGTCGTCAATGATGAAGACAAGACGTTTGAAGATACCGTGCATCGGGCAGATCGCGCGTTGTATCTGGCGAAGGCGCAAGGCAGAAATCAGGTCGTTGTCTCCTAAATAGTGAGATGCAGCTGACAGAGAATAGGGCTTATCCTCTGTCAGGCCTTATCGTTAGATTATTCAGTGACGTTTGAGTCCGCACTGGTGTCTGATCGTTCAGAGCCACCATTATCCAATCGGAACTGTTCCAGTTTCTCGACAACCAGATCATAGGTTTGGTCAATATTTCCGGCAACATCATCCGTCAATGCACCCAGGCCGTCGAGTATTTCACGTGCTTCGCCAAAGCCTTGCAAGATACCGCCCCCGATGACATCGGTGAAGTGATCTACCAGTTCACTGCCTTGTAGCTCCGGGTTGGCTTCCTGAAAACGTGAAAACAATCCCGTAGTGAGTGACACAATGCGATCTGCAGTGGCTTCAGGGGATACATCGAGTCCACTCTCCACCGCATTGTCCAGCGCTCGGGGTCCCAAATCAGGCTCCAGAATCTCGTTGATTTTCTCTGTTGCGGCTTTGAATACAAGTGCCAGAGAGTCATTGCCAGCGTTGATTTTTACTTGCAATGCGGCTTCTACGATTGAGCGGTTAAGTTCTGTTTTAGCCTGCTGCTGAGGTGTCATTGATGCAGTGCTTTCCGCTCGCTCAGCCCGCTTCGCTTCATTCTTTTCATGGGCCTGTTGCGACACATGTTGTCCAAATGGCTGCGGTTTGTCGGATTGTTTGGCTTGTACAGATACGGACTGGCCGAAATTATTGATGCTCATACCTATCTTCTCTTTGGCGATTCTTGGCAGTATCACATGTTATCGGCCGGTGTGCGAAACCATTGACTGAATATTACTCAATATCAGTAAAGCTCTCTTGATTCAGTTTTGATTAACGAAATTAGATTACTATTCATAGATTGAACTGAGGGCGATGTGTTTGGTCGTAAGCTTCGATATGCTTACCCTAACTCACTGATAAAACAGGCAGTATGGAAGTCATTATGGTTGATGCGTTACCGGAACTTATAGCAGGACCCGTGGTAAGACGGTTGCAGCCGGAACAGATGGTGCTTTGGTTTGTATGTTCCCGGCAGGTCGAGGCGGTGCTGGAGCTATATAGAGACGATGATGCAGTTGAAAGTTACCCGCTGAACGGTTCGAACACTGAGATACTGCCCATTGGTGAGCGAGCATATGTCTATCTGGTTAATGTGACACCCAATAGCCGATTACCGTTAGGGGAGCGCTTTGAATATGATCTGAAGTTTTCAGGTGGTGAGGGCACCCAAGGATTAGCGCAGTTACAACCGACGTTGCTTTATCCCGGAGAGGCTCGACCTTCACTGGTGATTAAGTCCCGATTGGACAAGGTCCTGCACGGTTCCTGTCGTAAGCCTCACTACCCCAGCGATGATGGCTTGTTGCAGGCTGATCTGGTTTTGCAGTCGTCGGTGCAAAATGCCGAGGAACGTCCCGCGCTGCTATTGATGAGCGGCGATCAGATCTACGCCGACGATGTGGCAGGTCCCATGTTGACGGCCATTCACCAGGTTATTGAGTTGTTGGGGCTGCAGAGTGAAACCCTGAGCGGTGCAACGGTTAACGACAGTGAAGAGCTGTATCGTAATACCTGTTGTTACTATCAGCGCGAGAATCTGCTGCCTCACAATCGAGCCAACGAAACGCTTCGGGATAAATTCTTTGGGGGCGCGAAAAAGCCGATATTCACCGCAGACGGGGCGCATAATCATTTGATTACGCTAGGTGAAGTGTTGGCGATGTACCTGCTGGTATGGTCACCCTCATTGTGGGCGTATGTAAAAACGAATGTGAGTGATGTCGACGAAAATTACCGTGACCGCTATCTGGAAGAGCAGAAGCAGCTCGCGCATTTTGCTGAAGGTTTGCCGCGGGTGCAGCGGGCGATGGCTCACTTACCGGTATATATGATCTTTGATGATCATGATGTGACAGATGATTGGAATCTGACACGTGGTTGGGAGGACGCAGCTTATGGTCATCCCTTCTCTCGCCGGATCATCGGTAATGCATTGATTGGTTATTGGGTATGTCAGGGCTGGGGTAATGCGCCGCAGCATTTCACGGATGAGGTGCTACCGTCTGTGCGTAACTATTTCGATACGCCGGACAGTAAACAGCACAATGCGTTGATCGATTGTTTGCTGGATTTCGGGCATTGGCACTATACGTTGCCCACATCGCCAAAGTTGGTGGTGCTGGACACCCGTACCCACCGTTGGTGGTCGGAGAATAGCTTGTCCAAACCGTCCGGATTGATGGATTGGGAGGCAATGTCTGAACTGCAGCAGGAGTTGATTGACGAGTCGGCCGTTGTCATCGTGTCACCTGCCCCGATTTTTGGTGTAAAACTGATAGAAACCATCCAGCGTGTATTTACCTATTTTGGTCACGCGTTGACGGTGGATGCGGAAAACTGGATGGCGCATCCGGGTTCAGCCAGTACTTTGCTGAATATTATCCGTCATCCGAAAACACCGCAGAACTTTGTGATCCTCTCAGGGGATGTACATTACTCGTTTGTCTACGATGTCGTGGTCCGTCATCGGAAGAACAGCCCGAGCATCTGGCAGATTACCTGTAGTGGGATGAAGAACGAGTTTCCGCCTAAATTGTTGCCCTGGTTAGATCGTATTAACCGAATGCTCTACGGTAGCCGCTCACCGCTGAACTGGTTTACTAAGCGCCGTCATATGCGTATCAAAGCCCGGCGTCCAACAGAGGAACCTAATCATCTGCACAACGGCAGCGGTTTGGGGTTGGTTTGCTTAGGACCGGAAGGTCAACCAATCTCCATCAGTGTGTTGGGTGCAAATGGCAGCCGCACCCACTTCCCCGATCCAAAAGGCGAGCAGCCTCTGGTCAGTGACTAGAGGCTTTCTGGGCGCAGTGTTTCACTGTGAATCGGCAAATACAATGCAGCGTTTGCTATGCAGGAACAGGCGTCGTTCTATGTGATAACGCACGGCGCGGGCGAGGGTGACACATTCGATATCACGCCCTTTGGCGGTCAGATCTTCCGGATAATAGGTATGATCGACGGGCTCTATGCCCTGGGTGATAATCGGGCCTTCGTCCAGATCAGTATTCACATAGTGGGCTGTCGCGCCGACCAGTTTAACCCCTTTTTCATAGGCTTGATGGTAAGGGCGTGCGCCTTTGAATCCAGGGAGCAAGGAGTGGTGAATATTGATCGCGCGTCCAGATAGCTTGGCACACATATCTTCAGACAAAACTTGCATGTAGCGGGCGAGTACGACCAGATCGGCCTGACTGTCACAGATGATTTTCCATACATCCGCTTCTTGCTGGGCCTTGGTTTCTGCAGTAATCGGTAGGTGGTAATAGGGGATGTTGTGCCAGTCTGCCAGTGCTTTCAGATCAGGGTGGTTGGAGATAATGGCTGGGATCTCAATGGGGAGCTGGCCGGTGCGATAGCGATACAGCAGATCATTCAGGCAGTGATCAAATTTTGAAACCATGATTACGACTTTGTATTTCAAATCACTGGGGCTGAGCGTCCACTCCATACCATACTTCTCGGCCCGTACCTGAAAAGCATCACGAAACGCCTGTTCATCAAATTCATTTTCCGGTCGGAATTGTGCGCGGATAAAAAAGTGCTGATGCAAGCGGTCATCGAACGATTGCAGGTCAGTGATGTACTGACCTTGTTGATAGAGTAAGCCCGTTACTGCGTCGACAGTACCCAACTGACTGGGGCAATGGGCCGTTAAAATCCAATGTTGCTCAGACATCATCAGCACTCCTGTTTATGATTATTTTCACAGAGTATGGAACTCAAGCGATCATATAAGTGTAGGTGCTGAAGCGGGTTTTTAACCAACCAGATCCAGATAACGGGCGCGGAATTTCGCACCGCGTGCCTCTGTCAGTTGTGCACAACGCTCCACATCGACCCCTTCAAGACCGTCGATGGCGGTTGCCGATACATCCGGGATGACTTTAGCGGCGGCAGCAATAAATGCCAGCACCTCGGCGTGGGAGCCTTTCATGCTGGGTTCGCAGTGCAGATTGTACGTGGCTTCGTCCTGCGCATTGAGTGAAATAGACAATGCATCGATACATTCCGCCATTTCGGCAGTGACATCGCGTTTATGCACCCGATTGGCGAGTCCGTCAGTGTTAATACGGGTGCGTCCCCCTTTGGCTTTAACCGTGTGTGCAATCTTCAGGAGATCTTTCAGGCGTAAGGTGGGTTCGCCGTAACCGCAAAAGACAATCTCAGCATATCGGGTAGGGTCATCGATCAGACGGATAATCTCTTCGACATCAGGCCGCTCAGACAGATAGAGTTCATGACCTTTTACTTCTGTGCAGCCGTTGTGTTTGGGACAGAATGTGCAGGCTAGGGTACAGCGATCCGTTAGGTTGACGTACAGTCGATCATCAATCTGGTAAACCAGCGTATCGGGTTCTGTATTCGCGTGGCGTCTGCTTGGGTTGGGGCGTTTAATGCTCATTACTTCCGGGTCGATCTCTGTCAGGTTAATACAGCGATATAAAGATCAGGCGGCCAATTCATCATAGATCGCGTTCAGCACAGACCACTTACGTACGCACCAGTCTGGCGCTAACAGCAGGTCTTTATTTGCGGTGCCTGTTAAACGGTGGAAGGTCTGCTCGCTCGGAGCTTGTCTTATGATCCGTGTAACAATGTCTACGTACTGGCTTTGGCTCAGATTAGGGATTGTGCCTTGCTTGATTTGCCGTGCCATCTGCGTGCCTTTTACAACATGCAGTGGATGTATCTTCAGCCCATCGGTCCCCAGGTCAGTCACCATTGATGCCGCATCGATACTTGCTTCAAGTGATTCGCCGGGCAGGCCGACAATAAGGTGCGTACACACTTGCAAGTCGTAGGCTTTGGCGCGTCTGATAGCGTCTTTATAACATGCTACATCATGTCCTCGATTGACCTGCCTCAGCACATCATCGTTTGCTGACTGAAGACCCAACTCCAGCCAGACTTCGTGACCTTGTTGCTGATACTCCGCGAGCAGTCTCAATACAGCATCCGGTACGCAGTCGGGCCGGGTACCAACCGATAAGCCAATCACGTCCGGTGTGTTCAGTGCGGTTTGATAGCGTTGTTCGAGAACATTCACATCCGCATAGGTGCTGGTGTATGCCTGAAAATAGGCGATGAATTTTGCCGCGTTCTTTTTCTGACCCACAACCGATTTGCCTTCGCATAGTTGTTGTTCAATGCTCGGCGCTTGTTGTGCGTTGATATTGAACGATGCGTTGTTGCAGAACGTGCAGCCTCCGATACCTTTACTGGCATCCCGGTTCGGGCAGGTAAATGAGGCATTAATCGATACCTTATGTACTTTCTGGCCGTACTTGGCACGCATTGCCTTACCGAAGGTGTTTACGTAACGGGTCAGATCCATAGCGATGCCTTGTGAGTGTTGTGATGAACAGAAGTAGGGCAGGCTAGCGTTATCCGCTCGGTGCAGCGTTGACGATTATCAAGCCCGCTGACTTAAGTTGGTTTTGGCTCCAACCGGAGAAGAAAGCTGGTTCCTATCGTTTGATCCTAAACATCGGCTGTTCAGCCAGCGTCTCTTTAATAAAGTCGACGAACCAACGCACCTTGAGCGGTATATATCGATTCTTAGGATCAATGGCATTAAATGGGATCTGATCCGCTTTGTGGTCCTTATGCCAGTGTAAGCCGCAAAATCCAACACGCCAGCCATAGCATGTTATCAACTAATTTGAATGTGCGTAGTTATGATATGTGTTTTGTGCATATCACCTATAGAGATGGCTATATTTTTACACGGTAAAACGACCGGTAAGCTAAGGTGAATTACAGACTCTGTTAGTGAGGTTGAACCCGTGGCGCTTTGGCAAAAACTATTGCTGGTGTTATCCAGCGTAACGTTCTTTGGGGTGGCGCAGGCCGACGAGGGGCGTCCTGATACCGAGATTGTACGGCCCGCAAAGTTGCTGACGATTGAAAACCCTCTGGCGCAGCAGATCCGGACCTTTCCCGCAGAAGTAAAAGCGACATCCCGAACCGAGCTGGCTTTTCGTATTTCTGGGGAGTTGACCGAACTGGCTGCGCAGGAAGGACAGCCCGTACAGAAAGGCCAATTGCTGGCGCGGTTGGATCCGGCCGATTATAAGGTAGTGCTGGATCAGCGTCGTGCCCAGTATCGCCTGGCCAAAGCCCAGTATGATCGTTTCGATAAAATGTTAAAACGTAAGTTGGTGTCGGCATCGCTGTACGACGAAAAGCGGGCTGAGCTGGATGTCGCTAGAGCTGCGCTCAAGCGTGCTGAGCTGGATGTGAAATACACTGAACTGCGCGCGCCTTACGACGGAACTGTGTCGCACCGTTTGGTCGAAAACTTCCAAAATATTCAGGCCAAAGAACCGGTCATCGTCATCCAGTCCGGTGACCAGATCGATATCGAGTTTCAGGTGCCTGAGTGGATTGTCGCCTTGCCGACCAAACCTGATGCCCGCGATCAGCGGGCTGATATTTTCTTTGATGCCTTGCCTGACAAAAGCTTTAAAGCCGAGTATCGCGAGCGGACCGCTGAGGCGGACCCCAAAACCGGTTCCTATTCTGTGACACTTAGCATGAAGCAGCCAAAAGCGCTGGAGGTCTTTCCGGGCATGACGGCATCTGTTCAGTTTGATCTTACACGTGTATTTGAGCTGGAAAGTCTACGGTTTGTCCTGCCGGTAGAGGCGGTATTTTCGGCTGAAGATAGGCCAGCTGACAGTCAATTCCGTCAGATCTGGAAAGTAGCGCCCGATACGATGCGTGTCAGTCGTGCGGATGTGGAGGTCGGCAAAATTACCTCTAACGGTATTGAGATTCTATCCGGCCTGAGCGCCGGTGATATTGTTGTCGTTGCGGGTGTGCATCATCTGACCGAGGGGATGAAAGTGCGTCCTTGGGTACGGGAGCGGGGCATCTGATGAACAGCGCCGAGTACTTTATCCGCCACAAAGTGACCAGCTGGATGCTGGCATTGCTGCTCCTGTTAGGGGGCGGTATCTCCTTTCTGGGGCTTGGGCAGCTGGAAGACCCTGAGTTTACCATCAAGGAGGCGATGATCATTACCGCCTATCCCGGCGCTTCAGCCATGCAGGTGGAAGAGGAGGTGACCTTTCCGCTGGAAAATGTCGTGCAGCAGCTGTCCTATGTCGATAGCGTCAGGTCAATCAGTTCGCCGGGGTTATCTCAGATCACCGTAGAGATGAAGAGTATCTATGGTGGGGATGCTCTGCGTCAGATCTGGGATGAATTGCGCCGCAAAGTAAACGATTACCAGCCCAATCTGCCACCGGGTGTGGCCTCGCCAATGATTAAAGATGACTTTGGTGATGTGTTCGGTGTTCTTCTGGCTGTGACCGGCGATGGGTACCAGTATGAAGAGCTGGCCGACTATGCCGATTTCCTGCGCCGTGAATTAGTGCTGGTCCCTGGTGTGGGTAAGGTGGAGCAGGCCGGGCGACAGCGTGAAGAAGTTCAGATCGAAATATCTCGAATCAAGCTGAACAGTCTTGGGATCTCACTCGATAATCTCTATAGCTTGCTGGCGACGCAGAATGTTGTGTCAAACGCGGGTTACGCGCGTGTTGGCAGTGAGTATATCCGGATCTCTCCCACGGGGGAGTTCACCAATATTCGCGAACTTGAAGATCTGATCATCAGTGAGCCCGGGCGGAATGAACTGATCTCCTTGGGAGATGTGGCGAAGGTCAAGCGTGGTTATGCTGAAGTGCCAGGTAATCTGGTCAGCTTTGATAATCAGCCGGCGCTGCATCTGGGTATCTCATTTGCATCGGGTGTTAATGTTGTTGATGTCGGGGCGGCTGTGGAGCAAAAGCTTATTGAGCTGGAGTATGCGCGGCCGATCGGTATGGAGGTTTCGCAGCTCTATAATCAACCGCAGGAAGTCGCCAAGTCAGTCAACAGCTTCCTTTATAACCTCGCCGCAGCGGTGGGCATCGTTATTCTGGTGCTCTTGGTCTTTATGGGGTTACGCAGTGGTTTGCTGATCGGGCTGATCTTGCTGTTAACAATCCTGGGTACCTTTATCTTTATGAAGCTATTCGCCATTGATCTGCAGAGGATTTCACTGGGGGCGTTGATCATCGCGCTGGGGATGCTGGTGGACAATGCCATCGTGGTGACTGAAGGTGTGCTCATCAATATGAAGCGTGGACTTGATCGTCTGGAGTCTGCGAGCCTGACGGTGCGGCATACCCAGCTGCCCCTGTTGGGCGCAACAGTGATTGCGGTGATCGCATTTGCACCGATTGGTCTGTCTCAGGATGCGACCGGTGAATTTGCCGGATCACTGTTTTATGTGTTGTTGATCTCCCTGCTGCTCTCCTGGGTTACCGCGATTACGTTAACCCCCTTTTTCTGCAGCGTATTCTTCAAAGAAGTTGAAACCTCTCCAGATGATGGCGAGGTAGATCCCTACAAGGGCGGGCTCTTCACGGCTTATCGATGGTTATTGGACCTGTGTATGCGTGCTCGCTGGGCTACCATGGGTGTTGTTCTGATAGCGCTGGTGGTCGCCGTGGTTGGATTTGGTTCGGTGAAACAGGTCTTCTTCCCATCTTCCACGACGCCGATGTTTCTGGTGGACTACTGGCGTGCACAAGGGACGGATATCCGTAATACGGCCGCCGATATCGGAGAGATCGAAGCCTGGTTGCTGGCGGATGAACGGGTCGAGTACGCTGCAACGACGACGGGTAAAGGGGCGATGCGTTTTATGCTGACCTATGGCCCGGAGAAAAGCTACGCCGCGTACGGTCAGTTGCTGGTGCGTACGAAAGACACTGAGGCGATCGACTCATTACTGATAGATCTGGATGCACATCTGCGCGAGCAATACAGCCATGCACAGTTTAAATTGAAACGGCTGGAGATCGGCCCTTCCACGAACGCCAAAATAGAAGTCCGGGTTAGCGGACCGGAGCCTGACACGTTACGGGTGCTGGCCTCTGAAGTGCAGGCCGTGTTGCGGGATGATCCCCTGGCCGCGAACATTCGCCACGACTGGCGTGAGCGCAATAAAATCATTCGGCCGCAGTTTCTGGAAGCTCAGGCCCGTAGGGTGGGGGTGAGCAAGCAGGATCTGGATGCGATGCTGCAGATGAACTTCAGCGGGAAGACTATCGGCCTCTATCGTGATGGTGCTGAGTTGATGCCGATTATCGCACGCACGCCGGATGCGGAGCGCCTGAATATTGATAACCTACCGGACCTGAAAGTCTGGAGCCCGGTATACCAGTCCTATATCCCGGTCGAGCAGGTGGTTGGCAGCTTTGAGGTGCAATGGGAGGATTCGTTGATCATGCGGCGGGATCGTAAGCGTACGATTACTGTACTGGCTGATCCTGATCCGCTGACACAGGAGCCTGCGAGTGCCTTACTGAGTCGGGTGAGGCCACACATTGACGCGATAAAATTGCCGCCGGGTTACAGTCTGGAGTGGGGAGGCGAATACGAAAGTGCCCGGGATGCGCAGGCGCCACTGCTGGCCGCTATGCCAATCGGTTTCCTGAGTATGTTTGTGATTACCGTGCTGCTGTTCAATGCGCTGCGAAAATCACTCGCCATCTGGGCGACGGTGCCGCTGGCGATCACCGGCGTGACACTCGGCTTGCTGGTGCTGGATCTGCCGTTTGGCTTTATGGCGCTGCTTGGCTTTCTCAGCCTCTCAGGTATGTTACTTAAGAATGGCATTGTGCTGTTGGATCAGATCGATCTGGCGCTGGCGTCTGGGCAGGAACCGTATCGGGCGGTATTTGAGTCCTCGGTCAGCCGTGTGCGGCCGGTATGCATGGCGGCAATAACCACCATTCTCGGTATGATACCGCTGTTGTTTGATGACTTCTTTGCCAGTATGGCCGTGGTGATAACATTCGGTCTGGGTGTGGCCACCGTGCTGACACTGATCGTGGTACCGGTGCTGTACGTTATGATGTATCGCATTGGTTATCGGAAATTAGCGGAGATAGAGACTGAATGAATCTGGATGGGCTGGGGCAAGTCGATCTTCGTTTGCTGGTGGCATTTAATGCGTTGATGGAAGAGCGCAGTGTGACCCGTGCGGCGGAGCGATTGGATTTGTCGCAACCTGCGATGAGTCGGAGTTTGCAGCGCTTACGTCAGCTATTCGGTGATGAGTTGTTTATCCGACAATCGCATGGACTCTCACCATCTCCCAGGGCGGAGCAGTTGCATGAGATGTTGCGTCCGTTACTGGATGATATGTTGCGGCTTGTCGCACCGGTGACCGTTGATCCTTCCCAGTTGCGGCGTACGTTTCGTATCGGCATATTGGATCTGTTTTCCCAAATGGTGGTGGCTCCGCTGATCAAAACGCTGCAGGCTGCCGCACCCCACGTGCGCTTAAAAGTGGTCAATCTTGAGGCGTATAGCATGGAGTCGCTCGCGTCCGGGCAACTGGATTTTGTCTTAAATCTGGGGGATGAAGCGCCAGCCAATATTCACTCTCGGGTGCTTTGTTATGAGGAGCCCGTATGCCTCTTGCGGCGGGACCACCCTGCGGCAGTAATGCCTCTGACAGTAGAGCAGTTTGTTGCACTGCCCTTCGTACACTTCTGGATACCGGGTTTTAACGAACACCGCCAGCTGGACCAGTTGCTCTTTGGTAAGGCGCTTACGCGGGATGTGTGGCTGGAAACCAATAATCTAATGACGGCGATGAACGCGCTCTGTGACGCGGATCTGGCCATGATTGCCGGAAAACGGATCTACAGCGTATTACCAAGAGCGGATGAGCTGGTGGCATTGCCGCTACCTTTTGCCGAGCTGGAACCTGTGGCGATTCGACTGCTCTGGCATCGGCGTAATCATGCGAATGTGGAGCATCAATGGATGCGGGACTTGGTGGCCAGTTTGTTTGGCCCCTTGGGAGATGAATCTGCGGGTCAGCGATCAGAATAAAAAAGCGGCGGGTGTGTGCCCGCCGCTTTGAATTTATCGTTGCGAAATGCTGTTACATGTTCGGGTAGGTCGGACCACCCATACCTTCCGGCGTTACCCACGTGATGTTTTGGGCAGGGTCTTTGATATCACATGTTTTGCAGTGTAAGCAGTTCTGCGAATTGATCTGGAAGCGCTTGCCGTCGTCGTCCTCCACTATCTCGTACACACCGGCAGGGCAGTATCGCTGAGCAGGTTCTGCAAACTTGGTCAGGTTCTGTGTTAGAGGAATATCCACATCCTTCAACTTCAGATGACATGGCTGGTCTTCTTCGTGGTTAGTATTCGACAGGAATACCGACGACAGTTTGTCAAAACTCAGCTTGCCGTCCGGTTTCGGATAATCGATCGGCTGGAAGTTGCTTGCTGGCTGCAACTGAGCATAGTCTTCATGATTATCGTGCAGCGTGAACGGCAGTTTACCGCCAAAGATATTCTGATCGACGTAGTTAAATGCACCGCCCAGAATTGCGCCGAACTTATGCATCGCAGGACCAAAGTTACGTGAGCTGAACAGCTCTTCATGTAACCAGGATTCCTTAAACATCTCTTCATAACGGGTCAGTTCTTCACCGCCGGCACAGCCGCCTTCCAGTGCTTCGAACATCGCTTCAGCGGCGACCATACCGGATTTCATCGCGGTGTGGGTGCCTTTGATTTTGCTGAAGTTCAACGTACCCGCATTACAGCCGACAATCAGGCCGCCTGGGAACGTCATTTTCGGCAAGGAGTTGAAGCCGCCTTTGGTGATAGCACGTGCACCGTAAGAGACACGGGTGCCGCCGTCCAAATGTTGCTTCAGTACTGGATGATGTTTCAGACGCTGGAACTCGTCAAACGGGCTGATGTAAGGGTTGGCGTAGTTCAGGTCGATAATCAGGCCAACAACAACCTGGCAATCATCCGTGTGATACAGGAAGAAACCACCGCTGGTGTTTTTATCCAGTGGCCAGCCAGAACCGTGTACAACCAGTCCTGGTTTATGCTGGTCAGCCGGAATGTCCCACAGTTCTTTGATACCGATGCCGTAATGCTGGGCATCTGCTTTGGTATCCAGGTTGAAGTTCTCGATCAGCTGTTTGCCCAGATGACCGCGGCAGCCTTCAGAGAAAATGGTGTATTTTGCGTGCAACTCCATGCCTGGCATGTAGCTATCTTTCTGCTCGCCATCCATGCCGATGCCCATGTCACCGGTGGCGATGCCTTTAACGCTGCCATTTTCGTTGTACAGTACTTCCGATGCGGCGAAGCCGGGGAAGATTTCTACGCCCAGCTCTTCAGCGCGTTCCGCCAACCAGCGGCAGACGTTGCCCAGACTGACAACGTAGTTGCCATCGTTGTGCATGGTTTTAGGTACAAAAGCGTTCGGGATCTTGGTGCCGTTTTCGGCATCCTTGAGCAGATACACTTCATCTTCGGTGACCGCTGCCGTCAGTGGTGCACCTTGCGCTTTCCAGTCAGGGAACAGCTCGTCCATTGCACGGCTTTCAATAACAGCACCAGATAAAATGTGTGCACCGACCTCAGAGCCTTTTTCCACAACACAAACAGTAACTTCCTGTTCTTTTTCCTGCGCCAACTGCATCAGGCGGCAGGCGGTAGACAATCCAGCAGGGCCAGCGCCTACAATTACAACATCAAATTCCATCGACTCACGGGTCATCGGTAGATCTCCCCAAACTCAGTTTCTTCTTTTGTTATTAGCAGAGGCGCTTCAAGCAAACCGGCGCTCTTTTATCACGTGATACAATTATAAGTGAATTCCCTAATATTGGAACATTTTTAACTATATAGAGGCGGTTTTATAGTAGATAAATGTCTTACATGCCTTGATAATATCGACGTTTTTAAATAATGTCGATATTATCAAGGCATGTAAGGGTTAATTTTTAAGTTAGGGTTATTGCTTATTTTGGATGGGTGGGTATGATTAGGGAAACCACTTAGAAAACGGTTGGTTCTTAGTGTATAGCTGCCGAATCAAGGCGTTATCTAATCCAACAGTAAAAGCATATTAAGAAGAACTACAGATAAAAGGTCTTTGCTGATGAAGGTGCTTGTAACAGTTAAGCGAGTGATCGACTACAACGTCAAAGTACGTGTGAAGTCGGACAACAGTGATGTGGATCTGGCCAACGTAAAAATGGCCCTGAACCCATTTTGTGAAATTGCGGTAGAAGAAGCGGTACGCCTGAAAGAAGCCGGTACGGCCTCTGAAGTTATTGTCGTATCTATTGGCCCTAAAGCATGTCAGGAGCAGATTCGTACTGCGCTGGCACTGGGTGCTGATCGCGGTATTCAGATCGACGTTGACGAGGCGCCTGAGTCTCTGTCCGTTGCTAAATTGCTGGCGAAAGTGATCGATGAAGAGAAGCCTGAGCTGATCATCATGGGTAAACAGGCTATCGATACAGATAACAACCAGACCGGCCAGATGCTGGCTGCGTTGTTGGATATGCCACAAGGTACCTTTGCCTCTGAAGTGAAAATTGAAGACGGTAAAGCGAACGTCACTCGTGAAGTTGACGGTGGCCTGCAGACTGTAGCGCTGAACCTGCCTGCAATCGTGACCACTGACCTGCGTCTGAATGAGCCTCGTTACGCATCTCTGCCAAACATCATGAAAGCGAAGCGTAAGCCGCTGGATGTTAAAACCCCTGCAGATCTGGGTGTTGAGCTGAAAGCGCACACTAAATTGCTGAAGGTAACCCCACCGGCTGAGCGTCAGGCGGGTATTAAAGTAAGCAGCGTCGACGAGCTGGTCGAAAAGCTGAAGAACGAAGCCAAAGTAATTTAAGGGGTGATCTAATGGCTATTCTGGTTATTGCAGAACATGACAATAGCACCCTGAAAGGTGCGACACTGAACGCAGTGACTGCTGCGACTCAGATGGGCGGCGACCTGCACGTGCTGGTTGCGGGTGCAGGCTGTGGTGCAGTTGCTGAAGAAGCGGCGAAAGTTGCAGGCGTAAGCAAGGTGCTGGTAGCAGATGCTGCTGCATACGAACATCAGCTGGCTGAAAACATGTCCAAGCTGGTTGCTGAGTTGGGTAAAGACTACAGCCACATCGTAGCGCCAGCGACCACTACCGGTAAGAACTTCCTGCCACGCGTATCTGCGCTGCTGGATGTTGCGCAGATCTCTGAGATTACTGCGGTTGAATCTGAAAACACGTTCCAGCGTCCAATCTATGCGGGCAACGCGATTGCGACTGTAGAGTCTCTGGATCCGATCAAAGTGATCACTGTACGTGGTACTGCATTTGATGCGGCTGCGGCAGAAGGTGGATCTGCGGCTGTTGAAGCGGTGGGTACTGTACACGATGCAGGTATCTCCAGCTTTGTTGGTGAAGAAGTTGCTGTATCTGACCGCCCTGAACTGACGGCTGCGAAAGTCGTTATCTCCGGTGGTCGCGGTATGGGCAACGGCGAAAACTTCGCCATGCTGGAAGCTATCGCAGACAAGCTGGGTGCAGCAGTTGGCGCATCCCGTGCGGCAGTTGATGCTGGCTTCGTACCGAACGATATGCAGGTGGGTCAGACGGGTAAGATCGTTGCACCTGAACTGTACATTGCTGTGGGTATCTCCGGTGCGATTCAGCACTTGGCAGGTATGAAAGACTCCAAGATCATCGTTGCAATCAACAAAGATGAAGAAGCTCCAATCTTCTCTGTTGCTGACTACGGTCTGGTTGCGGACCTGTTCGAAGCTGTTCCTGAATTGGAACAGAAGCTGTAAGACATGTAATACCAGGGCTGGTTTCTCGCAAGTAGCCAGTCCGTCCTTTACCTTGGCAGGGCTTCATAGGGATACGTGATGCATCCCGATTAGTACTATGCCTTTATCTTTACCCGATACGGTTTCGTATCGGGTTTTTTTGTTATTACCGTCATCAGTTCTCTCACCTCGTATGCTGGTCTCGAGATCAACCTATCGCTTCATGACTGTCAGTCATAAGGCTGTGGTGATCGCTGCTTATTATGGATTGTTTTGAAATTGTCGGTCTGACTTATCTGATTTCAGCCAGTGGCTTTTTCAACCGTACATGCCTTGTCCGGAAAAAGTGTAAGCATCTTGATACACAGCCGCCCTCATCTATTGAAAACACATCGCACTAATAGGTTAGTTATCAGTAGCTTAGAATCTTGGCTCTAAAATTGCGTAAAGGTCTCTACGTAGCTGTATTTGATGACGCCTAGGCTAAGGCTCTTGATGTGGTGGTCATCGTGCTTCCCGTAAACTCTTTCAAGGAGATACGTTATGAAACTGAGAAGTGTGGTTGCGATTACGCTGGCAACTATCCTGGGCGCTTCATCGTCTTTTGCAGATAATCATAAAGGTGGCGGTAATCGGTGGGTACTTAACCTGGTTGGGTCAGATGATATGTATGTGGCTATGGTGCCTGATATCGACGGAGACGGTTATGAAGATGAGGCGTTTTGCTTTGATGTTGATTTGATCAATGCAAAAAACCGTCAGGTTGTGGGCACCGCGACAGATTGTCTTTCAAATATTGAGTCTGGGTCGGAAGGTGGACTTCAATTGGTTGGCACCACGTATTTTAATTTACCGAAAGGGAGCTTGGTTACGCGAGGTGTGACCTCGGTGCAGCCGGTCAATCGGCCAACGGTAACTCCTGATGGCGTGCCAATTAGTCATATAACCGGTGCGTCCAGTGATGAAAATGCGGTGTTGTGGGGGACTGGTAGGTTTGAGGGGCTGCAAGGAACCTCTCGTTTATCTGGCATGGTTGACCTGACTAACTTTGATGGTGAGGGAACGCCTATTGTGTTTGATTGTTTATTCGTGGTTGATCTGGAATAGATTGATGGGCTAGAAATGTTGATATGTAAAAAATATCGCCGGTGAGGGTGGCTTTCGCCACCGCTCAACCGGTGAGAAGGGGAAGGGTATTCGGGATCAGCAGCTCAGGCAGCTGCTGATTTACGGGAGTCGTGTTCGGGATGGGTTGCGATGAAGTGCTCCAGCACTTTCTGCAACAGTGCTTCGTGGCCGCGGTTACCTTCGCGGCGTGCTTTTTCAATGTCATCCAGAATAATGCGCTTAATCTTTTGCTCACCTTGATGGGTGATCATGTATTGTCCGAATGCGAGTGCAATCATTGGGTCTACGTGCTCGTGCTCTGCAATGGCATCTACTTCGTCAGAGGTCAGGTCACACATATCCAGGCATTCTTCGTATGTAAGCATTGTTTTTCCTCTTTAGCTTCGGTTTGTAAGCTGGGCATTTATTATTATTTTCTGGACGTTTTTCCCGGCGGAATTCGCCTTGGGGAATATCAGTGTAGGCGAGAGGTTGGTGATTCTCTAACCAATTTTTTAGACAAATTCTCATATGAATTTCGTTCAAAATTAATCTTTTTCATGTTGCGTGCGCACACCGAGAATAGGACTCATGATGGAAAAGTGTCATAATTTCAGGGCGTTAAATTCACCGTGCGGAAGCAAAAATGAATATAAATTTGTCTGAGCTGTCACCAAACAAGGTTTATCACACCATGACACAAACGGTTGTTCCGAGACCGGTGGCGTGGGTGTTGTCTGAGCACGAGAACGGAAAGTTTAATTTGGCACCGTTTTCATACTTTAATGCGGTGTGCAGTAATCCGCCGGTTGTCATGTTGTCGATCGGGCGTAAACCCGATGGCAGTGACAAAGATACGTTTCGTAATATTGTCGAACGCAAAAAATTTGTGATTCATCTCGCACACCCCGAGCTTGCGCCGCAAATGACGAAATCTGCGAAAGTACTGCCAGACGGTGAATCTGAGCTTGAGCTGGTTGATATGGACACGGTGGCGTTTGAAGGTTTTGAGCTGCCGCGTTTAAAGGAGGCGCGTATCGCGTTTGCCTGTGAGCTGTATAAGTTGGATACCATCGGAGAGAGCGACCAAAATCTTGTGTTTGGTAAGCTGTTGCGCATCTGGTTGGATGATGAAGTGGTTACCGAAGATGATAAGGGCCGTATGAAGGTCATGGCGGATAAGCTCAGCCCATTGGCGCGTCTGGGTGGTAATGAATATGTGACTGCTGGAAGTATTTTGGATATTCCCCGCGAGTCCTAGTCCGCTGCTAAGCTGTGGAATATAAGACGAGGATACTGATATGTCACAGCAAAGTTGGATGCCAGAACAAACCCATTTGATCACGCCTTACATTATGGTGAAAGACGCGGATACATCGCTGGATTTTTATCAGCGTGCATTTGGCTTTGAAGGGGCCGTCATGATGCGAGATCCTGCTGGGAAGGCTGTGCATGCTGAAGTGCGTCGTAATGGTGTGCTGATCGCCATGTTTGCTACGGAAGGTGCGTTTGGTTCTACACAGCAATCACCTGCAAGCAGTGGGTTGCCTTCTCCCATTGGCTTATATATGTATTGTGAAGATGTCGATGCGTTGGTTGCACGTGCTGTCGCGGCAGGTGCCGAAGCGGTAGGTGAGGTTGATACTCAGTTTTGGGGTGATCGTACGGGATGTTTACGAGATCCGGATGGGTATGGCTGGACCTTTGCTACACAGGTTGCTGACTTCGACCCTTCGAAAATTCCTCCTGGTTTTAAGTCCGACTTCTAATCCATTTGTGACGCAGTGTCGCGGGTGTCGTTGCCCGTTGTGCTGCATACAAATCTCTTTTCGATTGTATTCTTCCTGATGAATTGGCGACACCAGTCAATGAGTATGATGGTGTAGATTATTTCCTATTGTGAAATATTGACATTATTGGAATAAATGTTCAGAGTTCGCTCCTTTCCTGAAGTGCCTGTTCTGGTGCTTTACGTCCAATCTTATTCTGGGATTTTTAATGAATGCGGTAATTGTTGCAGTGCTAACGATGTTGGTGCTGAGCTTGCTTCGTACAAACGTCGTAATGGCTCTTTTGCTGGGTGCAATGGCAGGTGGTCTGACAGGTGGTTTAGGGTTGCAAGGTACGGTTGATGCCTTTAACAGCGGTATCGGCGGCGGTGCGGGTGTGGCATTGAGCTATGCGTTGCTGGGTGGCTTTGCTGTTGCGATCTCCAAGTCCGGTTTGCCGCACCTTTTGGCTGATCGGGTTGTTGTGATGCTGGGAAGCAATCAGGATGCCCAGCGGGTTCGTATGGTGCGAACCGGGTTGATTATGCTGATTATGCTCGTGGCGATCTCATCCCAGAACATAATGCCGATCCATATCGCGTTTATTCCAATGCTGATTCCGCCACTGTTGTTGGTGATGGCAAAGATGCAGTTGGACCGTCGCTTGATTGCCTGTGTGCTGACTTTTGGTCTGGTAACGCCCTACATGTTTTTGCCGGTAGGTTTCGGTGGCATCTTCCTGAATGAGATCCTGCTGAAAAACATTGCTGCAAACGGTTTATCCACAGAAGGTATCAGTGTTGTCAGTGCGATGGGTATTCCTGCGCTAGGTATGCTGACAGGTCTGCTGATCGCAGTATTTATCAGTTACCGAGGCAAGCGTCGTTATGATCTGAGCAAGATCGAAGCGGTTGAGAATGGCGGGGCTGAAGTGTCGGGTGTGCGTACCTTGGTCGCTATTGCTGCCATTGGTGTGGCATTTGGCGTGCAGCTGTATACGGGTTCCATGGTTCTGGGGGCGCTGCTGGGCTTTATCGTATTCTCGGTTTCCGGTGTGGTGCGTTGGAACGAATCGGATGGGCTGCTGGTCGATGGTATGAAGATGATGGCAACCATCGGTTTCATCATGATTGCCGCCGCTGGTTTTGCCGAGGTACTGCGGGAAACAGGTGAAATTGCGAGTCTGGTTGAAAGCTCTGCGAGCTTTGTTGATGGCAATAAAGCACTGGCTGCCCTGTTGATGCTGGTGGTGGGTTTGTTGATTACCATGGGTATCGGCTCTTCGTTTTCTACAATTCCGATTATTGCTGCTATCTACGTGCCTTTGGCGGTGCAGTTAGGCTTTTCGCCATTGGCCGTCGTTGCGCTGGTGGGTACTGCCGGTGCGCTGGGTGATGCCGGATCTCCGGCGTCTGATTCTACATTGGGCCCGACTGCGGGTTTGAACGTAGATGGTCAGCACCGTCACATCTGGGATACGGTGGTACCAACCTTTGTTCACTTTAATCTGCCGCTGTTGATTGCGGGCTGGATTGCAGCGACGATTCTTTAATCGAAGCGAGCGTTCAGTGATCTAACCTATAACAGGGGTAGGTTGCTGAGATGAGAAGCCGCACAGCAGGCAGTGTTGTGCGGCTTTTTTATGTCTGGGGCGTGGCTTTTAATCCAGTGCTTAAATGATCTAGTCGCTCTTAAACGGTAGCCAGGTGGTTAGTTCTGCGATTTGCGCTCGCATCATCTCTTCTTCCTCATTCAGAAAACGTGCGATGGGCTCTCGGAAACCGGGTTCCTGTAGCCAGTGTACGGACCAGGTCTCAATCGGTTCAAAGCCACGCTGAATCTTGTGTTCACCTTGAGCTCCGGGGTCAAAGCGTTCCAGGCCTTCCAGAATGCAAAATTCGATGCCTTGGTAATAACATGTTTCGAAGTGCAGGCTATCGTACTCTTCCAGGCATCCCCAGTAGCGTCCATAGAGGGTGGTTGCACTGCGCAGTGAAAGGGCGCCTGCGACGGCTTGATCATTAACGTATGCGACAACGAGGACCAGATGATCCGGTATAGTGTCGCGCAGTAGCGTAAAGAATTCGGGTGTCAGATAGCCTTTACGACCGCGTTTAAGATAGGTGACCTGATAAAAATGGTAGAACCGGTGGAGCAGAGCATCGCTAATATCCCCGCCGCTATAGGTGCGTAACTCGACGCCTTGATCGGATACTTTCTTACGTTCTTTGCGTAAATTCTTGCGTTTGCGAGAGTTGAAACGTTCCAGAAAGTGGCTGAAGTCACGGTAGTCATGGTTGAACCAATGGTACTGACATCCCAGTCTTGGCATGATTTCGTGAGTCGCAAATTGCTCGATCGTCTCGTGGGGGGCGAATAGGCCGTGCCAGGATGAGGCGTTTAGCTTGGCGGCAATTTGTGGGATGGCGTCACGTATTATTGGAATGATTGTATCCAGCGGCTGGCGGGTACCAATCCGGGGGCCATGGGCAGGCGTGAAAGGGATGGATGTGACCAGCTTGGGGTAATAATCCAAATCATAGCGAGAGTAGGCATCTGCCCATGCCCAATCAAATACGTACTCGCCATATGAGTGCTGCTTTAGATAGATCGGCATTACGGCGACAGTTTCATCGCCGTCCTTCAGTGACAAGTGAAGGGGGAGCCACCCAGTGCCTTTTCCAACGCTGCCAGATTGCTCCAGTGCATGCAGGAATTCGTATCGTAGGAAAGGATAGTCGGTGCCGCAGAGGTGATTCCAGATGTCGGGGCCAATCGATTCAATGTTGTCAGTGAGCACGATATCAAGCATATTTGCCTATACTCTTACCTATTAGAGAATGACTAACGTCTGGAATTTTAAGTAAATTTCATCGGAGGAACCATGGACGAGCTGGAATTGGAATTTGAACTGCATCCTCAGCTGGCCGCAGATTGTATTGTACTGGGAGATTTCCCACTGTGTCGCCTGTTGCTGATAAACGATGCAAACTATCCGTGGTTTATTCTGGTGCCCCGTCGTGCTGGAGCCACCGAAATTTATCACCTACCAGAGGAAGAACGGTGTCAGATGATTCACGAGTCTTCGTTTCTGGCGGAGAATCTGGCTGATATTTTCGCCGCTAAAAAAATGAATGTGGCGTCGCTGGGTAATATGGTACCGCAGCTGCATCTGCATCATATCGTGCGGCAGGAAGATGATGCTGCATGGCCGGGGCCTGTGTGGGGCAAGGTGCCTGCTAAGCCTTATACGGATGAGCAAATTCATGAGATTCGGCATAAAGTTGAAGTGTTATTAACCAATACCGGAGAGGTGACGATCTCTCCTGAAGAGTCGTAACTCAACGCAATCCTTTGCGTCGATCTGTCCGGGTCGGCGCTGTCGATTTCTTTACCGCGCTTAGGGCCTGTAACCTCCTTCCAAATCGGTTATAATCGCGCGTTTTCCAATAGAATAGATCTGAATCTGGAACGCGTTTTACGATGCCTATCTACGATTTTGAATGCAAAAGCTGCGGCCACGAGTTTGAGAAGCTGGTGATGCGTAGCGATGCACCAGCGCCAAACTGCAAATCCTGTGACAGTGAACGGGTAGAGAAAAAAGTCTCTGCGCCGGGATTTCGATTGTCAGGAAGTGGTTGGTACGAAACAGATTTTAAAACCGGTAAGAAGAAAAATCTTGCGGGTGACAGCGGCAGTAGCAGTTAAGCCTGCGGCCGAAAGCCAAATTAAATTTAGCTCTTACATCCGTTGAACTCGGATGTGTTGGTAACTTAACAGGAACAGGAAACTATGCGCAGCCATTATTGCGGCGATCTGAGAAAAGAACACGTTGGCGAAGAAATCACCCTGAACGGTTGGGTGCACCGTCGTCGTGACCACGGTGGTGTCATCTTTCTGGATGTGCGTGACCGCGAAGGTCTGACACAGGTTGTATTTGATCCGGATCGTGAAGAAAGCTTCGCACTGGCAGACAGTGTACGTAACGAGTTTGTTATCGAAGTGCGTGGTCTGGTGCGTGATCGTCCGGAAGGTACTGTGAACCCGGATATGCCTACGGGTGAGATCGAAGTACTGGGCAAAGAGCTGGTTATCCTGAACAAAGCGGAAACACCTCCTTTCCAGCTGGACGAACACCAGCAGGTGGGTGAAGACGTGCGTCTGCGTCACCGTTATATCGATCTGCGTCGCCCAGAAATGCAGGATAAACTGCGTTTCCGTTCTAAGGTGACTAATGCGATCCGCAACTACCTGGATGATAACGGTTTCCTGGATATCGAAACGCCAATCCTGAACCGTGCAACACCTGAAGGCGCGCGTGACTATCTGGTGCCGAGCCGTACTCACGAAGGTAGCTTCTTTGCACTGCCGCAGTCGCCACAGTTGTTCAAACAGCTGTTGATGGTGGCGGGTTTTGACCGTTACTACCAGATTGCTAAATGTTTCCGCGACGAAGACCTGCGTGCTGACCGTCAGCCGGAATTTACCCAGATTGATATCGAAACCTCATTCATGGATGAGGAAGCGATCATGGGTATGACCGAAAACATGATCCGTGAACTGTTCCAGAACATGCTGGACATTGATCTGGGTGACTTCCCACGTATGCCATACGCGGAAGCGATGCAGCGTTACGGTTCTGATAAGCCGGACCTGCGTTTCCCAATGGAGCTGGTCGACGTTGCTGATCTGATGGCTGAGATCGAGTTCAAGGTTTTTGCCGGTCCAGCTAAAGATCCTAAAGGCCGCGTTGCAGCGTTGAAAGTACCAGGCGGTGCTCAGCTGACGCGTAAGATTATCGACGAATACACTAAGTTCGTGGGTATCTACGGTGCGAAAGGTCTGGCATGGATCAAGGTGAACGAGCTGGAGAAAGGTGCTGAAGGCCTGCAGTCTCCAATCGTTAAGTTCCTGGGTGAAGATGTTGCCATGAAGATCATGGAGCGTCTGGAAGTTCAGAACGGTGATATCGTCTTCTTCGGTGCAGACAAAGAGAAGGTTGTAAGCGAAGCACTGGGTGCATTGCGTATCAAAGTAGGTGAAGACATGAACATGGCGCAGTGCGAGTGGGCACCGCTGTGGGTTGTTGACTTCCCAATGTTCGAAGAGACTGATAAGGGCGGTGTGACTGCATTGCACCACCCATTCACCGCGCCAAGCTGCTCTCCTGAAGAACTGAAAGCGAACCCTCTGACTGCGCTGTCCCGTGCATACGACATGGTATTGAACGGTTGCGAGCTGGGCGGTGGTTCTGTTCGTATTCATGATCAGGCGATGCAGAAGACTGTATTTGACGTGCTGGGCATTAGCGATGAAGAAGCGGAAGAGAAATTCGGCTTCCTGCTAAATGCTCTGCAGTTCGGTGCGCCTCCTCATGGTGGTCTGGCGTTCGGTCTTGATCGACTGATCATGCTGATGACGGGTACTGAGTCTATCCGTGAAGTGATTGCGTTCCCTAAAACCCAGAGCGCATCTTGCATGATGACTGAAGCGCCGGGTGAAGTGAGTGCAGCTCAGTTGCGTGAACTGAACATCAAGCTGCGTAAGACGCCTTAAGTCTGAGCGGTTAAGTCAGGGCTAGGGCGAAAGATCGCCGTGTAGCTCTTCTGGAAAAGCCGAGGCCGTTGTCTCGGCTTTTTTGTTCACGGAGAAAGACGGTTTGTTGTGCGATTTATTGCATCATCAGTGGTGCTAACGCGTATTATGGTCGGCAATAATCTGAACTGATGGTTTTATGTTAATACTCGGAATTGATCCGGGGTCACGCATCACCGGTTACGGTGTCATCAATAGCGTGGGCTCAAAAAATGAATATGTTGCCAGTGGCTGTATCCGCATCAAGGGTGATGCGTTGCCTGAGCGCCTGCAGCAGGTCTTTGAAGGGGTGACTGAAGTGATTAGTCGTTATTGCCCTCAGGAGATGGCAATTGAGCAGGTGTTTATGGCGCGCAATGCAGACTCGGCACTGAAATTGGGTCAGGCACGTGGCGTTGCCATTGTGGCGGGTACCAATCAGGAACTGCCGATTTACGAGTACGCGGCGAGAAAGGTAAAGCAATCTGTTGTTGGTAATGGTTCGGCGGATAAAGCGCAGGTTCAGCATATGGTCGCACATATTCTGAAACTGCCTGGCTTGCCTCAGGTAGATGCTGCGGATGGGCTTGCTATTGCGCTTTGTCATGCGCATACCCGTACGAATTTGGTGCAGATGGCTGGAGCACGTTCAAACCGAAAGGGGCGTTGGCGTTAGATGGATTACGAAACTTTTATCTATTTTGCTGAGATTGTGGGTATTGCGGTATTCGCGGTGACCGGTGCATTGGCGGCGCAAGGCAAGCGTCTGGATATCCTGGGTGTTGTAGTTCTGGCGATTGTGACGTCGTTGGGTGGTGGTACGATTCGCGATATTACCCTGGATGCTCACCCTATAGGTTGGATCGTTGATACGAGTTACCTTTGGACCGCAATCGTATCGGCGGTGGGGGCGTTTATTCTCTGCCGATATGTTGCGTATCCACGTCGTGCGTTGTTGGTGTTGGATGCGATGGGGTTGGCGTTATTTGCGATCCTGGGTGCGCAGAAGGCGATGGCCATGGGCCAATCGGATGTGGTCGTGGTTATGATGGCCATGATCACTGGTACCGCAGGTGGTATGATTCGCGACATTCTGACACGAGAAATCCCGTTGATTCTTCACCGTGGAGGTGAGATCTACGCAACATGTGCGATTGCTGGCGCGATTTTCTTTGTCTCGTTTGAAGGTCTGATTGAGGACCGCCTGTTAGCGATGATCTCAATGGGTTTGATCTTTGCCACACGTATGGCAGCGGTGTTCGCAGATCTGCGTTTGCCTGAATTTATTGTTGCAGGACACCGTCTGGAGTCAGACAAAACTGCCCGGGATATGGAGAAGTAAATCAGTGATTGGAAGGTTAAGAGGTGAGCTGCTGGAAAAGCATCCGCCGCAACTGTTGATTGATGTTAATGGCGTTGGCTATGAGGTTGAGGCCTCCATGAATACCTTCTATCGTTTGCCGGAGCTGGGCAGGCAGGTCACGTTGTTTACGCACTTTGTAGTGCGTGAAGATGCGCAGCTGCTCTATGGCTTTGCTGATCGGGAGGAGCGGTTGCTGTTCCGTACCTTGATCAAAGTGAATGGCGTGGGGCCAAAACTCGCGTTAACTATTTTGTCGGGCATCAGTGCCAACGATTTTGTACGTTCGGTGCACGATCAGGATACCGCAGCGTTGGTGCGTTTGCCTGGCGTCGGAAAGAAGACCGCCGAGCGACTGATCGTTGAAATGAAAGATAAGCTGAAGGACCTGCAGGTCGCCGATTTTGGTGAGTTCCAATTGAGCGGTGGTGGTGATCCTGACGTGGCTGTTTCGATGCCTGCAACCGATCACCGGGCCGAGGCAGAAAGTGCATTAGTGGCGCTGGGATACAAGCCGGTACAGGCGACTAAAGCGATTGCCCAGGCTGAAAAGGCCTTGGGCGCGGGGGGTAGCAGCGAAGACCTGATCCGGCAGTCGCTAAAGTCGATGGTTACGGGTTAGCGGTGTAGTTGGCTATATTGGTTTTTGTAAGAACAATTCAATTTACGTGTGATTTGAGGCTCCATCCATGATCGAAGCAGATCGTTTTATCTCACCTGCCAGCAACCCTGTTGAAGAAGCGCAGGATCGGGCAATACGCCCTAAAACGCTGGAGGATTACGTCGGTCAGCCTACTGTGCGTGAGCAGATGGAGATTTTTATCCATGCAGCGAAAGGGCGTGGTGAAGCATTGGATCACACGTTAATCTTTGGGCCGCCGGGTCTGGGTAAGACGACGTTGGCTAATATTATTGCCAACGAGATGGGGTCTGAGATTAAAACCACATCGGGCCCGGTGCTGGAAAAGGCGGGTGATCTGGCTGCATTGCTCACAAACCTTGAGCCGGGTGACGTGCTTTTTATCGATGAAATTCACCGTCTCAGCCCTAATGTGGAAGAGGTTTTGTATCCGGCGATGGAGGACTATCAGCTGGATATTATGATCGGCGAAGGTCCGGCTGCTCGTTCCATTAAGCTGGAGTTGCCGCCGTTTACACTGGTGGGGGCAACCACGCGTGCAGGGTTGCTTACGTCGCCGCTGAGAGACCGTTTTGGTATCGTGCAGCGCCTTGAATTTTACAATGTCGATGATCTGTCCAGTATTGTCGGTCGCTCGGCTGAGTTGTCAGGGACGAGTGTCGATGAGCGCGGTGCGCGTGAAATTGCGTGCCGCTCTCGCGGAACGCCGCGTATTGCCAATCGCTTGCTGCGTCGTGCGCGTGATTATGCAGAGGTTAAAGGCGATGGGTATATCTCATCGGAGATGGCTGATCGTGCCTTAAATATGCTGAATGTTGATAACAGTGGTTTCGATCATATGGATCGCCGAATGTTGTTGGCGATGATTGAGAAGTTTGGCGGTGGTCCTGTAGGCGTTGAGAGTCTTGCAGCGGCCATCAGTGAAGAGCGCGATACGATAGAAGATGTATTGGAGCCATACCTGATCCAGCAAGGCTTTATTATGCGCACGCCAAGGGGGCGGGTAGCAACAGATCATGCCTATCGCCACTTCGGAATCGATAAACCGGACATGGATCAATAGAAGAGAACAAAACGCGGCTATGCCTGTCTGTCTGACATTGATCAACGCTCTGGAGGCGGTGCGTTGACTAAGATGTGAGTGAGTACATCAACACAGATAAAAGGGCTGCAAATGGTTACCACTATCACCGCATCCAAGGTACTGGCGTTTAAGGCCGAGATCGAAGAACATTTACGTTGCCTGCGTGAAGAGGCGCGGGAGGAACTGCGGGATACTCAGCAGATGGGGGAAAGTACATTTTCTGGATCTGCTCATGATCGTACGGAAGAAGCTGAGCAGGCGGCTGCGGTTGCTTTGAATTTGATGAATCTATCCCGTCATACGGACGAAATTCGCGCCTGTATTGAAGCTCTTCATCGTATTGAAGAAGGTGAGTACGGTATCTGTCTTGAGTGTGGCGATGATATTGAGTTAAATCGTCTGCATGCAAACCCAATAGCTGTCCGTTGTGTGCGCTGTCAGTCTGCCGGAGAAACGCTGAGGGCGGTGAGCTAAGCGCCGCCTTTTCATCACTCTTACGTCTTTGCTCTCGGTTCCCTCCTTTATTTATGTAACCTTCTCCTGTTATTGTCTCTTTGTAGGCTTGCTTGGGTTTTATTTGAGCGTGTCGGGCTACAGTTTATTGTGAAGGCCTGAACTTTTTTGCGCTGTAAGCGTCCCATTCGAGACGGCTGATTGGGGTGGTTTGTGCTCTCAATCGCTGCGAATGTGTTTTGGTGTTACGGGCATGTAAAAAACCAGGTTCGTTGTGACACAGGACGTGATCTCTGATATATCCCGCCGGTATAATCAATAACCTAATTCTTTTTCCTGGCGTCGTTGGCGTCGAGTTCTATCTGTACAGTAATTGAGGGCAGCCGAAGTGGTTGAAAAGATGTCTATCTGGAGTCTGGTGGTTAACGCCAGTGTGGTCGTTCAACTTGTAATGGTGCTGTTGGTCATGGCGTCGTTGCTTTCCTGGGTCATGATTTTTCAGCGCCACTTCTTTTTACGCCGCACGAAAAAAGCTCTGCTGCAGTTTGAAGAACGGTTTTGGTCTGGAGTGGACTTAAGCGCCTTGTATCGTGAGGTTAATCAGCATCCTAATCCGGATTGTGGTGCAGAGAATATTTTTCGCGCGGGTCTGAAAGAATATACCCGTCTGACCCAGCAGCGGACATCCGATCCTGATGCGGTTATGGAAGGGGTCCAGCGGGGCATGCGTGTGGCAATGTCACGTGAAGAGGATAAGCTGGAACAGCATCTGCCATTTCTCGCGTCTGTCGGTTCAGTCAGTCCTTATGTCGGGTTGTTTGGCACTGTATGGGGCATCATGAACTCATTCCGTGGTTTGGCTAATGTTCACCAGGCAACGTTGGCATCGGTAGCGCCAGGTATCTCTGAGGCGTTGGTAGCAACTGCCATTGGGTTGTTTGCCGCGATTCCTGCTGTTATTGCCTATAACCGCTTTTCTGCGAAATCTGAAAGCGTATTGAGCAGCTATGAAACGTTTGCGGATGAGTTCTCCGCTGTACTCCATCGTCGCGTTCACGGTGCATCTTAAGGTGTTGCTATGATCAGACGCCATCGTAAAACGCGTAAGCTAAACGCGGAAATCAATGTGGTGCCTTATATCGATGTCATGATGGTGCTGTTGGTGATCTTTATGATTACGGCGCCCATGTTGACGCAGGGTGTACAGGTAGAATTGCCAAAAGCGGCGGCGGAACCCGTGGATGATAAGGACAAAGAGCCGGTTATTATCACGGTGAACGCTAAACAAGAGTACTTTATCGATGTTGGTGGTGATCCAGAAGAGCCGTTGGATGCAGAAACTGTATCCGAGCGTGTGAGAAAAATTCTGGCGGCTAACGAAGATAAGATGCTGTTGGTGCGCGGAGACAAAAACGTAGACTACGACGCTGTCGTTCAGCTAATGGTGTTGCTGCAGCAATCGGGTGCAGGCACTGTTGGTCTGGTAACCGAGTAGGGCGGATCAGTTGAAGCTCAATAGTTATCTATTACCTGCGCTGTTAGCCTTGCTGTTGCATGGCGTGGTGTTTTTTATCTTGGCGGATGTGTGGTTTGAGTCAGATAAGGAAACTAGGCGAGTGCCCAGGCATGTGAATGCCCAGGTTGTTGATCTGAAATCGATCACAACCAACGCCGATCGAAAGCGCGAGGCTGCCGCTGCGAAAAAACGGGCAGACGATCAGGCAAAGCGGAAAGCCCAGGCAGAACAAAAGCGTAAGAAGGCAGCCGCAGAGAAAGAACGCCAGAAGGAAGTTGCGCGTAAAAAGGCGGCTGAAAAGAAACGTAAGCAAGAGGTCGCAAAAAAAGCGGCCGCTGAAAAGAAGCGTAAGCAGGAAGTTGCTCGTAAAAAGGCGGAAGATGAAAAGCGCAAGGCGGATGCCAAGCGCAAGAAAGAGCTAGCGGCGAAGAAGGCTGCAGAGAAAAAACTCGCAGAGAAAAAAGCGGCAGAAGAAAAAGCCCGTCAGAAGGCTGAAGCGGAACGCAAACGTAAAGCACAAGAGAAGCTCGCGGCTGAAAAGCGAAAGAAAGCAGAAGCCGAAGAGCGTCGTCGTGCTGAAGCAGAAAAGGCTCGTCAAAGCGCCTTAGCATCAGCTCTCGAAGAGGAAGAGGCGGAGCTGGCGGCAGAAGAGGGGCGTCAGACGGCTATTAGCTACGAAGCGTATGTGCGTGAGCAAATCTCTCGTTACTGGAGGCGGTCTCCGAGTGCGCGCAATGGCATGGTGGTTGAATTGTCTATCCATCTTTTGCCATCGGGTGAGGTTGATGACGCGTACGTGAGTAAATCCAGTGGCGATGATCGTTTTGATCGGGATGCGGTGCGGGCAGTGATGAAAGCTTCCAGCTTTCCTGAGCTCCGGAAACTGGATCCGGTTGTATTTGATCGTTACTACAGAAAGTTCACCATGGTCTTCCGGCCTGAAGACTTACGTCGGTAAATATTGGGTGTATTCGTTGTATTGGAGCTGTTTGCGGAACTCCGCTCTCGGCTCTGTGTCGTAATCGGGAAGGCTAGTCCAAGTTATTGGTGTACAGAGATCGGAGAATCTTACAGTGAGACTATATAAATATATCGTTGCTGTGCTGTCTGTTTTGTTGGTTTCGCTGCCGCTGCAAGCGGAGTTGAGAATTGAGGTGACCCAGGGTGTGGATAAGCCTACCCCTGTAGCGGTTGTCCCGTTCTCGTGGAGCGGTGGCTATGGTCTGTCGGAAGATGTTGCTGGCGTCATTGGCAGTGATTTCGCACGCAGTGGTCTGTTTGCTGTGATGGATCAGGACAATATGCTGAGTAATCCTTCCCGTCAGAACGAAGTGGCGTTTCGTGACTGGCGTAGCGCCGGTCAGGAGTTTCTGGTGATTGGGCGAATGAGTCCTGCCAAAGATAACGCTGTGCGGGTGGAATATGAAGTTTATGATGTCATCAAAGAGGAGTTGATCTTACGTGATGCGCGTATAGGGAGTCGCAATGGATTGCGTGATGTCGCTCATGTCATTGCTGATAATATCTATGAGTACCTGACCGGCTTAAAAGGCGCATTTTATACCCGAATCCTTTATGTGACCGCGGATAAACTGGATGCAGATACCTTCCGCTATCAGTTGCGTATGGCTGATTCGGACGGCGCGCGTCCCAGAACTATCCTTGAATCCAAAGAGCCGATCATGTCTCCAAGCTGGTCGCGTGATGCGCGTCGTGTGGCCTATGTTTCGTTCGAAAGCAGTCGTCCCGCTATTTATATTCAGGATCTCAGGACCGGTCAGCGCCAGAAAGTACAGTCTTTTAAAGGTTTGAATGGTGCGCCGGCGTGGTCGCCTGATGGTAGTAAGATGGCGCTGGTGTTGTCAAAAGATGGCAATCCGGAGATCTATATTCTGGATCTGTTGCAGCGTAAATTGACGCGTATGACCCATCACTACGGTATTGATACCGAGCCAAACTGGTCACCGGATGGTCGCACTCTGATTTTTACCTCCGATCGTGGAGGTCAGCCTCAGATCTATCAGATGCATCTGAAAAGTCGAAACATTGAGCGGCTGACTTATGAAGGTAATTACAACGGACGTGCATCTTTGACACAGGATGGTCGTTTTCTGGCGATGGTGCATCGAGGCGACGATGGTGTGTTCCGTATTGCAGTACAGGATCTGAAAACCTCTCGTGTTGAAGTGTTGACTGAAACCTTCCTTGATGAGTCGCCAACCATTGCACCGAATGGCAGCATGATTTTGTATGCGACACAGAAGGGTACCCGTGGTGTTTTGGGCGGGGTTACACTGGATGGGAACGTGCGCTTCCTGCTGCCGGATTCACAGGGGCATGTACGTGAACCGGCGTGGTCACCGTACTTGCAATAAGTACGCACAGCCATTAACGTATGCGTCAGTTGGGAATAATCTAATTTTACTATTCAGGGTGTTGGTTAGGGCCGACATTAAAGGATATTACAGGAGTATTCGATGAAAGCTTCCAATGTAGCCAAAGCTGTTGCACTGGCTCTTTCCGTGGCATGGGTCGCGGGTTGTAGTTCAACTGGTGGTACTGATACCGGCACTACAGGTGCGGTAGACACTTCCGGTTCTTTTGCCGATAGCAAGGGTGCAGCTGTATCCGGTGGCGTTTCTGCTGCTGAGATGGCTGCACAGAAAGCAGCGGACGCTGTAGCTGCACTGCAGACTGTTTTTTACTTCGACTTTGATAAGTCTGTCGTAAAACAGGACGGTCTGGATGCGCTAGAGAAGCATGCTGCTTATCTGGTAGCCACTCCAAGCGCATCTGTGCGTCTGGAAGGTCATGCAGATGAGCGTGGTACACGTGAGTACAACATGGCTTTGGGTGAGCGTCGTGCTCAGTCAGTAGCGCGTTACCTGCAGGTTAACGGTGTAAACTCTGATCAGATCGAAACTATTAGCTACGGTGAAGAGAAGCCTGCTGTGCTGGGTCATAGCTCAGAGTCTTGGGCTCAGAACCGTCGCGTAGAGCTGAAGTACGTTAGCAACTAATGTACACAGCCCGTTATCTACCCTCTGTTGTGCTGGCGCTGACTTTCAGTGCTGGCGCAATGGCGGCACCCCCTCCTGTTATTGAGATTCAAACATCCCAGGCTGATCAGAGCTCCTCAGGTGTTGGGCGGTCAACTGCCGCACGCAATAATGCTGAGTTGTTGATGATTATTGACCAGCTGCAGAATGAGGTGCGTTCGTTACGTGGTGAGCTGGAGCAGCAGGCGTTTCGTCTGAAAAAGATGGAACGGCAGCAATTGGATCGTTATCGCGATCTTGATCGTCGTATCAGTTCGCTGATGAGTCGTGAAGCTCCGACAGCTACAACGAATAAAGCGCAAGCATCTAATCCAGCGTCGTCTGGTGCGACAGAGTCTGCTCAATCGCAGAAATCTGATCGTACGGTACAGTCATCCAGTGCCCCTCAGGCATCGGATCAATCGGATTCTTCAAAACCTCAGGCTAAGCCAGCATCCGTAAGTGTTAAAGATGGTGTTTCGGACTCTAAAGCCTATCGTGAAGCCTTTGGCTTGGTTCGTGCTCGTGATTTCCCGGCCGCGGTTGTGGCGTTTAGCGCTTTTGTGCGTGACTATCCCAATAGTGCACGTGTTGCCAACGCGTACTACTGGATGGGTGAAATCCATCATGCGGAGCAAAAGCTTGAAAAGGCGCGAGAAGCCTTTGCATTGGTTTTGGGGCAGTATCCAGAGCATCCCAAGGCACCACATGCCGCCTTTAAGCTGGGTGTGATCTATAGCGAATTGGGTGATCAGGTACGTTCGGAAGAATATCTCGATTACGTGCTTAAGAACCATCCGAAATCCAATGTTGCTCCTCTGGTCGAAGAGTTCAAGCGTAAGTAATTCCTGGAATATTGTTAATGACTACCGCTGTTAAGAAGGCAGTTGTTCTGCTGTCTGGTGGATTGGATTCTGCTACTGCACTGGCAATGGCTAAAGATCAGGGATTTGAATGTTATGTTCTTAGCTTTGATTACGGTCAGCGCTCTCTTACTGAGCTAAACGCTGCACGCCAGATTGCTGTACAAATGGATGCTAAAGAGCATCGTGTTATTCGCCTTCATCTCGAAGATTTTGGTGGCTCAGCGCTGACCGATCATAGTATTGATGTGCCGGAAGAGGAGGTTGATGGTGTTCCTGTCACTTATGTTCCTGCCCGCAATACGGTGTTTCTATCCCTTGCATTGGGATGGGCGGAGGTGTTGGAGGCACAGAATATCTTTATCGGTGTGAATGCTGTGGATTACTCCGGTTATCCTGACTGCAGACCCGAATATATTGCTGCGTTTGAAGCGATGGCTAATTTGGCGACGAAGTCCGGTACCAGTGGCCAGCCATTGAAATTGCAGACCCCACTGATTGATCTCACTAAAGCCGAAATTATTCAGCAAGGTATGGCGTTGGGCGTTGATTATTCGCTGACAGTGTCCTGTTATCAGGCGGATGATGAGGGTCGTGCTTGTGGTCAATGTGACAGTTGTCGACTGCGTGCAAAAGGATTTGAAGATGCTGGTGTGTTGGATCCGACCCGCTACGCTTAACTTATTGAAAAAATTATCGTTTAACTGAATATTTTCGATAATAAGTGCTTGCACTTTTTAGGTTAGCGCGTAATATACGCACTCCATCGGGCGGGTCGTTAGCTCAGTTGGTAGAGCAGTTGGCTTTTAACCAATTGGTCATAGGTTCGAATCCTATACGACCCACCA